>NZ_JBIZVZ010000009.1:0-6831 GCF_044769785.1 Microbacterium sp. GXS0129 | reverse complement strand
AAACAGGACAAACAGGCAGCACAAGGTGCTCAACCTGAATTGTTTATTGTCGCCCAGGACAATTTGGAACATTTTTTGCATGAGCAATTGACTCAGAATGTTGTATTAATTTTTTCTGCTTTTCCGGAAAGAAATCTTTACACGGAAGAGAATGATGTTGATTAAAGTTTCATCTTGTTTGTTTTGATTGCAATGGATACCCAAGGATTCATAAACCGAATGGCTACCACCTGTGTTCATGGTAATGTTATCATAAACCCTTATACGAACCGTAAGGTTTATGTTCCTTGTGGTACTTGCGATGCTTGTCTGCTGAGTAAGACTACGCGCAATGAAATGCGTGTTTTTGCTGCTCAGTCTGTTTATAAGTACACTTATTTTCTTACTCCGACATATAATGCGAAAACAGTTCCTCGATACCGTATTAAAGCTTATCTTCCGCTTAGTGAACTTAGACAAAGACAACAAAATCTTGCGGAGGACCCTAATTATTATTCAACTCACAGCCATGTATATATTGCTATTCCTTGCACTCGTGAGTCTGTGTATCGGACTGTTACAATGTTCCCACGTAATCCAAGGTTAAGGAAGGATGTTTTAATTCCTGTTTCTGGTATATCTAAATGTTTGCCTGAGCGCTGGATGTTTATGGCGACAGGTAAGTATGTTTCTGAATATTGTGATAAAACTGATTTGCGTTATTCTAAGAATCGAAAGACAGGTGAACGCTATGTTCGTTATCCGGAATATGCAAATACATATCCTTATGTGAATTGGAATGATTTGACATTGTTTATTAAGAGAATTAGAAAAGCTATATTTAAAAGGTTAGGTTATTATGCGAAAATACATTACTACGTTGTGGCAGAATATGGACCAACAACATTCCGCCCGCATTTCCATATCATATTATTCTTTAACGAGGATGAAGTCGCCCAGAATTTTGGACGCATTGTTAATCCATGTTGGCGCCTTGGTAATCTCGATTGGTCTGCGTCGCGTGGCAACGCTGAGTCATACGTTGCGGGATATGTTAATTCATTTTCAAGTGTTCCCTATCATCTTCGAGAAAATGCTGCAGTCAGATCCCGCGGTAGATTTTCAGTTGGATGCGGAAACGAGTTCTTTGATTCAGAAAAATCTCGAGCTTTACAGGGAGACTTCTCTTTATATATTAATGGAAAGGACGTTGTGCATAATGGAAAACTTCGCACGTTGTATCCCTGGAGGTCGTGTATCGATTCCGTCTTTTTCCGCTTCGCTGCCCGCGATGGTGTGTCTTGGAATGAATTATATTCTGTTGTACAGTCAGTACGAAACGTTTTTAGGCGACCAGCCTTTAGAGGACTTAGCCCCTCGGCTACAGTAAAGAAACTTTATAAACATATATATGAAGAACTCACTCCTACAGAACGCGAAAGATACCTTGAAGAGGATGTACACCTCCGAGAAATATCTTGGTTCTTACACCTCCCCTTTGACCAATGGCACAGTGAAGAGTTCCAGGACTCCTTTTTTTCTCGTTGGTACAATTTGTTTCGTCATACTCATAATTGGTTGGCTGCTATTTATAAGTATAATAATAGCAATTTTGTTCGGTTTGTAAATTTGATTCCATATTACCTTAAATTATCTATTAACTTTTTTAAAAACTATGATTATGAAGGTCTTCGACATTCTTTTGAAGCTTGCGAGAGTTCTCAGGTCGATAGTGCGTATATTTTCATCCGGCAAACGGAAGAAGAAAACACAAGATTCTTGAGTACCCCGGAAGGTATTGCATCTCAATCTCGACTTAAGAAATTGATGTATGATGCGACTAAGCATCGTGAATTGAATGACAGGAATATTAAATTTATTCAGTATGGCACCCTCTAAGCATTATACTGCGTACTTTTATCGTTGCCGTCAATTTGATGATGTTTTTGGATTTTATGATATGGCTGAATATTCTGCTGTGTCTTTTACTGCTTTTTGTAAGCGGATTAAAATTGTAGAACGTGAATTGAATGTTAATTGTACCTCTGCTCGATTCTTTATTTCTCCGGAATTTTTAGGTCATACTTTTGTCGACTCTTCCCGTCCGGATAATAAACAATTACAAATATCTTTTTAAATGGCTAATTTATTTTCTTATGGAGATGTGAAAAACCATCCTTCGAGGTCTGGATTTGACCTGTCAAAGAAATTGGCTTTTACAGCTAAAGCTGGAGAGCTTTTGCCTGTTTATTGGCGTATGACTTATCCTGGTGATAAGTTTAATTTGAATGTACAGCATTTTACTCGTACCCAACCTGTTGAAACCGCTGCGTTTACTCGTGTTCGAGAGTATTTTGACTGGTATTTTGTGCCACTTCGTTTGATTTCGAAAAATTTTCCACAAGCAATTGTTAACATGGATTCTAATCCGGTTCAGGCTACTCGAGTTAATGCTTCCAAGGAGATTGTACAGGATATTCCCTGGACTAATCTGGTTGCCTATGGAGATACTGGTTATTGTGCAAGTCTTACCGAATTGATTTCCTTGATGTCAACTTATACTGGCGACTATAAGCGTCCTTTGAATGCTTTCGGTTTTTATGAGTCTGCTTGTACTGCTAAGTTGACTTGTTATCTTGGTTATGGTAATTTTCTTGGACTTGGTCTTGTTGATGCTGATGGTCAAGTAGGTTTAACTTCGGCTAATATGTCTGATTTTTACTTAGAACCTGCTGATGATGTTGCGGTTAATTTACTTCCATTTTTTGCGTATCAAAAGATTTATGCCGACTTTTTCCGTTTTGGACAATGGGAAAAGAATGAGCCTTATACTTATAATGTGGATTATTATTTAGGCGGTAATTTTTTGTCTCAGATTCCAAATAGTATTGCTGCTTATCATTCCCAAGGTTTTTCGAGTATTAACCTATTTTGCACCTTGAGGTATGCCAATTGGAATAAGGATATGTTTATGGGAATGCTTCCAGAACAACAACTAGGTGATATTGCTACGGTTACTACTAGTGGTTTTACTGGTAGTTCTCCATTGATTGATACAACTTCTGGTAAACCTGTTACAGTAGGTAATGCTCTTCCGACTACTGGCGATACTACTAGTTTTGGTATTACTTCTTCTAATATGAAGTCCGGAGATGCTTTGGGTACGCTTTTTTATAGTGATTTTTCTTCAATTTCTGGTTCTTTTGACATCCTTTCTCTTCGTCTTGCCGAGGCGACTCAACGCTGGAGGGAAATTTCTCAGTGTGCCGACCCGACGTATAGAGAGCAGATTAGAGCACATTTTGGCGTAAATTTGTCTGCTGCTTTGTCTGATAAGTGTATGTATGTTGGTGGTTCTGCTAACAATATTGATATCTCTGAAGTGGTTAATGCTGATTTGAATGCTTCTGCTACTGAGACTCCTGGCGCTACTCCTGCTGGTGCTGCTATAATTAAAGGTAAGGGTGTTGGTACTGGTTCTGGTTCTGATTCGTTTACTGCTGACGAACATGGTATTCTTATGTGTATCTATCATGCTGTACCGTTGCTGGATTATGTAATTACCGGTCAACGTAAAGAATTGCTTTATACTACGTTCAATGACTTACCCGTCCCTGAGTTTGATCGTATAGGTATGGAGTCTCTTCCGTTGAACGTTTTCATGAACGGTTATGATTCTAAAGTGGATTCACAGTGGATTCCTAATGATCTGTCTGTGACTATGGGCTATGTTCCCCGTTTTGTGGAATTGAAGACAGATGTAGATGAGATTCAAGGTGCGTTTCGTTCTACATTGAAGTCTTGGGTTGCTCCGTTGAATCCTTCTTATCTTGCATCTTGGTTTGGTTCTCAGCAAGGCGATTCTAATGCTTTTGAAACCAATTATAACTTCTTTAAAGTGAATCCGTCTTTACTGGATTCTGTTTTTGGAGTGAAATGTGATTCTACTTGGGACACTGACCAGTTTCTAATTAATTGTATGTTTAATATCTCGGCTGTGCGTAACTTTGATTATGATGGCATGCCGTATTAAAAAATTTGTTATGACTATATATAATAATAGATATCATTTGGATGCGAGCAAGTTTCCTGTTCGTATTCCGTTAGATGAGCTTCGGTTTTATAGGGTTGATGGCGTTCGTCATTATGTTTCTGACGTAAATTTGCTTTTGAATGCAGAGCGCATTAAGAATCGGATTGGTGAGGATACCTACATGGCTGTGATTAAGAATGCTTTTAATCCTAAAAAGACTCCTTATGTAGATTCTAAGTTTAGTGATGAGCAGTTAATGGAGAGTATTAAACCTCGTTTCGTCCAGGCGCCTTGTGAAATTAAGGCTTGGACTGAACACTTGATTTCTCAACTTGACGACATTATTACAGATGAAAAAGAACGTTCAGAGTTGAAATCTCGTATGGAACAAGAGGCGAAGGATGCAGAGCTTCGTCGTTCTGCTTTTGAACGTCTAGCAAATGGTGTTAATCTTCAAACTGAATAGCTATGGGACTTCTTGGTAGTGCAGTACAGACTGCTGGTAATATATGGTCGAATGCTTTAAACGCTAAAGTTCAACAACAAACCAATAAGATGAATTGGCAAATGAATCAGTTGAACAACCAGTTTAATGCTAATGAAGCTGCCAAGAATCGGGAGTTCCAGGAGTATATGTGGAATCGACAAAATGCCTATAACTCTCCTTCTGCTCAGCGTGAGAGATGGGAAGAAGCTGGACGAAACCCATATATGATGGATAGTGGAGGTGCTGGCAATGCCAGCTCTTCCCCTTCCGGTTCTTCTGCTTCTGCTGCTTCTCCTGTTGCTATGCAGGCTGCTAGGTTTGATTTTTCTGGTGTTTCTGACGCTATAAACTCGTTCTTTGCAAATCAAAAGATTGCCGCTGAAACTAAAGGTTTTAATCTTCGTAATGAGCTTACCGGATTATTTGGAAGAGATCGCGAACAAGCCGAGATTGATCAGATTCGAGGTAATACGAATCTTTTAAATAACAATCCTCTTTATCGTACTTTCATGAATTCCCAGGCTGCTGGCTTGCTTGGTATGCGCTCCTTTGTTGACCAACAACAATCTTATGCTATCAATAATAGGTTGCAAATGGCTAACACTGCTCTTACTGTGTTGGATGCAAGGGCTCAACAAATAATTAATCGTTATTTGCCTTCTCAGCAACAAGCAGATTTGTGGACAAAATTAGCTACTATAACTGAGATTGGTACGCGTATTGGTCTAACTCGTGCTCAGATTGAAGCCCAGCAAGTTCGTACGGCTCGAGATATTTTAGGATATAAAGTCGATAAGAGTACCATAGATTCTACTATAGAAGCTATTAATACGGCAAATCAATATCAGACAGAAACTGCTAAAGGAGCGATGCCTTTTGCTTGGCGTAATGGTTATTTAAGCGCTTATAATGCCTGGAAGGAAGCACAGAAATATTCTAAGGATATTGATTTTAAGGATAGTGGTTTTTATCGTTTTTGGAATGTTTATGGTAAGGATATTCTTCAGGTTCTCGGACTTGTTGGTGCTGCCAAGACTTTTGGTGGTCGTAAACCTTCTTCTTCGAGTGGTTATCCTGGTCCTGGTTGGAATTCTTCGTATACTTTTTGATTTTGTTTAACATTTTCTTTTTCTTTAATTAACAGTGTTCTCCTGGAGGACACTGTTAATTGTATTATTTTTGTGATGTAATTAAAACACAGAGATATGAAAACAAAGGTAAATTTGAATTTGGAACGTGAGGATCTTAAATTAATTTTGGTAGCTGTTAGTAGTCGTATTCTTAAGATTAAGAGTGACTCTTTTTTGTCTCAAACTGCTAAGAATGATATCATAAGCAGTTATGTTCGTATTTTAGATTCTTTAAATTTTTCTTTAAAAAACGGTTAAAATGAAAATTGATAGAATTAAAAAGTCTTTTGCCGCTCATGGCATTGAATGTTATGAAGACATGATGGAACATGAGTTTCTTCCTGGTCTGCAACCTTATATTGTTTGTGAGGTTTATAATAGTAGTAGAAGTGTTCGTACTATTCTTGAGTTTCCTATGGATTGTTATACTTATGCGTATGTTTATCGTTTTATGAAAAGTGAAGGTTATCTTCATCGTTCAAGGCTCGGATTGAAAGTAGGATGACCGGCAGGTAGCCAACTTTGTTGGCTTCAGATGTTAATAAAGTGTTTAGAGTATGATTTATCATACTTTAAACACTTTTTAACGTAAATATCTTTGTTTTCCAGTAATTCTGAGTTTGATTAGAGTTAATGAGAAACGCGAAGCGTTCTCTCATCCGTAAACATCCTTATAGAGAGCCAATGCGATGGCATGTGTGTGGTGTGCGTAAGCCTACGGTTTTGTCCGTAAGGAAATCGAAGTTACCATCTTCGATTCAACTTCCCTGGTCATAGGTTTGCAAAACCGACACCTTGGTTTTAAAACACTATTCCGAAGGAATACCTTATACGAATAATTTTTATTTTGTGTACGGCAATGTGCGTGGTAGAAAATACAAATTATGAGTGTGTTTACTGAGAAACGAAGCCGCGGCGAATGCCGTTTAAAGCGGCAAGTTTCGAAGGATAAAGGCGTGAGCACGATGCGCTTTGCGCTCGTGGTCACTCCTTTTACAGGATATTCCCGGCAGCTGGTCAAAGACTAGAAATAAGTATAAATACTTATTGTTTGTATGATGTTTATTCTTTACTTTTACGTCGTTATAGATTAAAAGATTTATTGTTATGTATTATCAAGTATTGAAACAGGACAAACAGGCAGCACAAGGTGCTCAACCTGAATTGTTTATTGTCGCCCAGGACAATTTGGAACATTTTTT
>NZ_JBIZVZ010000008.1:0-8114 GCF_044769785.1 Microbacterium sp. GXS0129 | reverse complement strand
AAAATCGTGAAGCTTGAGCATGCTTGGCGGAGATTGGACGGACGGAACGATGACGGATTTCAAGTGGCGCCATTTCCGGCTCTTGTGACTGATCCGTGGGTGGGTTGAGCGTGCTGAGAGCAGGACACGCCGTTCCTGGTCTAGGTTCTGAGGTGTTGAATCTCCAAAACCGAACCCAGAGAACGGCGTGCAAGAAACTACCCTATGGCGGCGTGTGCTCGGAGTCGAGCAGACGACCGTGATCGAGACCATCGAGTATGACGATGATGCGGGCATCGTGACCGCTCACGTACGCCCCTCGAAGAGATTGAAACCCCGCTGCGGGAGATGCGGCGCGGTCGCTGGCCGCTACGACCAGGGTGAGGGGCGCAGACGCTGGAGGGCTCTCGATCTTGGAACAGTGCCAACGTATCTCGAGGCCGAAGCCCCCAGGGTTCGCTGCGCTGAGCATGGGGTCACGGTTGCGCAGGTGCCCTGGGCTCGTCATGGGGCTGGGCACACCAGGTTCTTCGATGACCAGACCGCGTGGCTGGCAACGGTGACGTCGAAGAGCGCGGCGACCGAGGAAAAACCTCGCGGCGACACAAGCAAGAACGGTTCGCATTGTTGGCTCGTGAAATTGGAACCGAGCAAGCACGCAGCGATCAGTTCGGAATGCGCACCGTCAACCCACAGCGTGCCGCCCGAGACGCCCTCACGCGAGCAACATTGGCGCGCGCCGAAGCCGACGAACTCCGCAACCTCTCAGTCAACGACGCTGCACGAATCATTGCAGCCAAGCGGGCCGAGCAGGAACAGACACGACGGCTGTTGGAGCAGCGAGAGCGGCAACTCAACCCGTTCCAGCGCACCACCCCCGGCAGCGACCCAGGTCGTGACGGGCCAGCACGCGGCCTGTGATTCCCGGGTTTGCTGCTCCGATGAACTCTGTGCTGCGATCGGGTAAGATGATCGGCATGGGTAACTTGATTTGCGTGTTCGCTGTGACGCACACGCTTGCTGTTCGCGACCGCCGCGCCTGACGGCGCGCCTCGCTGAACGCTTCGCGCGTCGTCCATCCGAGAGACCATTCGCGTCTCGGAACGGCGATTTTGCGCATCCATTTTCTCCGTCTGCGCTCTGCCCTGTTTCCGAGGCGTTCCATCCTTTCTTTCTTGGAGCGCGAACATGCCTCGTTCATCCCACGGTGGCCGCCACGAACTCGGCCAAAACTTCCTCATCCACACACCCACAATCAGCAAGATCACCGCTCTAGTCACCGCGACGAAAGGGCCGATACTCGAACTTGGCGCTGGAGACGGCGCACTCACGAGACCTCTCGCCCAGCTCGGCAGGCCGGTGACCGCGATTGACCTCGATGAGCACCGGATCGCTGGCCTCCGCCGCGCGCTGCCGGATGTGAAAATCAATCACGCCGACGCGCTCACCGTCCCTCTCGACCACCCCGTGATCGTGGGGAACATCCCCTTCCATCTCACCACCCCGATCCTGCGCCGACTTCTCCGCGTCGGCACCTGGACTCAGGCGGTGCTCCTTACGCAATGGGAGGTCGCCCGCAAACGCTGCGGGATCGGTGGCTCCACCATGTTGACCGCACAAACCGCGCCCTGGTTCACCTTCGACCTCCACGGCCGGGTTCCCTCCTGGGGTTTCCGACCACGCCCCAGCGTCGATGGCGGCATCATCCAGATCAGCAGGCGCAAAGATCCGCTGATTCCCGGCTCGCAGCGCACCCGGTACCAACAGTTCGTACGCGCGGTATTCACCGGCCGAGGCAGAACCCTCGACCGTGTCATCGCGAACGCGAGCCACATCGACCCCGGCCGAGCCCGGCAACTCCTGAGGCAGTGCGGCGTCGATACACGCGCACTGCCGAGGGACCTGACACCGGAGCAGTGGGCCGGAATCTGGAACGCGATACCTGAGTAGCCACCCCCAGAGCCACCATGCACGACACAACTTTCGCGATTCGTGGTCTCTCGGCCCGCGATGACGAGTCGGTCGCGTGAGCGTCCTCACGGCGACCGGTAGAATAGAACCGCGCGCACGCGCACGTTCACAGGTGAGTGTGTTTGGGGAACCTCGGCTAGCCGAGGTCGACGTGCTCGGCGACGTAGCTCACGGGCAGCGTGATCGTGGTGCGCCGCTTCGATCCTGCCCGCCGCACGGTGAGGGATCCGTCGTCGTTCGCATGGGCGACGTGCCAGCGGTCGCCGTTTTTCACCCAGCTTCGCCCGAGCGAGAGGCGCCGATTGTTCTCGCGGGTGATGATGAGATCTCCGCGGGAAACTTCGTTGCCGTCATGGAGTTTGACGCCGTCCACAGCGACGTCGCCCTGGAGGATTCGGTCGGTGCGGGCGCGGGTGTTGAGCGCAGAGACCGTGTCGAGGGTTTCCGCGATCAGCACCGTGCTCTTTCCCGCTGCGAGGTCTGTGCGCCAGGCTTGGTAGGCGGCTTCGAGAATCTCGTCATATCCGCCCGGCGTGACGCGCTGGTGCGCAATGTAGGTATCGATGACGTCGGTGTCGCCGATCCGCAACTGCAGGGACGCCTGCTTCTCCCAGTCGTTTCGGAAGCGACGCACATCGACCAGTTCCGGGGCGTCGCCGCGGTCACGCACGAGCATCCCGAACGCGCCGCCCGCGTCCACCGCTGCGAGTTGCGCCCAATCGCCCACGAGCAGCACTTTCGCGCCGACCTGCTGGGCGTGACTGGTGATGGCATCGAGCGCGAACGTGCCACCCAAGGAGGCTTCGTCGATGATGACGAGCTGTCCGCGCGTGAGGTTCCATTTCCCGAGGCGATGCTCATGCAGCCACTTCGCCGTGTTCTCCGTCCCGATCTCCAGATCCCCGGCGAGGACGTCGGCGGCAGCGGCCGAGGGCGCGAGCCCGGTCACCGAGCCTGGCCCGTAGCGTCGCTCCCAGGCTCGGCGCAGGGCACGCATCGTTGTGGTCTTCCCAGTCCCTGCGGGGCCGACGAGTACGTCGAGGACGCGGCCGGAGACGCCGATCTTCGCGATCGCCTGCTCCTGGTCCACCGACAGGGTGTGCCCGTCGCGGTTCTTCGTTCTGGCAGCGTCCTCGATCCATGCCAGCGGTACGGTCGGCGCCGACCGATCATTCGACGCGCCAAGGAGTCGGTCTTCTGCCGCGAGCACCTGCTCGGAGGAGAACACCGTTCCGGCTTTGGGTCGGAACACGCTCGACCCGTCCGCGCGACGAAACAGCGAGGGGCTCTTCGCGAGCTCGGGCGGAGTGAGGCGCAGCGAGACCCGTTCTGCGGCATCGACGATCTGCTGGGTGATGACGTCCCGGTCGTTCGCGGACGCGAAGCGGAGAGCCATCGTCTGTCGCACGGCCTCCGCGTGGAGGTTCCACCGTTTCCACGTCGCTCGCCGGTCACCGACCTGCTGCACCACGACCTCGGCGACCTCCTCGAGATCCTCCAACGGGATATCGTCTGCCCGCAGCAACGGTTCGTGCTCACTACCGGCGAGCAGTGCCGACGCCCAGGTTGGCGCGTCCTCACCCAGCAACGCGGTCGCGCGTTCTCGCCACTGGGAGGTGAGATCGCTGAGAGAGTGCTGCTGCTTCGGGGGCCGAGTCTCGAGCGTGGCCTGCTGCCGGAACTGCCACACCAGCTTCGGGGACGGCTGCCTCCCGTGCTTCGAGACGTAGTCGTCGACCAGCCGGTCTTTGACCTGCTCGATATCGCGAGTACGGGAAGAGAACTCGTCCATCAGCTCCTGCGGCACGCCAACGATCTCCCACGCCGTGGAGCGCCCCGCACCGCGCTCACGGGCTTCCCACCCGACGCCGAGGATCTGAGTGAGATGGTCCGAGAGGACCGCGTTGTAATGCTCCGATAGGCCGGTGACGGCGGCGTGGATAGCGCGAGAATCGAGCGTGCGCCACTTCCCGTCATGAGCTGCTTGCACGCGGTTGGCGACGACAATGTGCGTGTGGAGTTGTGGATCCGCGGCCCGAGAATCGTAATGATCGTAGGCAGTCGCAATCACACCCCGCACGTCGACTTGCGCGACGGCGCCACGCGCCCCTTTCGCGCCGACCCTGGTCATCGCGACGTCGCGCTCGAGTAGGGCGATCATGTCTCGGATCGCTGCGTGGTGAGCTTGGGCAATGAGTGCTTGCGTGCCGCCGTCGGCAACTGCCCAGAGGGTCGAGACGGACTTCGGGACCGAGAACGTGAGATCGAACCCTGCGACCGGCGCATTCGTTGGCTTCTGTGCTTCCTCCGCCTCGATCAGCGCTTGCTGCGCGGTACGCTCACCTGCGGTAAGGGACTTCGGGAGCTGATCGAGGCGGCGCTGCGTCCGCTCGCCCGCGGTGGCAAACTTTCGGTACGGACGCCCCAGTTGCTCGCCGCTGTTCGGATCCTGCCCGTGCCCCATGAGGCGCCGTAACTGCTCCTCGCTCACCGAGGCACCGACGGCGATCTCTCCGGCGAGTCCTGGGAGGCCGGCCCCGAGCCAGATGCCGGGAGGCGTTCCTGCTTCAAGGTAGTACCTTGTCAGCGCTGACGACGCATCGCGATCCCCGTCGCCAGCGACAACTGCGTTCAGCAGGTACCGGTACCCGTCCCCAGCGGTCATGACCCTGATCGAGATCGTCACACTGGGCAGGTGCGCCGCAGATCTTGGGATCTACCCTCGGAAGGCGGAGAGCGCGATGTTTGCGTCAATGCAGGGAGATAGCGAAGAGCGCGCTTCAACGGAGATGCTCGAATGGGTCCACGACGGATTGGACTCCGTGGTCGCGGCAGACGTAGACGATTCACACGCCGTACCCGTCGGCGCCGCTCGGCTCGGGGTCGCATTCTGCGCGGCAGACGTTACAGAGCCGGTGCTCGTTGCTCCCCCAGACCGTGACCTCGATATCGTCGGGGATCTCCATTCCGTCGAACTCCATATGCGGAGGTTAGCTGTCGCGGATTGAGTCGTGTCAAGATGCGGCACCGATGCTAAACCGCCGTTACCTATGGTCATCGCGCCGGTCACGCACTCGACGCTTAGTTCTTGAGGTACTCGAGGACGGCGATGACGCGCTTGTTTCCTGTGCGCTCGTTAAGGTCGAGCATGGTGAAGATGCTGCTGATGTGCCGTTCCGCGATCGCGACGCGACATGCATACGGTCCCTGATTTGCTCGTTAGTGAGCTCCGTAGCCATGAGCAAAACGTCAGTATCGCGGAGGAGCTGCTGCGGGAGCGGGAAAGGATTGACCTTACTGACGCAGAGACCCAAAGCGCGAGCATCCCTCATCGCTTTGATGCCAGCCCTTCAACCATTGCAACTAACCCGAACTCGAAATCTAGGTCTTGATCGACAGGCTCACATCCGTTGTCGAGCGCTGTTTGTTCTTCTAGTACGAAACCGACCGTATAGCGGCTGATAGCCATGAGAGCTCGGACCGCAGAGACCTCAGCGAATCCTTCGGACACGAGAAACTCGATCTGACTTTCGGGGGCATCCGAGCCCGCTGGCATCTGGTCACTCTTTTGACGGTGAAACTCTGCGTGCAGCCGTGCTCCATCCCGGACTGCCAGAAGCGCTGTCCGGAAGCTCCGCGCGTTGCGCAGGAGAAAGTCGTCCCAGCGCTCCCCTGACTCTGGGAGTGAGGCGTGGTGTTCGCGATCAAGCACATCAGCTGCGAGCGATCCGAGCAGGTGGCCCTTTGTCCGAAAGTGCCAGTAGAGCGCTGGCTGCTGCACCCGCAGATGCGCAGCCAGCGCCCGCGTGGTGAAACCGTCGATCCCCGTGTTATTGAGCACATGCCTCGCACCGCGCAAGACTGCTGCACGATCGAGTCGCGCTTGTTTCTGAGCCATGCTTGCACTTTATCATCGATAACTTTATCGTTGATAAGGTGTCATCTCTCACTTCCGCTCGTGGCTCGTTGGCCACGGTCCTCATCACGGCTAGCCTCGACGCCGCCGGCATGGGCCTGGTGATGCCGATTCTCCCCGCACTGCTACACGAGGCAGGGGTCACCGCTGATGCGGTTCCGCTGAACGTCGGAGTGCTGATCGCGCTCTACGCGGTAATGCAGTTCATCTTTGCCCCCGTACTGGGAACACTGTCGGACCGATTCGGCCGCCGCCGGGTGCTGCTTGTTTCCCTGGCCGGTGCGACCGTCGACTATCTCGTGCTCGCCACGACATCCGCTCTGTCGGTGTTCTATATCGCCCGTGCAGTGGCTGGGATAACCGGAGCGACCAATGCGGTCACCGCCACCGTGATCGCCGACATCACGCCACCCCACCAGCGCGCCAAGCGTTTCGGTTTACTCAGTGCCTGCTATGGCGGCGGAATGATCGCGGGGCCAGCCATGGGTGGACTGTTCGGTGCCATCTCGCCACATCTGCCGTTTTTGCTCGCTGCTCTTCTCTCAGCGAGCAATCTGGCACTCACCTTTATCTTGTTACGCGAGACCCGTCCTGATTCCCCTGCGCGCTCTGCGTCGCTCGCTCAGCATCGTGGTCGCCCCGGCCTCAGCGCGGTGCCTGGGATTACCTTCCTATTAGTCGCATTCGGCCTTGTTCAATTCATTGGGCAGGCTCCAGGTGCGACCTGGGTGCTGTTTACTGAACACCGCCTCGACTGGAGTCCCGTCGAAGTTGGAATCTCCCTGTCCGTCTTCGGGATCGTACAGGTTCTCGTGCAGGCCCTCCTTACTGGCCGCATCGTGGAGTGGATCGGTGAGGCAAAAACAGTCATCATCGGGTGTGTTACCGACGCCTTGGGTCTCGTAGGCCTGGCGATTGTCACTGACGCATTTTCCATGGCGCCTATCTTGGCGGCACTGGGGATCGGTGGCATCGGCCTCCCCGCTCTGCAAACCCTTCTCTCCCAGCGCGTCGATGAACAGCACCAAGGGCGCCTCCAGGGTGTGCTCGCCAGCATCAACAGCGTCACATCGATCTTCGGACCGGTCGCTTTCACAACGATCTTCGCGCTCACTTACATCAACGCCGACGGCTTCCTCTGGCTCTGCGCCGCAGCACTCTACGTGCCCTGCGTGATTCTCATCATGCGTGGTACAGCAGCGTCCCCGAAGTTCGGCTCATGGGCGAGCGGCGACTCGATGTGAGTTGTGAGACGTGAGCAGGAGCAACACGGCGGCGACACTGCTTCGCCATGGCCGACTAGCGAGACGGCGCCACCGGGAAACTCGGCATCATCTACCAAGGACAGGTCAGCTGGGAGCCTGATAGACCCATCGAAATGTGCGTGCCGATCGCGGAGAAAGGCCGGGCGCATCGGATCGAGCCATAGCACCATGAGTCTTCACGGAAGTGCGTTGACGGAGACTTCGTTGTGAACCGGGCCAAGGGAGAGCTGGAGGCCCTCTCCGAGTGGCTTGCCGATGACATGAGCTGGACGCTCATCGAGAAATCCACACACAGCGGCCCCAGTGCAGCCCGAGAGGTGCGCCCGCCGTTCTCCCGAGCGGGTGGAGGTCATTTCTGTCGTCACCCACGGACGACGCGCTTCCTGCGACGGCTACCTCGAGGCTGGAGGAATGCGCGTCCGTTTCAGCCATGCGTTCCGCTTCGTCAGCACCCCCAAGACCGCGATGATCGCAGAACTGCGACGCTACTGCATCGAGACGCAGGTTGACTGAGGCCTGTGCGGACAGCACGAACGACCCTTAAGCCCGTAATCTGGGAACCGCAGAAACTACCCGATCGAAACGCAACTACTTTGCCGGCCCTACGGGGTTGGCTCGCGGTCGTCGTCCTTGGCCGCGACCGTGCGCAGGAGGTGCTTGTAGCCATCCCTCGCGATCATCACGCGCATCGAAACCGTCACGACGCTACTGCCTTCGACGATCAGGGGAGCGGGGACTGATCGCGGACGCGCTGTCCACTTTGGTTAAAAGATTGCGCCGCTGTAGACGACCGCCATCTAGATGTGATGTCCAGGGACGTTGTTCTGGCCCCCGCCCGTAATGACACCGTGCCGATTCAAGAAGTATCTGTCCAGACCGCTCGCCATTGAAGGCATGTTAGAGTTTGGGGCATGTCGAGTCCCGAATCAGACAGGTCAGGGGTTGTCGGTCACACCGCCAGCCCCTTGAACCACTAGTTACGA
>NZ_JBIZVZ010000007.1:0-112779 GCF_044769785.1 Microbacterium sp. GXS0129 | reverse complement strand
TGCACGCTGTTGAGTTCTCAAGGATCGGATGCTCCCACACACCACCCACACGGGGCTTAGCTGCGGGGCAACTTCTCGGTGGATCGGGAGGCGTCGAACCTGTCCTGCTCCGAGGAGCCGGTGGCCGATGATCTCCGTGATCCGATTGTTTCATCTAGGCTTCGAGAGCCAGGCCCGGACGATCGTCCGTTCCTTCTTGATGAGGTGTTCTCCGCTTGAGGGGAGCTGGACCCGAGGGCCTCCGCTCTACCCTGTGGGGCGAACAGGAACTAACTTACGCCCATCCGGCCTCGCTGTCGAATCTCTCCTGCAGCCCGGGCGTGTCGCGGCCGGTGTCCCGCTAGCGTTCACCCATGACGTCCCTTCGCGACCGACTGCGCGCCCTCCCCTCGTTCGCTGTAGACCTGCCGCCGTTTCCCGTGGAGAGCGCACCGGCTCGGCCGCTCCCGCTGCTGGTCGAGTGGCTCGACGCGGCGATCTCTGCCGGCGTCCTCGTCCCCCACGCCGTCACTCTCAGCACGGTCTCGGTCGCGGGCACCGCGAATGCGCGCACACTCATCGTGAAGGACGTCAACGACGACGGTGTGGTGTTCGCCACCCGCACCGACGGCCGCAAAGTGGCGGAGCTCGAGCGCGTCCCGCATGCGGCGCTCACGTTCTACTGGCGCGAACTGGGCCGACAGGTGCGGGTGCGCGGACTGGTCAGGCGCGAGCCCGAAGCGGTGGCCCGAGCGGACGAACAGGCGCGACCCGCGCATTCCCGCGCGGCCGGGCGCCTGGGCACGCAGAGCTCACCGTTGCCGTCCCGTCCGGAGTACATCCGCCTGTTCCGTGACGAGCTCGAGCGCATCGAGGGCGGGGAGGCCGATGTCTCCGGCATCTGGGCGGTGTTCACCGTTGTCGCGGACGAGGTGGAGTTCTGGGCTTCCACCCCCGACGAGGGCCAGATCCGCCTGGCGTACACACGCAGTGGCGACGAGTGGACCCGTTCACTGCTGTGGCCGTGACCTCACCGAGATCACGACGCACAGGGCCAGCGTGACCAGGCCCCACGCGCCGAGGGCAGGAAGCACGCCGTAGGCGAGGTGCCCGGCCGTGAAGGTCTCCCCCTGCGGCGCGCCGCCCGCCAGCACGAGTGCCCCCGCGATCAGCAGCACGACCGGAAGCGACGCCCACCAGAGCACACGGACCTTCCAGCTCACGCGCCGCCGGATCGCACGGACCGGCTGCCTTCGCAACCACAGCGCGCCCCACACCAGGAGGATGAGCAGGCCCATCACGCCGGAGCCGTACTGCAGCCACTTGTAGCCGGGTAACGGCCCCCAGAGCGCGTCGAGTCCGGCGAACGCCGTCCCCCCGCGCCCCTCGTGGCTGAACGAGTCCCAGAGGATGTGCGATGCCGCACCGAGAGCAATGGAGACGACGAGGATCGGTACGGTCAGGGCTCTGCTCCGCCCGCGGGTCCACGTCTCCCGAAGCGCGGCCCGGGCCGTGCCACTCCAGGACGACGGCAGGCGCTCGGCGATCCAGCGCGGCGCGAGCTCGACGGTCGCCGGCCGGAGGATGCATCGCCACAGCAGCAGAGCAACCAGGGCGACGGCAACGGTCATCGGCAACCAGGCGTAGTCATGCGTGCGGGCGTACGTAACCCCGACCACTCCCAGGGGACGCAGGAACATGGGCAGATCGGGGATCATCGATCCGATGGCGATCGCCGACGGGACGAGGGGCGTCCTGAGAAACGGCAGCGCGACGACCGCGTGACTGACTGTGAGCGGCACACGCTCCCCCTCTCGGCGCCCGGAGACGGATGCCCCCCGCGACGGCACCGAGTCTACGGATCACGGCAGAAGGGACCCGGAGCCACCAGGTGGTTCCGGGTCCCTTCTCGGGATCACGTCAGGAGACGAACAGACCGGCAAGCGTCTTCTTGCCGCGCCGCAGCACAGAGACCCCGCCGGGCAGGGCGCCCGTGACGACGGCGTTCTCATCGTCGATCTTGACTCCGTCGAGGGAGACGCCGCCCTGGCTGATCGCACGACGCGCTTCGCTGGCGCTGCTGCACAGGCCGGTGTCCACCAGTGCCTGCACGACGGTGGATCCGCGAGCCACGTCGGCGTGAGGAAGCTCTTCCAGTGCCGTGCGCAGCGTGTCGGCATCGAGCGCTGCCAGATCCCCCTTGCCGAACAGCGCCTCGGAAGCCGCAATGACCGCGTCGGTCGCCTCCGGACCGTGGACCGTCGTGGTCACCTCGAGCGCCAGTCGCTTCTGTGCCTCGCGACGGAAGGGCTCCTCGGCCACCAGGCGGGCGTAGTCCTCGATCTGATCGCGGGTGAGGAACGTGAACACCTTGAGACGATCGATCACGTCGGCGTCGTCCGTGTTCAGCCAGAACTGGTACATCCGGTAGGGGCTGCACATCGATGCGTCCAGCCAGATCGCGTTGCCCTCGGACTTGCCGAACTTGGTGCCGTCGCTGTTGGTGATCAGCGGGGTGCCGATGGCGTGAGCACTCACGCCCTCGACCTTGCGGATGAGATCGGTACCACTGGTGAGGTTTCCCCACTGGTCGGATCCGCCGGTCTGCAGCACACACCCGTACTGACGGTACAGCTCCAGGAAGTCCATCCCCTGCAGGATCTGGTAGCTGAACTCGGTGTAGCTGATGCCCTCTTCGGAGTTGAGCCGCGTGGCGACGGCATCCTTCTTCAGCATCGTGCCGACGCGGAAGTTCTTGCCGATCTCACGAAGGAAGTCGATCGCGCTGAGCGGCGCGGTCCAGTCCAGATTGTTCACGATGCGTGCGGCGTTGTCGCCTTCGAAGCTCAGGTAGCGTTCCACCTGCGAGCGCAGACGGTCCACCCAGGCCGCCACGGTCTCCGGCGTGTTGAGCGTGCGCTCGGCCGTGGGCCGCGGGTCGCCGATCAGCCCGGTGGAGCCTCCCACGAGCCCGAGAGGACGGTGACCGGCGAGCTGGATGCGGCGCAGCGTGAGCAGCTGAACCAGGTTCCCGAGGTGCAGCGAGGGCGC
The DNA here is from genome assembly GCF_044769785.1 of Microbacterium sp. GXS0129. Taxonomy (NCBI): domain Bacteria; kingdom Bacillati; phylum Actinomycetota; class Actinomycetes; order Micrococcales; family Microbacteriaceae; genus Microbacterium; species Microbacterium sp. GXS0129. The sequence continues at coordinate 109,749 of NZ_JBIZVZ010000007.1, read as the reverse complement.
CGTCGGGTCGAAGCCGCAGTAATAGACGATCGGGTCCCCGCCGAGCAGCTCACGAAGAGCTTCCTGATCGGTGGACACGTGCACGAGTCCGCGCCAGACCAGCTCGTCCCACACGTTCTCGAACGCGGGATCTGCTGCGGGCGGCGTCGCGATATCAACTGCGGTTGCCATGCGTTCCAGCTTAGGTCGTGCGCGCACCCCGGCGTGACCGCTGCCCTCGATAGGGTGGGCGGGTGAGCGCGAAGCCCGACTTGGACACCGTTCGCCTGCTGCGGCGGGCTCGCGACCTCATCGACCGGCGATACGCGGACGGTCTCACGATTCCCGATGTCGCCGCCCACGTGCACCTCTCCCCGGCCCATTTCACCCGGTCGTTTCGCGCTCTGTACGGCGAGAGCCCGCACCAGTACCTGCTGACGCGGCGTCTCGAGCGAGCCGCCTGGCTGCTGCGCCAGGGCGCGAGCGTCACGGATGCCTGCATCGCGGTGGGTCTCAGCTCCGTGGGCTCGTTCAGCACGCGCTTCCGGGAGGTGTATGGGGAGACGCCATCCGCCTACGCGCGGCGCGAGCATGCCGACATCGAGCTGGTCCCGCCGTTCGTGGCCGCCCGTTTCACCCGTCGCCGCCGCTACGAGGACTGAGCGAGGTGGACGAGCAGATTCGAAGAAGCGCATCCCGCCCGGCGTTCGTAGGCTGACCGCATGACGATCAATCTGCAGTTCACCACCGTGCTCTCCGACGACATCCCCGCATCCACCGCGTTCTACCGCGACACCCTCGGCTTCTCCGTGCTGACAGAGGTCAACTACGGCGAGTTCAGCTGGGTCACGCTCGGCTCCGAGGCAGGCGCTCCGGGTCAGATCGTGCTGACCAGCCCGCGCGTGGGCGTCTCCCCGGAGGACGGCGAGACACTCTCCCGGCTGCTTGCGGCAGGATCTCTTCCCCAGCTCGTCCTGTCGACCGACGACCTCGATGCCGCCTACCGGCGAGCGGTGGACGCCGGCGCCGAGATCGTGCAGGACATCCTCGAGCAGGACTACGGCGTACGCGATTTCGCGCTGCGTGACCCTGCGGGCACGGCCATTCGTGTGCAGCAGCCACGGGGCTGAAATATTTCACGAGGAGTTTTCCGCAACGCCGCCACACGCGCGTAACATTTCGTCATAACCGCGGGTGCCAGCCGACTGACGTGCATCCGCACGATCGAGAGGAGTCGGCTATGGACCAGATGACGGACATGATGAAGATGATGCCCGCGTCCATGATGCAGGACAGCATGATGCAGAACATGGACATGATGGTGATGCAGGAGTGTATGGAGGCGTGCAACGCCTGTATGCAGGCGTGCACGATGTGCTCCGACGCCATGTCGGGCATGGACGGCATGGGCATGTGCGCGTCGATGTGCGCGATGTGCGCGGACGTCTGCTCCACCATGATGAAGATGATGATGCGCCCGATGAGCATGTCGGCCGAGACGATGATGCCCATGCTGCAGGCGTGCATCGCAATGTGCCGCGCCTGCATGGACGAGTGCGCCAAGCACGCGGACATGAGCGAGACCTGCCGCATGTGCATGATGGCCGCCGAGACCTGCATGAAGGCCTGCGAGAAGATGATGGCCTCGATGGGAGCGTAAGCGTCCCGAAACGAAGAAGGGTCCGTGCCTACAGGCACGGACCCTTCTTCGCGTGCGCGGCTCAGACCGCGATGTTCAGATGGAGTGCGCCGGCGGCGAGCACCTCGTAGCGCTCGTGCAGAGCCACCGGCTCGCCGGACACCAGCACCTCGCTGAGATCGGCATGGTTCCAGACCCGCACGAGGTCGCCGTCGGCGAGCAGGCGCAGATCGATCCAGCCGTCCGCGTCGACCGACTCGATGACGGCATCTCGCCATCCCGAGCGGGTGGTGAGGGCCAGGCGCAGGCGGATGCCCGTCAGACCATGGCCGGAACGGTCGTGCACGCACATCGCGCCGTGCTCGCAAGCGGTCTGGATGGACTGCTCGAGGCGCGTGGTGGTGGACATCGTTCCGTTCCCTTCTCGGGTCTGCTGATCGGTTGGTCCACGGTACGTCTCACGCAGCGGCCACGTCACGCGAGGCGTCACATAGCGACATGCACGTCGTCACGATCGGTCATGATGGCGTCATGGAAATCGTCGCCTGGGAGTCCGGATCGTGGACCACCGCCCCCGTCTCATCGTCCACTCTCGACGGTGCGCTCGCCGTCGAGGCCGCGGAGGGCAGCGATGCGTGGCTGCGCACCGCCTACGGCTTCACCCATGACAACGAGCACGCGCTCCTCGCGCCGCTGGAGGTCGGTGAGTCGATGGAGGTGGGCTTCCGTGGCGACTTCACCGGCGAGTTCGATCAGGCGGGAGTGTTCGTCCGAGCGGACGCGGAACGCTGGGTGAAGGCCGGCGTCGAGTTCGCCGACGGACACCTCGGCCTGGGCGCGGTGGTCACGAACGGCGCCTCGGATTGGTCGGTGGGTCACGTGGACGAGTGGGCGGGACGCGGACTGATCCTCCGTGTCAGCCGCTGGGCCGACGCCCTCATCATCCGCGCGCGATCCGGCGAGGACGAGCACTGGCGGCTGGTCCGGCTCGCGCCGTTCCCCGGCGACGTCCCGGTCACGGCGGGTCCGTTCCTGGCGGCTCCCACGCGCAGCGGGCTCGTCGTGACGTTCACTTCCTGGACGCGCGGGGCCGCCGACACCGAGATCCACTGATCGCCCGGCACCGGGCCATCAGCTCCAGACGTCGCGCTGAAAGGGACGAGGTGATCCCGTGCGCGACTGGCGGCGTGCAACGGCGAGGAGAGCTGCATCGTCTCGGCTGTTCATCTCATGGAGCACCGCCGGGCCCACGCGGTCGTTCCACGCCTGCGCGAACGCCACCGCCGTGCCGCGCCGGCGGCCGAGGTCCTTCGGTACCGCCAGCAGATCCCCACGGCCCCGAGTCGCTCGCATGGCGAGTCGGGATAGCGGGTCACCGACCACTCCACGGTCGACCTCGAGCAGGAAGCGCGGTGTGCGAACACGTTCGAACAGTCCGATGAGGCTGCGCCGGAAGACGGCTTGCTCGCCGGAGCCCGCGCCCTCCAGCACGATCCGAACCTCCCGCTCCACGATGCTCGCCCGGACAGTGTGAGGGCGAGAGAGCGCTCCGTCGGCCACCAGCGCGTCGCGGACGGCATGCGCAGTCTGTGTCCACAGCGCCATGTCATCCGGCACGCGGCGGCGCATCCGCCACCAGGAGATGCCGGCCGGCACCGTGAGCGCAGTCGTCAGCGCAGCGGCGCCGCCGATCCAGAATCCGGCCCCCGGCTGTGTGCCGAGCGCGAGCAGGGCCGCCGACGCTGCCGTCGTGAGTGATGCCAGCACGGCTCCTCCGGCCGACGCGGCTCCCAGAGAGCGCGAGAACCGCGCACGGAAGGGTGCGGGAGGCAGCGCTCTGTCCACCCCCGCGACCACCGTCATCCGTCGCTCGATGTTCTCGATCGGCTCCCCCAGGCGCCACCGGTCCCGTGTCTCGGCGCGCGAGCGAATCGGGGTGAGCTTCTGCAGGCGTGCGATGACGTCGCCGGGTGCTCGCCCTTCGCGCACCTGTGTGAGCAGGCCGCGCTGCGCTCCCGTGAGGGTGTGGCTCGGGCCGCGAACGACGTCAGGGGCGTTCTCCGCGCGCACACCCCACAGGGCATCGAGCTTGCGCCCGAGCCGTTTCACATCCGCGAGCGCTCCCGTCGTCCGCGCGGCCGGGAGCAGGGTGACCACGCTCCAGTTGTGTGCCACCTTCTCCGGCCAGCCCGGGTCCAGCCGCATGGTCCGCCCCCGAAGCTGCTGAGCGGCGGCCGACGTCGATGCGGTCGTGAGGTCGATGAGGGTGTTGACGGCGGGACAGTCCCAGCCCTCTCCGAGGAGTCCGCGCGTGCCGACGAGCACGCGGACGACACCCTCCCCGATGAGCGTCGAGACCCCGGCGATGACGCGCGCACGCGTCACGCCCGTCACGACGAGCTCGGTGGTGTCCCCCTCGACCACGCCGAGCTGCGGGACCGTGCCCAGCACGCGCTGCAATCGCGGCAGCAGGAACGACAGGTCTCGCGACGCCACCCGCACGTGTCTGGCGGTGACGAGGATGGCGGTGGCCTGCTGCAGCCGCGGATCCGCGACGAGCGCATCGAAGCACCGCAGTGCGCCACCGCGGCGCGCGGTGCGTCCTGCCCGGTTGCCGTGCTCGGCGAAGTCGCACACCACGACCGCACGAACGCGATCGGCCTCCGCAGAGGCGAGCTCCTGTGCCAGGATGTCTGCCGCCGCGCGGTCTTTTGCCGCCGAGGTGGCGAGTGTCGACTCGATCGGGTCCCGGGCACGTCGAAGACCACGGTCCGTCAGGGCATAGCCGAAATCCGCCAGGGTTCGCCGTGCGCGGGCCCAGTCCTCCGCTCGCGCGGGGTCCGGGAGCACGTGCTGGACGAGGAAACGCGCGAGAAGCCGCAGGGCGTCATCGCCGATCAAGCGTGATTCGTCCGGGAGCAGGGGCAGGAGGTCGTTCGTCGGCGCGACATCGCGGAGCACGGCGGCCGCAGCAGCAGCCATCGGGAAGTCGTCGACGTAGGCGCTCGAGATGCGCGCGTCGATCTCATCGCGTGTGAGCTGCCGACCGGCTCCCCGATCGCCGAGAAGCACGTCGAGGAGGAAGACGACCCCCTCATCGCGGCCGAGGGTGTTGCGGATCAGCGCGGCCAGGAGTCCATCGCGTCCCGCGAGGAACGTCGCCTCCTCCATCGTGGGTGCGGTGAACCAGGCGAGGTCCCGATACGGCGCCAGGGCGCCTTCCCGCACGACAGCCGGGGTGGGCGCCTCATAGTCGACCTCGCCCAGCAAGCCGGTGTAATTCTCGTAGCCCGTGGCGTCCTGGGGGGAGGGAACGGTGGCCGTCAGGCCGACGAGGAGCGGTTCGCTGCCGGCTTGCGCGATCCGGGCGCGCAGATAGGCGATCACTAGGGCCCAGTGATCGGTGAGATGGTGACATTCGTCGAGGACCACCGTCGTGACGCCGGCGTCGACGAGATCGTCGAGCAGCCGGCGCGCGTTCGGGTGCAGACATGCCGCCAGCTCTTCGGTGCTGTGGCGCACGAGGCTGCGCCGCAGCCTCGTCGCCCGTCGCGCGATCCCCGATCGGTAGGCCGCCGGGTTCTCCACCGCCAGCGCGGCTACGAGCGCCGTGGCCTCGGGCCGAGTTTGCCCTCCGTCCACGAGCTCGGTCACCCAGAGATCGCGAGCCATCGGCTCGAACGCATCGGACCGGTCGGGAACGCTGATGCGCTGATAGGTCAGCACCGTGAGATCGGCGATCCGGGCGGGATCGTCGGACACCGCACCCGGATGCGGTGCGAGGGCCAGCGCCTGGGTCATCCACTGGTGCGCGATCGTCGTTGTGGGCGCCAGCACCACGGCACGCGACCCCCGGCGCATCGCCAGGAGGAGACCCATGAGCGTCTTTCCCGCACCCGGCGGCGCGACCAGGTGCAGCGGCTCCGGCGGCCGCACGTGCACGGCGTCCAGCAGGGCCTGCTGCGAGGAACGCAGAACGCCGGAGAATGCCCATGTGCTCAGGGCGCTCTCCGGCGGCTGCGCGGTCGGGGTCATGCCCAGACGGCGACCAGTTCCCGCGCCTCGGCAGCGAGCTGCGTGCGCTGTTCGCTGACACGCACCGGGGCGGTGCCGCCGATGCCGTCGCGACTGGCCACCGAACCCTCGATCGACAGGACGCTGCGCACCTCCGGTGTGAGGTGCTCGGAGACCGCCGCGAGGAGGTCATCGTCGGCGTCCTCCAGCCCGATGCCCCGCTCCTCGCAGGCGCGAACGAGGGCTCCGGAGACCTCGTGCGCGACGCGGAACGGAACACGCTGCTTGACCAGCCACTCAGCGACGTCCGTCGCGAGCGAGAAGCCCTGTGGCGCGAGCTCCGCCATGCGGTCGGTGTGGAAGGTCAGGGTCGCGACCATGCCGGTGAAGGCGGGCAGGACCACCTCCAGCGTGGCGACGGAGTCGAAGACGGGCTCCTTGTCCTCCTGGAGATCGCGGTTGTATGCGAGCGGAAGGGCCTTGAGCGTCGCGAGCAGGCCGCTGAGGTTGCCGATGAGACGACCCGACTTCCCCCGCGCCAGCTCGGCGATATCCGGGTTCTTCTTCTGCGGCATGATGCTCGAGCCGGTCGAGTACGCGTCGTTCAACGTGACAAAGCCGAATTCGCGGGTGTTCCAGAGGATGATCTCCTCCGACAGGCGCGACAGGTTCACGCCCACCATGGCGGTGATGAAGGCGAACTCCGCCACCACATCACGGGCGGCCGTGCCGTCCATCGAATTGGGTGCCGGGCTCTGCAGGCCGAGCTCACGGGCGACGAGCGCCGGGTCCAGGCCGAGGGTGGAACCCGCCAGCGCTCCCCCGCCGTAGGGCGAGACGACCGCGCGGCGACGCCAGTCACGCAGGCGCTCCAGGTCGCGCACCAGCGGCCACGCCTGCGCCTGCAAGTGGTGTGCGAGAAGGACCGGCTGGGCGTGCTGGAGGTGCGTGCGCCCCGGCATGATCGCGGTTCCGGCCGCCTCCGCCTGCGCGAGCAGCGCGTCGATCAGGCCGCCGATCTCGCGGGCGATGATGGCCGCATGATCGAGCAGGAACATCCGCACGAGAGTGGCGATCTGGTCGTTGCGGCTGCGACCGGCGCGAATGCGGCCGCCCAGTTCTGCACCGGCGCGCTCGATCAGTCCGCGCTCGAGCGCACCGTGCACGTCTTCATCCGTGTCGGCGGCGACGAACGCACCGGAGGCGACGTCCGCAGCCAGCTGGTCCAGAGCAGCGTGCATGTCGTGCAGCTCGTCATCGGTGAGGTAGCCCGCAGCGTTCAACGCCGTGGCGTGCGCCTTCGAACCGCGGATGTCGTACGGCGCCAGCACCCAGTCGAAGTGGGTCGAGCGGCTGAGCGCGGCGAGGGCCGGCGACGGCCCCCCTGCGAACCGGGCGCCCCAGAGGGAGCCCTCGTTGGTTCCGTGCTGCCCGCTCATGCGTTCGCCTTCTGCAGCAGCCAGACCAGCAGCGCCTTCTGCGCGTGGAGGCGGTTCTCCGCCTCGTCCCAGATGACGGACTGGTCGCCGTCGATCACATCGGCGTCGACCTCGTATCCGCGGTCGGCGGGGAGGCAGTGCATGAAGATCGCATCCGACGCGGCCTGGGCCATGACGGCGGAGGTGACCTTGTACGCGCCGAGGGTGTCCAGGCGCGCCTGCTTCTCCTCCTCCTTACCCATGGAGACCCACGTGTCGGTGATCACGATGTCCGCGTCCGACGCGGCCTCGGCGATGTCCGTGGTCACGAGGATCGAGCCACCCGTCTGCGCGGCGATGGCACGGGCATCGGCGACCACATCGGCACGCGGCTCGTACCCCGCGGGCGAGGCGATCCGGACGTGCATTCCCGCGGTGGCCCCGGCGAGGAGGTACGAGTGGCCCATGTTGCTGGCCCCGTCGCCGAAGAAGGACAGGGTGAGCCCGGCGAGCTCGCCCTTGTGCTCCCGGATGGTGAGCAGGTCCGCCAGCAGCTGGCAGGGGTGGAAGTCATCGGACAGCGCGTTGACGACCGGCACGGTCGTGCCACGGGCCATCTCCTCGAGACCCGCCTGGCCGTAGGTGCGCCACACGATCGCAGCGACCTGGCGCTCGAGCACGCGCGCGGTGTCGGAGGGCGTCTCCTTCCCGCCGAGCTGGCTGGAGGCGGTGGTGATGATCAGCGGCGAGCCGCCGAGATCCGCGATTCCCACGGCGAAGGACACGCGGGTGCGCGTCGATGACTTGTCGAAGATCACCGCGACCGTCTGCGGTCCGGCCAGCGGCTTCGTCTGCCAGCGGTCCGTCTTCAGCTGCGTGGCAAGCGTCAGGATCTCCGCCTGCTCGGCGGGGGTGATGTCGTCGTCACGGAGGAAGTGACGGATCATGCGTGGTTCTCCTCGGGTGCGGTGCCGTTCACGTCCGCGAGCGCGGCGGCGAACAGACGGGTGAATTCTTCGACCTCGGCGTCGCCGATCGTGTAGGCCGGTGCGATGCGGATGACGTCATCGGTCGGCGCGTTGACGATCAGCCCGTGCCGGTGGGCCGCCTCGCGAACGGCACCGGCGTGCGGGCCGTCGAGCTGGATTCCGATGAGCAGGCCCGCTCCGGAGGTTCCGGCGACCAGGGGAAGATCGGCGACGGCCGCCCGCAGCTCCTCGCCGCGTGCACTCACGTTCGCGAGCAGGTCGTTGTCCTCGATCTCAGCGATGACGGCGATGCCGACGGCCGTGGCGAGCGGATTGCCGCCGAAGGTCGAGTTGTGGGTGCCCGGGTAGAACAGCTCGCTCGCATCGCCGAAGGTGACCAGCGCCCCCAGCGGGAAGCCGGCGGCGATGCCCTTGGCCAGCGTCATCGCATCCGGGACGATGCCCTCGCGCTGGAAGGCGAACCAGTCCCCCGTGCGTCCCATCCCGGTCTGCACCTCATCGACGATCAGCAGCGCGTCGTTCGCCGTGGCGAGCTCCCGGGCGCGGCGAAGGAAGCCAGCGGGGTGCTCGACCACTCCTGCTTCGCCCTGGATCGGCTCGATGAAGATCGCCGCGACGTCGGACCAGTCCAGCTCCTCCAGCGCGTCCAGGGTGTTGTCGATGTAGGTGACATCCGGCAGCAGCGGCTGGAAGGCGTCCTGATAGAGCGGCTTCGGCGTGAGCGACAAGGCCCCCATCGAACGACCGTGGAAGGCGTGGTTGAGGCTGACCAGCCCCTTCTTGCCGACCTTATTCCCGTGCAGACGGGCCAGCTTCACCGCCGTCTCGTTCGCCTCCGTGCCGGAATTGGCGAAGAAGACCCGCCCCGCGTCTCCGGTACCGGCCAGACGCTTCAGGGTGGCGGCAAGCTCGAGCTGCTGAGGGGTGGCGAAGTAGTTGGACACGTGCGAGAGCACCGCCGCCTGGTCTGAGACCGCCGCGACGAAAGCCGGGTGCGCGTGACCGAGGCTGTTGACGGCGATGCCGCCGAGGAAGTCCAGGTAGCGGTTGCCTTCTGCGTCCCACACCGCGGACCCCTCGCCGCGCACGAGCAGCGCCAGGCGGCCGCCCAGCCCCATCAGATCGCGCGTCGCGTCGTCCTGCCATGCGCTCATTGCGCCACCACTTCCGTTCCGATTCCCTGACTGGTGAAGAGTTCGACGAGCACCGAGTGCGGCACCCGTCCGTCGATGATCGCGGCGCTGCTCACACCACCGGAGACGGCGTCGAGACAGGCCTGCATCTTGGGGATCATGCCGCTCTCCAGACTCGGCATGAGTGCGCGCAGCTCCTGTGCGTTCAGGTGCGAGACGAGAGAGTCCCGGTTGGGCCAGTCCGCGTAGAGGCCGGCGACATCGGTGAGGATGACCAGCTTCTTCGCCCCCAGCGCGGTGGCGAGAGCCGCGGCCGCCGCGTCGGCGTTCACGTTGAGCGACTGACCGGGGTGATCCAGATCGGGCGCGATCGAGGACACCACGGGGATGCGCCCCGCGGCGAGATGATCGAGCACGGGGGTCGGATCGACGGTGACGACGTCGCCGACACGGCCCAGGGACTCCTCGACACCGTCGATCACCACGCCCCGGCGGCGACCGCCGAACAGGCCCGCATCCTCACCGGACAGTCCGGTGGCGATCGGCCCGTGGGAGTTGATCTTGGCGACCAGCTGCGGATTGATCTGGCCGGTGAGCACCATGCGCACCACGCTGATCGCCTCGGTGGAGGTGACGCGGTATCCGCCGCGGAACTCGCTCGGGATGGCGAGGCGATCGAGCATGTTCGAGATCTGCGGCCCCCCGCCATGCACAACCACCGGCTGGATGCCGACGTAGCGCAGATAGGCCATGTCGGCGGCGAACGCGTCTTGCAGCTCCTCGGACACCATCGCGTTTCCGCCGTACTTGACCACGATGATGGCGTCGCGGAACTTCTGCAGCCACGGCAGGGACTCGATCAGCATGGCCGCGCGCTCGGAGGCGGCGATCGGATCGGTGTGCTGGAGGTTGTCGTCGGTCATGAGGCGTAGGCGCTGTTCTCGTGCACGTAGTCGTGGGTCAGGTCGTTGGTGAGGATCGTTGCGGTGGCGTCCCCCGTCAGCAGATCGATGACGAGTTCGGTGGCACGCGGGGAGAGATCGACCTCTTCGCGCGGCGCGTCCGGCCCGCCTTCGTGGCAGACACGCACGCCGTTCATCCAAACGTCCACGTTGTACGGGTCGAACTCCGCCTGTGTGGTGCCGATGGCGGCGAGCACGCGGCCCCAGTTCGGGTCGTTGCCGAAGATCGCAGCCTTGAACAGGTTGTTGCGCGCGACGGAGCGCCCCACCTCGACGGCGTCGTCCTCGTTCGCCGCTCCCCGCACGACGATCGTGATGTCGTGACTGGCTCCCTCGGCATCGCCCTGGAGCTGCCGCGAGAGGTCTGCGCTCACCTCGGTCAGGGCCGCGGTGAAGTCGGCCAGGTCAGGGGTGATGCCCGAGGCACCGGAGACCAGAAGCGTGACCTGGTCGTTGGTGGACATGCAGCCATCGGAGTCCAGCCGGTCGAAGCTGACGTGCGTCGCGGCGCGCAGCGCGGTGTCGGCCTGCTCGCTGGTGAGCACGGCATCGGTGGTGATCACGACGAGCATCGTGGCCAGCCCCGGAGCGAGCATGCCCGCACCCTTCGCCATCGCGCCGATGGTCCAGCCATCGCGAGAGATCACGGAACGCTTGGGACGCGTGTCGGTGGTCATGATGGCGAGGGAAGCGTTCTCGCCGCCATCGGCGGACAGCTCCGCGATGCCCTGCGCAACACCCTCCAGCACCTTGCCGCGGAAGACCTCGTCGCCCGTGCCGATGAGACCGGTGGAGCACACCAGCACGTCACCCGCGCTGACGCCGAGGAGCTCGGCTGCGCGTTCGGCGGTCTGGTGCGTGGTCTGGAAGCCGAAGGAACCCGTGAAGCAGTTCGCCCCGCCGGAGTTCAGCACGATCGCCTCCACGACGCCGTCCTGGATCACCTGCTTCGACCAGATGATCGGGTTGGCCTGAGCGCGATTGGAGGTGAAGACGGCGGCGCCCACCTTCAGCGGACCGCGGTTGACGACCACCGCGACATCGCGGTTGCCCGTCGATTTGAGGCCGACCGCGACACCCGCGGCTTCGAATCCCTGTGCGGCCGTGACGCTCACGGTGCGACTCCGTTCACGGTGAGGGCCCGGTCCTCGGGGAGGCCGAGCGCGATGTTCATGGACTGAATAGCGGCACCGGCGGTGCCCTTGGCGAGGTTGTCGACAGCGGTGACCACGATCACGCGCCCGGCGCGGCGGTCGATGGACAGGCCGATCAGCGCGGTGTTCGCGCCGGTGACGTCGGCCGTCCGTGGCATCTGCCCTTCGGGCAGCAGCTGGACGAAGGTCTCGTCGCCGTACGCGTGCTGCCAGGCCTCACGGATCTGTGCGTCCGAGACGCCATCGGCGATCCGCGCCGTGGTGGTGGCGAGGATCCCCCGGGACATCGGGACGAGTACGGGGGTGAAGCTGATGCGCACCGGCCCGGTTGCTCCGGCCCACCGCAGCCCCTGCCGGATCTCGGGGATGTGCCGGTGGGTGCCGCCCACCGCGTAGGGGTTTGCGGAGCCGAGGATCTCGCTCGCGAGCAGGTTGGGCTTGAGGCTCTTGCCGGCACCGGAAGGTCCGACTGCGAGGACGGAGACGATGTCGTCCGCCTCAATCACACCGGCGGCGATCCCGGGGGCAAGGCTCAGCTCCACCGTCGAGGCGTTGCAGCCGGGAGCAGCGATGCGCGTGGCACCGGCCAGGCGCTCGCGCTGCTTGCGCGCGCCGCCGTCGATGAGCAGCTCCGGTACGCCGTACGTCCACGGTTCGTGGAAGTGGCCACCGTAGAAGTCATCCCAGTCACTCTGGTCCGTCAGGCGATGATCCGCGCCGGCGTCGATGACCAGGGCCACATCCGCCAGCTGGTCGGTGTACTGCCCGGACTGACCGTGCGGAAGGGCGAGGAACACGATGTCGTGGCCTGCGAGGATCTCCGGGGTGGTGTCCTGCAGCGTGAGATGTGCGAGGGACCGCAGATGCGGCTGGTGGAGGGCGAGCGGTTGACCGGCGTTCGAATGAGCCGTCACCGTGCGGATCTCGATGTCCGGATGGTTCGCGAGCAGGCGCAGGATCTCGCCGCCCGCGTAGCCGGATGCGCCGGAGACGGCGACCGAATACGTCATGTTTCTACCTTAAAGTCAGCGGAACGGGGCCAGGAAGGCGACACCGGCGTTCCGCCGCATGCAGACGCGACGAAAGCGGGGTCGCCTAGATTCGGCGTCCCGCCTGACGTCGACGCGCCACGACGCTCGTGACGAGCGTGATGCGGGTGAGCGTCTGCGACATAGAGGCCATGCTAGCGCGCCGGGCCCTGCCGCCCGAAATCGGAGTCCGTTCATGACCGCGCGGTGTTCCCGAGCGGGTCGTGAATCGAGGAGAATGCGCCGAAACAAGGAGAATGCGCCGAAACAAGGATGAATCGGTGGCTTCGGTCCTGTTTTCGCGCCCCGGTCCTGGATTCGAGACCGAGCACCGGCACACCGCACGCACGAGGGGCGGGCACCGGTCGGTGCCCGCCCCTCGTGCTCAGAGCTCAGTCGCGGATCTGTGCGCCCAGGCGCTCGGTGGCCACCGCCACGCCGGCGAGCTTCGCCTCCGTGGCCTCGGCCGCCGTCAGCGTGCGATCGGCCGCGCGGAAGCGCAGCGCGAAGGTGAGGCTCTTCGAGCCGTCCGGCAGTCCCTCGCCGCGGTAGTCGTCCACCAGCCGCACGGACTCCAGCAGATCACCCGCGCCTTCGGTGAGGGCGGCGGCGAGCGCACCCGCCGTCACCTCGGAACCGACGAGCAGCGAAACGTCCTGGGTGGCCGCGGGGAAAGTGGACAGCGATGCCGCCACGGTGCGCTCGGCGGCCGTGGAAAGCAGCAGGTCCAGGTCGAGCTCGGCGACGTACACCCGGCCGGGGATGTCGGCCTCCGCAGACACCTGCGGCAGGACCTCGCCGACATAGCCGACCTCGACCCCGGACACCGAGAGCACACCCGTGCGCCCCGGGTGCAGCGCTGCCCGCTCCCCCTGGGCCACATCGATGCTCACCCCGGCAGCCACGCCGATGGCGCGGACCGCATCCAGAGCGTCGACGAGGTCGTAGGTCTCGGCCGACTGGCCGGGCGCCTTGGCCACGCGGTTGCCCGTGAGCAGGATGGCGACGTGACGCGGCTGCGGAGGGATGGACGCGTTCAGCTCGGACAGCACCTCATCGCTCGGCCGTACCCCGAGCGGAGGCACGGTGTCGGTGCCGTACTGCACGCCCTCGACGGGGAGGAACACCGAGCCCACCTCGAACAGCGCGAGGTCGACGAGACCGCGCGACTGGTTGCGGTGCGCCACAGCGAGCAGACCAGGGATGAGCGAACGGCGCAGGAACGGCGCCGCGCCGTCGATCGCGTTGGCGAGACGGATCATCGGCACCGGTCCGCCCGCGGCTGAACCGTGCAGTTCGTTGGCGGCCCGGCCGACGAACGGGAACGACGGCGTCTCGACGAAGCCGGCGGCGGCCAGAGTGTTGGACACGCGACGACGGCCGGTCTGGGCTGCGGTGAAACCACGACCCGAGGGCGGGGTCGGCAGGACGGAGGGAATCCGGTCGAGCCCGTAGACGCGGGCGACCTCCTCGGCCAGGGTCCACTTGTCGGTGAGGTCGGGACGCCAGGTCGGAGGGATCACGACCGACATGGCGTCGGAATCGGTACGTGCGACCTGTGCGCCGATGGCCGTGAGGGCACCGACGATCTCCTCATCGGAATACTCGACGCCGATGAGTCCGGAGACGAAGCCATCGGGAAGGTCGATGCCGACCGACACCACTTCGCCACCGAGTTGTCCGCCCAGCTCGTCCAGCGTGCCTCCGGCGAGCTCGACCATGAGGTCGGCAGCGCGTCGAGCGGCGACGAAGCTCACCAGCGGGTCGACGCCGCGCTCGAAGCGGCGCGATGCCTCGCTGGGCAGCTTGTGGCGGCGTGCGCTGCGCGCGATCGAGACGGTGTCGAAGTTGGCGGCCTCGATCAGGACGTTACGCGTGGTCTCGCTCATCTCGGTGGTGAGCCCGCCCATCACGCCGGCAAGACCCAGCACCTGAGCGTCGTCGGTGATGAGCAGATCCTCGTCGCTGAGCGTGCGCTCCACGCCGTCGAGCGTGGTCAGCTTCTCCCCCGCGACGGCACGGCGCACGGTGATACCACCGGTGAGCTTGTCGAGGTCGTATCCGTGCAGCGGCTGACCGAGCTCGAGCATCACGTAGTTGGTGATGTCGATGAGGACACCGAGGGAGCGCATGCCCGCGAGGGACAGGCGCGCGATCATCCACGCGGGCGTGGGCGCCGACGGGTCGACTCCTCGCACCACGCGGGTGACGAACTCGGTGGCTCCCACGTTTCCGCGGATGGGGTTCTGGTCGTCCACCACCACGGAGAAACCGGTGCCCTCACCGATCTCCTCGGCGGGACGATCGGCGGGATCGGTGAAGTCGATACCGGCCGCGAGCGCGTACTCGCGCGCAACGCCGCGCACCGAGAGCGCGTAGCCGCGATCCGGTGTGACGTTGATGTCGATGGCCTGGTCATCCAGCCCCAGCAGCGCGATGGCGTCGGAGCCCACCGGCGCGTCGTCGAGCCCGAGCTCGACGAGTCGCAGGATGCCGTTGTGCTCGTCACCGAGGCCCAGCTCGCGCGCCGAGGCGATCATGCCGTCGGACACGTGGCCGTAGGTCTTGCGCGCGGCGATGGGGAACGGTCCGGGGAGGACGGCGCCCGGAAGGGTCACCACCACCTTGTCACCGGGGAAGAAGTTGCCGGCACCGCACACGATCCCGTGCACGGCGTCGCCGCCGTCGGCGGCCTTCTCGCCCTCGGGCGCGACCTGGACCTGGCACCAGCGGATGGTCTTGCCATTGGACTGGGGCTCCTCCTCGAAGGAGAGCACCTGCCCCACCACGATGGGACCGGACACGTCGAAGCCGTGCACGTCCTCCTCTTCGAAGCCGACCTTCACGAGGGTCGCGAGGACGTCCTCGGGGGTCGCATCTGCGGGGACCGCGACGTACTCGCGGAGCCAGGAGAGCGGGATACGCATCAGATCACCATTCCGAACTGCTCGCTGAAGCGGACATCGCCCTCGGCCATGTCTCGCATGTCCTGCACGTCGCTGCGGAACATGAGCGTGCGCTCAATGCCCATGCCGAAGGCGAAGCCCGAGTAGACCTCGGGGTCGATGCCGGCGGCGCGCAGGACGTTGGGGTTCACCATGCCGCAGCCGCCCCACTCGATCCAGCGGGCTCCGCCCGGGAACGTGGGGTGCCACAGATCCAGCTCCGCGCTGGGCTCGGTGAACGGGAAGAAGTTGGTGCGGAAGCGGGTCTTCGCCTCCGGGCCGAACAGCACCTTCGCGGCGTGATCCAGGGTGCCCTTGAGGTTCGCCATCGTGATGCCCTTGTCCACCACCAGACCTTCGAACTGCGTGAAGACCGGCAGGTGCGTGGCATCGAACTCGTCTGTGCGGTACACGCGCCCCGGGCACAGGACGTAGATGGGGACCTCCCGATCGAGCATCGAGCGCACCTGCACCGGGCTGGTGTGCGTGCGCATCACCAGGTGGCGGGCGACAGGGTCGACGAAGAACGTGTCCTGCATCTGCCGCGCGGGGTGGTCCACGTCGAAGTTGAGGGCGTCGAAGTTGAACCACTCGTGCTCGAGCTCGGGGCCCTCCGCGATCTCCCACCCCATACCGACGAAGATGTCGCTGACCTCGTCCTGCAGCAGGGTGAGGGGGTTGCGGGCGCCGACGGCGCGACGCGAACCGAGCGCGGTGATGTCCACGCGCTCAGCTTCGAGCTTCGCGGCCGTCTCGGCCGCCTCCAGCTCCTGCTCGCGGGCGACGAGAGCCTGCGTGACGCTGCCGCGAGCCTGACCCACCAGCTTGCCGAAAGCGGCCTTGTCGGCGGGGGCGACGGAGCGCATCGCGGCGTTGAGGGACGCCAGCGGCGACCCCTCGCCCTGGTGCGCGGCACGGACGGCCTTGAGCGCTGCGGTGTCGGGCGCGGCCGCGATCGCGGCGAGAGCGTCCGTCACGGCGGCGTTGACCGCTTCAGGAGTGATCACGGGAGATTCAGACACGCTTTCCAGTCTACCGGCGGGCATCCGACACGACGGACGGCCCCGGGCATCGCCCGGGGCCGTCCGTCGTGGGCACGGGTTCACACCCGAGGCGGGGTGTTCCCCTGGTCGTAGGTGCCCGACAGCGACTGCAGGCCGATGACCTCCGTGGTGGTCACCTCATGCTGGAGCGCCGGGTTCCCGCCGGTACCCTCGGCGTCGGACGCCAGTGCTCGCTGACGACGAACCATCCGTGTCTCCACCCACTTGGCGATGCCGGAGAGGATCAGGCACATGGAGATGTAGATCACCGCGACCACGAGTCCGGCCTGCAGCAGGGGACGTCCCGGCTGCGAGGAGAGGAACTTCGCGTAGTACAGCAGTTCCGGATACGTGATGATGAAGCCGAGCGCGGTGTCCTTGAGGGTCACCACGAGCTGCGCGATGATCACCGGCAGCATGTTGCGCACGGCCTGCGGGAGCAGGATCAGCGTCATCACGCCCGACTTGCGGAGCCCGATCGCGTAACCGGCCTCCTTCTGCCCGCGCGGGAGCGCCTCGATGCCGGCACGCAGCGCCTCCGCGAGCACGGAGCCGTTGTACAGCACCAGCCCGAGGACCACCGCGATGTACGGGGTCATCTTGAACGGAATGCCCGGGATCGAGTTGATGCCGTAGAAGAACAGCATCATCATCACGAGCACCGGGATGGCGCGGAAGGCCTCAGTAATCCACGTCACCGGCAGGCGGACCCATGCGTGATCGCTCAGCCGGCCGATGGCGAGCACGAACCCGAGGATCAGGCTGCCCACCGCCGCCACGAGGAACGCGCTGACCGTCGCCCAGAGCGCGGAGAGCATGCCGGTCCATACCGTGGTGTACGTGAAGATGTTCCACTTCGAGGCATTGAACTGGCCACTGTCCGCGAAGCGATAGATGATGAACCCGAGGATCGCAGCGACCAGCACCACGGTGACGACACCGAGGATCCGGTTGCGCAGGATCGCGCGGGGTCCGGGGACGTCGTAGAGGACGGACGTGCTCATCGTGCCACCTTCCACTTCTTCTCCATGCGGTTCTGAATCCAGCTGAGCACCAGCACCAGGACCACGAACACCACGGCCACCAGCAGCAGGATCTCCAGCATGGTTCCGGGGCGATCAGCGGAGTCGGCGACGGTCGCGCGCAGCGCGGCGAGATCCTTGATGCCGAAGCCGGCCGCGATCGTGGTGTTCTTCAGCAGGGCGATGAACACGCTCATCATGGGCGGCATCACCGAGCGGAACGCCTGCGGCAGCACGATGAGCGACATGACCTTGCCGAACGGAAGGCCGATCGCCCGGGCTGCTTCGGCCTGCCCCACCGGCACGGTATTGATACCGGCGCGCAGCACCTCCGCCACATACGTCGCCGTGTAGATGCTGATGGCTGCGATGCCGAGCACCAGCGGCGAAAGCGGCGGAAGGTCGAGCTTGGGATATCCGAACACGAAGAAGAAGAACACCAGCGTGAGCGGGGTGTTACGGATGATGTTGACGTACACGGTTCCGACCGCGCGCGCGACGGGAACCGGCGAGACGCGCATCGCGCCGACGATGAAGCCGAGCACGAGGGCGATAACCCCGCCGACGAGGAACAGGATCACGGTGTTCCCGATCGCCTGGCCCCACAGGTCGGCGTTGCCGAAGATGGCATCCACTGCCACTCCTTTCGAATATGCCGCGGCCGTCGCCCGAGGGACGACGGCCGCGGCACAGGTGGATTACTCCTCGACCTTGGGCTGCTCGACCGTGAGGCCGGTGGCACCGAGGTTGTTGTCGTAGATCTTCTGCCAGACGTCGTGTCCGTCGGTGAACATCGTGTTGACGAAGTCCTTCAGTGCGGTGTCGCCCTTGGGCAGACCCACGCCGTACTTCTCCGTGGTGAACGGTTCGCCGACGACCTTCAGCTCATCCGGGTCCTGCGCGGCATAGCCGAGCAGGATGGCCTGGTCGGTGGTCACGACGTCGACCGTCTTGTCGATCAGCTGATCGACGCATGCGGAGTAGAGGTCGAGGCCGACGGCCGTGGCACCGGGGAAGTTCGCCTCGATGTTCTGCAGCGGGGTGGACCCGGTCGCCGAGCACACCTTCTTGCCGTCCAGGTCCTTCTCGCTCTTGATGGTGTCGTCGTCCTTGCGCACCAGCAGGCCCTGACCGGTGATGAAGTACGGACCGGCGAAGTCGATCTGCTCCTTGCGCTTGTCGGTGATGGAGTAGGTGCCGACGTAGTAGTCGATGTCGCCATTGACCAGCGACTGCTCACGGTTGGCGGACGGGATCGCCTTGAACTCGATCTTGTCCTCGTCGAAACCGAGCGACGCTGCGATCCAGCGCGCGATGTCGACGTCGAAGCCCGTGCGATCACCCGTGGCCGCATCCTTGTAGCCGAGACCGGGCTGGTCCTCCTTGACGCCGATGACGATCTTGTCGGCCTTCGTGATCTTGTCGAACGTTGGCGAGCCTTCGAGCTTCACGTCGGTGGCGACGGTCCACGGGGTGGACGAGGCGCCGTCGCCCGCCCCCTCCGTCGAGCCGGTGCCGGCGCCGGTGGAGCCCGTCGGAGAGCCGCTGTTGCAGCCCGTCAGAGCGATGGCGGCGATGGCGATACCGCCGAGCGCCGCGAGAATACGTGCCTTGGACATGTGTTCCTCCTTGTTCGGTACGTTTTCGGGGGACGGGGGTCAGTGAGTGAGGAGCTTCGAGAGGAAGTCCTTCGCGCGGTCCGTCTGCGGGTTCGTGAAGAACTCCTCCGGGGTGGCCTGCTCCAGGATCCGGCCATCCGCCATGAAGACGACGCGGTCGGCGGCCTTGCGGGCAAAGCCCATCTCGTGCGTGACGACGATCATGGTCATGCCGCTCGCGGCGAGCTCGATCATCACATCGAGGACCTCGTTGATCATCTCCGGGTCCAGCGCGCTGGTGGGCTCATCGAAGAGCATCACCTTCGGTTGCATGGCGAGTGCGCGGGCGATCGCCACGCGCTGCTGCTGTCCACCGGACAGCTGTGCCGGCAGCTTCGAGGACTGCTGGTCGACGCCCACGCGACGCAGCAGCTCGTGGGCCTCCTTCTCGGCGTTGGCCTTGCTCACACCCTTCACCTGGATGGGACCGAGCGTGACGTTTTCCAGGATCGTCTTGTGCGCGAAGAGGTTGAACGACTGGAAGACCATTCCCACGTCGGCTCGCAGCTTTGCGAGCGCCTTCCCCTCCGCGGGCAACGGCTGGCCGTCGATCGTGACCGTTCCGCTGGTGATCGTCTCCAGGCGGTTGATCGTGCGGCACAGCGTCGACTTCCCCGAGCCGGAGGGGCCGATGATCACGACCACCTCTCCCCTGTTGACCGTGAGGTCGATGTCCTTGAGCGCATGGAAGTCGCCGTAGTGCTTCTGCACGTCCTTCACGACGACGAGCGGTTCACCTGTCTGTGGCATGGAGTCCACCTTGTCAGCACGACGCACGTTGCGGGGGCTGTTTACCGAGGCGTTATGTGAGAGGTTTCTCATCCAACTCGCCCCGCGGTAAGCGAATTGCTCGCCGCGGTCCCACGGTCGCCGCGCGACCGAGTCGCACGGATGAGTGCTATGGCAAATCTCGCCCGGCGAATCAGGCAATCAGGCCGGTCGAGAGCGGGTGGCGCGCCTCACGCTCGGAGAACACCGGGCGCTCTCAAAATGAGAGAGTTCTCATAGAGCACCCCCACATTCATCCACCGGCGGCGTGTCGTTGGGGTCAGGACCTGTGGGCGAACGCGCTTTCGTAGAGGCACACGCTGGCCGCCGTGGCGAGGTTCAGCGACTCTGCCCGGCCGAAGATCGGTAGCCGTAGCGCGGTGTCGGCCATCGCCAGAGCTTCGTCGTCGAGCCCTCGCGCCTCGTTACCGAACAACCAGGCCGTGGGCCGGGCCAGGAGGCCCTCCCCGCGGGCGGCGAGCAGATCGTCGCCCTTCACGTCGGCCGCGATCACGGTGAGCCCGCCCTCATGCGCAAGCGACACGACTTCGGTGAGATCAGCATTGAAAGCGACCGGGAGGTGGAAGAGGGATCCGGTGGTGGAGCGCACGACCTTCGGGTTGTACGGATCCACTGTCCGCCCCGTGAGCACGACGGCGTCCGCGCCTGCCGCATCGGCCGCGCGGATGATGGTCCCGAGGTTTCCGGGATCGCGCACCTGCTCACAGATGGCGATGAGGCGGGGACCAGCGGCGAATACGTCGCGCAGCGAGACGTGACGCTGACGGGCGACTGCGACCACGCCCTGTGGCGTCACGGTGTCGGCCATCGCCTCCAGCACGGAATCCCGCGCGTACGTCACCGTGATCCCGGCGCGTTCAGCGCTCGTGCGGAGATCCGCGTGCTTGTCCCAGGCAGCAGGAGTCGCGTACAGATCCTCGATCGTCTCCGGAGCGTACGCGAGAACCTCGCGAACGGCCTGCGGCCCCTCCAGCAGGTACAGGCCGGTCTCGGTGCGGGCGCTGCGCTTGGTCAGCTTCGCGACTGCGCGAACGCGGGGCGAGCGGGGGTTCTCGAGCACGCATCCAGTCTAGGCAGTGGCCCCGCTGTGACGCGAAACAGCGGACGTCGTGACCGGAAACGAAACGGGGCGTCCTCCCGCAGGAGGACGCCCCGTGTGGTGCGTGAGCTTACGCAGCCGACTTCGGCGCGTTCACGTCGGCCGGCAGCGCAGCCTTGGCGGTCGCGACGAGCGAGGCGAAGGTCGCCGGCTCGTTGACGGCCAGCTCAGCCAGCATGCGACGGTCAACCTGCACGCCCGCGAGGCCGAGGCCCTGGATGAAGCGGTTGTAGGTCATGCCGTTGGCGCGGGCCGCAGCGTTGATGCGCTGGATCCACAGGCGGCGGAAGTCGCCCTTGCGCTTGCGACGGTCACGGTACGCGTAGACCAGCGAGTGGGTGACCTGCTCCTTGGCCTTGCGGTAGAGGCGCGAACGCTGACCGCGGTAACCGGATGCGCGCTCGAGAATAACGCGACGCTTCTTGTGGGCGTTTACCGCCCGCTTGACACGTGCCATGTCTGTATTTTCCTAACTAGTACCGGGCGCGTTTCAGCGGCCGAGAAGCTTCTTGACGGCCTTGACGTCAGCCTTGGCGAGGACCTGGTCCTGGTTCAGGCGACCCTTGCGGCTGCTGGACTTGACCTCGAGCTTGTGGCGCATACCCGCCTGCTGCTTCATGATCTTGCCGCTACCGGTGACCTTGAAGCGCTTCTTGCTGCCCGAGTGGGTCTTCTGCTTCGGCATCTTTCTTCCTTACTGGTTACGCCCGCGCGGGCGTGGTTGCATCGCCACGGGGGCGGGGTCTGGGACTTACTCGGCTTCGGGCGCGGAGGCGCTCGCGCTCTTGTCAGCCGTCTTCGCGTCGCGGGCGGCCTGCTTGGTCGCTGCGCGCTGGGCGTTCTGCTCCGCCTTGGCATCGGACTTGTTGCGATGCGGGGCGATCACCATCACCATGTTGCGGCCATCGATGGTCGGGTTGGACTCGACCGTTCCGAACTCTGCGACGTCCTCCGCGAACTTGCGGAGCAGGCGCACACCCTGATCGGGGCGCGACTGCTCGCGTCCGCGGAAGAGGATCATCGCCTTGACCTTGTCGCCTGCCTTCAGGAAGCCCTCGGCGCGCTTGCGCTTGGTCTCGTAGTCGTGAGCATCGATCTTCAGACGGAAGCGGACTTCCTTGAGGACCGTGTTGGCCTGGTTACGACGTGCTTCCTTGGCCTTCTGAGCGGCTTCGTACTTGAACTTCCCGTAGTCCATGATCTTGACGACGGGAGGCTTCGAGTTGGGAGCCACCTCGACCAGGTCGAGGTCGGCCTCCTGTGCCAGGCGCAGCGCAACCTGAATGGCGACAACGCCAATCTGCTCGCCACCGGGGCCGACGAGTCGGACCTCCGGAACGCGGATGCGCTCGTTGGTGCGGGGATCGCTGATGCGGAACTCCTCTGCCTATGGTTTCTGTCAGCCACCACGACACGAGGGTTCGAATCGCGGGCGAAGTGATGCCATCTCCACCCACAGGCGTTGTGCACGCCGGCTTCGTGCGCCCTGGCAACCCCTGCGAAACAGAGGCGGAGCGCAAGACCCGGTAGCCTGGAACGGCAAGCGCGGGTGGGAATGAATCCACTTTCGTTCAGGGCAAAAGCCCCGAAGCCCGCACAAGTCTATCAGAGAGTGACACGTGAACACGATTCCCGTCGATCCGGTCCGCGATGACGGCGCTGAGCGCCAGGCCCGCTGGGAGGCGGAAGAGGCTGCCGCCGCATCCGCGAGCCGCGACATCGCCGACGTCCCCGCCGTCGAGGTCATCACCACCACGGCCGTGCACCTGCTCAGCGCCGCCGCGGTGAAAACCGGCCTCGCCGACGATCCCGAGCACCAGAAGGACCTCGATGAGGCCCGCAAGCTCATCAACGCCCTGGCGGGGCTGGTGACCGCAGCGGCCCCTGACATCAGCGACATGCATGCCCGCTCGCTGCGCGACGGCCTGCGCTCCGTGCAGCTGGCCTTCCGTGAGGCCTCCGCCATCCCGGACCCCATCGGCCAGGGCCCCGGCGAGAAGTACACCGGGCCCGTGAACTGACCCCTCGACGCGAGAGACCCCAGCACGTCGTGCTGGGGTCTCTCGCGTGAGGAGCCGGCGTCAGGAGGCGCGGCGGAGGCGGACGGAGAGCGAGTCCGCGAGGGTGGCCATCCGATCGTCGGCGGCCCACCGCTGTGCGAGGCGCTGGAGCACGGCATCGAGCTCGCGCTGATCCAGGCCGTCCATGAGCTCCAGCGTGATGACGAGCTCGGGTCCGCGCAGCCGGGCCTCGGGGTCGCCGGCAGACACCGTGGCGTCGATCACGGCCAGCTCGGTCCCCACCGACTCCTGCAGCGCAGTGAACACCGCGGGCGACTGCGGACTGGGCGTCCACGGCTGCTCCTGAGCGATGGCCCAGACCGCCGGACGACGCACCACGAACTCCGTGGATGAGGTCGGATCGATGACGATCAGCTCGGTGCCGTCCGAGGCTGCAGACACCGCTGCCCGCACACCCGCGACCGGGATCGGTCGCGCCTGCGGATCCCAGGCGCTCAGCGTCGCGACGCTGGAGAAAACGGGCAGCACGGTACGGCCGTCCGGAGCAGCCACGGTGATGAGCGAGAGCTCCTGCGTCTTGTCGACGGTGAGGCCCGTCGGCCCGACGCCCTCGTCGCCCTTCTCCGCCACGAGCGGAACGAGCACGCGCGCCTGTCGCAGCGCGTCGATCACGTCTTCCTGACGCGCCGTTCCGTCACGGAAGCCGCGCAGGGCGGCATCGAGCTTCGGATCAGCCGAACCGTCGTCCGCCGCGTTGCGGTTCTCCTCGAACCGGCGCCCCTCCCAGGGAACACCGGCCGAGTCGCCGAGATTACGCGCCGGCGACATCCAGCGCCTCAGCCAGCGTGAACGCGCCCGCGTAGAGCGCCTTGCCCACGATCGCTCCCTCGACGCCGAGCGGGACGAGCTCACGAAGCGCCGCAATGTCGTCGAGGCTCGACACACCGCCGGATGCGACGATCGGCTTGGGCGTGCGCTGGGTCATCTCGCGCAGCAGCTCCAGGTTCGGACCGCGCAGCGTGCCGTCCTTGGTCACGTCGGTCACCACATAACGGCTGCAGCCGGCGTCTTCGAGGCGGTCGAGCACCTCCCAGAGGTCACCGCCGTCCTGTGTCCAGCCACGAGCGGCGAGGGTCGTGCCCCGCACGTCCAGGCCCACCGCGATCGCGTCGCCGTAGCGGGCGATGACGTCGGCGGCCCACTCGGGGTTCTCCAGCGCCGCCGTACCCAGGTTGATGCGCGTCGCCCCGCTCTCCAGCGCCGCCTCCAGGGACGCGTCGTCGCGGATGCCGCCGGAGAGTTCGATGCTGACGCCGCGCAGAGAACGGATCACCTTGCGGAGGATGCCGGTGTTGTTGCCACGCCCGAAGGCGGCGTCGAGATCCACCAGGTGCACCCACTCGGCACCCTGCTCCGCCCAGGCGAGCGCGGCATCGACGGGGTCGCCGTAGCTGGTCTCCGAGCCGGCCTCACCCTGGGTCAGGCGCACCGCCTTGCCATCGGCGACGTCGACGGCGGGAAGCAGCGTGAGTGCGGGGGTGGACGCGAAGTCGTTCATTTTTTCCTCGTGTACGGCGGTCACAACAGGTTCAGAGACTAGCTCGGTCGAGACTGCCGATCCAATTCGCGAGCAGGCGGATGCCCGCGTCGCCCGACTTCTCGGGGTGGAACTGCGTGGCCGACAGGGGGCCGTTCTCGACAGCCGCGAGGAAGCGGTCACCGTGGGTGGCCCAGGTGAGCTGGGGCTTCGGGAAGCTGCCGTAGACCTCCAGGGGCCATTCCTTGGCGGCATAGGAGTGCACGAAGTAGAAGCGCTCATCCGCGATGCCGCGGAACAGCACCGAGTCCTCCGGGGCCTCGACGGTGTCCCACCCCATGTGCGGGAGGACCGGGGCGTTCAGCTCGGTGACCGTCCCGGGCCACTCATCGAGACCGTCCGCTTCGATCCCCCGCTCGATGCCGCGCTCGAACAGCACCTGCATGCCCACGCAGATGCCGAGGACAGGTCGGCCCCCAGCGAGGCGACGTCCGATCAGCTCGTGGGCGCGCTGGGCTCGCAGAGCCTCCGCCACCGCGGCGAACGCGCCGACGCCGGGCACGACCAGCCCATCGGCCTCAAGCACCAGGGCGCGGTCGTTCGTGAGGCGGGCGTCCGCCCCCGCGGCCTCGAGCGCCTTGACGGCGGAGTGGACATTGCCCGAACCGTAGTCCAGGACCGCGACGACGGGGCGGGTCCCGGCGCTCACAATGCACCCTTGGTGCTGGGAACGCCGTCCACCAGCGGGTCGAGCGCCTTGGCCTGCCGGAACGCGCGGGCGAACGCCTTGAACTCGGCCTCGGCGATGTGGTGCGGGTCGCGACCCGAGACGACGTTGACGTGCACGGTGAGGCCGGCGTTGAACGCGATGGCCTCGAAAACGTGACGGACCAGCGAGCCGGTGAAGTGCCCCCCGATCAGGTGGAACTCGTATCCGTCAGGCTCGCCCGTGTGCACCAGGTAGGGCCGGCCGGAGATGTCCACGACCGCCTGCGCCAGTGCTTCGTCGAGCGGGACGAGGGCGTCGCCGTAGCGGGCGATGCCGCTCTTGTCGCCGAGCGCCTCCCGGATGGCCTGCCCCAGCACGATCGCGACATCCTCCACCGTGTGGTGGGCGTCGATGTCGGTGTCGCCGTGCGCCCGGACGGTGAGGTCGGTGAGCGAGTGCTTGGCGAACGCCGTCAGCAGGTGGTTGAAGAACGGCACGGTCGTGTCGATCGTGCTGCGCCCCGTGCCGTCGAGGTCGATCTCCAGTTCGACGGTGGACTCGCTGGTGGCGCGCGAGCGACGGGCGGTGCGGTGGGTGAGATCAGCGGTCATATCAGGCTCCGAGAGAGGCGAGGGCGTCGAGGAATGCGGTGGTCTCCTCCTCGGTGCCGGCGGTGACGCGCAGCGATCCGGGGATACCGACGTCGCGGATGAGCACGCCCTGGTCGTAGAGGGCCTGCCAGGTGGCCGCGGGATCGTCCACCCCACCGAACAGGATGAAGTTGGTCCACGACGGCGAGGGCTCGTAGCCGAGCGCCTCCAGGGTGGCGAACATGCGATCGCGCTGGACGACGATCTCGTCGACCATCGCGAGCATCTCGTCGGCGTGCTCCAGAGCGGCCAGCGCCGCCGCCTGCGTGATCGCACTGAGGTGGTACGGCAGGCGCACCAGACGCAGCGCGTCGATGAAGGCGGGATCGGCGGCGAGGTAGCCGACGCGCGCGCCGGCGAAGGCGAACGCCTTGCTCATCGTGCGCGACACCGCGAGGCGCGGGCGTCCCTCCAGCAGTGTCAGAGCGCTGGGCTGATCATGGGGGGCGAACTCCCAGTAGGCCTCGTCGACGACGACGATGCCGTCCGTCGCCTCGTAGACCGCCTCGATCACGTCCAGAGTGAGGGGCGTGCCGGTCGGGTTGTTCGGCGAGCAGAGCAGCACGATGTCGGGTGCGGCGGCCCGCACCTGCGCCGCAGCCGACTCCGCCGTCAGGGTGTAGTCCACACCCCGCTCCCCCACAGCCCACGTCGCGCCGGTGCCGCGGGCGAGCAGACCGTACATCGAATAGGTCGGGCCGAAACCGTACACCGTGCGCCCGGGCCCGCCGAAGGCCTGCATGATGTGCTGAAGCACCTCGTTGGAGCCGTTCGCGGCCCAGATCTGCTCTGCGCCGAGGCCGTGCCCCAGGTACTTCGCGAAGGCCTCACGGAGCGCCGTGAACTCGCGGTCGGGGTACCGGTTGACGTCGCGGATGATGAGGGAGATCGCGTCGATGATCCCACTCGCCACATCGTCGGGAATCGGATGCGTGTTCTCGTTGACGTTGAGTGCCACCGGCAGAGCGGCTTGCGGGGCGCCGTAGGGCGTCATCCCGCGCAGATCATCACGAAGGGGAAGGTCACCGAGAGAGGCAGTCACCGCTCCATGCTAGGCCGCGCGGCACCGCGACGCCCATTCTGAACCGTCATGATCGGACACGGCCGGACGATGCGTCCCCGTCGGGGCATCCCGTGCACCGATCCGGCACCGGGATGACGACCCTCCGCAGGACGGACGAAAATCGCGCGGCACCGGGACGAGGTGTGCCCCACCGCACGCGCAGACTGTCCGTCCGGCCACCCCGACGCCGTACGGGATCCGCTCAGTCACCCGGGAACGACGAAGCCGGTCCGTGCACGAGAGGGAAGATGCGCGGACCGGCTGAATCGAACGGGGACCTCGCGCACCAGTCGGTGCGGCAGGCCCGGAGGATTACTCGGCGTCGAAATACGAGCTCGGGATGGCGAGGGTCTGCCCCGCCGACAGCGTGTCCGAGTGCAGGTTGTTCAGGCGGGAGATCTCCGCGACCACGTCGCGCGGGTCCGCCTCCGGAGCAACGGTGGTCGCAATGCTCCAGAGCGAGTCACCGGGCATCACCGAGATGTTGGTGAAGGTACCCGCCGGGGCCCCGGCCTCGTGGGAGGCGATGGCCGACCCGCCGCTGAGCACGGCGACGGCGATGGCGGCGATGAGGGGAAGGCTCGCGAGGACGGCGAGCACGCGGCGACCGCGGGTGGTGATGCGCAGACGTGTCCGGGGAGACGCCGACGTGAGACGCGGGGCCTGCGGGGCGGTGACGCCGGTGGTGACGCTGATGGTGCTCATGATCTGTCCTCCCTCTCGGTATGGTTCGCATCCGGTCCTCGGCCGGGAGGGCCGGATGCGAACCTACGTACCGAATATATGTTCGATGTACGAATCCGTCAACCCGTTTTTCGAAACCCGGCTGATCAAGATCAGCGACACGCTCGAACAAAAGTCCTCGGATCGTTCGAAACTCGGATACGGTTTCGATACGCACAGCACACCACGGACCACCGACATTGGCGTTTTCGCCCGAAGGAGCAAGGACATGAGCGAGGCATCCGGCCCCGACACCACGCTGGAGAGCGGCCCCGCGACAGGCTCCGATCGCCCCGTGGAGAGCACCGGTCGCGCGGGAACGCGGCGCCGTCGCAGCCTGAGCGAGAAGCAGCTCGCCATTCTGGAGGTCATCCAGCGCTCCATCGCACGCAACGGCTATCCGCCGAGCATGCGCGAGATCGGGGACGCCGTGGGCCTCAAATCCCTCTCCAGCGTCACGCACCAGCTCGGCCAGCTCGAGCTCAGCGGCTACCTGCGACGCGACCCCGGCAAGACGCGGGCGATGGAGGTCCTGATCGACCTTCCCGGCACCGCTGCCGAGAATCCCGCTGACGCCATGACACCAGTCGGAGACGCCGCGCTCGTGCCGCTGGTCGGGCAGATCGCAGCGGGTGTGCCGATCACCGCGGAGCAGCAGGTGGAGGAGATCTTCCCGCTGCCCCGACAGCTGGTGGGCAAGGGCGAGCTGTTCATGCTGAAGGTGAACGGCGAGTCGATGATCGACGCCGCGATCTGCGACGGCGACTGGGTGGTGGTGCGCGTGCAGAACGACGCGGACAACGGTGACATCGTGGCGGCGATGCTGGATGGCGAGGCGACGGTCAAGACCTTCCGTCGTCGTGACGGTCACACCTGGCTGCTCCCCCGCAACACGGCGTTCGAGCCCATCCTCGGCGACGAGGCCACGGTCCTGGGCAAGGTCGTGGCGGTGCTGCGCGCCGTCTGATCCTCCTCACCAATGCCAGAGGGCCCCGGATCCGAGATCCGGGGCCCTCTGGCGTTGTCAGCTCAGGCGCTGATGCCGGCGCGGACGTTCTTCGTGGCCGCCACGAGGTTGCGCAGCGACTCGACCGTCTCGTCATAGCCACGCGTCTTCAGACCGCAGTCCGGGTTCGCCCACACCAGCTGGTGCGGCAGCGCGTCCACCGCACGCTGCAGGATCGCCTGCTGCTCGTCCACCGAGGGAACACGCGGCGAGTGGATGTCCCACACCCCGGGTCCGACGCCGTGCGGGAAGCCGGAGTCGCGGATGTCGTCGATCACGTCGCCGCGGCTGCGAGCGGCCTCGATCGAGGTGACATCGGCGTCCAGCGCGGTGATCGCGTCGATGACGACGGAGAACTCGGAGTAGCACAGGTGCGTGTGGATCTGCGTGGCGTTTCGCGCGCCCGCGGTCGCGAGCCGGAACGATCCGACCGACCAGTCGAGGTACGCCGCCTGGTCGTCCGCCTTCAGCGGCAGGAGCTCGCGAAGAGCGGGCTCGTCCACCTGGATGATCTGGATCCCGGCGTTCTCCAGGTCGGCGATCTCGTCCCGCAGCGCCAGGCCCACCTGGTTCGCGGTCTCGGCCAGCGGCTGGTCATCGCGCACGAAGGACCACGCCAGGATCGTCACCGGGCCGGTGAGCATGCCCTTGACGTGCTTCTGGCTGAGCGACTGCGCATACTCGGCCCAGCGCACCGTCATCGGCGCCGGACGGGAGACGTCGCCCCAGAGGATCGACGGGCGCGTGGCACGGGAGCCGTACGACTGCACCCAGCCGTTCTGGGTGACCGCGAAGCCGTCGAGCAGCTCGGCGAAGTACTGCACCATGTCGTTGCGCTCGGCCTCGCCGTGCACCAGCACGTCGATGTCGAGGTCGTGCTGCAGATCGATCACACGGGAGATCTCCTCGCGCAGGAATCCCTCGTAGGCGGCGTCATCGATCTCGCCCTTGGCGTGCGCGGCACGAGCACGGCGGATGTCACCGGTCTGTGGGAACGATCCGATGGTGGTGGTGGGGAGCACGGGAAGCCCGAGTGCGGCGGTCTGCTCGGCGACGCGCTCCTCCTCGTTGCCGCGCTCGAAGTCCGCGGCAGCAAGGGACGCGGTGCGGGCGCGTACGGCATCGACGCGCACGCCCGGTGCCGCGGCGCGATCCGCCAGCGCCGCGGTCGCGGCCTCCAGATCGGCGGCGATCGACTCACGGCCATCCACCAGACCGCGCGCCAGGACGACGACCTGCTCGACCTTCTGGTCGGCAAATGCCAGCCAGGAGCGCAGTCGCTCATCCAGCTGCGCCTCATCCGCCACGTCGTGCGGCACGTGCTGCAGGGAGGTGGACGTTCCCACCGAGACCTGAGCCGCGCCGAGGCCGCGGGCGGCCTCGAGCTTGTCGAACGCGGCCGCGAGATCGCCTCGCCAGATGTTGCGTCCGTCGACGACACCGGCTACGAGAACCTTGCTGTCCAGGCCAGAAGCCGATGCCGGCAGCGATCCGCGGGTGAGATCGATCGCGAGAGCCTCGATCGGAGCTGCGGCCAGCACGCTCCATGCCTCGGCGGACAGCTGCGCGTATCCGGCGGCGACGAGGATCTGCGGACGATCGGCCGCGGCACCGAGCACCGCATAGGCGCGCTCGGCGGCGGCCGCCAGCTCGGCGTCCGCATACGGCAGGCTCTGGCTGACCAGCGCCGGCTCATCGAGCTGCACCCAGTCGGCACCGG
The DNA here is from genome assembly GCF_044769785.1 of Microbacterium sp. GXS0129. Taxonomy (NCBI): domain Bacteria; kingdom Bacillati; phylum Actinomycetota; class Actinomycetes; order Micrococcales; family Microbacteriaceae; genus Microbacterium; species Microbacterium sp. GXS0129. The sequence goes on along the minus strand of NZ_JBIZVZ010000007.1, from coordinate 79,448 downwards.
CGGCGCGCAGGGATGCGAGAAGCTCGACGTAGACCGGAAGCACGTCCTCCAGCCGATCGAGCGGACGGTAGTCCGCGCCGGCCTCGTCGGACGCCTTGGCCAGAGCGAGGAAGGTGACGGGGCCGACCAGCACGGGGCGGGTGGTGAAGCCATCCTCACGCGCCTCGGCCACCTGCTGGGCGAAGCGGCCGGACGACAGCGAGAACGCCGTCTCGGGGCCGATCTCCGGCACGAGGTAGTGGTAGTTGGTGTCGAACCACTTGGTCATCTCGAGCGGGGCGTGCTCACCCACGCCGCGCGCCGCGGTGAACAGGGCGTCGAGGCCGAACGAGCCGTCCGCGCCGCGGAGGTTCTGGAAGCGCGTGGGCAACGCGCCGAGCGCCACGGACAGGTCGAGCACCTGGTCGTAATAGGAGAAGGACTCGGGGATGGAGGAGTCGGTGCGACCGAGACCGAGGTCGGCGAGGCGACGACGGGTGGCGGCGCGCAGTTCTGCGGCCGTGCTCTCCAGCTCATCGGCACTGCTCTTTCCCGCCCAGTGCGCCTCCACTGCTCGCTTGAGCTCGCGGCGGCGTCCGATGCGCGGGTAGCCGAGGATCGTCCCGGCGGGGAAAGCGGTCATCGTGCAGTCTCCTTATGTGAGGTGAGGATGCCGGCCTCGCGGAGCACCGCGAGGACCGTGTCGTGATTGTTGAACGCATAGAGATGGACCCCGGGGGCGCCGCCGTCGACCACGGCACGCGCGAGCTGTGCGGCGTAGGCGACGCCGAGCGCGCGCTGGCCCTCGGGAGTCGGCTCGATCTCGAGGCCGACGGTCAGCTCGCCCGGGATGTCCTCGCCGGTGAGCTCGAGCACCCGGCGCAGCCGCTGTGGGGATGTGATCGGCATGATGCCGGGAAGGATCGGGATGGTGACGCCGGCCTCACGAGCGCGGCTGACGAATCCGAGGTAGTCCTCCGGGTGGAAGAAGAGCTGGGTGATCGCCAGCGTCGCACCGGCCGCCTGCTTGGCCAGCAATGCGTCGATATGCTCGCGCGGAAACCGGGACCGCGGATGGCCGTTGGGGAATGCGGCAACGGCGATGTCGACCCGTTCCCGCGGATCGACGCGAGCCGCTCCCGGAAGACCCGGCAGGTCGGCCTCCACGTAGGGGGCACGCTCCGCCTGGACGCGATCGATCAGCTGCACGAGCTGCGCGGCGGATTCCAGATCCCCCTCGAACGCATCCGCCTCGCTCATCCCGGCGGGAAGGTCACCGCGCAGGGCCAGGAAGCTGCGGATGTCGGCATCCAGGAACTCACGGATGAGCGTAGCGGCGCCGGTGTAGGTGTTGCCCACGCAGGTGAGGTGTGCCAGCGGCTCGACCGCGGTGTGCTGGCGGATGTACTTCAGGACCTCGAGAGACCGTCCGCCGACGGACCCTCCCGCACCGTAGGTGACCGAGATGAACCGGGGACCTGCCGCCGCGAGGGCCTGGATGGTGGTCTGCAGGGCCTCCCGCGACTGCTCAGAGCGCGGCGGGTACAGCTCGAAGGAGAACGGTACGGAGGAGGTGGTACAGGACATCGGTCAATCTCGGTGAATGGGGACGGATGGCGGGCCCCCTCCGCGCCGTCGCTGGACTCCGCGGCGGTGGGTCAAAGATAGGTCACGATCACAGGGGCATCGAAATGGGTGTGACGCCGTGTGTCAGCGGTGTGACGCCGTGTGTCGGCACGCTGTTGTGCCGCAGCTTCGCACCCCCGCCAGCGGGCGATGTCGGCACCGCCGAGTAGGGTCGAGTCATGAGCGAGACCCTCCCCTACGGAACCTGGCCGTCGATCATCACCGCGGCTGACGTCGCCGCCGCGGCGCCCCGGTACGACGGAGCCGCGTTTGTCGGCAGCGAGGTGTGGTGGGCACAATCCATTCCGTCGGAGGGCGGACGCATGGCGGTCTTCCGGGACGGGGCCGACACTCCCCTCCTCCCGGCACCGTGGAGCGCCGGCTCCCGCGTGCACGAGTACGGCGGCGGCGCATGGGCGGCGGACGAGGCGGGTCAGCTGTTCTTCGTCGAGAAGAGCGATCAGCGGGTGTACCGGTTCGCCGCGGGCGGCGATGAGCCGACTCCGCTGACGCCGATCGACCCTGCTGCGCGCTTCGGAGGGCTGCGCCTCCAGCGCGGCCGCCTGCTCGCCGTGCGTGAAGTGCACACCTCCTCCCCCGTTCCGGAGCGGGACGTGGTGGACATCCCGCTCGACGGCTCGGCGGTGGACGATCCCGCTGCAGTGACCTCGCTCGCCACCGGCAGCGACTTCGTCGCCTGCCCCACCATCAGCCCCGACGGCACCCGTCTGGCGTGGATCGCCTGGAGCCACCCGTCCATGCCCTGGGACGCCGCCGAGGCGCGCGTCGGCATCCTCGGTGCCGACGGCGTGCACGATGTCCGCACCGTGTCGCGCACGTGCGCCACACAGGTCGCCTGGACAGCGGCCGGCTCGCTGCTGTTCACCGATGACCCGACCGGACGCTGGAACCTGTACCTCACGTCGCCGGACGACGACGCGCCGCGCGCCGTCGCACCGGCGGATGCCGATACCGGGGGTCCACTCTGGGTGCTCGGCTCGCGGTGGTTCGCCGCGCTGGATGACGGGCGCATCGTCGCGGTTCGCACCAACGGCACGGACGAGCTCGTGCTCATCACGGGCGACCATGTTCAGAGGGTGCCCCTCCCTCTCACCAGCGACGTCCACATCGAGGACGTCGACGGGTCCCGGATCCTGGTGTCCGGGAGCAGCGCCACCATTCCCACCGGATTCTGGGTGATCGACGTGGATGAGAACACGGCGCCACAGCGGGTCGCCGGCGGTGTGCTCCCCTGGGACCCTTCCTGGCTGCCCGTGTCGCGTCAGGTCAGCTTCTCCGGCGAGCGCGGCGAGATCCACGCCTTCGACTACCCCCCGACCCATCCCAGCGCGACGGCGCCGGCCGGAGAGCGGCCTCCGTACGTGGTGCTGGCACACGGCGGTCCGACATCCCACGTGTCCGGCGGCGTGTCCTCGGTGATCGCCTACTTCACGAGCCGCGGAATCGGCGTGCTGGACGTGAACTACGGCGGATCGACCGGCTACGGGCGAGCCTACCGTGAGCGTCTCGCGGGGGCCTGGGGCATCGTCGACATCGACGACGTATTGAACGCGGCCTCGTCGTTCGCCGCGACCGGCGCGGCCGATCCCGAACGGCTGGCCGTGAAGGGGGGCTCCGCCGGCGGCCTCACGGTGTACGGCGCGCTGGAGCGCGGCAGCACCTTCTCGGCGGGTATCAGCCGGTACGGCGTCGCCGACCTGCGTACACTCGCCACGGACACCCACGACTTCGAGGCCCGCTACCTCGACGGGCTGATCGGCCGGTTCCCCGACGACGAGGACGTCTACATCGAACGCTCTCCGCTCACACACGCCGATCGCATCGCCGCCCCCGTGCTGATCCTGCAGGGAGCCGATGATCCGGTGGTGCCACCGTCCCAGTCCGAGATGATCCGCGATGCTCTCGCCGAACGCGGTGTCCCGCACGCGTATGTCCTCTACCCCGGTGAGTCCCACGGCTTCCGCAGTCGCGAAACGGTGATCGATGCCACCGAGCGTGAACTGGCATTCCTCGCCGCCGCGTGGGGCTTCGATCCCGACGGTATCGCTCCGCTGAGTTTCGACTGAGATCCAACGACGAAACGGACGGCGCCCGGAAGGAGGCACCGTCCGTTTCGTCCGGGTTACTTCGACGTTCCCTGTGACACGGAACCCTGCAGCTGGCGCTGGAACAGGATGTAGACGATGAGCACGGGGATGATCGTGATCATCACGGCCGCGAACATCTGACCGAAGTCCAGGGCGTAGCCCGCCGACGACGCATACGATGCCATGCCCTGCGAGAGCACGTAGTTGTCCTTGTTCGTGTTCAGCGAGATCGGCAGCAGGAACTGGTTCCACAGGCCGAGGAAGTTCATGATCGCGACCGCCGCCATGCCGGGCTTGGCCATGGGGAGCATCACCTGGAAGAACGTGCGCCATTCACTGGCGCCGTCGACGTAGGCCGCCTCCTGGATCTCGTACGGCAGCGACTTGAAGAACGAGAACAGGAAGAACACCGTGAACGGGAGCGCGAAGGCCACATAGGTGATGATCAGACCGGGCAGCGTGTTCAGCAGTCCCATGCCCTGCAGGATGAAGAACAGCGGCACGATCGCGAGGAACACCGGGAAGGTGAGACCCGCGAGCATCAGGTAGTAGATCACCCGGCTTCCCGGCAGCTCGAAACGCGCCAGCACATACGCGCACATCGCGCCGAGCACCATGACGAGCACCAGCGAGACGCCCACGACGATGACGGTGTTGATGAACATCCGGCCGAACGCGTTGTCGACCCAGGCGCTGACGTAGTTGTCGAAGTTCCAGTTGGCCGGCAGACCGAACGGCGACGCGAAGATCTCCTTCGTCGTCTTGAACGAGCCGATGAGGGTCCACACCATCGGAAGGATCACGACCAGAGACCACAGCGCCATCACGATGTGAGAGGCGCCCCCGACCACCTTGTCGCCGGCGGTGGACTTCACGGTCCGCACCGGCGGCTGGGCGCGGGACTTGCGGTTGATCGTCACGGAGGCACGGGTGTCGTCGCTCATGAGCGATCTCCTTCATCCCGGCCGGCGAAGAGACGGAACAGACCGATGATCAGGGCGGCGAACAGCAGCGTGATCACGGCGAGCACGATGCCCATCGCAGTCGCGAGGCCGAACTGCCCCTTCTCGAACGCCGTGCGGAACAGGTACTGGCTCATCACCAGCGTGCTGTTGCCCGGGCCACCGGTGGAGTTCAGGCCGGCCATGTACACGAACGCGTCGAGCGCCATGATGCCGAGGTAGATGTACGCCGTCTGCACGTTGTCGCGCATCTGCGGCAGCAGGATCGATCGCACGGTCCGCCAGCGGCCGGCACCGTCGATGCGGGCGGCCTCCAGCGTCTCCGCAGGAATGCCCTTGATGGCGGCGATGAACAGGATCATGTAGAACCCGACCATGCTCCACACGATGACGAAGATGGTCGCGCCCATCGCGGTGCGTTCGTCACCGAGCCAGGAGAACTGGTGGGTGTCGATGCCCACGAGTCCGAGCAGACCGTTGAACAGCCCCGTGGGGGCGTAGATCATGTTCCACAGGATCGCAATCACGATCGCCGGGATCACGTACGGGAAGAACGAGATCACGCGGTAGAAGCTGGAGCCCTTGAGCCCGCGCACCTGGCCGTGGCTGGGTCCGCCCACCGTGATCATGCTCGCAAAGATGAGGGCGATGACGATGGTGATCAGCGGCACGATCAGGGCGAGCACGATGTTGTTCAGCATCGCGCGCATGAAGATCGGGTCGTTGAAGAGGGTGACGAAGTTCTGGATCCCGGTGAACTGCATGTTCGGCGAGAAGCCGGTCCAGTTGGTCATGCCGTAGTACAGGGCCTGCACGAACGGCGAGATGACGAAGATCAGGAAGATCGCCAGCGGCACCCCGAGGAAGACCACCAGGAAGGAGACGAAGTCGAACGTCAGCTTGCGCCGCCCCAGGCGGGGCGGCTTGCGCCGCCCCGCCCGAGCTGTGGTGACCGCGGCCGTCGCCAGGGCCGGTCCACCGCTGACGGTGGAATTGCTCACTTGATCTCGATCTTCTCGACAGAACTGTCGTTGCGGACCTTGTCGACCAGCGCCTGCAGCTGCTTGGTGATCTCCTCGACCGTCATCTTGCCGTCCAGGAACGAGTTCCAGATGGGCAGCTGGTCGGAGTTCATGCCGTACAGGTTCGTCGACTTGATGGTGAACATGCCCGAGCCCGCGGCGTCGATCATCTCGACCTGAGACACCAGCGCGGTGGAGCCGAAGCCGTCATCGGGCACCGTGCCCTTGACGACGGTGGGAGCGAGCTTCTCCTTGGAGAACGCGGCAGCCGCCTCCTTCGACAGCATGGTGCGCAGCAGCTCCTTGCCGCCGGCGGGGTTCTTGCTGTTGCTGGGCACCACGAACGGCTCGCCGGCCTCGGCGCGCATGTACCCGGGAGGGGTGGTGGCCTTGTCGTCCCACGGCAGCTCGCGCACGCCCTTCATCTGGAAGTTGTCGGCCGTGGTCTTCTTCATCTCGTTCTCGATCCACGAGCCCGAGGGGTACAGCAACGCCTCCTGGTCGAGGCTCCACTGCGACTGCGCCTGCGTGAACTGCGTGCCGCCGCCACCGGGCTTGACGTAGCCCGCCTGGATCAGCGCGTAGAACTCGGTGAGGATCGCCTGCAGTGTGGGGTGGGACCAGCAGTTCTCGGCGAGGTTCTCGAGGGGAAGACGCACGTCGTCTCCCGACTGGATGACAGCGGAGTCGATGACGAAGGTCTGGTAGTAGGTCGCGGCCTCCTTGCCCCACAGGAAGAGGTACTTGCCCTTCTCCTTCGCGGCGGCACCGAGCGCCTTGAGGTCCTGCCAGGTCTTGGGCGGCTCCCAGCCGTTCTCCTCGAACAGCGATGCGGAATACCACAGGCCGTACGTCGTGAACACGTAGTTCAGTGCAGCGAACTTGTCGCCGAACGTGCCCGGGGCCTTCACACCATCGAACAGCGTGTCTGCGATCTTCTCGCCCTCGAGGTTGTTGGCCTCCAGCACCTCGCTGAGGTCTTCCAGCTGGTCGAGGATGGTGTTCCAGCCGATGGAGTTGGCGCCCGAGTTGTCGATGAGGTCCGGCGGGTTGCCACCGACGAAACGCGGCTGCAGCTCCTGCGCGATCTTCGTCGAGGCCGAGACCTTCACGCTGACGCCGGACAGGCCCTTGTTGCCCTCCATGATCTTCGCGGCGTTCTCGACGTAGTCCACGCCGTAGCCACCATCGAAGATGACCGCGTCGACGGTGGAGTCCGCGGCGACACCGAACGGGTTGTCGGCGGTGACCTCACCGGCCGGGGTGGTGGCCCCGCCGCCGCCGGTGCTGCCACCGGGAGCAGCGCACGAGGCGAGGGTCATGCCGAACGGCACCAGAACCGCTGCGGCTGCCGCACCACGCAGCACAGTGCGACGACTGATGGACGCTTCGTTGAGTTCCATCTTCCTACCTTCCATGGTGATGTGATGTTGACCGGAGGGGGAAATTCCGGTCAGGTCCCCCGTCGGATGCGCCCACGGTACAGGGCTTCCAACGCGGAGTTGTGCTCATCGCCGCCGGGAATGTTGGCGGAGATGTAGACAGGGGGAACCTCACCGCGGGCCGCGATCGTGCGGGCCACGCCGAGGGTGAGGGACTGGGCGATGAACGCTCCGGTCATGGAGGAGACGGCTCCCACACGGACATCGTCATTGATGTCGAGAGTGGTGTCGCCGTACGGGGCCAGGTTGTCGATGACGACATCGGCGACCTCGCTCAGCCGCTTGCCGCTGGGGTGTTTCGGCTGCACACGCGCGGTGTGCTCGAGGCTCGTCACCGCGATGACACGGTGACCGCGTTCCTTCGCCCACAGCGCTGTGCCCACGATGGATCCGTTCACGCCGGAGTTGGAGGCGATGAGGAACACATCGTGCTCTCCGACCGGAACGGTCTGCATGAGCTCGTCGACGAGTGAGGGCTCCCGTTCCAGCGTCGCGGTGAGCTCCGAGGTCTGGCGGTTGCCGTGAAGGACCAGGTCGGTGAGCGAGAAGCTGTTCGTGGGGATGAGGCCACCCGCACGGCCGGCGATCTCCATCGCGAAGGCCTGCGAATGTCCCGTGCCGAAGGCCTGAAGCACTCCGCCCGCATCGAGAGCCTCGACCATGTACGCCACGGCGGTATCGAGCGCGCCCGCATCCGCATCGGCGGCGAGCCGCTCCAGGCGGGTGGTCGCCTCCCGGAGGAGGTCGGCGGCAGTGACCGTCATCGTGTCATCTCCTCGGGGTTGTGCACCGACAATACCGCGCCGGTGACCAGCGCAACACCCCGAACGTTTGCGCTATCATTTCGAACCTTCGTCGGTCTCGGCATGATCGTCACCTGCTCCCCGGTACTCTCACAGGCAAACTATGCGCATGCGGCGCAAACGTCAAACAGCACGTCGTCACGAATGAGTCACGAATGAGTCACGAACCTCTGGTCCTCGGCATCGACGCCGGCGGCACCTCGACACGCGCCCTGCTCAGCAACAGCCGCGGTGACAGCCTCGGGTTCGGGGCTGGCGGGCGCGGAAATCCCGTATCTGCGGGAGCTCAGCGCGCCGCGACCGGTGTGCTCACCGCGGTGGAGGCGGCGCTCGCCACCAGCGGCGCATCCCTCGCCGAGATCCCCGTCATCGTGGCCGCGATGGCGGGGATGCAGTCCTCCGCGAACGCGGACTGGCTGCTCGGCCCGCTCACCGAACGCGGCTTCCGCGGAACCCTGACGTTCGAGGCGGATCTCCTGGCCATCTACTTCAGCGGCGCGGCCGCCGCAGCGGGATACGCGATGGTGTCCGGCACCGGCGCCTGCATGATCCGGGTGGAGGACGGCGACGTCGCCGGAACCGCCGACGGACTCGGCTGGTTGCTGGGAGATCGCGGCAGCGGCTTCTGGATCGGCCAGCAGGTGATCCGTGCCGTGGCAGAAGACCTCGACGGCACCGGAGCAGGCACGTCGCTGACGCGGCGGGTGCTGGAGCACTACGACCTGGCGACGACGCCGGCGACGAGAGAGGGGCGCCCGGAGGCGCTGTGGCGCCTGGTGGCGACCGCCTATGATCGGGCACCGATCGAGCTCGCCGCTCTCACACCGGCCGCCTTCGATGCCGCCCAGGAGAACGACGCGGTCGCGATCGGCATCCTCCGGGAGGCGGGCCAGCAGCTGGCGCGCTCCTTGCGTGCGATCCTGCGAGCACCCGGACCACTGGTGATCGGGGGCAGCGTGCTCTCACGCGCCGGGGTGGTGCGGGATGCGTTCCTCGCGACGCTCGGCGAGGCGGCCGATGCTCTGGTGCTCCGGAACGTCGGCGATGGCGCCGTCGGAGCCGCGATGCTCGCACTGCGGGCCCACGGCACCGCCCCGGATGAGACGGTCCGGGAGCGACTGACCGCGACGCTGCAACGATTCCGGTGAGGTCGACGATTCCGGTGAGGTCGCGGGCCGGCACCCTGGCAGGTGCCGGCCGGCGACATCACACGGCGTAGGGGCGAAGCTCCGCCGCGAGACGTTCGCCCACGTGGGCGTGGACGAGCGTTCCCGCTTCCTGATGCTCCGACGAGAGCAGGAAGCCGGTCTCATGAATGGCGGAGACCAGATCACCGCGGTCGTACGGAACCACCGCGGTGATCTCGACCGCGGGCAGCGGCAGTGCGGCCTCGACCGCGGCGCGCAGCTCCGCAATGCCCTCGCCCGTGCGCGAGGACACGAAGAACGCCTGCGGCTGCAGGCCGCGCAGCACGAGCCGGGTGTCGTCGTCCACCAGATCGGCCTTGTTGAACACCACGATCTCGTGCGCGTCCCGCGCACCCACGTCGGCCATCACGTCCCGCACCGTCTGCAGCTGGGCCGCCGGGTCCGGGTGCGCAGCATCCACGACGTGCAGGATGACATCGGCGTCGCCGACCTCCTCCAGTGTGGAGCGGAAGGCCTCCACCAGCTGGTGCGGAAGGTTGCGCACGAAGCCCACGGTGTCGGTCAGCGTGAAGATCCGCCCGTCCGCCGTCTCGCTGCGCCGAGTGGTGGCATCGAGAGTGGCGAACAGGGCGTTCTCCACGAGCACGCCCGCGCCGGTGAGCTTGTTGAGCAGACTCGACTTGCCCGCGTTGGTGTAGCCCGCGATCGCGACCGACGGGATGGTGTTGCGGCGACGTTCCGCACGTTTGGCCTCACGAGCGGGCTTGAAGTCGGCGATCTGCTTGCGCAGCAGCGCCATCTTCGTGCGGATGCGCCGCCGGTCGAGTTCGATCTTGGTCTCACCGGGACCACGCGACCCCATACCGGCGCCGCCGGCGCCCACCTGGCCTCCGGCCTGGCGGGACATGGAGTCACCCCACCCGCGCAAGCGCGGGAGGAGGTACTCGAGCTGAGCGAGCTCGACCTGCGCCTTGCCCTCCCGGCTCTTCGCGTGCTGGCTGAAGATATCGAGGATGACGGTTGTCCGGTCGATCACCTTGACCTTGACGACGTCCTCCAGCGCACGACGCTGCGAGGGCGCGAGTTCGGAGTCGGCGATCACGGTGTCGGCACCGAGAGCCGCGACGATGTCGCGCAGTTCCTGGGCCTTGCCGCGACCGATGTAGGTGGCCGGGTCCGGGTGGGGCCTGCGCTGCAGCAGGCCGTCGAGCACGATGGCGCCTGCGGTCTCGGCCAGCGCAGACAGCTCACGCAGGGAGTTCTCTGCCTCCTCGGCCGACCCCTGCGGGTAGACGCCGACGAGCACGACGTTCTCCAGCCGCAGCTGGCGGTACTCGACCTCGGTGACGTCCTCCAGCTCGGTGGACAGTCCTGCCACACGGCGAAGCGCGTGACGCTCCTCGAGGTCCCACTGCTCGCCGTCGGCGCTTCCGTGGCCGGCGGTGGCATCGTCCTGGAGTGCCTGCGCCGCGCCGAACACGCGGACACCGGATCGGGCATCGGCGTTTGCGAGCACGCGCTCCACCGGGTCGGTGCCGTCGAACTCTGCGGCGTCGTCGAATCGGTCGTCGTTGGGGGTGTTGTTCATGTGTCCTTTCGGGGGCGACCGCCATCGTCGGCGGGCGCGGATCAGTAAAGCCTAACCTCCGCAGCGACGGTCGCTGCGGTAATGTGGCTCCTCATGGCAAGCGACCACTACTTCAGCTCGGAGCCCTCCAGCGCCGAGAGGCCGCGCCGTATCACCGTGACGCTGGCTGGCCGCTCTGTGGAACTCAACACCGCAGGCGGCACTTTCAGTCCCGACCACCTGGACACCGGCACCGCGGTGCTCCTCTCGCACACCCCGCCACCGCCGCCCGGGGGCGACTTCCTCGACCTCGGCTGCGGTTGGGGCCCCATCGCGCTCACCATGGCCATGCTCTCCCCGCACGCGCGTATCTGGGCCGTCGACGTCAACCAGCGATCCCTGGAGCTGACGCGGCGAAACGCAGCGGAGCTGGGGTTGGACAACGTCACCGCGGTCACGCCGGACGAGGTTCCCGATGACGTGACGTTCCGCACGATCTGGTCGAATCCCCCGATCCGGGTGGGCAAGAACGAACTGCACGGACTGCTGCAGCGATGGATCCCACGCCTGGACGAGCGCAGCGACGGCTGGTTCGTTGTTGCGCGCAACCTCGGTTCGGATTCACTGCAGCGATGGCTCGCGGCGGAGTTCCCGTCGGGCTACAGCGTTCACCGCGCGGCGACGAGCAAGGGCTTCCGCGTGCTGCGTGTGCGACGCCACGGTTCCACCCCCACCGACTCGATCGTTCTGCCCTGACCCGACCGGAACATGCGCGCCTCTTGACGGATCGAGCGTCGCGCGCAGACTGGAATGATGGGCGAACTCGACACACGGATACGGCACTACTACACCGACCTGTTCGACGAGGACGCCCGCCTGACCACCCGCTCACCCCAGGGCCCCCTGGAGTTTGATCGCACACAGGCGCTGCTGGCTGCCGCGATCGCCGACGGCTCCCGCGTGCTGGACATCGGCGGGGGCACGGGGCATCATGCGCGCGCCCTCGCTGAGCGCGGCTGCATCGTCGAGATGCTCGATCCCGTTCCCGCACACGTGAAGACGGCAGCCTCCCAGGGCGTGCGCGCGAGCGTGGGCGATGCCCGCGCCCTCGACTATCCGGATGACTCCTTCGATGCCGCGATCTTGCTGGGGCCGCTGTACCACCTGGATCGCGCCGGCCGCGAACGGGCACTCACCGAAGCCGTGCGTGTGACCCGCCCCGGAGGCGTCATCGCCGCCGTCGGACTCTCGCGCTGGGTGGCCTTCCAGCGCGCCGCCTCCGGCGACGGCCCGCTGAGCGCGGAAGCGCTGGACGTGCTCCGGCACGGGCGGCCCCTCCGTGGCCAGCGTTTCCCCGCCGCGCACTTCCACACGGCGAACGAGCTGGCGGCGGAGCTTGCGCGCGCGGGCATCGACCAGGTGGTCGTCCATGGCGTCGAGGGACCGGTCGGCACCCTTCTGGAGTCCGTCAGCGCCGAGGATGCCCTCGCCGTCGCGGAGTCCGCACGCCTGATCGCCGAACTCGCGGACGACGTTCCCGCGCTGCGCGACCAGAGCGTGCACTTGCTGGCCATCGGCGTCGTGGACTGAGCCACGGCGCCGCGCGGTCAGTCGGCGAGCGAGATCTGTCCGGTGTAGACGAGCTGGGCAGGGCCCGACAGGGCGACGTGCTCGCCATCCTGAGTGGGGAACATGCGCACGGCCAGCGTGCCGCCGGGCACCTCCACGCGCCAGTGGTGGGGTGCCAGTGCGCCGGCCCAGTGACGCACCGCCAGGGCAGCAGCCGCGGTGCCGGTCCCACAGCTCAGGGTCTCCCCCACACCGCGCTCGAACACGCGCATCCGGATCTGACCGATGCCGTCCTGAACGAGCGGATCGGACGGAACGACGAATTCGACGTTGGCCCCCTCCGGCAGGGCGGGATCCAGGATGGGGATCACCGACAGATCCAGGGCCTCGAGCTCGGCGATCGAGCTGAGTGCGACCACGACATGCGGGTTGCCGACGTCGATGCCCAGCGCCGGTCGCGCCACGTCCAGTCCACGAGCGCGCACCAGCGGATCATCGCCGGAGAGCTTCCACCGGCCCAGATCGACCTGGAATCCCTGCGCACTGGCCGTGAGGTCACGAACGCCGGCCCGGGTTCCGATCGGCAGGGTCGATCCGGCCGGAAGCTGGGCGAGCCCGGATTCCAGCAGGTACTTGACGAACACGCGGGTCCCGTTGCCGCACATCTGCGCCTTCGAGCCATCAGCGTTGCGGTAGTCCATGAACCACTCGGCCTCGGGCTCCTCCGCGAGGCTCGCGGCGCCCTCGGCGATGGCGCGCGATCGCACCACGCGCAGCAGTCCATCCGCACCGATGCCGAAGTTGCGGTCGCACATCGCGGCGACCTGGTCGTCGCTGAGGTCGAGTTCCCCGTCGGGGTCGGCGACGATCACGAAGTCGTTGCCGGTGCCGTGGCCTTTGGTGAACGCGATGGTGGGCATGCCTCCATCCTACGGAGCAGGCGCACCGGCATCGCCCTCAGGAGTCGGCGATCAGGCGCTTCGCGGCGTTGTGAACCTGGAACGGCTCGTATCCGTTCGTCGCATAGAAATCCAGCACGCCTTCGTTGCCCTCGCGGACCATCAGGTTCACCTTCGGGCAGCCGAGGGCGATCAGCAGTTCCTCGGCACGTGCGATGAGGGCCGCTGCGATCCCCTCCCCCCGGCGATCCGGGTCGGTGCCGACGTAGTACAGCCACCCGCGGTGACCGTCGTAGCCGGCCATGGTGGTGCCGATGACGCGATCGCCGTCCACGGCGACCAGGAACAGCTCCGGCTGGACGGTGAGCTTTCGGGCGATGTCGGCGCGGGCGTCGTTCCACGGGCGGGTGAGACCGCACGCGTCCCAGAGGGCGACGACCTGATCGGTATCGGCGGGCTGAAAGGCACGGACGTGATGAGGCACTCCCCCATCCTCTCTGAACCACCCGCGCGCCCGCGAGTCCTCCGCGCGCGGGTGACCATCAGCGCACCGCGGCGATGACCGCCCGCAGGCGGACGCCTCGCGTCAGGTGGCGAGGATGCGGGCTGAACGCACTCGCGCACGGTAGGCGGCGGCCTTGGCCCGGTTGCCACACGACTGCATCGAGCACCATTCGCGGCGATGTCCACGCGAGCGGTCGAGGTAGATCGTGGTGCACTCCGGACGGGAGCACTCCCGCAGCAGTGCACCCTCCTCGCCGCCGACGATCTCGATGGCCTCGCGCGCGAGGTCGGCCAGACACGCGGTGGGGTCGCCGTCGCGCACCACCCCCCGTGCCGTGAGCGCGGGCGACACCGGAGGGTCCTGGGCGCGCGCGTTCACGACGGCGAGAGCGCCCTCCGGAATCGAAGCGCCGTTCAGGCGATGCCAGAACACCGTGTAGAGAGCCTCACGCAGCTCGATGGCCGCGACAAGATCGGCGTCGTCGGTCACCCGACCCGAGGTGCGCACTCCCGACTCCACCCACCACGAATCCAGAGACCCGGCATCCGCGAGGAACTCGTAGGGCTGCTCCTCGCGACGGGCGCGCAGGGTCGCGACGAAGTCCAGCACGCGCGTGCCGCAGGGGAACTCGTGATTCACGTAACCATCTTGACAGGTGACGATGGGTGCGGCAAGCTCGTCACCAGTTCAACCGGTTACCTTCGTCAGCCGGAGTCTGAGAGGAAAACATGTCCACGCAGCCCTACGTCGCCGTCGCCACCTCCACGGGAGACGGACGCGACGGCCACGTCGAAACCAGCGACGCCGTCCTCGCGCTCGACCTCAGCATGCCGGGTACCGGTCGCGCCGGCACCAACCCCGAGCAGTTGTTCGCCGCCGGGTGGTCGGCGTGCTTCCACTCCGCGATGAAGCTTGTCGCGCGCCGTCAGGGACTGACCCTGACGGACTCCGCCGTCGTCGCCGAGGTCACGCTGAACCTGGACCCCGAGGCCGGACCGTCGCTGAGCGCGGCCCTTCACGCGGAAGTGTCGGGAATCGACCAGGAGGCCGCGGACGCGCTCGTCGCCGCCGCCCACCAGGTGTGCCCCTACTCCAAGGCCACTCGCGGGAACATCCCCGTCACCATCGACGCGACCGTCGCCTGAGACAACGCGGACCGGCTCCCTCTCCGCCCGGTGAGGGAGCCGGCTGCTGTCTCGCACAGGGGCACGCAGCCGCTCCAGAGCACGCATCGCGGGTTCTCGATCCTGCAGCCAAATCGCCTACGCTCATCGCCGTCGGTCGAGACGTGCCCGAGCGATCACCGCCTCCCCGGGCGGCCGGCGAACATCCGCCGCACATCGCCCCTCACCACGCGTCCCGCCGTCCCGGCCAGGCCATGCACCCGCCGCCCATCGGGGACGGGCGGCATCGGTCCGCCAGCCCGTGACGAGGGCGCCGGTCCACCCGCTCACCCGGAGAAGGCGTCGTCTCCACGAATTGGCTGCCGATGAGAGGCCGGATTCGTCACAGGACGGCGGAGGGGCGGGTCTGCGATGGATCGATCCACTCGGCATCCGCGTAGCGGCGGAACCAGGACACCTGCCGACGCGCATAGCGGCGCGTCAGGGCCTGTGTCTCGGCGATGGCCTCGTGCTCGGTCATCGTGCCGTCGAGCTGGGCGAACGCCTGCGCGTAGCCGATGGCGCGCGCCGCCGTCGTCCCCGGCTCCAGACCGGCCTCTCGCAGGCTGCTCACCTCCGCCAGGAGTCCCTGCTGCCACATCCGCTCGACGCGCGCGTCCAGCCGGAGGACGAGCTCCTCCCGCGGTGCGGACAGGGCGAGGATGCGGTGCGGCGCCCACGGCACCGGCGCCTCCGGCAGGGCAGCACCATGCGTGCTCTCCCCGAGCTCCAGGATCTCCAGCGCCCGGATGACCCGGCGACCGTTGCGCGCATCGATGCGCGCCGCCGTGGCGGGATCGAGGGTCCGCAGCCGCTCGAACAGCACGCCCGGTCCCTGCGCCTCGAGCTCGCCCGCCAGGCGGGCCCGCAGGGCCTCGTCGCGCGGCGGGAAGCGGAAGTCCCATAGCACGCTGGAGACATAGAGCCCGGACCCGCCGACGAGGACGGCGTCATGGCCGCGGCTCCAGATCTCCGAGATCGCCTCGCGCGCGGCCTGCTGATACCACGCGACGGCAGCGTCCTCCCCCGGCTCCAGAACGTCGATCAGGTGATGCACGATGCCGCGGCGTTCGTCGACGGGCAGCTTCGCCGTGGCGATGTCCATGCCCCGGTAGAGCTGCATCGCATCGGCCCCGACGATCTCGGCGTCGCGACCCCGTTCCCGCAGCGTCTCGACGAGATCCAGCGCGAACTCGCTCTTGCCCGTCCCGGTCGCGCCAACGACGGCGAACAGGCCGGGAACGGCCGTCACGCCTGGGGACGCAATCCGGGAAGCCCGAGCCCGATCACGCGCTTCCCGTCAGCCGACAGTGAGGCCGGTGCCGGCACACCGCACGACTCCGCCTGCGCCCGATCCCAGGCGTCGCCCGCACGGGTTCGGCGAAGGCGCAGCGGCTGCCCGGCGGGGGCGTCCGCGATCAGGTAGTGCGGGGCGGCGCGCGTGATCGTCACGGTCACGACATCGCCGGGACGCGGAGTCTCGGCACCGTCCGGGAGCGTGAAGTGGACCAGCCGGTTGTCCTCCGCACGGCCGGACAGGCGGCGGGTGGCGGCGTCCTTCTTGCCTTCGCCGGTGGAGACGAGGACGTGGACGTCCTGGCCGACCAGCTTCTCGTTCTCCTCCAGGCTGATGCGCTCCTGAAGGGCGATGAGCCGGTTGTACCGGTCCTGGACCACGGCCTTGGGCACCTGGTCCTCCATCGTGGCAGCCGGAGTGCCCTCGCGGATCGAGTACTGGAAAGTGAAGGCGCTGGCGAAGCG
This sequence comes from Microbacterium sp. GXS0129, assembly GCF_044769785.1. Lineage (NCBI taxonomy): Bacteria > Bacillati > Actinomycetota > Actinomycetes > Micrococcales > Microbacteriaceae > Microbacterium > Microbacterium sp. GXS0129. Next base: position 62,894 of record NZ_JBIZVZ010000007.1, on the reverse strand, counting down.
GGACTGCTCCACCACCCGCATGGTCTCCAGGAAGTCCTCCTCCGTCTCACCGGGGAAGCCGACGATGATGTCGGTGGTGATCGCCGCGTTGGGGATCTTCGCCCGCACCCGGTCGAGAATGCCGAGGAACTTCTCCGAGCGGTAGGAACGTCGCATCGCCTTGAGGATGCGGTCGGAGCCCGACTGCAACGGCATGTGCAGCTGAGGCATGACCGCGGGAGTCTCCGCCATGGCATCGATCACGTCGTCGGTGAACGCCGCCGGATGAGGGCTCGTGAAGCGGATGCGTTCGAGACCCTCGATCTCGCCCGCCGCGCGCAGCAGCTTGCCGAAGGCCTGGCGGTCGCCGAATTCAACGCCGTAGGAGTTGACGTTCTGTCCGAGGAGCGTGACTTCGATCGCGCCGTCGTCCACGATCAGCTTGATCTCGCTGAGGATGTCGCCAGGTCGACGGTCCTTCTCCTTGCCGCGCAGGCTCGGCACGATGCAGAACGTGCAGGTGTTGTTGCAGCCGACCGAGATCGACACCCATCCGGCGTACGAGCTGTCGCGCTTGGTCGGCAGTGTGGACGGGAACACCTCCAGCGACTCGAGGATCTCCACCTCCGCCTCGTGATTGTGTGCCGCACGCTCCAGCAGGCCGGGGAGCGAGCCCATGTTGTGCGTGCCGAAGACGACGTCCACGTACGGGGCCTTGTCGACCACGGCCTGCTTGTCCATCTGCGCGAGGCATCCGCCGACCGCGATCTGCATGCCGTCGCGCCGGCGCTTCACCGAGGCGAGGTGTCCCAGCGTGCCGTAGAGCTTCGACGACGCGTTCTCGCGCACCGCGCAGGTGTTGATGACGACGACATCGGCCTCCTCGCCGAACTCCGCCTTCACGTAGCCGGCGCTCTCGAGCGAACCGGACAGGCGCTCGGAGTCGTGCACGTTCATCTGACAGCCGAGAGTGCGCACCTCGTAGGTGCGGGCGGTCCCATCCGGGCGCAGCGCCGAGGGCGATGCGGGGATGATCGTCGGGGCATTCGAAGGCGAAGACATGATTCCGCCATTCTACGATCCGTCGCCGGCCTCGGCGCCGTCCCCCGGCCTCGGCGCCGCGCCCTGCCTCTTCACCGCGTCTGGGGCATCAGAGGAGGACAGGGAGCACCGCGTCATCCGTCGCGTCTGCAGCACCCCCGTCCCGCCGCCCCTTGCGCGACGACGTCCGGCAGGGCTGAATGGACGGGTGCCCGTCGCCCGGTTGTTCGTGGAGGGCCGCAGCGACGTCGCCGCGGTGGTCGCGCTGGCACGCTCCCAGAACGTTTCGCTGGCGGCGGTGGAGGTCGTCTCGCTCGAGGGCATCACGAATGTGCGTCGTGAGTTGCGAGCGCAGCACGATGGCGCACGGACCGCGGTGCTGTGCGATGCCGGAGAGACCGGATTCGTGACGCGCGCGCTCGCCGCCGACGATCTCCCCAGACTTCCGCCCGTACGTGTCTTCGTCTGCGACCGGGATCTCGAGGAAGAGCTCATCCGCGCACTCGGGGCACGGCGCGCGGCCGAGGTGGTGCGCCAGGTGGGTATCGGCGACAGCTTCGACCGGATGTCACGGCAGCCACAGTGGCGTGATGAACCCGTCGCCGCCCAGCTGCGACGGTTCGCCGGTGCGGGGGCGGGCCGCAAGGAGCTTCTCGCAGCAGCCTGGGCGACCGCTCTTCCGGCGGACGCGGTACCGCGCCCGCTGGCGGATGCCGTGGCATGGCTGCGCGCGACGCCCTAGCCGCGCGTGCGCGGGCCGCCTGGTTCCGGCGCATGTCCGCGAACACTCTCCGGTCCGCCCCATCAGCGTCTCCAGAACACGGGACGGCGACAGGTGCCCGCCCGCGCTCGGCGTCTGACAGGGCTTCGAGAACGGGCACGCACGTCTGATACCGCCCCGGCACCGCCAGCGACAGCGACAGCGACACCGCCACCGCCACCGCCACCGCCACCGCCACCGCCACCGCCACCGCCACCGCCACCGCCACCGCCACCGCCACCGACAGCGACAGCGACAGCGACAGCGACAGCGACAGCGACAGCGACAGCGACAGCGACAGCGACAGCGACAGCGACAGCATGCTACCGACGGCGTGGTGTGGGGGCGTCAGCGGAACCGAACCGTCGATCCGCCGGCTTCGCTGAGCGCGGTCTTGGCAGCACGCATGGCGCTGCTCCCGCCGAAACCACGCCGGGCGAGCTGCCCGAGCAGCCGTCGCAACGCCACCTCCGGCTCCAGCTTCGCAAGGGAGCGCGCCTTTGACCGGGCGAATTCGAGCGCCCGTTCATCGTCATCGTCGGGCAGTTCCTCGAGGGCCGCGTCGATGACCTCGCGAGGGATCCCACGCGCGGACAGCGACTGCGCGATCACGCGGCGTCCCTGACCCTTGCGAGATGTCGCCGTGTAGATCAGCTGTTCAGCGAGGACTGCGTCATCGAGATAGCGGAGGGAGAGGAATTCGTCGACGAGGTCGTCGGCGATCTCCGGTGCGATGTCGAGTCCGATCACGAAAGCCCGCGCCTCCCGGACCGACAATCCCCGTCCGCGTAGCTTCTTGAGTAGTGCCGCCTCGCCCCGTTCACGCTGCGTCTGGGGGTCCTCCGGTGCCGCGTGGTCATCGGGCTCCGGCGCGGACGACTCCAGCAGACGGAGCCGGGGCGCCCGCGCTGGCTGCGCAGGACGCGAGGGGCGGGCGTCGAGACCTGCACGGAGGTCGGAACCCTCGGCAGCGGTAGCGTCCGCAGCCGAACGCTCGCCGTGATCCGCGACGACCTCCCCGGGCGGCCGGCTGCTCCGATCGCCGTGCGCGTGCGGCGATGACGAGCGGTCATCCGCGGAGGATTCGCCGGATCGCGAGTCTCGCCACCCCCGAGTCGGAAGGGCAACTGGCTGGCTCGATCGCTCGCCATCCGGCTTCAGGAGATCAGATGCCCGCATGAGCGGGGGCGTGTTGTCGCGCTCCCCCACATCCGCCCCGTTCGTGGCACGCATGGCCGGGCTACGTTTCACCGACGACCCCGTGCGCGGCTCTGGCTCGACGCCAGACCGACGCTTCGGGCCACTGCCCGAGGAGCTGTCGGACTCGGAGTCCTGCGGTGCCGGATCCGCATCAGGATCGATCCACCAGCCGTCGGCGTCATACCGATCCACGGATCCGGCGCGGTGACGCCCCGCGGCGGATGCACCGGACGCTCCGCCAGGACGAGAGCGCCCGGCTTCGTCCGATGTGGAATCCTCGACTTCGGTGAATCGCACCCGGCGCGGCGCGCCGATTTCGCGTGGCTGCCGAATCGGGTCGCTGCTGGCCGCCGATCCGGCTTGCCGGGGGTGCTCATTCTCAGCACCCGTGCGCGCGTGCCCCGTACCGGAGGCCGGCTTCTCTCCCCGCCGTCCGAACAACGGGGTGACGGGGGCGAGGTGCTCCCCGCCCCCGTTTTGCGTGTCATCGATCATGGATGTCGACAATCATGTTCGAGCGCCCCCGTCGGAGCGCATTTCGGGCCGCTCGCTCAGCCTTACGCCGTCTTCAGCGCCGGCGCCGGAGCGGCCTGCGGTACTGCCTGGTCCTTCGGCTGGCCGATACCGAGCTTCTCGAGGATCTTGCGCTCGATCTCCGCAGCCACGTCCGCATTCTTGATGAGGAAGTTCCGGGCGTTCTCCTTGCCCTGACCGAGCTGCTCACCGTCGTAGGTGTACCAGGCCCCGGACTTCTTGACGATGCCCTGCTCGACGCCGTAATCGATCAGCGAACCCTCACGCGAGATGCCGACACCGTAGAGGATGTCGAACTCCGCCTGCTTGAACGGCGGGGCCATCTTGTTCTTGACCACCTTGACGCGCGTGCGGTTACCGACGGCCTCGGAGCCGTCCTTGAGCGTCTCGATGCGACGGATGTCCAGACGCACCGACGCGTAGAACTTCAGCGCCTTACCACCGGCGGTGGTCTCCGGAGAGCCGAAGAAGACACCGATCTTCTCGCGAAGCTGGTTGATGAAGATAGCCGTGGTCTTGGTCTGGTTCAGACCGCCCGTGAGCTTACGCAGCGCCTGCGACATAAGGCGCGCCTGCAGACCGACGTGGGAGTCGCCCATATCGCCCTCGATCTCCGCCTTGGGCACGAGCGCCGCCACGGAGTCGATGACGACAAGATCGATGGCACCGGACCGCACCAGCATGTCGGCGATCTCGAGGGCCTGCTCACCCGTGTCGGGCTGCGAGACGAGAAGCTGGTCGATGTCGACGCCCAGCTTCTGCGCGTACTCGGGGTCGAGTGCGTGCTCGGCGTCGATGAAGGCTGCGATGCCGCCGTTGCGCTGAGCATTGGCGATGGCGTGGAGCGTGAGGGTGGTCTTACCGGAGGACTCCGGACCATAGATCTCGATGATGCGTCCGCGCGGCAGGCCGCCGATGCCGAGAGCGACATCGAGGGCGATGGAGCCGGTGGGGATGATCTCGACGGGCGCGCGCTCGTCGCTGCCCAGGCGCATGATCGCACCCTTGCCGAACTGACGGTCGATCTGTGCGAGGGCTGCGTCGAGCGCCTTCTCGCGGTCCTTTTCCGATGGCATGTCTTGCTCCTTCTGCGTGTTGTGCGGCTGCCCAGAGGCTGTCGTGTCCGAGGAACGGATCTCCGACAAGGCGTGTGGCCCGTTCGCCGTGGATCACGCTACGCGGGGCCTCCGACATTGATCGGGGACGGGTGCGGAATGTGAGGGAACCGGCGATCGATTCCACCTGTGCAGGAGCTTACGCCGAATCGAACACGCGTTCGAGTGCGACACGGCGGCGTGTCGAACATTCTCCCGGTGAAGGTCAGATGGTCTCGTCCGCCGCGAGGAAGGCGAAGTCGTAGACATGCACATCGCCATCGGGCTCGATCCGCATGCCCGCCGGTCGGCGCTCGGCGAACTCATGAATCGCCTCCTGCACCCGCTCCGACAGCTCACGGAACTCCTCGCGTGTCACGCGCACCGACCCCGCCATCGCCATGCCGCGCAGTTGCGGGTCCTCCCCCGTGACGTACTTCGCACTCCAGGCACTGACTCGTTCCAGGAGCTCGCGCTGCTCCGCCGCGAATACCGTCAGAACGGCGAGTCCGGCGTCGCGGTCTTCCGCCGGGTGCTCGGGGGAGCCGACGTTCAGCGCACTCGGCACGAGACGCCAGACACGATCGCGACCATCGCGCGCGAGTTCCGGCGCCTCCTCGAGCCAGCCGATCTCACTCAGGGCCCGCAGATGGAAGCTCACCTGATTGGCGGGCTTGCCCACGATGCGCGCCAGATCCGCCGCCCGGCCGTACCCCTCGCGAGACAGCACACGCATGAGCTGGCGGCGCAGCGGGTGGGCGTATGCCTTCAGCTTCGCCGAGGTCATGTACTCGACATCGGCGGCAGCAGACTCGCGCTCGGACGGCTCCTTCTCACCCATGACACCGAGCCTATCCAGTCGGCGGGAATCCCGCACGCGCAGTTGCGCACGTACACTTGCGCAACTGCGCGTGCGCAATCTATCGTGATGCCATGAGCGATTCCCCTCCCGTCGCGGACACCCGCGAACCCGCCGATGTCGTGGTGCCGCTGCGGCACACGCCGTACCCGTACTGGCTCGTGAGCGACACCGGCAGCGGCCTGTCGATGCGGATGCTGTCGTTCGCGATGCCACTGATCGCCCTGATGATCACGAACTCCCCCGTGCAGGCCGGCATCATCTCCGCGGTCACCGTGGTGGTCACCATCGTCGCCACGATGCTCGGCGGCGTCCTGGCCGATCGCCACTCGCGCGGACGGATCATGGTGGTCGGTGGCGTCGCCAGCACGGCGCTCTCCGCGGCGTTCACCGCATTGGCCTGGAGCGGGTCGCTCACGTTCGCCACGCTCCTCACGGCGAGCATCGTGATGGGGTTCTCCTCCACCGTGTTCGCGATGGCGACGGATCCGATGCTGAAGGACATCGTGCCGGCCGCGATGGTCGGCCGCGCCACGGCCGCGAACCAGGGCCGCGATGCGACGATCAGCCTCGCGAGCGGGCCGCTCAGCGGCTCCCTGCTGGGGGCCGGCGCCTGGCTAGTGGGCGCGGTGATGACGGTGGTCGATGCCATCGCGCTGGTGGCGTCGGCGCTCCTCGTGCGCCGGACCGAGCGCGATGCGGCCCGCCCGTCCGCAACCGAACGCGAAAGCGCGGCGGCACCGACGTCCCGCCGCGGCCTGCGTGCAGCACGGGCCGAGCTCGGCGAAGCCTTCGGATGGTTGTGGCGGCGAGGCGATCTGATGAACCTGATCGTCATCGTCATGCTCATCAACATGGGCCTCGGCGTCATCGTGACGACCACCATCTACGCGCTACAGCAAAACGGCGCCTCCGGCTTCGAGATCGGACTCGTCTCCGCATCCGGAGGCGTGGGCATGCTCCTCGGTTCTTTCGCTGCACCGTGGGCCGTGCGCACAGTGCCGACCGGGATGCTCGTGGTGGTCGCCCTCGCGTGGTTCACCGCCGGCAGCGCGCTGCTCGTGGTCATCGACTCCCTCTGGGGCATCGCGGTCACACTCATGCTGTGCTGCCTGGTGTCCCCCGCGGTGAACGCGTGCATCGGCGGATACATGATGGTGGCGACACCCTCGGCAATGCTCGGCCGCGTGAACGCCGCCGAGTCCGTGATGATGGGGATCGTTGCCCCGGTGGCGCCGCTCGTCGCGGGAATCGGATTCACCTTTCTCGGCCGGTCATCCACGATCGGCATCGGAATCGCCCTCACCGTCGCCTCGATCGTCGTGATGCTCGCGACGAAACCCACTCGCTCGATCCCCGTCGATTCCGGATGGGAAGCGCACGCCGCGTCGTTCCAGCGGGAGCCGGTCGTGGCACGCGCCTAAGCCGACACGCAGAACAGCCCCGGAGTCCGCGAACTCCGGGGCTGTTGTGCGTGTCAGCGACGGCGCTCGAGGCGGCCGGCGCCGTGTCGGTGGGATTCAGGCACGTCCATCTCGACACAGAGCGCCAGCCACACCTCACGCGGCGGGACGCCGGCTTCGATCGCTTCGGTTGCGGTGCGCTGCCCCACCGCCGTCAGGACGAGGTCCTGGACGATGGACGGGGCCCGCGCTCCGAACTCCGCGTCGACGGCGCGATGGAATTCGCTGCGCCGCACGCTCAGCGCAGCGACAGCTCGGACTCGACCGAGGCCATCAGCTCGTCGGGCACCACGTCGGGAACGGTGGAGATGCCCTCAAGGACGGCGATGCGGTCTCCGACTTCCCGCATGATCATCGAGATGGGCACATCGAGTGCGTCGGCGAGAGATGCGAGGATCTCGCTGGACGCCTCCTTCTGGCCGCGCTCGACTTCACTGAGGTATCCGAGTGCGACGCTGGCGCGTGACGCGACCTGCCGAAGGGTCTGGCCCTTCTGCTGTCGGAGGTCACGAAGAACATCGCCGATCTCCTGGCGTACAAGGATCATGTCGTGCCTCCCTCTGTCTGGTGGGTGTTTCCGGGTGAGTAACTGTACAACATCCGTGGCCCCACTCTAGCCGTGTGTTCTGGAGTTTCTCCCAGAACCCATTGGAGTGAACCCCCGTTGACACGAGGGTATTCCCCCGCACACGGGCAGAGCGTCAGCGGGCGCTGAGGGTCTGCTGTGCGAGGGCTATGACCTCGGCGACCGTGGCGTGACGGATCGCGGTGCGATCCCCCGTCAGCTGAAGCCCGCGCACCTCGGCGCCGTCCGGCCACGCCACCGCGACGAACACCGTTCCCACCGGATGCCCGTCCTGGGGATCAGGGCCGGCAACGCCTGTCGTGGCCAGGCCCACCTGGGCCGGCCCGGCGGCCGTGGCGAGCGCGGATCGCACACCGTGGGCCATCTGACGGGCCACGTCCGGGTCCACCGCCCCACGCCGGGCGAGCAGATCCGCATCGACGCCGAGAACGGCGCGCTTCACGTCGGTGTCGTAGGCGACCACGCCGCCACGCACCGCGCGTGAGGCTCCCGGAACGTCCACCAGTGCGGATGTGAGCAGACCGCCGGTGAGCGATTCCGCGCACGCCACGCTCCACTGTCGCTGGATCAGGCTATCCAGCAGCGCCGCCGCGGTCACGGCGTCTTCCGGCGGCCGCGGACCTCGCTGACGATGTAGTCGATACCGCTGGCGATCGTGAGCACCACGGCGATCGTCATGAAGACGCCGTTGACCCACCAGATCCACTCCCCGACCACGTGCCACAGCGGCAGCAGCGCGAGCGAGAGCGCGATCGCCTGGAACACCGTCTTCAGCTTGCCCATCCAGGCGGCAGCGAGCACGTGATCGGAGATGACCACAAAGCGGTACACCGTGATCCCGATCTCGCGGAGGAGAACCAGAATGGTGACCCACCAGGGCAGCTCCGCCAGAATCGACAGTCCGACGAAGGCGAGCCCGGTCAGTGCCTTATCGGCGATCGGATCCAGGAGCTTGCCAAGGTCGGTGACGATCTCGTACTTGCGGGCAAGGTACCCGTCGATGCCGTCGGTGGCGATCGCCACGATGAACAGCACGGCTGCCCACCAGCGCAGCGCTCCGTCTGCTCCTGCGTCGGCAAGGAGCATCCAGAGGAAGACCGGTGCGCACAGGATGCGCACGATCGTGATCGCGTTGGGCAATTGCCGGGGAACGGCCACGGGAGGCTCCTTCTGTTGGCGGACGCTCAGTCGCGGCCGGTGAGCTGCCAGGCGTCTTCGTCGCCCTCGTCGTCCTCCACCGGGCGACCCGCGAACTGGGCCTCGATGGGATCGACGTCATAGCGATCATCACCGATGACCGTCGTGGGCGCGGTCTCGGACGCGGCCGGCGCAGCCGGGAGCTCATCGGCGGAGTCGGCAGCTGGCGCGGCGGCAGCCGGGGGCGGAGTCTCCCCGCGCAGGGTCGCCAGGATCACCGGCAGCTGCTCCAGCGTCACGAGCACGTCCCGAGCCTTGGATCCCTCGGACGGACCGACGATCTCGCGAGACTCCATGAGGTCCATGAGCCGGCCGGCCTTGGCGAAGCCGACGCGGAGCTTGCGCTGCAGCATGGAGGTGGAGCCGAACTGGCTCGAGACCACCAGTTCGACGGCCGCGAGGAGCAGTTCCAGGTCGTCTCCGATGTCGGCGTCGACCTCCTTCTTCTCCGTGACCGCTTCGACATCGGCACGGTACTCCGGCCGGGCCTCCGCCGTGACGTGCTTGACGACCTTCTCGATCTCCGCCTCGGTCACCCAGGCGCCCTGAACGCGCAGGGGCTTGGCTGCACCCATCGGCAGGAACAGGCCGTCACCCTGACCGATGAGCCGGTCGGCACCCGGCTGGTCGAGGATGACGCGGCTGTCGGTGACGCTGGTCACCGCGAACGCGAAGCGGGACGGGACGTTGGCCTTGATGAGACCCGTGACCACGTCGACGGACGGACGCTGCGTGGCCAGCACCAGGTGGATGCCGGAGGCACGGGCGAGCTGAGTGATGCGCACGATCGAGTCTTCGACGTCACGCGGGGCCACCATCATGAGGTCCGCGAGCTCGTCGACGACCACCAGCAGGTAGGGGTAGGGCTTGAGCACGCGCTCGGAGCCGGCCGGGAGCTGGATCTCGCCCGCCACCACGGCCTTGTTGAAATCGTCGATGTGACGGAACCCGAACGACGCGAGGTCGTCGTAGCGCATGTCCATCTCCTTCACGACCCACTGCAGCGCCTCTGCGGCCTTCTTGGGGTTCGTGATGATCGGAGTGATCAGGTGGGGCACGCCCGCATAGGCGGTGAGCTCCACGCGCTTGGGGTCCACCAGCACCATGCGCACCTCGCTGGGCTTCGCGCGCATGAGCAGGCTGGTGATCATCGAGTTGACGAAGGAGGACTTACCCGAACCCGTGGATCCGGCCACGAGAAGGTGGGGCATCTTCGCGAGGTTCGCGACCACGAACCCGCCGCCGACGTCCTTGCCGACGCCGATGGTCATGGGGTGCTTGCTGCTGGTGGCAGCCGCGGAGCGCAGCACGTCACCGAGGGTGACCGTCTCGCGATCGGTGTTGGGGATCTCGACGCCGATCGCGCTCTTGCCCGGGATCGGCGCGAGGATGCGGACCTCGTTGGAGGCCACCGCGTATGCGATGTTGTTGGTGAGGGCGGTGATTCGCTCGACCTTGACGCCGGGCCCGAGCTCGATCTCGTACTGCGTGACCGTCGGTCCGCGCGAGAAGCCGACGACCTTCGCGTCGACCTTGAACTGCTCGAGGACCTCGGTCAGCGCCGCCACGACGGCGTCGTTGGCCGCAGAACGGGTGACCCCCGCGGGACCCGTTCCGAGCGTGGTGATGCTCGGCAGGTGATAGGGCGCCGCAGGAGCCTGCGGGCCGCCGGGAGCGGGGCCGTCCGTGCCGAAGCTGGACAGTCCGGGAAGGTCGTCGTCCTCGTCCTCGAGGTCGACGCCGAGATCGTCCATCATGCTGGTCGCGCCGTGCGGGGCCGCCGGGCTGCTCAGCGAATCCGCGACGGCACGCACGTCCGAGAGGACTTCCGTGGCGGCATCCGGCGAGGCAGCCGGCACGCTTCGTGTGGGCGTGGGTGAGGTGATGGCCTGCTCGAAGCTGCCCTCGATACTCGGCTCCAGGAGCGCGGTGAGATCGTCGGAGCCGAGGTGCCCGTCCTGGTCCTCCTCGCGGCCGGTCTTGTTGCGCCGCCACCACGGCAGATCCGCCTGAGCGGGATCCGCGTTCTCTTCCTCATCGGACGGCTCGAAGCGCGGTTTGCGCTCACGCGGCTCGCGCGGCTCGGCGCCGAAGAGCCAGGCGTACAGCTCACCCAGACGGGAGAAGATCTTGTTCGGCGGCGTCTTGGTCAGAATCAGCACGCTCAGCAGGGCGAGGATCGAGAGCACGATGTACGCGCCGATCGCGGACAGCAGGGAAAGTGGCTGACCGAGCATCCAGCCGAACAGGCCCCCGGCACCGCTCAGCGCAGGCAGGCCCTTGGTTGGCTGCGGCAGGCCACCGGCCACGTGGCAGAAGCCCGCCAGCGAGAGCGTGAAGAGGATGAAGCCGATGCCGATGCGGCCGTTGTCGTGCACGGAGGACGGGTGGCGGAACAGCCACGCCGCCAGCAGGACCAGCATGACGGGGAAGACGAACGCGACACGGCCGATCAGCGCGCCGAACGAGTACGCGGAGATGTTGGTGGCGACCTCGGCGCCGATGAAGAACCACTCCACCACGGCGCCCGCGATGGCCAGCAGCACGAGGAAGAAGGGCAGCCCGTCGCGGCGCTGATCCTTCTCCAGGGTCTCCGGACCGAAGGCGCGGAACAGCCCGCCGACGGCGTGGGCCAGTCCGTTCCACGCGCGCACGGCGACGGGAGGCCTGTCGGCCTCGTCGACGAACTTCTTCGGCGCCGGTTCGGTCTTCCGTGCGCGCGGCGTCGTCTGCTTGGCCGGGGCGCGCTCCGTCTTGGCGGGCAGGCGCTCGGTCTTGGCCGTGCTGTTGGACGAACGTGGCATGCTCCCACGGTACGTCCGGCGTCCGACATCAGCCCGGATCGACGCGGCTTTTCAGCGGAGAGACGGGACGGCGAAGGCCGCTGCCGCAACGCGGCAGCGGCCTTCCGACGCTCTCAGGCGGAGATCACCAGCGGGACGATCATCGGCCGGCGACGCAGCCGCTGGTTCACCCAGCGCCCGATCGTGCGCCGGACGATCTGGCTGAGCGCATGCGTGTCGCGAACACCGTTGCCTGCGGCCTCGGCCAGCGCTGCGGCGATCTTCGGCTTGATGTCGTCGAATACGGCGTCGTCCTCGGCCATGCCGCGGGCGTGGATCTCCGGCCCCGAGATCACCTTGCCGGTCTTGGCGTCCACCACGACGATGATCGAGACGAACCCCTCCTCCGCGAGGATGCGGCGGTCCTTCAGCTCGTTCTCCGTGACGCCGCCCACCGAGGAGCCATCGACGTACACGAAGCCGAGGTCGAGCTGACCGACCACCTTCGCATCGCCGTCCTTGAGGTCGACGACGGTGCCGTTCTCGCCGATGATGGTGCGATCTGCCGGGATGCCGGTGTCCTGGGCCAGCCGGGCGTTGGCGACCAGGTGACGGTACTCGCCGTGGATCGGCATCACGTTGCGGGGCTTGAGGATGTTGTAGCAGTACAGCAGTTCGCCGGCGGCCGCGTGGCCCGACACGTGAACCTTGGCGTTGCCCTTGTGGACCACCGTCGCACCGAGCTTGGTGAGGCCGTCGATCACGCGGTAGACCGCGTTCTCGTTGCCGGGGATGAGGCTGGAGGCGAGGATGATGGTGTCCCCCGGGCCGGGCTCGATCGCGTGATCGAGGTTGGCCATGCGCGAGAGCACGGCCATCGGCTCGCCCTGCGAACCGGTGGACATGTAGACGATCTTGTCGTCCGGCAGGTCCTTCGCCTTCTTGTAGTCGATGAGCACGCCGTCGGGCACGTGCAGGTAGCCCAGGTCTTCGGCGATGGTCATGTTGCGCACCATCGAGCGTCCGAGCAGCGCGACGCGACGGCCGTGCTTGTGGGCTGCATCGATCACCTGCTGCACGCGGTGCACGTGGCTGGAGAAGCTGGCGACGATGACGCGGCGCGGAGAGCGTCCGATGACATCCTCCAGCACCGGGCCGATCGCGCGCTCGGTGGGCGTGAAGCCGGGGACGTCCGCGTTCGTGGAGTCCACCATGAACAGGTCGACGCCCTCCTCGCCCAGCCGGGCGAAGGCGCGCAGGTCCGTGATCCGGCCGTCCAGCGGGAGCTGGTCCATCTTGAAGTCACCGGTGCCGAGCACCGTACCCGCTGGCGTGCGGATGACCACGGCGAGGGCGTCGGGGATGGAGTGGTTGACCGCGACGAACTCGAGGTCGAACGGGCCGACGGACAGCCGCTGGCCCTCGCGGACCACGCGGGTGTCCGCCTTGATGCGGTGCTCCTTGAGCTTCGCCTCGGTGAGGGCGAGCGTGAGCGCCGAGCCCATCAGGGGGATGTCGTTGCGGTTGCGCAGCAGATACGGCACGCCGCCGATGTGGTCTTCGTGGCCGTGCGTCAGCACGACGCCCTCGACGTCGCGGAGGCGATCGCGGATCGGCTCCATGTCGGCGAGGATGAGGTCGACGCCGGGCTGGTGCTCCTCGGGGAAGAGCACACCGCAGTCGACGATGAGGAGCTTGCCCTCGTACTCGAAGACGGTCATGTTGCGACCGACCTCGCCGAGACCGCCGAGCGGTGTGATGCGGAGGGTTCCCGCCGCCAGTGCGGGAGGAGTGACGATCGTGGTGCCTGCCATGTGGGCCTTTCAGCGTGTTGTGCCGTGCACCTTCGGCAGGGCTCCACCCGCCGCCGCGTTGCGATCCGGGCGGAAGTTGGAGAAGTCGACGCCCTCGACATCGGTCACGAGCGCCAGCTCGTCCTCGATGATCGCGGCTTCCCACTCCTCCGGCCCCACCAGGGGAAGGCGAACGCGGGGGCTGGAGATGCGTCCCAGCCCATGCAAGATGTACTTCGCGGCGATGGTCCCCGGCACATGCGTCATGGTGGCGCGAACCAGCGGTTCGAGCTTCTTGTGCTGCGCGGTGGCTGCCGCGAGGTCGCCGCGGTTGACCGCGTCGACGATGGTCCGATAGGGCGCTGCGGCGATGTTCGCCGTGACGCCGATGAGTCCGGTGGCGCCGATCGCGAGGTGCGGGAGCACGTTCGCATCGTCGCCGGAGAAGTACATGAGGTCGGTCTGGTTCAGCACGCGGCTGACCTCGCTGAAGTCGCCCTTGGCGTCCTTCACGGCGAGGATGTTCGGGTGCTTGGCCAGACGAAGGATGGTCTCGTACTTGATCGGGACGCCGGTGCGTCCGGGGATGTCGTACAGGATGACCGGGAGATCCGTCGCGTCGGCGACGAGACGGAAGTGCGTGAGGATGCCCGCCTGGGTGGGCTTGTTGTAGTACGGGGTGACGATCATGATGCCGTCGGCTCCGGCCTTCTCACTGGCCTTGTAGAGCTCGATGGCGTGCGCGGTCTCGTTCGAGCCGCCGCCGGTGATGATCTTCGCGCGACCGGCTGCGACGTCCTTTCCGACCTCGACCAGGCGCAGCTTCTCGGCGTCGGTCAGGGTGGAGGTCTCGCCCGTGGTTCCCGTGACCACGATGCCGTCCGCACCGCTGCGGATGACGTCGTCGATGTGCTTCTCGACGGAGGGCCAGTCGACCTCACCGTCGGCCGTCATCGGAGTGACGAGCGCGACGAGCACCTGTCCAAAGGGATTGCTCGTTTGCGTCATGCTCTCAGGGTACCGGTCCGAGGCGGTGCCGACGCACCGAGCCGTCACCGCACGTCTCGGGAGACGGCACAGCGCGCCGGTGCGTGCGTAGGCTGAGCGGATGACGTGGACGACGCGCGGATCGCGCACGGTGTACGAGAACCGCTGGATCAGCGTGCGCGAAGACCAGGTGACCGGTCCCGCGGGCGACGGCGTCTACGGTGTGGTGACCATGCAGCATCCGGCGGTCTTCATCGTGGCGGTGGACGACGCGGAGCGAGTGTGCCTGGTGCGTCTGGATCGATACACGACGGGGACGGGGTGGGAGGTGCCTGCCGGCGGAACCGACGGCGAGGAGCCGGAGATCGCCGCGCGACGGGAACTGCGCGAGGAGACCGGTCTCGTCGCGACGGAATGGGCGATGATCGGCCGCATGAACGCCCTCAACGGCATCGCCGAGGCCCCGGAGTACGTGTTCCTCGCCCGCGGTGTCCGCGCGACGGCCGACGACGGCGCCGAGCAGGCGCTGGAGGGCATCGACGCCGTGCGCTGGGCGGCTCTGACGGACGTGCTCGCCATGGTGCGCGACGGCGAGATCTCCGACGGCGAGAGCGTCGCGGCTCTGCTGTACGCGCTGATCCATCTGCGTCCGGAGCTGCTCGCGCGCTGACAGATCACTGCCCGGCCTCGGCGGCCCGCACGCGATCCTCCAGCGCTCGCACGCTCCCCCGCAGCGCGCGTTCGGCGTCCCACCCGTTCTCGCGGGCCTGCGCGACGAGTGCGAGCAGGGCGTCCCCGAACTGCGCCTCATCGGCCGGCGCGACGCCGGGCGCAGCCGCCCGCACCCCGACCGACGACGCGCGACCGAGCACCTTCTGCGCGCGCGCCAGCGCAGGCATCGCGGCGGGGATGCCGTCGAGCACGCTGCGACGCTCGCGCTTCTCCGCCGCCTTCGCCGCGTTCCAGTGCCGGAGCACTTCCTGCGGAGTGCGGGCGATCTCGCCCGCGAAGACGTGCGGGTGGCGTCGGATCATCTTCTCGGCCAGATCATTCGCGACATCGTCGATGCCGAACTCCCCCGCACGCGCCGAGATCTCGGCATGGAAGAGCACCTGCCAGAGCAGGTCTCCCAGCTCCTCCCTCAGGTCGGCGCTCGTGCCCGTCTCGACCGCCTCGACGACTTCCGCACTCTCCTCCAGCAGGTACGGGATCAGCTCCTCGTGCGTCATCTGCTGCGTCCAGACGCATCGTTCTCGGACGTCGTGCATCACCGCCGCCGCGCGATCGAGGCTGGATGCATCGGAGAGGTGATCGCTCATGAGCCCGACGATACCCGCGCGGGAGGTGTCAGCCGCGCGCGGCCCGCGCCGCGTGTGACTGAGCGCGGCGGTAGGCGCGCGCTCGCACGCTGACGAACACCGCGGATGCGAGCATGGCGATCACGGAGCCGCCGAGCACGGCAAGCGTCACCTCGGCGCCGAGCTCGTGATCCGCACCGAAGGCGAGCTGTCCCAGCAGGAGGGAGACGGTGAATCCGATGCCACCCAGCGTTCCCGCCATGAGCAGATCCACGAGCGGCAGGCGCGCCGCCGTGCTCGTGCGCAGCAGCCGCTGGCCGATGAGCCCGGCCGCAGTGATGCCCACGATCTTGCCGACCGGGAGGGCGATCAGCACGCCCCAGAAAGCGGGGCTGAGGTTGGCCGGCTCGACAGCGGGAACGACCACGGCCGCCGCGACGAAGGCGAACACGGGCAGCACGACGCCGTTGACCGCCGGCTCCAGCACATGGGCGGTGCGATCCGCGGGGCGCGGGGCCATCGCCAGTCCCAGCGCGACACCCGCGATGGTCGCGTGCACACCGCTGGTCAGCACGGCGGCCCACGTCGCGACCGCGACCACGACGAGGAGGGCGACCCACAGCCCGCGTCCCCGCTTCGGACGCATGCGGCTGAGGAACGCGAACAGACCGACGAGGACCACGGCCAGCACCAGCGCGCCGATCTGCAGGTCCGCGGTGAACAGCACCGCGATGAAGACGATGCCCACGATGTCGTCGAGGATCGCCAGTGCCAGCAGGAAGACCCGGATCTTCGCCGGGAGCCCGGTACCGAAGACGGCGAGTACGCCCAGGGCGAAGGCGATGTCGGTGGCCGTGGGGATGGGCCAGCCCTGCGCGGTCCCCTCCCCCGCCGCGATCGCCAGGTACATCGCGACCGGGACGACCACTCCGCCCGCGGCCGCGATCGCCGGCACGAGCGCCTCCTTCGGCCGACTCAGGCGACCCACCGTGAGCTCGTGTCGCAGTTCGACCGCCGCCGTGAAGAAGAAGACGGCCAGCAACCCGTCGGACACCCAGTGGGCGATGGACAGCTCGAAGGGAGTGCCCGGGAAGAGCGGATGCGCCTCCAGCACGGAGATCAGGCCCGCGCCGACGGGAGAGTTGGCGAGGAGGAGCCCGAGGGCCGCTGCGGCGAGCAGCACGACGGCCGGAAACCGCGCCGAGCGGAGCAGGGCGACGAAGCGATGCGCGGGCGCCGGTGCGGCGGCATGCTGCGGGGACGTGGGCGCAGGGGTGTTCTTCTCGTTCACGGGTGCCTTTCGCGTCATCACGAGGAGTTCTCTCCTCGCGGTCGACCAGGCTTCCCGACACACCGTGGCCCGAGGGCCTCACCCAGTCTACCCGGTCGGGTGATCGCTGCCCTCAGAGCGCCCGATCGGAGCGGTGCCGGGACAGGGACCGGCCGTAGCGCTCCGTCAGCTGCACCATGACGTCCGGGGTGTCGCGATCGACGCCGAACACGAAGCCGGGGAAATCCAGCTCCCGTTGCGCGGCGGCGATGCGGTCGTGCTCGTGCGGCGGGAGGATCTCGACCGGATCACCGATCGCGACCCACCCGATCGGGACGACGGTGTCCGGCGGAAGCACCGTGCGCAGATGAACGACGGCGCTGATGCGCACTTCGCTGCGCTCGCCGATGCGTGCTCCGTTGAAGACCCGTGTGCCGGTGGCGAGGAAGACCTCGTCGCCCACAGTGGCACCGCTGATGCTCGCCCCGGGCCCGATGAGGGTGTGGTCGCCGATGTGCACCGGGGCGGATGCGACGGCGCGGATCACCGCGTTCTCCATCACGATGACGTTCTCGCCGAGCGTGATGGCACCGCCCTCCGCCGTGATCACCGCGCCGTGCAGGATCTGGCAGTCTGCTCCGACCGTGACGTCCCCCGAGATGACCGCGGTCTGTGCGACGACCGCGTCGGGGTGCACCCGCGGTCGCACTCCCTCGTGCTCGAACTCCATGCCGTCACGCTAACGCTCCGCCGCACGGGGCGCCAGGAGGGGATCAGGCGGCGGGCTTCGGCTCCGGCAGCGGGTACAGCGCGGTGAAGAGCTGATCGACCCAGGCGATGAGTTCCGCATCCGGCATGGCCTCGCCACCGGGACGGGGAATGGGAACCACCACGGCCTCGCCCGAGGCGATCAGCTTGGCGTTGGGGTAGAGCCGCTGCATGCGCACGCGAATCGAGTCGGCGAAGTGCGCCGGGGCGATGCGCAGGTTGGGGCCCATCGCGACGACGTCGGTGAGACCGGCCTGCGCCGCTCGGCGTCGGAGGCGGGCGACGGCGACAAGGCCGACGACCTCCTCCGGGAGCGGGCCGTATCGATCGACCAGCTCGTCGATGACGAGATCGATCATGTCGTCCTTGGAGGTGGCCGTGGCCGAGGAGGACAGCTTCTGATACGCCTCCAGCCGCAGACGCTCGCTGTCGATGTACGACTCGGGGATGCGAGCATCCACCGGCAGCTCGAGCCGCAGCTCCGTGGGCCCCTCGGTCTCTTCGCCGCGGAACGTGGCCACGGCTTCCCCGACCATGCGCAGGTAGAGGTCGAATCCGACGCCCGCGATGTGGCCCGCCTGCTCAGCGCCGAGCATGTTGCCGGCGCCGCGCAGCTCGAGGTCCTTCAGTGCCACCTGCATGCCGGAGCCGAGATCGTTGTTGACGGCGATGGTCTGCAGACGATCGGCGGCGGTCTCCGACAGCGGCTTGGTGTCGTCGTAGACGAAGTAGGCATATGCCCGCTCGCGGCCGCGGCCGACCCGCCCGCGCAGCTGGTGAAGCTGCGACAGCCCGTACTTGTCGGCCCGGTCGATGATGATCGTGTTGGCGTTGGAGATGTCCAGGCCGGTTTCGATGATGGTGGTGGACACCAGGACATCGAACTTCTTCTCCCAGAAGTCGTCCACCACCTGCTCCAGCTGGTGCTCCCCCATCCGTCCGTGCGCCACTGCGATGCGCGCCTCCGGGACGAGTTCGGCGAGTTCGTGCGCGACCCGCTGGATGGACTGCACCCGGTTGTGGACGTAGAACACCTGCCCCTCGCGCAGCAGCTCCCGGCGGATGGCCGCGGCGATCTGACGGTCGTTCTTCGGCCCGACGAAGGAGAGGATCGGGTGACGGTCCTCCGGCGGGGTGGCGAGCGTGGACATCTCCCGGATGCCGGTGACAGCCATCTCCAGCGTCCGCGGGATGGGGGTGGCACTCATCGCCAGGATGTCGACGTTCGTCTTGAGCTTCTTCAGCGCGTCCTTGTGCTCGACCCCGAAGCGCTGCTCCTCGTCGATGATCAGCAGACCGAGATCCTTGAAGATCACCTTGTCGGTGAGGATCCGGTGGGTGCCGATGACCATGTCGACCGTCCCGTCCAGCAAACCCGCCAGCACGTCGCGCGCCTGCTTGTCGGTCTGGAAGCGCGAGAGCGGGCGCACTTTGACGGGGAAGCCGGCGAAACGCTCGGTGAACGTCTCGAGGTGCTGCTTTACCAGGAGGGTGGTGGGCACGAGCATCGCCACCTGCTTGCCGTCCTGAATGGCCTTGAACGCGGCGCGGACGGCGACCTCGGTCTTGCCGAAACCGACATCGCCGGAGAGCAGACGATCCATCGGGATCGGGCTCTCCATGTCGTGCTTGATCTCGTCGATGGTCTGCAGCTGGTCGGGCGTCTCCGCGAAGGGGAACGCCTCCTCCAGCTCGCGCTGCCATGGGGTGTCGGGTCCGAAGGCGTGGCCCTTCGCCGCCATGCGCGCCGAGTACAGCTTCACCAGCTCCACGGCGATGTCGCGCACCGCCTTGCGGGCCTTCGACTTGGCGGCCGCCCAGTCGCTGCCGCCCATCTTGGAGAGCACGGGGGCCTCGCCGCCGACGTAGCGGCTCAGGAGGTCGAGCTGGTCAGTGGGTACGAACAGCTTGTCGCCCGGGTAGCCGCGCTTGCTGGGCGCATACTCGATCACCAGGTAGTCGCGCAGACTCTTCTGGGCGTTGCGACCGCCGGTGGACACCTCGCGCTGGGTCATCTCGACGAAACGTCCGATGCCGTGCGTGGCGTGCACCACGTGGTCTCCCGCCTTGAGCTGGAGCGGGTCGACCACGTTCTTGCGGCGCGACGCCAGCTTCTTCACCACCTGCGAGCCACCGATGGTACGGCCGTAGAACTCGCTCTCGGTAAAGACGGCCAGCTCCGCTTCGGCGGAGAGGAATCCGCTCTCGATGGTGCCCCGCACGAGCGTGGCCACACCGCGCTCCGGCGCTTCGGTGAGTTCCTCGACCACACGAGCCCCGAACCCGCGTTCGGACAGCACGTCGCGGGCTCGTTCGACCAGCCCGGTTCCCGCGGCGGCGACCACCACGGCCCAGCCACGGGCGAGCAGGTCGCCGATGTAGCTCGTGGCGCCCTCCACGTTGCCCTGGAACGACGGCACCGGTGAACCGGGGACCCGCACGTCGTCCGCGTCCTCCGCATCGCCCGGGTCGAACGGGCTGAGACTCCACCACACGCCGCGGCGGGCGTGCACCGCTTCTCGCAGCGCGCCCAGGGTCAGGAAATCGCCCGCACCGAGGTCGACGGGCGCGTCCGCTCCCCCCGTGGCGGCGTTCCACGCGGCCTCCAGGAACTCCCGGTTGGTCTCGCCGAGAGTGATCGAGCGAGACGTCGCGCGCTCCGGATCCACGAGTGCCACCGCGGCACGCTCCGGGAGGTAGTCGGCGAGGGAGACCAGCGGCCCGGCAACGGCGGGGCTGAGGGATTCCATGCCCTCCACCGGAATGCCCTCGGCCATCTTGGCGAGCATGCCCGCTACCCCGGGAAACGCCGGTTCGAGTTCCGCCGCCCGCGCCCGCACCGGCGCCGTCAGCAGCAGCTCGCGGCTGGGCGGGAGCACGACGGCGTCGATCTCACCCGGCAGCGAACGCTGATCGGCCACCGAGAAGGCACGGATCTGATCGACCTCGTCGCCGAAGAACTCAATGCGGTACGGGTGGTCGGCCAGAGGCGGGAAGACGTCCAGGATGCCGCCGCGCACCGCGAACTCGCCGCGGCGGGACACCATGTCGACACGCGCGTAGGCGAGCTCGACGAGAGTGGTGACCACCGTCTCCAGCTCGTGTCCGCGCTGGCGCACGGCGAGCT
This sequence comes from Microbacterium sp. GXS0129, assembly GCF_044769785.1. Classification (NCBI taxonomy): domain Bacteria; kingdom Bacillati; phylum Actinomycetota; class Actinomycetes; order Micrococcales; family Microbacteriaceae; genus Microbacterium; species Microbacterium sp. GXS0129. Next base: position 42,155 of record NZ_JBIZVZ010000007.1, on the reverse strand, counting down.
CGATGGGTGCGATGTCACCGAGCCCCGCGGCCAGGGGCTGCAGGGCTGCGCGCACCGATGCCGTCACCACGAGAGGCGCGGACTCGTCCCACTTCCGCAGCCGCCGCAGCACCGCCATCCGGCGGCCGACGGTCTCGGCGCTGGGGCTGAGGCGCTCATGGGGCAGCGTCTCCCAGGCGGGGAAGCTCATGACCTCCGCGCCCGGGATGAGGCACTCCAGGGCGGAAGCAAGGGATTCGGCACGGTGTCCGGTCGGGGTGATCGCCAGCAGCACCGGCGGACGGCCCGCGGCCGCACGCCGGTCCAGCAGCGCCGCGAGCGCTGGAGCGTCCAGCCCGTCGACCAGCGCGAAGTCGGCGTCGGCGGGCGCGGCGTCGCGCAGCGGCGCGAACGATTCGTCGGTGTTCAGAACGCGGACGATCCCAGACAACATCACCGAACGAGTCTACGCGGGGCCTCGGACACCGACTCCGCGGGCCCACGGCCGCAAAGCCCCTCGGGCCGGCCGGCGGTGAATGCCGGAGTGTGCGGCGCAAGCATGAGGGTGTCCGCAGATCCGTCATGACTTCGCCGCCTGGTCCTCGGTTCGCGACATCGTCGGGTGTCCCTGCGGGCTCCTAGGATGGGCGTGTGAGCGACGCGAATCAGCCGCAGTACGACCCGACGACCGGCTTCGGATCGGATACCCCGGTGCCGCCCCCGGCCGCTGCCCCCTGGGGGCCCGACGCCCCCACGACTCCGGTTGCTCCGCCGACAGCACCAACGTACGGTTCCGCACCGGCGTATGGTGCCCCACCGATCCCCGGCGCCGTCTCTCCGGGCCCGGTCGACGCTTATGGAGCGCCGGCTGCTCCCCCTTACCCGGGCGCACCGGCGTATGCAACGACGCCTGCACCGTCGCCCGCCGCACCGCAACTCAACCCGGGCACTTCGGCACAGCCGTATGCGTCACCGTGGACGCAGCAGGTGAATGCCGCCTACGGCACCGGGCTGGATAACCCGCTGGGCCCGCGCCCGAGCACGCTCGGCACCGTCGCCCTGGTGCTGAGCCTGATCGCGACCGTGGGAGCCTCCCTCACCGCGGGCATCGCGGCGGTGCGGATCAGTCCGGCCTTTCTGGAGTTCGCTGCCAGCGGCGCGGACATCTCGGGCAGTCTCGCGTGGCTGAGCCCCGTGGCCGGATGGGAGCTCCTGGCGGAGATGTCTTTCTACGCCGGCACGGTGCTGGGCATCCTCGCCATCGTGCTGGGATTCGTGGCCGCGGCGCAGCGACGTGGACGGGGACGGGGCATCTGGGCGATCGTCCTCGGTTTCCTCGGGCTACCGGTCTTCTCCGGTGCGGTCGTCCTGGGCCTGGTCATCGGCGCGACACTCTGAGGTCCGCAGCCACGGTGTCAATCGGCCACGGTGTCAATCAGCCGCGGTGTCAGTCCCGCGGAGCGTGAAAGCGCTGCTGCGCCGCGAGCAGGCCCTCGTCCACCGTCATCTCCACGGCGTCCGCGGCATCGGCGATCAGCATCGCCAGTTCCTGGCGCTGCGACGCAGGGAAGGGTGACAGCACCCAGTCCGCGGGATCCTGCCGCCCGGGCGGACGACCGATGCCCACGCGCACGCGCGGGAACTCGGGGGTGCCGAGCGCCTTCGCGACGTCCCGGACGCCGTTGTGCCCACCGTGGCCGCCGCCGACCTTCAGCTTCACGGAATCGAACGGGATGTCCAGTTCGTCGTGGATGATCACCACATGATCGGGCGCGATGCCGTAGAACTTCGCGAGCGAGGAGACCGGACCCCCCGAGACGTTCATGAAGGAGTTCGGCTTGGCCAGGATGAGCTTCGCCGCTCCGGGACGCAGCCAGGTCTCCGAGACGCGTGCACCGGCCTTGTGAGAGCTGAAGCGCTCGCTGCGGCGGGCGGCCAGCTCATCGATCACCATCTGCCCCACGTTGTGACGGGTCGCCTCATACTGCGGTCCCGGATTCCCGAGCCCGACGATCAGCCAGGTATCGGCCATGTTCCCTCCCGAAGAAAGCGCAGCAACAGTCTCTCAGCACCGTGACGGTGACCGGAGACGACGAAGGGGGCACGCCGAGCGCACCCCCTTCGCGAAGATCCGGATTACTCGGCGGACTGCTCCGTGGCCTCGGCCGCGTCGGCCTCGGCGATCTCCTCGGCTGCGACGTCGGTGGCGACCGGGATCGCGACAGCGACGATCAGCGTCTCCGGGTCGGCGGCCAGCGACGCGCCCTTCGGGAGCTTCAGGTCGGCAGCCGTGATGTGGGTACCGTCCTCGAGGCCCTCGACGGAGACCTCGACGTGCTCGGGGATGTGGGTGGCCTCGACCTCGAGCGCGATGGTGACCGCGTCCAGGTTGGCCAGCGTGCCGGGAGCGGACTCACCGACGAGCACGACGGGAACGTCGACGGCGATCTTCTCGCCCTTCTTCACCACGAGCAGGTCGATGTGCTCGATGATCTGGCGCACCGGGTCCTTCTGCACGTCCTTGACCAGGGTCAGCTGGTCCTTGCCGTCGACCGACAGGTCGAGCAGGGCGTTGGCCTTACGGATGATGAGGCTGACCTGGTGGCCGGGCAGGGCGACGTGCACCGGCTCGGTGCCGTGACCGTAGATGACGGCGGGGATCTGGCCGGCCGCACGCAGACGGCGGGCGAAACCCTTGCCGAAGTTGGTGCGGAGCTCCGCGATGACCTTGTTGTCGTCAGACATAGTGGTTCTCCTTCAAGCACACGGAATCGTGTGGTGGTCTGTGTTGGAGCCTCGACACGGGGGAAGCGAGCGTGGAGGCGTCCCGGAAGGGCCACTCACCACGTCGATCACGGACGCACGAATGCGTCCCTCGCCGAGGCCGATTCACCATCTTACCCGACGAGCCGGTAGCGTGGAACCACACCGAACCTGGAGGAGTGCGCATGACTGCCGCTGACGTCACCCACATCATCTTCTGGGCGATTCTCGCTCTGACCGGCCTCGGCACGGTGGGCGCGATCGGTGCCATGTTCTCCATGGGCCGCTCGGGCTACCGCAAAGACTGATGACAAACGCCACAGGCCGCCGTCGATGACGGCGGCCTGTGGCGTTTGTGCGTCACTGCACGCCGGAGCGGAGATCTCGCACGACGCGTTCGATCACCATGTCCAGGGGGTCGGCGATGTCCACCACACTCGCGTGCTCGTCTACGTCGGGACGCTCCAGGGTGTCCAGCTGCGACTGCAGCAACGCGGGCGGCATGAAGTGACCGGTGCGCGCCGCCGCCCGCTCGGCGAGCAGCTCTGCCGAGCCGTCCAGCAGCACGAAGTGCACGTGCGGCGCCGCCGCCCGGATCCGATCGCGATAGACGCGGCGCAGCGCGCTGCACGCGATCACCACGCCAGCACCGGCGTGAGCGGCGAAGGTCTCCCCCACCACGTCCAGCCAGGGCCACCGATCGTCATCGGTGAGCGGTGTCCCCGCGGCCATCTTGCGACGGTTCGCCTCCGGATGCAGGTCATCGCCATCGATGAAGGGAACGCCGAGCTCGGTCGCCAGGCGGGCGCCCACGGTCGACTTCCCCGATGCGGACACCCCCATCACGCACACCTGCGGATTCGTCACCAGTCGTGCACCGTCCCATCGGCCAGTCGGTTGAACGGCAGGTAGGCCTGCTCGTACGGGTACTTGCCCGCCTCGTCCTGGTTCAGCTCGACGCCGAGGCCGGGCCGGTCGCCGGGGTGGAGCAGGCCGTCCTGCCACGTGAACGACTGCTCGAACACCTGGTCGGTGGCCTCGGAATGCTGCATGTACTCCTGGATGCCGAAGTTGTGGATCGCCAGTCCCAGGTGCATCTGCGCAGCCATGCCGACCGGGGAGATATCGGTGGGGCCGTGGAAGCCCGACTTGATCTGGTACATCGCCGCGTAGTCGACCGTCTTCTTGAGGGGGCTGATACCGCCCATGTGAGTGACGGCACCTCGAACATAGTCGATGAGCTGATCGCGGATGAGGTCCTTGAAGTCCCACACCGTGTTGAAGATCTCCCCAATGGCCAGCGGCGTCGTGGTGTGCTGGCGCACGAGCCGGAGTGCCTCCTGGTTCTCCGCCGGCGTGCAGTCCTCCAGCCAGAACAGGTCGTACGGCTCCAGGGATTTGCCGAGCTTGGCGGCCTGGATCGGCGTCATCCGGTGGTGCCCGTCGTGCAGGAGCGGCAGGTCCGGTCCGAACTCGTTGCGGACGGCCTCGAACACGCCGGGCAGGTGACGAAGGTACGCGCGCGTATCCCAGTCCTCCTCCACCGGCTTCGCCCCGCGTCGGGCCGGCTCGTGGTCGTAGCGGGCATCCCCGCCGCCTGCGTCCGCCGACTGCGATGCGATCCCGTAGATGGCTTTCAGGCCCGGTACGCCGGTCTGCACGCGGATCGCGCGATAGCCCTGTTCCTGGTGAGCGCGGATCGAGTCGAACAGCTCGGGGATGTCGGTGCCGGATGCGTGCCCGTAGGCGAGCAGACCCCGGCGGCTGGCCCCTCCCAGCAACTGATACAGCGGCAGCCCGGCGGATTTGGCCTTGATGTCCCAGAGCGCCATGTCCACGGCGGCGATTGCGGCCATGGTCACGGGACCACGGCGCCAGTAGGCGCTGCGGTACAGGAACTGCCAGGTGTCCTCGATGCGATGAGCGTCGATCCCCTGCAGCAGCGGCACCACGTGCTCGGTGAGGTACGCGACCACGGCCAGTTCACGACCGTTGAGGGTCGCGTCTCCGAGACCCGTGATCCCGTCGTCGGTGGTGAGCTTCAGGGTCACGAAGTTGCGGCCCGGGCTGGTGACGATCACTTCGGCGCGATCGATGATCATGTCAGTCTCCTTCTGCTGCGAAACGGCGCAGCACCTCGGTTCGTTGTGACGCTGCCGGCAGCGCCCGCAGGTCGTTCGCGAGCGCCGCGGCGGCGGCATCGGGCGGGGCGAGCTCCACGATCGAGCGGACCCAGGTGTCGATCGCGAAGAGCTGGGCTGCTCCCGCGGTCAGGCCCGCGCGTTCCCGGGCGCGCAACGGCGCCAGCAGACGAGGGCCGATCTTGTGCTCGCTCCCCCGCGCGATCTGTTCCAGCCGGTGAGAGATGCGCGGGTTGTCGAAGCGGGTGCGAAGCTCCTCCAGCCAGGCATCGATGTCGTCGGCGTCCAGGTCGATGATCACCCGCTGCTCGGCCCACAGCGCCTCGGTCTCGGCGCGCAGCACCGGATCGGCGAAGGCCTGGTCGACCGTCTCATAGCCCGCAAGCCGTCCGGCTGCGGCAAGGTGGGTGTGGCCGGCGTTGAGCAGCCACAGCTTGCGCTCCTCGTACGGCGTGACGTCGGCGGTCAGCACGGCGCCGGCGATCTCCCAGGCCGGGCGGCCCGCGGCGAAGGCGTCGGCGATGACCCATTCGGAGAACGGCTCGCAGACGACGGGAACCCGGTCGTCCTCACCGGTGAGCGTCTGAACGGCCCGCACGTCGTCGGCGGTGACGGCCGGAGTGATCCGATCCACCACCGTGTCGACGAACGCGATGTTCTCGGCGATCCATCCTGCGTCATCGCCCGCCGCTGCCAGCACCGCGGCCCGCAGCGCAGTGCCGTTGCCCAGCAGGTTGTCGCAGCTGACCACGCTCAGCGGCCCGCCCCCGGCCCGGCGCCGGGCCGCCAGTCCTGCGGCGATGCGCGCGGGCGGCTGTGCACCGGAGCGGTATCCGGCTTCCGTGACCGTGACGGTGAGCACCTCGACGTCGCCGCTCGCGATCGTCGCGACCCACGTGTCATCGCCCGCGACTCCCGTTGCCGTGATCGACTCGATGATCGTCGCAGCATCACCGTCGGCCGAGCGCTCCAGCAGGGTGTACACGCCGTCCTGCGCCTTCAGCGCGTCGGCGAGCTCGCGGGAGCGGGATCCGAACGAGGCGATGCCCCATCCGTCGTCCGCAGCCGCATCGTTCGTCCGCTGCGTGTACCAGGCCTGATGGGAGCGGTGAAAGGCGCCGAGTCCGAGATGTGCCACGCGGACGGGCGGACGACCGCTGTGCGCCCTCATACGGCATCGACGGGTGCGTCACGCAGCTCGTGAAACAGTGCCAGCGCATCGCGCAGACGCTCTTCCAGCGGAAGCTGTGTCGTGAAGTCCTCCAGCGTGACCCATCCGTCGTAGCCGAACTCCCGCAGTGCCCGGAAGTAGTCGGGAACGCTGGCCTGACCGCCCCGCAGTGAGGCCCATTCCGGCGCCCACCGCACGTCGCCGTGGGGCCCGACCTCACCGGTGGGCTTCCACACCGCGTTCTTCACGTGGACGTGCGCGAGGTGATCGCCGAGGATCGACAGCGCGGCGCGGGTGAGCTCGTTGCCCTCGATGATCAGGTTGCCGAGATCGTGGATCACACCGATGTGCGCAGGATCGAACCGGTCGATGATCCGCATCGCGGCCGACGCCGAGGGGGTGATGGTCCGGTGGTGCAGCTCGATCAGGACCTTCACGCCCAGTTCCGCCGCCAGGGCCGTGTGATCGCTCAGCTCGCCGCGGGTGCGATCGGCGACGACACGGTAGTCCGCGACGTCGTTGGAAGGCATGGTGACCCGCACCTGCCCGGCACCGAGCGTCGCGGTGGCGCGCAGCATACGCTCGACATCGGCGGCGTTCGACGACTGCGCATAGCCGCCGAGGCCGCTCATCGCCAATCCCGATTCCGCGGTGATCCGGGCGATGTCGGGCAGCGAGTCCTCCAGGCCGGTGAGCGGCCAGGTGGAGCGGTTACCCGCCCAGAATCCGGGAGGCGTGGCATCCTCCTGGTCGGTGATGCGCCATTCGATACCGTCCCAGCCCTGGGCGGCGATGTTTCGCGCCGCCTCCTGCGGAGTCCAGTCCGGCGTCGATGCGGTGAAGACCGAGAACCTCATGCGATCACCCCTCCCGTACGCACGCCGGCATCGCTCAGTTCGCCGCTGAGGATCGCGTCGATGCGTACCGGCTCTCCGCTGGTCGCCGAGACGTACATTGCGCGGACGACGGCCAGCGACAGCAGGGCCTCTGGGACGCCGACGCGGGGCGCGCGCTCCTCCCGGATCGCCGCGAGGACGTCCCGGTACTGGCGGGCGTGGGCCTCGGCGAAGCTCGCGGGCCCCTTGTCGTCGCCGACGCGCTCGCCCTCGGGCACCACATCGGCGCTGCGCTCGCGCTCGTCGCCGTCGACGTAGAAGGCACCCAGCTGATCGTCCTCGACCGTGCCGGATCCGGCTGATCCGTAGACCGCGACGCGCACGGGAGCATGCGGGAAGGCGGCCGTGGTGGCGTGGAAGACTGCGAGAGCACCCGACTCGAAGCGGAGGGTGGCCGTCGCGACGTCCTCGATCTCGATGCGCTCGTGGGCGAGCAGGCCGGTCTGGGCGAAGATCTCCACCGGACGTCCCAGGAACCACACCAGCAGATCCACCGTGTGCACGCCCTGGTTCATGACCGCGCCGCCGCCATCCAGAGCCCATGTCCCCCGCCAGGCGCCGGAGTCGTAGTACTCCTGCGACCGCCACCACGGAACGCTGGCCACGGCGCTGGTCACGCGGCCGAACCGGCCGGAGTGGGCGGCCTCGGCGACGACGACCGCGCCGGGGTCGAACCGGTGCTGGCTGATCACGGAGACGACGAGCCCGCGTTCGGCCGCCGCTTCGGCAGCACGTGCCAGACGCAGACCCCGCTCCATCGACACATCCAGCGGCTTCTCGAGCACGACGTGGGTGCCGCGGGCGAGAGCGCGTTCGGCGAGGTCGACATGCGTGCCGCTGGGCGTGCAGATGGCCACAAGGTCGACGTCGGCCGGCAGGTCCTCGATCCGCGCGTACTCCGCCGGCCGCTGGCCGCTCTCCGCCGCGATCTGGTCCGCGAGCGCGGTCGCCATGGCGGGGACGTCGTCGACCAGTGCGGTCACGCGCAGCCCCTCGACGCGGGCGATCGCCTGAGCGTGGTTGACGCCGATGATGCCGCAGCCGACGATGGCCACGGACAGGGGTGAAGGGGTGGTCATGACAGCGTGACTCCGATCCGGTCGGTGAGTGCGCGGAAGGCCCGGCCCGCGCGACCGAAGGCCGCGGGGCCCGAGAAGCCGCCCAGCGCGTTGTAGTCGGTGAGGTGAGGCTCCAGCGATGCGAACCCGGTGAAGCCGTCGTCGCGCAGCGCGGTCACGGTCTCCAGCAGTTCCCCGTCACCCTCGCCCGCGGGCACGACCACGCCGGTGGCGGCGATCGCGTCCTTCACCTGGAGGTACTCCAGATGCGGGCGGAGCATGGCGTACCCGTCGCTGAACGGGCGAACGCCCACCTGCACGAAGTTGGCGTTGTCCCAGGCCACACGCAGCCGGTCCGATCCGACCGACTCGATGACATCGAGCACGCGTTCGGGGACATCGCCGTAGATGTCCTTCTCGTTCTCGTGGACGAGGGTCACGCCCTCGCGCTCGGCGAGCGCCGCGAGTGCCGCCATCCGCACCAGCACGTCGTCGCGGATGCTCTCGGCGGTGCGGCCCTCCGCACGGAAGAAGGAGAAGATGCGGATGTAGGGCGCCTCCAGCACACGTGCCGCGGCGATCGCGCGCTCCAGCCGCGCGACCTCATGCTCCACCGGCAGGGAGACATCCACCTTGCCGATGGGCGAAGCGATCGCCGACACCCCCATGCCGCGATCCACCAGGAGCGAGCGCAGCTGCCCCAGCTGCTCATCGGAGAGGTCGACGATGTTGACGCCCCAGGCGCTTCGCACCTCGATGTGGCGGGCCCCGAGCGCCTGCAGCACGCCGATCTGCAGTACCGGGTCCGCATCGATCTCGTCGCCGAACCCCGAGAGGGTCCAGGCTGGTGACGTTTCGGTCATTTCACTCCTCCAGCGGTGAGGCCTCCGACGAGGTAGCGCTGGAACACGAGGTACAGCACGACGACGGGCGCGGCGCAGATGAGGGAGGCGGTCATCATCTGTCCGTACAGCGGAAGGGCACCGGTCTCCTGAGTGGCGCCGAATGTCTGCAGCGCCACCGCAGCGGTGCGTGAGGTGGCATTGGTCATCACCGACGCGAACAGCACGTCGTTCCAGCCCTGCAGGAAGGCGAAGATCGCGGAGACCACGATGCCGGGCCAGCTCAGCGGCAGCACGATGCGCGTGAGGATGCGGATGTTCCCGGCGCCATCCATGCGGGCGGCGTCCTCGAGCTCGCGCGGCAGGCCGCGGATGTAGGTGACGAGCACCCAGGTGGAAAACGGCAGGGCGAAGGTGAGGTAGGTCACGAACACAGCCCAGTGCGTGCCGATGGTGGGGATCCGCAGCGCTGCCGACATCGTCGAGAACACGACGAACACCGGCAGCAGCATGAGGGTGCCGGGCACCGACTGCAGACCGACGAGACCGCGGAGGATGGTGATCCGGCCGATGAAGGTGAAGCGCACAAGCACCCATGCCATCGACAGGGAGACCGCCGCGCACACGATCGCGACGGCGCCGCAGATCAGCAGGCTGTTGACGAGGCCCGTGCCGAGGTCGACGGAGGACCACACCTTGATGTAGTTGTCCAGGCGCAGCTCCCGCGGCCAGAACTCACCCGCCGCCACCGAGACGTCCGAGTTGATCGAGGCCAGCACCATGTAGAGCACGGGCCCGAGCACCAGCACACACAGCACCGTGTTGATCACGGCCAGCAGTGGCGTGGGCAGCAGGCGGGTGATGTGGGAGGAGCGGGTGGAGCGGCGCTGGCGCGGATTGACCTGCGCGATGGTCGTGGTCACACTCATGACTTCGCCTCCTCACCGGTGTCGAGACGGACAGCGCGGAGATAGATGAACAGCGGGATGGCCACCAGCGCCAGCGATGCGACCGCCATGGCCGCCGACAGCCCGAAGCGGAAGCTCTGGAAGCTCGTCATGTACGTCAGCACCGGCAGGACCTCGATGTCCTTCGGGGCCGGGATGCCGAACAGCACGAACGGCATGGTGAAGGCGTTGATGTTGTGCAGGAAGGTCAGCAGGAACGCCAGCAGGACCGATCCGCGCAGGTAGGGCAGGATGACGCGACGAAGCTTGATGCCCCAGCCGGCCCCGTCAATGGCCGCGGCCTCGTGGACCTCGGGATCCACCGCCTGCAGGCCGGCAAGGGTCAGCAGGTAGATGAACGGCCAGCTCACCCAGAGCTGCGCGATGACCAGCGTCCAGTAGCTCAGCGGACCGTTCAGCCACAGTCCCGGCTGCACCCCGATCAGGTTGAACATGTGATCCACCGCGCCCGCGGGCTGGAACATCGTGCGGAACACGCTGGCCACCACGAATGCGGGCAGGATGTAGGGGATCAGATAGACCGAGCGCACCAGACCGCGACCGCGGAACGCATTCTGGGTGGCGAGGGCGGCGAGCACCCCGATGGGTACGCTCAGCACCGAGACGATGAGGGCCACGCTCGCGCTGATGGCGATGCCGTGCAGAAGCGGAGACGACGTGACCGCCTCGACGAAGTTCCTGATCCCGATGAACGGGGCCGCCGTCCACTGCCGGATCGTGTACTGATCCAGATCGAGCAGGCTGATCCAGAAGGCGATCGCCAGGGGGACCAGGATCACCAGCACCATCAGCAGTCCGCCCGGAGTCAGCATCCAGAGCGGACGGGGGCGCTCCGCCGGCGGCACCTGCGAACGGCGCACGCGCCCGATCGATCCGCGGCGCGGGGAGACGGTGACGGCGGCCGCCGTGTCGGCAGGGCTCTCCCCTGCCGACACGGGTGTCGCCGACGTATCGGAGACGGGATTCATCGCGGGTCGCTCACTTGGCCTTGTCCAGCGATGACTGCGCCGCGGAGTTCGCCTCCGCGATCGCGGCGTCGATGTCCGATGCGGCCAGCCCGCCGGACTGCAGCTTCGGCAGCGCCTGGACCACGACGTTCGTGAGGGCGAGCTGGGTGTCACCCCACGCTCCCGTGAAGGGGGTGCCGACCGACTTGGCGGCGGCATCCAGGAGCGGCGCGAGGGTGGGGTTGTCCTTCTGCACCTGCTCGGCGGCAGCCACCGTGGTGGGCATCTCGCCGAAGGTGGCGAAGTACTCCAGCTGGGCCTCCGGCTCGGTGAGGATGCGGATCAGCTCGAAGGCCAGATCCTGGTTCTGGGAGTAGTTGGCAACCACCCAGTTGTCACCGGAGAGAATGCTGGCGGCCTCCACGCCGTCGGCTGGACGGGTCGTCTGCCCGGGCGGAACGGTGGGAAGCACCGCGTAGGCATAGCTGTCCTTGACGGCGGAGGCGTCCAGCGCCACCTTCGAGCTGGCCGAGACCATGGGAAGGAACGCAGCCTTGCCGTCCGCGAAGGCGGCAACGGCGTTGGAGTTCTTCCAGCCGATCGATGCCGGATCCACCGAGCCGTCGGTGAACCAGCCGAAGTAGGTCGCGTACGCGGCTGCCACAGCGGGGTCGTCGATGGTGGCCTTCTTGTCCTTCAGATCCAGGATCGGGTTGCCCGCCTGCTCGGCCATCCCCCAGATGAACTTCCACGGGTCGTAGCCGTCGGCATATCCGACCGCCAGTCCGTAGACGCCGTTGCCGGTGAGCTTCTTGGCATCCGCCGTGAGGTCGTCCCACGTGGTGGGCGGTTCGGTGATGCCGGCCGCAGCGAGCAGTTCGGTGTTGTACGCCATCACGAACGGACGGCTGGCGAAGGGGATCCCCACCTCCTCGGATTCGCTCGGGCCGGAGATGCCCAGGAGCGAGCTGACGAACTTGTCCCGGCCGCCGAGCTTCTCCCACTCGGCGTCACCGAGGGTGACGAAGGCACCGGTCGAGAAGGCGGTGGGGGTGAACGTCGTACCGAGGCCGTAGATGTCCGGGCCCTGACCGCTGAGCACGGAGGTCTGGATCTTCGTCAGCTCGTCGTTCGCGGAGGCGAAGGTCTCGAATGCCACCTTCGCGCCGGTCGCCTCCTCGAACTTGTCGCTGACGGACTGGAACCACGCCTTCTGCTCCTCGGGGTACAGACCGTTTGCACCGACCAGGACGTTGAGCGTCTTGCCGGTGCCGTCGATCGTGGTGCCGGACGTCGCGGAGTCCCCGCCTGCGCCGCCGGACGTGTTCGGATCACTGGATCCACTGCAGCCGGCGAGCGCGAGCGATGCGATCGCGAGGGCTGCGATCCCGGTCACCGTGTGCCGCAGAACATGCCGTTCTTTCATCGGAACTCTCCCTTGAGTGTGCGAGTGCTGTGCCCTCACAGTACGAACATGGCAAGCATGCCGCAAGCGCTTGCCACACTTTGCCACCGTGTGGTTATGTGTTCGCATGCCCACCGAATCCGCCGGCCAGCGTGGCCCGCGCGCGACCCTCGCCGACGTCGCCGCGGCCGCCGGCGTCAACCCTTCGACGGTGTCCCGTGCCCTCGCGACACCCGGACGCGGCAATCCGGAGACCCGCGAGAGGATCATCCGGATCGCCGAGGAGCTCAACTACACGCCGAGCCCCTCGGGACGTGCTCTCGCCTCCGGGCGCACCGGCGCCGTCGCGGTGCTGGTGTCGGATGTGACGAACCCGTTCTACTTCGGCATCATCCGCGGTGCCCAGCATGAGCTGCGCACCGCGGGGTACTCGCAACTGCTCGTGCACACAGAAGAGGATCCGAGCATCGAGGAGAGCACGCTCGTGCGAATGCGCGGCTCGTTCGACGGCGCGATCCTCTCCGCTCCCCGCCTGTCCGACGCGCGTCTGGCCGAACTCGCCGCCGAGATTCCGCTCGTGGTCATCAACCGTCCCACAGCGGGGGTGCCGTCGGTGTTCATCGACACCCCGCGTGGATTCGAGCAGTCGGTGGAGCATCTGGTCTCCCTCGGCCACCGGCGCATCTGCTACGCCGCAGGTCCCACCAACAGCTGGGCCAGCGACATCCGGTGGCGGGCGGTGCGAGCGAGCGGAGAACGGCTCGGCATCGAGACCATCCGCATCGGGCCGTTCGAACCTCGCACCCGCTTCGGCGGCGCTGCCGCCGACGCCGCCCTGAACACGGGCGCGACGGCGTGCGTCGCCTTCAACGACCTGCTCGCCATCGGGATGCTCTCGCGGTTCGCCGAACGCGGCGTCCGCGTCCCCGAGGACATGAGCATCGTGGGCTGCGACGACATCTTCGGCGCCGACTTCTGCTCCCCGCCGCTCACCACGCTCACGGCGCCGATCGAGCGGGCGGGCCGCGTCGCCGTGTCGATGCTCATGGAGATGATCTCCCCCACCGCTCCTCAGGTCCCCGCGCGCACCGGTGTCCTGCTGGCCACACACCTCACCATTCGTTCCTCGACCGGCCCGTACTCCCCATCCGAACAACCCACCCCGTCTGGAGCGTCATGACAACGCTGTCCCCGCACCCCGACCGCCTCTTCCCCGCGGACACCGCAACGCGTGAGCTTGCGCGCAGACTCTACGAGTCCGTCCAGGCCGCGCCGATCCTCTCCCCCCACGGCCACGTCGATGCTGCCCTGCTCGCCGAGGACGAGCCCTTCCCCGACCCCGCGACGCTGCTCATCACCCCCGACCACTACGTCCTGCGCCTGTTGCACGCGACCGGGACCTCGCTCGATGCACTGGGGCGGGGGCCGTCTCCGGCTGATCCGCGCGAGGTCTGGCGAGCGTTCTGCAGCAACTGGGACGTGTTCCTGGCCACGCCCGTGCGCTTCTGGTTCGAGAGCACCTTCGCAGATCTCTTCGGCATCGATGAGCAGCCTTCCGCCGCGAATGCCGACGAACTGTACGACCACATCGATGCCCTGCTGCGCACCGAGGAGTTCCGCCCCCGAGCGCTGTTCTCACGGTTCAACATCGAGGTGCTGGCGACCACCGACGATCCGGCGGACGACCTCGCCGCCCACGCCCGCCTCGCTGCGGACCCGACCTTCACGGGCCGGGTCCTGCCCACCTTCCGGGCAGACCGCTACATGACGCCCACCGCGTCCGGATGGACCGAGTCGCTTGATCGCCTGAGCGCCAGCGCCGGCATCGCCTGCGACACGCACGCCGGATTGCTCTCCGCGCTGCGCGCGCGCCGGGAGGCCTTCCGGGCGGCGGGCGCAACGGCCACCGACACCGGCGTCGCCGATGCCGGCTCCGAGCCGCTGAGCGACACCGAGGCCGAGCGCATCCATGCCGCCGCCCTGCGCGGCCAAGCCACCGAGGCCGAGGGTGTCGCCTACCGGCGCACCATGCTGTACCGGCTGGCCGAGATGGCGGCCGAGGACGGCCTGGTCATGCAGCTGCATCCGAGCGTGATCCGCAACCACCACGCGCCCACGCTGCGCCGGTTTGGCCCGGACACCGGCCACGACCTGCCCGACGTGGCGTCCTACACCCGTCCGCTCACTCCGATCCTGCGCGACTTCGGCACCTCGGAGACGTTCCGGCTGGTGCTGTTCACCGTCGATGAGACGTCCTTCAGCCGGGAGATCGCACCGCTCGCCGGGTTCTACCCGAGCGTCTACGCGGGCGCCCCGTGGTGGTTCATCGATACCCCCGACGCGATCCTGCGCTACCGACGCGCCGTCACCGACAGCGCTGGTTTCACGAAGACCAGCGGGTTCATCGACGACACGCGCGCGTTCTGCTCGATCCCGGCGCGTCACGACATGTCGCGTCGCGTGGACGCGCGGTATCTCGCCGAGCTCGTCGTGGAGCACCGCCTCGACGAGGAGAGCGCGTTCGCCGTGGCGCACCGCCTGGTCGACGACATCCCGCGCCAGACCTTCCGCCTGTGACAGGCGGCCGTCACATCGCCGGGTCCGCACCGGCGAGCGCGGTAGCCTGAAAATCCACCTCTCACGTCTGGAGCAATCGCGTGTCTGAAACCACTCCTCGTGCCAACATCGGCGTCGTCGGCCTGGCCGTCATGGGATCGAACCTCGCCCGGAACCTCGCCAGCCGCGAGGGCAACACCGTCGCCGTGTTCAACCGCAGCTACGAGAAGACCGCCGATCTCATCGAGACGCACCCGGAGGCCGGATTCATCCCGGCGAAGGACTACGCCGAGTTCGCGGCTTCGCTGCAGACCCCGCGCACCGCGATCATCATGGTCAAGGCCGGCCGGCCCACCGACGCCGTGATCGAGTCGCTGCTCGAGGTGTTCGAGCCGGGTGACATCATCATCGACGGCGGCAACGCGCTGTTCACCGACACCATCCGCCGCGAGCACGCCGTGCGGGAGACGGGTGTCCACTTCGTGGGCATGGGCGTCTCCGGCGGTGAGGAGGGCGCGCTGAAGGGCCCGTCCCTCATGCCGGGCGGCTCGGACGAGTCGTGGGTCACCCTCGGCCCGATCCTGCGCTCCATCGCCGCCGTCGCCGAGGGCGAGCCCTGCGTCACGCACGTGGGTCACGACGGCGCCGGCCACTTCGTCAAGATGGTGCACAACGGCATCGAGTACGCCGACATGCAGCTCATCGCCGAGGCTTACGATCTGATCCGTCGTGGCACCGGCAAGACCCCGGCCGAGATCGCGGATGTGTTCGCCGAGTGGAACACCGGCGAGCTGGAGAGCTACCTCATCGAGATCACGGCAGAGGTGCTGCGCCAGGTCGACGCCGCCACCGGTCAGCCGCTCGTCGACGTGATCGTGGACGAGGCCGGTGCCAAGGGAACCGGCGCATGGACCGTGCAGACGGCCCTGAACCTGGGGACGCCCGTGTCGGGCATCGCCGAGGCGACGTTCGCGCGCTCGCTCTCCTCGCACCGCGAGCAGCGGGACGTCGCCGGCGTGCTGCCGAGTTCGGCCGTGCCGCTGTCGATCGACGACGCCGACGCGTTCATCGAGGACGTCCGCCTGGCGCTGTACGCCTCGAAGATCGTGGCCTACTCGCAGGGCTTCGACGAGATCCGCGCGGGTGCGGCCGAGTACGACTGGAACATCGACCTCGGCGAGATCGCCAAGATCTGGCGTGGCGGCTGCATCATCCGCGCGCAGTTCCTGAACCGCATCACCGACGCCTACCGCTCCGGCGAGGACCTGCCGGTGCTGATGGCGGCGCCGTACTTCGTGGAGGCTCTCGAGCGCGCACAGCAGGCGTGGCGCCGCGTGGTGGTGGCGGCGGCCCAGTCCGGCATCCCGGCACCTGCCTTCTCCTCCTCGCTGGCGTACTACGACGGCCTGCGCGCCGAGCGTCTCCCCGCCGCACTGATCCAGGGTCAGCGGGACTTCTTCGGTGCCCACACCTACCGTCGCACCGACAAGCCCGGCACGTTCCACACGCTGTGGTCCGCCGATCGCTCCGAGATCGAGGCCGAAGACACGCACTGATCCGCGGCCGCCTCCGCGAGAGATCCCGCAAGTCCGAGAAGCCCCGCCAACGCGGGCTTCTCGGACTTGTTCCGGTTTCGGGCGTTGTGTGGCGAGCGCAGCGCCGCGGGTGAGAACACCCTCATGCAAGACTTCGTGCCATATGTGCGAGGTCTTGCTAATGTTCCAGACACCCCACCCCACGCATCCCACGGAAACACCTATCGAAGGAGATAGACATGTCCACTGCGGATGTGAACGACCGCATTTCCACAGCGATGCTGCACGCGATCGTCGGAGGCGAGATGAGGGCGCACCGCTACCTCACCGTCCGCCAGGATCGCGCCGTCTGGCTGATCATCATCGCCATCGCCGTCATCATCCTGATGGGGCTGATGGCGGCCTGGTTCGCCTACTGCCGGTGGCAGGGCGGATGGCCCGCCCTGAGCATGCCGAGCTGGACCACCGGCGGGGTCTGGAAGCTCTACTGCGAGAACTGATGCGAGGTGATGACGTGGTGGCAGCGACCCCTCGGTCCCGTCCGATCCTCGACGTGCAGGGTATCGGCAAGAGCTATCGGAAGACGCCTGTGCTCGTCGATTTCTCCCTGGCGATCGCGCCCGGCGAGATCCACGGCCTGCTCGGCCCCAACGGGTCTGGCAAGACCACCTGCCTCCACGTCATCACCGGACTCATCGGCGCCGACTCCGGATCGGTGCTGATCGCCGGGCTCAGCGTCGCGGACAAGCGCAGCAGGCACAGTTTCGGTTTCGCCCCGGATGATCTTCCCCTCCCCGAGGCCCTCACCGGCCGGGAGCTGCTCGCTTTCCACGATGCCCTCCGGGGCCGCGATGACCGCCGACGAGCCGCGGAGTTCGCCGGGCTGCTCGGGCTGGACGATGCACTCGACCGGCCCGTGGCGGAGTACTCGCACGGTATGCAGCGCAAGATCCAGCTCATCGCCGCCACGATGCACGACCCCGACCTCCTCATCCTCGACGAGCCGTTCCGTGGTCTCGATCCCGAGGCCGCCGCCACCCTTCGCACCCTCATCTCCGCGTTCGCCGCCTCGGGGCGCGCGGTACTCATCGCGACCCACGACATGCTGCGCGCGGAACGGGACTGCGACCGCGTCACGATCCTCTCCACAGGACGCACCGTCGCCACCGGTTCTCCCCACCGGCTGATCAGCGCGCACCCGGGCGCTGCCACATTGGAGAACGTCTTCATGTCGGCCACGGGACGAGCCGAGACCGCCACCCATCGAGCCGCGGCGATGTCCGTCGCCTTCCGTCAGAAAGAGAGCAGCAGATGAGCGTCACACTTCGCATCATCGCGCACGCCATCGCGGGCATCGTCATCGGCTTCAGCAGCGTGTTCATCGCGGCGGCCGCGTGCCTCGTGGCCGCCTTCGTCGGTCGCTCCCGGGTTGTGCTGCCCGGCATCATCGACGCGTGGACCACCACCGAGAACGGCGCCGCGGCGATCAACATCGATCCGAGCTTCACGGGAATGCTCATCGCGGCGCTCGTGATCGCGGTGGTCTACACAGCACTGAGCAGCGCCGCGGTGATGCGCCAGCGGCGACGAGCCACGGAGACGCCATGAGCGCGACCTCTGCGGTGGCTCGTGCCACCCTGACGCTCTGGGTGCGGGATGTGGCGCGCGTGACCCACACCTCGACACGCCAGGTGTTCGCCGGGGTCATCGTCTCCGCCGTGCTGGCGACCGCGCTCGGAGCCATGCTCGCTCTCATCGCCGCCGGTCAGATCGTCAGCGATGTACCCGCGGAGCTTCGCACCTCGATGCTTCGCAGTTCGCTCGGTGGCGGCGTCATCACCGCCGCAGCGATCGCCGTGGCGGTCGGTGCGTCGGCCCCACCGCGCACCGCGCTGCAGAACCTGATGGACCTGCTGCCGGTGGGACGCGCTCAGGCTCGGCTCGGTCAGATGCTGCCCTCGTTTGCCGTCAGCGTGGCATACACCGTGGCCCTGTCGACGAGTGGTGCGCTCGTGCTCGTGCGGCTGAACCCGCATCCGGCCGCGAGCGCCGCCTCTCTCACGCTGTACGCGCTGCTCCTCGTCACCGCGCTCGTGTTGTCCACCGGGATGATGACCCTCCTGCACAGCGCGGCCTGCGCGCTGCGGCTCCCCCACCAGTACGGGATCGCCATCGCGGGAGTTCTCACGCTCGGTGCCGCGATGGGTGCGACCGTCCCCGACATCTTCGCGACCCAGCCGGCGGATGGGTCGGCGTGGGGGCCTCTCGACCTGCTCCCCCACCGGGCCTTCGCGCGATTCGCAGACGCATTCGCCCCGATCGACGGTGCGCTGCCGGTGCTGTGGATCGCCGCCGCCGCCGCGCTGATGTGGGCGGCGTCACGCACGACGGTGGCCGCCTCGGCGTCCCGCCGGCCCTCCTTCCCGCGCGGGACCCGGCCCCCGATGGCGACGGCGTTCTGGGCGCATGCGTGGGCGGAATCTCTCATCGCCGTCCGCAGCCCGCAGTTCCTGACTGTGGCGGTGCTCGCCCCCGTCGCGATGGCGGGGCTCTGGGCAGTCGCCGCGCACCCCGTCGTCGCCATGCTCGCACCGTCGCTGTCCGGCGCGGTCGTGGTGCTTCCCTTCATGCTCGCGCTCTACGCGGTCGGGCGCACCGCGACGTTCTCGTGGATCGCGCGTGCCTCGGGCGCGAGCGTGAGAGCCCACCTGGGCGCACGAGCGCTCGCCTACATCGTGGTGCCCACGCTGCTCGCTGCGCCGCTCGCGCTGATCGCGGTCAGCGCCGGTCTCCTTCCCCTCGCGAACCTCGGCACCACGGCGCTGCGCTGTCTTCTCGCCACCCTCGCGGCCCTGCTGGCCGGCGCGCTGGTGCCCTACAGCGAGCAGCAGCCCCTCTCAGCCACGGCAGGCGGATTCGTCCTCGCGGTCATCTACCTGCTGGTCTCACTCGGCATCACCTGGGTATCGACCGACGTGCTGCCCGGTACGGAGGTCGGTCTGACCATCGCCGCCATCGCGGTGTTCGCGGGCGGATACGCGATGATCGGTGACCGCCTGCACGGGGCTGACGGACCACGTGCAGCCTGACTTCCCGGTGACACCCGGTGTACGCCGCGTCGATGGCCGTCTGGTCCACGTGGGGCTGGGTCTCGCGATCCCGGACGACCCCGATCATCACGCGCTGGCTGCGGACCTCGGCCTGATCTCGACCCGCACCCGTGTCACGCTCGGGCGGTGGTCCTTCCTGTCGCCGCCCTGGTGGGGTTCTGCCGCGCGTCCGCTTCCCGCGACCCGGGGACGAGCGGTGCTGGCATCGATCGTCCACAACGCGGCGGGCATGGCGCCACAGCTCGTGCTCGCCCTCGGCGCCGTGGCGCTCGGCGGCATGGTCGCATCCACGGGCCTCGTCACCGTCGGCACCGTGGCGCTGGTGTGCCTGGGTTCGCTCCTGGTGCACGAGGCGGGCCACGTGCTGATGTTCCGCCTGCTGCTGCCCCGCGATGCGCCGGGGATCCTCGTCGTGCGCGGTCTGTCCTGCCGTCTGGTGCGCCCCAGCGGTGGCGCTGTCCGCGATGCGGCGATCGTCGCCGCCGGGGCTGCGGTGCCGATGCTGGTCGCCACCCTGCTGCTGCCCGCCCTCGCGGTGGCGCCGCTGCTGGTGGCTTTCTGCGCGATGATCGCGCTCGCCCACGCCGCGGCACTGGTCATCCCCGCGGGTGACGGGGCCGCCCTGCGCGCAGCGCTGCGAGAGCGCCGGCGATCACAGCCAGTCGTGTCGTTTGAACACCCAGTACAGCCCACCGCCCACGGCCACCATGAGGAGGAGGGCGGCGGGATATCCCCACGGCCAGGACAGCTCCGGCATGGCGTGGAAGTTCATGCCGTAGATGCCGGCGATGAGTGACGGTGCGAAGCCGATGGCCGCCCAGGACGAGATCTTCTTCACCTGATCGTTCTGCCTGATCGAGAACTCGGTCATCTTCGCCATCTCGGCGTTGCTCTGCTCCCCGACCAGGGTGGCGTGCACCGACAGCGCGTTGTCCAGCGTCTGGCGGAACCCCACCACCCGGCCGTGAGCGTGCTCAGCATGATCCGAGGCGGAACGATAGGCGGAGCGCAGGAACGCCGCCGCCGCGGGAAGGGCATCGCCGAGGTCGTCCAGCATGTCGGGGACGGGAGATGCCGCGTGCTGCAGCCGGACGAGCTCACGCTGCAGGGCGAAGATGCGCCTCGACACGTCCGTGGTATCGGTGGCGAACAGCTGCTCCTCGATCTCGTCGATGTCCTGTTCGACGCCCTCCAAGACGGAGGCACTGTCCGCGAGCACGGTCTCGCAGATCCCCCAGGTGATGCCGTACGGCCCGGCCCCGGCCGCAACGGGATGTGCGCTGAGGAAGTCCCGCGCCGCATCGACGTCAACCCAGGCGGCGCCGCGGATGGTCACGACGCTCGCGGGGCCGACCACGATGGCCAGACTCGACAGCTCCACCTCCTCCGGCTCGTCCAGGTACCGCGCCGGCAGCAGCACGAGCACGGTGGCCGACTTCGTGTGCTCCACCTTTGCGCGTTTGTGGGACTGGCGCAGCATCGCGGGGATCACCTCGTGCCACCCCAGAGCGGCAGCGACCTCCTCCAGCGCCTCATCGTCTTCCAGGAGCAGATCGGCCCAGACCACGCCGTTGCCTGCGGTCGCTGCCGCAAGCGCATCGGCGTAGTCCTCTGCGGTTTGGGCCACGCCATCGATGTAGGTCCGCACGTCGAGCATGGCCACACCCTACGCGCCCCGGGCCCGCAGCGACGACGGATGGGGGCGCGTCGCCGGGCCCCCATCCGTCAGCCTCAGCGCGTGATGTCGCGCACCACCCCGTTCTCCAGGCGCAGGCGCCGGGTGGCCCGCCGCGCGACGGCCGAGTCGTGAGTCACGACCACCAGGGTCAGCCCCTCGCCGTGCAGTCGCTGCAGAACGTCGAGGATCTCGTCACGCATGCTCTCGTCGAGGTTCCCGGTGGGCTCGTCCGCGAGCAGGACCCGGGGCCGTTTGACGATGGCGCGTGCGATGGCCACGCGCTGCTGCTGACCGCCGGAGAGCTCGCTCGGACGGTGGTCGGCCCGCTCCGAGAGCCCGACGTGCTCTAGCGCTTCCTGCACTCGTCGCGCTCGGTCCGCGGCGGGCAGGTGCAGCGGTTCGAGCGCCATGTCGACGTTCTCCGACGCACTGAGGGTGGGGATCAGATTGAAGGCCTGGAAGACGAATCCGATCTCCTGCGCACGCACCTCGGTGAGGCGGCGGTTGCTGGCGCGGGCGATCTCGGATTCTCCGATGCGCACCTCACCGGTGCTCGGCCGATCCAGGGCCCCGAGGATCTGCAGGAAGGTGGACTTACCGCCACCGGTGGGCCCCTGGATGGTGACGAACTCGCCGACGCCGATCTCCAGGCTGGTGCTGCGCAACGCGGTGATTTCCCGCCCCTTCTGGCGGTATGTCCGGGTGACGTCGGTGAGGCGGAACATCGCACGGGGAAGATCGAGCGTGTCGTCCGGGGCCGTGATCTGCGTCATGGTCATGATGTGCTCCTGGAAGTGTGGGTCAGTTGACGGCGCGAAGCGCCTCGGACGGGCTGAGACGGGCCGCTCGCCAGCCGCCGAAGATGCCGGCGACCAGTCCGCCGAGAACGGCGACGCCGACGGCCGCGAGGATCACCCAGAGAGTGATCGGTGCGGACAGGGTGATCTCCGATGCCGTTTGCGCGCTTCCCGGGAACCCGCCTCCGGGGAAACCGCCCGGGCCGCTCATACCGGCGGTGGGCGCGGTGGAGATGGTCGGTGCGATCACGTTGATGGTGATGATCGCCGCGAGCCCCAGCACGATGCCGATGACGCCGCCGAGCAGTCCCTGGACGAGGGACTCCCCCGCCACCTGGGAGACGACGCGCGCATCTGACCAGCCGATTGCCTTCAGGGTTCCGAACTCGCGGGTGCGCCGCGTGACACCGCTCACCGTCAGCAGCACCGCCAGCAGCAGCGCGACGGCCAGCACGAGGATCGACAGCCACAGGCCGAGGTTGGAGATGAGGGAGGTGGCGCTGGAGAGCGAGCC
Organism: Microbacterium sp. GXS0129; assembly: GCF_044769785.1. Classification (NCBI taxonomy): domain Bacteria; kingdom Bacillati; phylum Actinomycetota; class Actinomycetes; order Micrococcales; family Microbacteriaceae; genus Microbacterium; species Microbacterium sp. GXS0129. The sequence goes on along the minus strand of NZ_JBIZVZ010000007.1, from coordinate 19,795 downwards.
GCTCACCGTCTCTGCGAGATCCGACTGGGAGTTGACGGTCGCGTCCGGAAGAGCGGCCGCGAGCGCGCTCTGTACGGCGCCGATCTCACTTGCGGAGGCGGCCTGCACATAGACGGTGGAGACGACCGCGCCCGCCTCGGAGAGGGTCTGCGCGGTGGTCAGCGGCAGGAACACATCCGCGGCGGTTTCAGCCGCAGAGGAGCCCGATGCCACGATCCCGACGACCTCAACGTCTGTGCCTCCGACATCGATGGTGCCGCCGACGCTGATCTCGTTCGCGGTCGCGTAAGTGGCATCGACGACGGCGACGGCCGCGTCATCGTCCGCGGAGGTGAGGAGGCGCCCGTCGGTGAGGGTCACCGAGGACAGCGGGCCCACGGTGGTCGCTGCCGGGTCCACTCCCAGCACGCTGAAGCTGTCGACCCCGAAGCTGCTGCCGCCGGCGCCGTCCGGGCCGCCCTGCGGCGGCGTTGCCCCCGGAGCCCCCGGGCCGGTCTCCGTCCCCCCATCGGTGGTGCCGGGGTTCTGCTGCATCTGGGAGAAGTCGGGCAGCTCACCGCTGAAGGTGGTGTTGGTGAGGCTGAGCGTGCCGGTGGCGGCGGCGACCCCGTCGGTCGCGGCGACCGTCGCCACCGTGGTGGCGTCCAGCGTGCCCCGCATCATGTCCGTCATCAGCCGCGACGAGCTGAGGGAGGTCGTCCCGTCCGCGGTCTCGCCCGCGCCGGATCCGAAGTCGAACCGCTGTCCGCGCTGGCCATCGCCGGGCTGGATGGCGCTGCCGGTCACCGTCAGATCGGTCCCCACGCCATACACGCTCGACAGCGCCTGTGCCTGCGCTTGGCTCACCCCGCCCGAGAGCGCGTTGACCACCATCACCAGCGCGATCGCGACGGCGAGTCCGATCGCGACGATGATGCTCTGCTTCTTGCGCCCGCTCAGCTCGCGGCGCAGGTATGTGAAGTACATCGTTCTCCGTCTCTGCTTCTGCGCCTGCGGTGTTCCCGGCGCCCTTCGACGCTAGGGATCGCTCTCATGCGTTCCGCCAGTGCTGGTTATGCGAGGCCTATGGATACCGCCCGCTCACTCACAGCGAGGACATAGGCTCCTCCACAGGAACTGCATAGGTAGGCGCGCACAATACCCACATGGCACACACGACTTCCGCACTCACTCGGCCCGACGGCTCCCCGGTCCGCGTCGCCGTCGTCGACGACGAGCAGATGCTTACCGACCTGCTCTCCATGGCTCTGCGCATGGAGGGCTGGGACGTCAAGACGGCCGCATCCGGCCTCGAAGCGCTCGCTCTCGCCCGCGACTTCGCCCCCGACGCCATGGTGCTCGACATCATGATGCCGGACCTGGACGGCATGGGGGTGCTGCAGCGATTGCGGCAGTCCGGCAACGAGGTGCCCGTGCTGTTCCTCACCGCGAAGGACGCAGTGGGCGACCGTGTCGCCGGTCTCACGGCGGGCGGCGACGACTACGTCACCAAGCCCTTCAGCCTGGAGGAAGTGGTCGCGCGCCTGCGCGCGCTGATGCGCCGCGCCGGTACCGCACTGTCCGCGGAGGCCGAGCCGATTCTGCGGGTGGCGGATCTCTCTCTCAACGAGGACAGCCATGAAGTCATGCGCGGTGACGAGGAGATCGAGCTGACCGCAACCGAGTTCGAACTGCTCCGCTTCCTGATGCGTAACCAGCGACGCGTGGTCTCCAAGGCGCAGATCCTCGACCGGGTGTGGAACTACGATTTCGGCGGCCGGTCGAGTGTGGTGGAGCTGTACATCTCGTACCTGCGCAAGAAGATCGACGCCGGCAGGGAGCCGCTCATCCATACCGTGCGCGGCGTGGGATACATGGTCAAGGCACCGCAGTGAGCACGACCGACGCGGCTGAGCCGCGCGTAGCGGCGTCGCGTCGGCACTGGACTCTGCAGACGAGGCTGATGGTGACGGTGCTGAGCATCGTCTCGGTGCTGCTGATCCTCGTCGCCATCGTGGTCAGCGTCGTGCTGCGCGCGACGCTGGATCAGCAACTCAGCGACCGGGTGAAGAGCACGTCGGATCGCACCTCGGGCCAGATCGCCAGCGCAATCTTCCAGGGCTACACGGATCCCGCGCAGATTCTCGCGGCCGTGCACTCCCAGCCCGGCACCCTCCTGATCCTCCCCGATCCCGACGGCTCCTCCTACAACGGCGCCGTGGTCTCTGAGACCAGCATCACCTCCCTGGATTCCGAGGCCGTCACCGGCGGCATCCGCGACGCCCTCACCCGGCTCATCACTTCTGATCGTCCGCAGCCGCGCGGAACCGTGGACGTGCACATCGATGGCGGCGGGAGCTATCGTGTCACGGCCATCGTCATCCCGAACACGCAGGTCATCGGCCTGATCGGCCTCTCCCTCTCCAGCGTGGACGAACAGGTCACCATCCTGCTGTGGGCCGTCGCGATCGTCACCATCGGCGGGCTCATCATCCTCGCCCTCGCGACGGTGCTGGTGATCCGCTCGGGGCTGCGGCCGCTGCGCGAGGTGGTTGCCACGGCCGAGCAGGTGGCCCACCTCAAACTCGACGAGGGCCGCGTCGCCATCACCGATCGTGTAGCCCAGGAATCGGTCGACGACCACACCGAAGTGGGACGCGTGGGTGCCGCACTGAACACCATGCTCGATCACGTTGACGCCTCCCTGCAGGCCCGCGCCCGCAACGAGGAGCTGATGCGGCGCTTCGTCGCCGACGCCAGCCACGAACTGCGCACCCCTCTCGCCTCCATTCGCGGGTACTCGGAGCTGTCGCTGCGGTCGTCCGAGAACCCCGAGACCACCACCGCAGCGCTGGAGCGGATACAAGCGCAGTCGGTGCGCATGACCACCCTCGTCGAGGACCTGCTGCTGCTGGCGAGGCTCGACGAAGGCCAGGAGCTGGTGGTGGGTGAGGTGGATCTCACGCCCCTCGTCATCGACGCGGTCTCCGATGCGCGCGCCGCCGGTCGAGATCACAGCTGGAGCGTGGACGTCGAGGGCGAGTCGGTGATGGTGAGCGGCGACGCCGGCCGCATCGCGCAGGTCGTCACCAATCTCCTCGCCAACGCGCGCACGCACACCCCCGAAGGGACCGCGGTGGAACTGGGCCTGCATCGGGACGGGCACGAGGCCGTCATCACGGTGCACGACAACGGCCCCGGGATCGATCCGGCGGTGCGTGACGAGCTGTTCGAGCGGTTCTCCCGCGCCGACCGCTCTCGCGCGCGCAAGACCGGCGGCACTGGTCTCGGCCTCTCCATCGCGCGTGCGATCGCCGAGGCTCATCACGGCTCGCTCTCGGTGACCAGCGAGCCGGGCGACACCACCTTCACGCTGCGTCTGCCGCTGGTGCCGGTGACCGGCACCAGCGTGCCGCCCCCGGCGTCGCTCGCCGGCTGACCCACCCTCGCCGGTGCCCCCGGGTACCTCGCGCCCGGGGACTTCCGTCCGCGGGCGAGAATCATCGCATCGCGGCCAGTCTCGCCCATAGCGGGAAGTGTCACGGTGTGGCGGAGAGGTCGAGGCCGAGGCGGAGGGCGGGCGCACGAGGGCCGGTAGGATCGAGGGGGCGCGGGGACACCGCGCCGCAGAGAAAGGACAATCGTGCTGCGCACGCATGACGCGGGAACCCTCCGCGCTGAGCACATCGGACAGACCGTCACCCTCGCGGGTTGGGTTGCCCGTCGCCGCGATCACGGCGGAGTCGCCTTCCTGGATCTGCGCGATCGCTCGGGCATCGCCCAGATCGTGGTCCACGACGAGTCGGTGTTCTCGCCGCTGCGCAACGAGTTCGTCATCTCCGTCACCGGCACGGTGTCTCGTCGCCCCGAGGGCAACGAGAACCCCGACCTGCCCACGGGCGAGATCGAGATCAGCGCCGACGAGCTCACGGTGCTCAACACCTCGGCTCCGCTGCCGTTCCAGCTGGACGACCACGCCGAGATCGGCGAGGAGACCCGTCTGAAGCACCGCTACATCGACCTGCGCCGCGCGAAGCCGGCCGCCAACCTGCGGCTACGCTCGGAGGCGAACCGCGTCGCCCGTGACTTCCTGTACGAGAACGGCTTCCTCGAGGTCGAGACGCCCACGATGACCCGCTCGACGCCCGAGGGCGCGCGCGATTTCATCGTGCCGGCACGTCTTGCCCCGGGCAAGTGGTACGCGCTTCCCCAGTCCCCTCAGCTGTTCAAGCAGCTGCTGCAGGTGGGCGGCGTGGAGAAGTACTTCCAGCTGGCTCGCTGCTACCGCGACGAGGACTTCCGTGCCGACCGTCAGCCGGAGTTCACCCAGCTCGACATCGAGGCCTCCTTCGTGGAGCAGGACGACATCATAGCGCTGGGTGAGGAGATCGTGAAGCGCCTGTGGGCGCTCATCGGTGTCTCCGTCGACACCCCGATCGAGCGGATCACGTACCACGAGGCGATGCGCCTCTATGGTTCGGACAAGCCCGACCTGCGCTTCGGCCTGCCGCTGGTGGAGCTGAAGGAGTTCTTCAAGGACACCGAATTCCGCGTCTTCCAGTCGCCCTATGTCGGTGCCGTCGTGATGCCCGGTGGTGCGTCACAGGCGCGTCGCCAGCTGGATGGCTGGCAGGAGTGGGCCAAGCAGCGCGGCGGCAAGGGCCTCGCCTACGTGCTGGTCCAGGAGGATGGAACGCTCACCGGTCCGGTCGCGAAGAACCTCACCGAGTGGGAGTCGGCCAACATTGTCGAGGCGGTCGGGGCGAACCCCGGCGACTGCATCTTCTTCGGCGCCGGCGAGGCGAAGCCGACCCGCGCGCTCCTCGGCGCCGCCCGCGTCGAGATCGGTCACCGCACCGGCCTCATCAAGGACGGCGACTGGGCGTTCGTGTGGGTCGTGGACGCTCCGATGTTCGAGCCCGCCGCTGACGCCGTCGCCTCCGGTGACGTCGCCGTCGGCGCCGGATCCTGGACGGCGGTGCACCACGCGTTCACCTCCCCCAAGCCGGAGTTCTACGACACGTTCGACACCGACCCGGGCACGGCCCTCGCCTATGCGTACGACATCGTGTGCAACGGCAACGAAATCGGCGGCGGTTCCATCCGTATCCACGACCGCGAGCTGCAGGAGCGCGTCTTCGCGCTCATGGGCGTCACCGAGGAGCAGGCCACCGAGCAGTTCGGATTCCTGCTGGAGGGCTTCAAGTACGGCGCTCCCCCGCACGGCGGCATCGCGTTCGGCTGGGACCGCGTGGTCTCGCTGCTTGCCGGCGAGGACTCGATCCGTGAGGTCATCGCGTTCCCGAAGACCGGTGGCGGCTACGACCCGCTGACCGCGGCTCCGGCCCCGATCACCGAACTGCAGCGCAAGGAAGCCGGCGTCGACGCCAAGCCCGACGAGGCGAAGACGGACAAGGCTGCAGCCGAAGCCTGATTCCACGACGAAGGCCGGGTCCGGTGGGGCCCGGCCTTCGTCGTGTCCCGGCGCACACCGCGCGCGCTCGGCCCGCGCAGCGCCAGCCATGCACGAAGCCCCGCACCATGCACGACGCCGGGATAGGACAATCACGCCACACCAGGTCGCTCACCCGCGCACCACCCTCGGCCGACGATAGACGCCGACTTTCCTGACGCAGCGCGGTGGCGCCAGCAAGACGCCGGAGTTCCGGCCGGCTCAGTAGCCGGCGAAGGCGTCGGTGCGGACGGAGCGGGCGTCCGACAGCGCCGGGGCGAGCTCGGCGATCAGCCGCGGCGGCCCGGAGATCATCGCGTGACGCGCACTCAGATCGCCCACCACGGACGGCAGCGAGGCCGCGGTGAGCCGCTCGGTGACTGCCTCCCACCCCGCCGGAACAGTCTCCGGCGAGGCGTCGCGGGCGACCACGATGACGCGAGCCCCGGTGGTGGCGAGTTCGTCCGCATACGCGAGCTCCGTGACGGAGGAGACGACATAGAGCAGCACCGCGTCGCGCGCGGGCTCGCTGCGCAGCTGCGACACGAACGGGGTGACGCCGATCCCGGCCGCCACCAGCAGGACGGGCGCATCATCCGCAGGCAGCGTGAAGTCACCGTGCACACCGGTGGTCGAGACACGCGCGCCCTCGCGGAGAGCGCCCAGCGCCGTCTTGAACGAGGACTGGCGGCCATCCGGAACGCGGTAGGCGATGCGGATGTCCTCCCCCGGACGAGACACGATGCTGAACTCCCGGCGGGTACCGCGCGCGTCAGAACGGCGGTGCGGAACCTCCAGCTCCACGTACTGTCCCGGGGCGAAGGAGACCGGAGCGGTGGCGTGCAGCACCAGCTCCTCGATGGAGGGGGTGACGCGTCGTCGTGCCGCGAGAGTGAGACGAGCGCCGCGACGGACGCGGAACGCCAGAGCGAAGGCCAGCAGGTTGCCCACCAGGATGGCCACCTCGGGGAACATCACGAACGGGCCCAGGGCGAACGGCCAGCCCGCGAGCGCCCCCGCGACCACCGCCACGATGATCTGATCGCGGCGACGCGGCGGGAGGGTCAGTGGTTCTGTGATCATGAACAGTCCCGCGAAGAGGACCGGCGAGGACGCCACGGCGGTCCAGATGATCTGGCCGGGCGTCTGGGAGAGGCCGAACTGCGCGGCGGTGATGAGCCCTCGCGTCGCCCCCACGACGATCGCCACGGCCATGAAGAGCAGGGCGATCCGCAGCTTCTCCGCCCGCCACACGACGACCAGGCCGAGCACCAGCACGGCGATGGCGAGCTGCGGGGTCCCGATCCACCACATCGAGGAGCCGAGGCCGGTGACCGTGACGACGGCGGCGCCGAACGCGGCCGGGTTCAGCAGATGCCGGCCCCACGGGGCGAGGACGAACTTCGACGCACTCGCCGCACCACCCGCGAGGGCCAGCACCGCGAGCCCGGCCGGATCGGTGGTGGGAAACAGCACGAACAGCAGAATGAGCGCGGTGATGGCCCCGGACTCCAGTCGCAGCGGCCGACGGATGATGGCGTGGCCGATGACATCCACGACGCCGACGGATACCAGCAGGACCAGCGCGGAGAGCGCGAGCGATGCCGGCGTCGCCACGATACGCCCGGTGAAGGAGACCGCAAAGGCGATGCCGGCGAGCAGCATCAGAGCGAACAGGACGAGCCGGTACATGCCGACGGCACCCAGCACCGCGAGGATCCGGGTGCGGACGGAGGCGAGGAGGGCTCTCATGGGGGCTCCTGAGGGGTTCAGCGGAAGAGTTCGATGTTCGCGTCGGTCAGCTGGTATTCGGCGCGCCCGTCGGAGAGCACGCGAATCCACTGTGCACCCCACGCATGGGCGAGTTCGAGGCCACCGTCGAAAAACAGTGCCGTGGCGAGCGCATCGGCGTGCATCGCGTCGGGCAGGAACGCCCACGTGGCCACGACGACGTCCACCGGGAGTCCCGTGCGGCCGTCCAGCACGTGGTGGAGCCCGTCACCCCACACCCGGCGATTGGTGGCTGACGCGCAGACCGCCCCGCTGCTGAGGGTGGCGACGCCGATCGCGCGCGTCGGATCGTACGGATGCTCCAGCGCGATGCGCACGGTCTCCTCCGCGGCGTCGAGTCGGATGTCACCCGACGCGTCGACGATCACGGTGCCGGGCGTCCGGGAGCGGATGAGAGCGAACACGCGATCGGCGAGGCGCCCTTTACCGAGCGCACCGACATCGATCACGGCAGGCGCGGAAAGCACCAGCGCGCCCCCATCCCAGTGCAGCGCGTCTCGCCACGACGGCGCGGGCATCGCCCGGCCGGGGGTTCCGGGGCGCACCCCATAGCCGAGTGCCTCAAGCGAACCTCCGATCAGCGGATTCACCGCGTCGTCGGTCGCCTCCGCGAGTTCGCGATAGACCTCGAACATCGGAGCAGCGTCAACGGGCGCCGCTGCGCGGCCGCCCCCGGCCAGAGCGGTGACGAGGGAATCGGACCGGAAACGCGACCACTCCCGGTCAAAGGCGTCGATCAGGGACAGGACGTCCGCCCGCAGTGGTTCCGGAAGGTCCCGCTCGGTGCGGATGGTCCACGCCGTGCCGATCGCGTCGAATCGCCACGACGCGTCCGCGCTCATGCCGCGGCTTCCGCCTCGATGGCGTCCACCGCCTGCATGAATCCGCCGCTGGTCAGCGAGGATCCCGAGACGACGGTGACGTTGAGCTCGTCGATCTTCTTGCCCACGACCTCGTCGGAGATCCCGCCGATGAACAGCGACTGGTACTGAGCGCTCTCGGCACCATCCGTGGTCCCGGTCACATCGACGGATTCGACGGTGCCGTCGGCGGTGATTGTCATGCTGACGTGCACCTTCTCGATGTTCCCGTGCGGGTTGGAATAGCTGCCGTCGCCCTCGTAGGTGCCGGCGACGTAACCGCCGGTGGTGCCGCCGGCGGAGGCGGTGGCGGGTGCGGAGCCGCTGGTGGTCGTACCGGTGCCGGAGGCGGCGCCGGTGGTCGCGGTATCGGCTTCGGCCGCGCCGGCCGAGCAGCCGGCGAGCAGCGCGATCCCGGCGACCGACGCCAGCGTGGCGGCGGTGCGGACGGGCCGGTTCAGGTGGAGCGGGGTACGGGCCATGGGGTCCTCCTCAGGTCTTCTCCCTCAGATTAGGGATCGGACCACTCCGCTCCCCCTGAACGACCTATGCGTCTGCTGTGACCGTCAGGCCGCGCCGTCGAACATGCTGGTGACGGAACCGTCCTCGAAGACCTCCTGAATGGCCCGCGCGAGCAGCGGGGCGATCGGCAGAATGGTCAGGCCGGGGAAGACCTTGTCGGCGGGCAGCGGCACGGTGTCGGTGACCACGACCTCATCGATGGCCTCGCTCTGCAGGCGCTGCACGGCCGGGTCGGAGAAGATGGCGTGCGTCGCCGCGACGATGACGCGCTCCGCTCCGTTGGCCTTGAGCGCCTCGGCCGCCTTCTGGATGGTGCCGCCGGTGTCGATCATGTCGTCGACCAGGAGACAGACGCGACCGTCCACGGACCCGACGATCTCATGCACCGAGACCTGGTTGGCGACCTTTGGGTCGCGGCGCTTGTGGATGATCGCCAGCGGGGCGTTGAGGCTGTCAGACCAGGTGTCGGCTACGCGCACACGACCCATGTCGGGCGAGACGATGGTCAGCTTGTCGCGGTCGGACGCAGACAGGGTGCGCTCGAAGTAGTCCAGCAGCACGGGCTTGGCGAACAGGTGGTCGACGGGACCGTCGAAGAAGCCCTGGATCTGCGCGGCGTGCAGGTCCACCGACATGACGCGATCGGCGCCAGCGGTGGCCATGAGGTCGGACACGAGCCGCGCGCTGATCGGCTCGCGGCCGCGACCCTTCTTGTCCTGACGCGAGTAGGGATAGTAGGGGGCGACCACGGTGATGCGCTTGGCCGATGCGCGCTTGAGCGCATCGAGCATGATCAGCAGCTCCATGATCTGCTTGTTGACCGCGCCCTCGAAGGACTGCACCACGAAGACGTCGCAGCCGCGCACAGAGACTTCGAAGCGGGTGTAGAGCTCACCCGATGCGAAGGTACGGTGCTCGGTCGGGGCAAGCTCGGTGCCCAGTTGCGTGGCGACCTGAGCGGCGAGCTCGGGGTGCGAGCTTCCGGAAACGACAACGAGACGCTTCTTGGTCTTTACCTCGAGACCGGGCGCGATGTCGTTTTCGCGATCGAGATCAACGGTCTTCTTCTTGCCCTTGCCTGCCATCTGCAGCCTTCTGTGCGTTTCGGGCGTCCTCGGCTGCCGCCGCGGCACGGGTGCCCTGCCTGTTCTTCTCGACCCAGCCCTCGACGTTGCGCTGCGGCGCCACGCTCAGGGCCAGCGCGCCCGCGGGGACATCCTTGCGGATGACCGCTCCTGCTCCGGTCTTCGCGCCTGCTCCAATCGTAACGGGCGCGACGAACACGTTGTGCGAGCCGGTGTGCACTTCATCCCCGATCACCGTGCGGTGCTTGGTGATGTCGTCGTAGTTGGCGGTGATCGCGCCGGCTCCGAGGTTGACCCCGGTGCCGATGGTCGTGTCGCCCACGTAGGACAGATGCGGCACCTTGGATCCGGCGCCGATCTGCGAGTTCTTGATCTCCACGAAGGTGCCGATCTTGCCCTCTTGCGCGAGCGTGGCCCCCGGACGGAGGTAGGACCACGGGCCGACGGTGGCGCGGTCGCCGATGACGGCGAGGGTCGCGTCGGTGCGCTTGACCACGGCGTCCTCGCCCACTTCGCAGTCGACGAGCGTGGTGTCGGGACCGATCGTGGCGCCCTCCGCGATGGAGGTGGCGCCCAGCAGATAGGTGTTCGGGAGGATCGTGACGTCCTGGGCCAGCGAGACCTGGTCATCGATCCAGGTGGTGGCGGGATCCATCACGGTCACGCCGTCGCGCTGCCAGCGGCGCACGATTCGCGCGTTGAGGATGCGCGCGACGTCGCTCAGCTGAGCGCGGTCGTTCACGCCGAAGGTCACGCGCGGATCAGCCGCGACCTCCGCCGAGACGCGCTCGTTCTCCGCGCGCAGGATGCCGATGACGCTGGTGAGGTACTTCTCGTTCTGGGCGTTGTCGGTGCCGATCCCGGGGAGAGTCCGTCGCAGCGCCGCAGCGGTGAAGACATAGACGCCCGCGTTGGTCTCCGTGACCGCCGCCTCCTCCGGGGAGGCGTCCTTCTGCTCGACGATGCGGGAGACGGAGCCGTCGGCATCGCGGATGACTCGCCCGTAGCCGGTGGGATCGTCGATGATCGCCGTCAGCAGCGTGGCCGCCGCACGGGTGGCGCGGTGCGCCGCGACGAGCTCCCGCATGGTGTCCGCCTCCAGCAGCGGAACGTCGCCGGAGAGCACGAGCACGTCGCCGTCGAAGTCGTCGGGCAGCGCGTTGACGGCCACCTCGACCGCGCGTCCGGTACCGGGGACATCGTCCTGATCGACCACGGCCACGCTCGGGAAGAGGTCCGCCAGGTGAGCGACGATGCGCTCGCGCTCGTGGCGCACGACCACCTCGACATGGTCGGCAGCCAGCTTCTCGGCGTTGACCACGACGTGCGCCAGCAGCGATCGTCCGCCGATCTCGTGGAGCACCTTGGGTGTCCGCGAGCGCATACGGGTCCCCTGCCCTGCCGCGAGGATGATGATGGCGAGATTGTTCTCCGACATGCTCCGCCGCCAGGACTCGAACCTAGACCTCACAGCTCCAAAGGCTGTCGTGCTGCCATTACACCACGGCGGATCCGCGACGATTTGTCGCGCGTACAGTCTGCCATGCGTGGGGACCGGAGACCGTGCACGCCTGGCCCATAATGGACGGATGACCGGCAGCACGGACGAGGTGGACCGCATCGTCGATGCCTGGCTCGGCCAGCGCCCCGATCTCGACTTCTCCCCGCTGTCCGTGCTCTCACGCGTCGACCGGCTCTCCAAGCACCTGGACCGCGCGCGGCGCGAGGCGTTCCGGCGCAGTGACCTGGAGCCGTGGGAGTGGGATGTGCTGTCTGCCCTGCGCCGCGCCGGCGAGCCGTTCCAGCTCAGCCCGAAGCAGCTCCTGCAGCAGACGCTGGTCTCGTCGGGGACCATGACCAACCGCATCGACCGCCTTGTGGGCCGTCGCCTGGTGCGTCGCGAGGCGGACCCGGGCGATGGTCGCAGCGTCCTCGTGACGCTCACCGACGATGGTCGCATCCGCGTCGATGCCGCTATCACGCGGCTTGTCGACGCGGAGGCTCACATCCTCTCGGTGCTCACACGCGCTGACCGTGAGCGACTGGCGACGCTGCTGCGGAAGCTGAATCTGGAGTTCGACTCGGAGTGACGCCCACGCGCGCGGCACGACGTTCGCGCAGGCGCGCCACGGCATCCACGCCCAGCCCGAGCACCAGCGACAGTACGATGCCGACGCCGGCTGCGAGCAGCGGGGAGTGACCGAACCACGTGGCCGCCAGCACGGAGAGCAGCAGGCACATCGCCGACCACAGCACCGCCCCCACGATGCTGATGGGCAGGAAGCGCCGGTAGGACAGGCGCGTGGCGCCGGCGGTCATGTTCACGGCGACGCGCCCGATCGGGATGTAGCGGGCTGTGAGGATGAGCAGCGCGGGACGCGCGACCATTCGCGCGCCGGCCCAGTCGAGCGCCGTCTGCACGCGCGGCCGGCGCATCCACGCCCACCGGTCGGTGCCGCACGCTCGCCCGATCGCGTAGGCGATCGAGTCCCCGGCGGCGGCCCCGATCGCGGCCGCGACGAGGACCGCGGTGAGGAAGAGCAGATCACCGCCCGACGCCAGACCGAGGGTGACGGCTGCGATCACGGCCGTCTCGCTGGGCACCGGAGGGAAGAACCCGTCGAGCAGGCAGAACACGAGGACCACGAGCGGCACCCAGGGAGCGGTGCCGACGGCGGTGAGGATCTCGGCGAAGTTCATGATTCCACGCTAGGAATCCGCGCCGTGCCGCGCGTCCGACCAGGGTAGGCGCCGACCCCCTACTGGAGGATGATTCCCCCGCAGGGTGGGAGGATGGGACGATGCCCATGCCCTCTCCCCTGCCCGTCAGAGACGGCGTCGGAGCGACGCGACTGCACGTGCCGCTGACCGGCCCGTGGCCGACGATTGCCGACCATATGGTGGAGCGGTTCGGGCATCTGGATCCCGAGGGGCTGTATGCGCGCTTCGAGCGGGGCGAGATCGTCGCTGCAGACGGCTCCGCCGTGGCCCGAAGCGCTCCGCTCGGATCACATGAGTTCGTCTGGTACTACCGGGAGCCGCCCGTCGAGAAGGAGATCCCCTTCCCGATCGAGATCCTGCACGTCGATGACGATCTCGTGGTCGTGGACAAGCCGCACTTCCTGCCGACCACCCCGGGCGGCAAGTACCTCCAGAACTCCGCTCTGGTGCGACTGCGAAATGCACTGCACAACCCTGACCTCACCCCCATCCACCGGCTGGATCGGGCGACGGCCGGTCTGCTCATGTTCTCCGCACGCCCGGCAACGCGCGGCGCCTACCAGCTGCTGTTCGAGAACCGCGTCGTGCGCAAGACATACGAGGCGGTATCTCGTCTCACCGGCTCCGCCCCCGAGCTGCCGCTCACCTACCGCAATCGCATCGACAAGCTGCGTGGCAACGTGTGCGTCCAGGTGGACCCGGATGCGGAGCCGAACTCCGAGACGCTGATCGAGCTGATCGGGACGGGTGAGAGCGGCGGCACCGATGCGGGCACCCCGGTGATCCACACTCTCCTGCACCCGCACACCGGGCGCATGCACCAGCTGCGGGTGCATCTGGCAGCGCTCGGGCTGGGCATCATGAACGACGGGTTCTACCCCGTCCTGCTTCCCGAGGTCCCCGACGACTTCAGCCGCCCCCTGCAGCTGCTGGCGCGGGAACTCCGTTTCACGGACCCGCTGAGCGGCGCGGATCGCGTCTTTCGCACCCGTCGCACCCTGCAGGAGGCTCCGCAGGGCTGAGCACGCCTCAGTCGATCTCCTCGACCCCTCGCAGCTTCACCTCCACCAGGTCGAGCTGCGCCTGGATGCGCCACGCCACGAGGTCGTCGATAGTGCCCTCGCGCCGCAACCGCAGCAGAACCTCACGCCGGCGATCCATCAGGGCCAGCCGTAGTCGCGTGCTCTCCTCGCGCAGCGCGATGGGCGACAGCGCGATGGTGTCGATGTCGGAGCTGACCGCGAGCATCTGCAGCCCGGCGCCGGCTTCTCGCTCGCCGTCGGCCATGCGTCCGGGCGGCACCTGGTCGTTGCTCGCGGCGACGTCGATCATCGTCTCCAGCTCGGCGTCTTCGCTGAGCTCCTCGGCGATGTCTGCCGCGTACACGAGACCTCGCTGGCGAGCCAGCGCGCGAGCATTGGCGTACTCCAGCTGCTCGTACCCCTCGCTGCGAATGCGATCACGCACGGCGTCACTGACGCCGTGCTCGACGGCGAGATCGTCGATGGCGGCCAGCGCCGCCCCGGAGATGGCCCGTTCCGCGATCTCGTACTCCTCGTCCGCTGCAGTGTCGGCGGGAAGCTTCGCCCAGCGGGCGATCGCCGGCAGCATCGGGCCCTGCACCAGCAGGCTGAACACGATCACCCCCGCCGTGATGAAGATGATCTCGTCCCGGGCGGCGACCGGCTGACCCGACGCCGTGACCAGCGGCACGGACAGCGCGATCGCCAGGGAAACCGCGCCACGGAAGCCGGCGAACGTGGAGACGATCCACATCCGCATGGGTATCGTGCGATCGCCACCGCTGGTTGCCGCGCGCAGTGCGCCGCGCGGGAGAGCGAACGGTGCGGAGAAGAGCTGGAACAGCAGGCGCACCACGATCAGCACGACCCAGACGACCACCGTGATGAGCACGAGACGGCCCACCTGCCCCCAGGAGCTCTCGAACAGCACGTGCATGACCTCGGTGCCGATCAGCACGAACAGCGCGCCGTTGAGGATGTAGGTGAGCACGGGGTAGACGGACTCCGCCTGGCGCCGGGATGCTGCCGTGGTGATGCGCGGCGAGACCCAGGCCACGATCAGCCCCGCGATCACCACGGCGAGCACCCCGGAGGCGCCGATGAGCTCGGCGACCAGGAAGGCGACGAAGGGCACCAGCAGCAGGGTGAGGTTGATCTCGAGAGTTCCGGTGAGACGGCGAAGCAGCAGATAGGCGAGCGCTGCGACGACGATCCCGGCGAGAGCGCCACCGAGATACGAATCGACGACGGTCCAGGTGACGGACAGCGGGGAGACCTGATCGCCCACGGCCAGCGACACCGCGATGGCGTACAGCACCAGAGCCGTTCCGTCGTTCGTCAGCGACTCGGCCTTCAGCTTCATGAACATCCGCTGCGGCAACATACGTCCGAGTGCCGCCACAGCGGTGGCGTCGGGCGGGGCCACCGCGGCGCCGAGGATCAGGGCGGCCTCCCAGGGCAGCCCGAGCAGCACGGCGATCCCGGCAACGGCGAACGCCGAGGCGACCACCAGCAGGGTGGACATCGGTGCGATGTATCGCAGCGAGCGGCGGATCGCCCGCAGGGACGTGGTCATCGACTCCCAGAACAGCATCACCGGGAGGAACAACAGCAGTACCACTTCCGGCGGCAGCTGGATCTCGCGCGCCTGCGGCACGAACCCGATCACCACGCCCAGCACCAGCAGCACGAGGGGTGTGGCTACACGCAGGCGCGGCGCGAGCACGGTTCCGACCAGCACCGCCATCCCCAGCAGAACGGTGACTTCGAGCCCTTCCATACGGCTTCCTCTCCCCCGGCGGTCCGCGCGATGCGGACGGCGCGCAGCTCAGTCTGCGCCACGTCAGCCCCGGACGGAACGACATTCTCCCCAGGGCGACGCAAAGATTCAGCGTCCGAGTGGCCCCCGCGTATTCCCGGAACCGATACATTCGGATCGAATCGATTCAGCTTCCACCCCCGAGGACATCCACTCCCATGGACGCCGCCCTTCGCCGCCGCCGCATGTCGTTGTTCGTGCTCTTCTTCGTCCCCGGGATGATGTTCGCCTCCTGGGTGACCAGAACGCCCGACGTGCGCGACCTGCTGGAAGCCTCCACCGCCACGATGGGACTCGTCCTGTTCGGGCTGTCCGTCGGCTCGATGCTCGGGATCCTCTCGTCGGGCGCCCTCACCGCGCGCTTCGGCACCCGACCCGTCATCACGGTCGGCATATCGCTCCAGTTGCTCGCCACGCCCACGATCGGGGCCGGCGCCGCCATCGGCAGCGCGTGGCTCACCGCCATCGGTCTCGGTCTCATGGGATTGGGCATGGGCGGTGCGGAGGTGGCGATGAACGTCGAGGGCGCCGAGGTGGAACAGCGAGCGGGCGTTCCCGTGCTCCCCGCGCTGCACGGCTCGTTCAGCCTCGGCACCGTCGCCGGCGCGGTCATCGGTCTGGGCGCTGTAGCGCTGCACCTTCCCGTGCTCTGGCACCTGCTGATGGTGACCGTGATCGCCGTTCTCGCCGTGCTGTGGGCGCTGCCCGGCGTGCCGCGCTCGCAGGCATCGGGCCCGGTAGAGAAATCCCACCACGCTCCGGTGTGGCGCGATCGACGGCTGCTGATCATCGGGGTGATCGTCCTGGCGCTGGCGCTCGCCGAAGGCTCGGCCAACGACTGGCTGCCGCTGCTGATGGTCGACGGCCATGGATTCGATCCGGCGTGGAGCTCGGGACTGTTCGCCGTGTTCGCGGCGATGATGACCATCGGCCGCTTCTCCGGCGGTCCGCTCATCACCCGCTTCGGCCGCGCAGCAGTGCTCGGCGGCAGCGCGGCCCTCGGCGCGGTGGGACTGGCTCTCGTGATCTTCGCTGACAGTCCGGTCGTCGCCGCCTGTGCCATCCCGCTGTGGGGGCTGGGAGCCGCGCTCGGCTTCCCCGTTGCGATCTCGGCGGCCGGGGACTCCGGCCCGAACTCCGCGGCGCGCGTCTCCCTGGTCGCGACGATCGGCTACGTGGCGTTCCTGGCCGGACCGCCCGCCCTCGGCTTCCTCGGTGAGCACTTCGGTCTACGTCTCGCGATGATCCTCGTGCTCGTGCTGGTCGCACTCGCGGTCACGCTCACCCCCGCGCTGCGCGGCATCGGCGCCGCCGAGACGGAGGACGCCGCGCGCCAGCCGTGAGAGATCGAAAACGCAGCTCCGAGCCTCCTCGGAGCGGCGTTTTCGATCTCTGAGCGCTCAGCCGAGGGACTCGGCGAGCTCCAGCCAGCGCATCTCCAGCTCGTCGGCCTCGCCTTCCCACCCGGAGATCTCCGTCATGCGATTGCCGAGCGCGACGTAGTCGGACTGATCCATGTCGGCGAGCTTCGCGCGAGCGCTCGCCGCTGTCTGACGCAGCTTCTGGATGCGCCGTTCCAGCGACGCCATCTCCTTCTCGGCCTCACGCGCCTCCTTGCCGGTGAGCCCGGCGGGAGCGGCGGCATCGGGAGTCGCTGTGACGGATGCGGATGCGGTGCCCTGTGCCGCACGGCGCTTCAGGTATTCGTCCACGCCGCCCGGCAGGTGCCGCAGGTGCTGATCGAGGATCGCGTACTGCTGATCCGTCACCCGCTCCAGGAAGTAGCGGTCGTGGGAGACCACGATGAGCGTGCCGGGCCACGAGTCCAGCAGGTCCTCGAGTGCCGCGAGCATGTCGGTGTCGAGGTCGTTCGTCGGCTCGTCGAGGATGAGCACATTCGGCTGGTTGAGCAGGATCAGCAGCAGCTGGAGGCGGCGCTTCTGACCACCGGAAAGGTCCTTCACCGGTGTCGAGAGCTGGGCGCTCTGGAATCCCATGCGCTCCAGCAGCTGACCGGGAGAGAGCTCCTGGGCCTTCGACCCTGCGCCGAACGTGTAGGTGGTCTGCAACCGCCCGACGACTACGCGGACCGGCTCGTTGAGGTGCTCTTCGAGTTCGTCGAGGCGCTGTGTGAGTGTGGCCACCTGGACGGTCTTGCCGCGCTTGACCGTGCCGGACGTCGGCTCGATGGTGCCGGCGATGAGGCCGAGCAGCGTCGACTTGCCTGCTCCGTTCACGCCGAGGATGCCGGTGCGCTCACCGGGGGCGAGGCGCCACTCCACGTCTCGCAGCACGGTCTTGTCTCCGTACGAGACGCCGGCGTCGAGGAGATCGACCACGTCTTTGCCGAGTCGCGAGACGGCCAGCGCCGACAGCTCCGTCTTGTTGCGGATCTCCGGCACATCGGCGATGAGTGCATTGGCTGCATCGATGCGGAACTGCGGCTTGCTGGTGCGGGCTGGGGCGCCGCGTCGCAGCCAGGCGAGTTCCTTTCGAGCGAGGTTCTGCCGCTTCGCCTCGATCGAGGCAGCCTGGCGGTCACGCTCGACCCGTTGCAGAATGTAGGCCGCATACCCGCCCTCGAAGGGCTCGACGATCCGGTCGTGCACCTCCCAGGTGTTGTTCGCGACCTCATCGAGGAACCAGCGATCGTGGGTCACGACGAGAAGCCCGCCCTGGTTCGCGGGCCAGCGCCGCTTCAGGTGCTCGGCCAGCCACGCGATCGCCTCGACGTCGAGGTGGTTGGTGGGCTCGTCGAGGAAGATCACGTCGTGATCGCCCGCGAGGAGGTGGGCCAGCGCCACACGACGACGTTGTCCGCCGGAGAGGTCGCCGACACGGGCATCCCACGGCAGGTCGCCCAGGAGGCCCGCGATCACATCGCGGATCTTGGCGTCCCCCGCCCAGACGTGTTCGGGGGTGTCCCCCACCACGGCGTGCGCGATCGTCTCGTCGTCCTCCAGCACGTCCTCCTGGCTGAGCACGCCGATCCGCGTTCCGCCGCGTACCGTGACGCGGCCGCCATCGGGCTCGACCAGGCCCGCGAGCATGCGCAGCAGACTCGATTTTCCGTCGCCGTTGCGACCGACGATCCCGATCCGGTCGCCCTCGTTCACGCCCAGCGAGACGGAGTCGAAGACGACCTTGGTCGGATATTCCAGGTGCAGGGCCTCGGCCCCGAGAAGATGTGCCATCCCCTCCAGGGTACGGGGTGCATGCCGAACGGAGGGATGGCTGGGCTGCGCAACCGGGATCGTCCCTCGCCCCACCGCCGTCCATGCGGGGGCGAGGTCCGTCGGTCATACCTGAATGTCAGCGGGTCGGGCTACTTCACTGCCGTTCAGTCCCAGACGCGAGCGGCCAGTGCACCCGTGTCGATGCTGATCTGATTTGCGTTCGCGAGGCGCTTCGTCAGCTCTCGAAGGACGGTGCTCATCACGGCTTGTGCCGCACTCCACCGTGCGTGGGCGACGCGATAGGCCTCGAGTGCTTCACCGTTCCATTGCGACTGCAAGAGTGCTGCGGTGCGGTCCAGCTGTTCCAGCTCGTGAGCGATCTGGCGAGAAGTAACGGTCATTTCGGCGACCAGGCCCGCCACGCCGTCATGCTTCACCGATATCTGCATGGCGTCATCCGTCCCCGAAATTGAGCTCACGCAACTGATACGGCTGTGCAACAGTGTCGGTGAGGTAGAACGTCAAGAAGACCACGGCCGCCTCCTCAGCAGTGAATACTTCGTTCGACGAGACGGTGACCTGCGCACGGTCATTGATCCAGATCGTGGTGGGCGGCCCTTTCACCGGCTCCTGTCGTCCCACCGTGAAGAGACGGGCCGTGCCGTCCGAGGTCATCACCCGCGCCTCTACGGTCATCGCTTGCGCGGAGCCGCCCGCCTGAATGAAGGTCTCGCCCACCGCCATCGGGTCAGTTTCACCCGCTGGTATGCGCCAGATCGAGTATGCAGTTCTCTCCTGGCCGTCAAGCAGCTGGAGCATTCGCAGAATATGGTCTGCCACCGTGCCGCGAAGTGGGGTCAACCCACCACCTGTTTGCCGCAACGACCCGGCGGCGTAGAGGGTTTTCTGGCCGTGAGTGGGTGCCACCACAGGCATCTTCCCTTTCGAACTCTTCATCATCAATCTACCTGCACCAAAATTACACGAGTTATCCGAATCAAGTCATCATTGTGCACACCGACGGCAGGATTCGCTGGACTCACTCCGGCATCAAAAGCTCTTTGGGTATCGACTTCGGAGTTGTGATATCTGTTCCAGGCTCCACCTGACTTAACTTCAATTCCCGTAAAAGTCCCATCACCGTTGGGGTAATAGCCGTCATAATATCGGCCACCTTTCTGAGGCGATCCGTCATATTGAACATTGACCTTATCGCGGATAACCTCGATACCACCGAGGTCTTCCTCGACTCTATCCAGGCCGTTCTTCTCCGCCTGCTCATAGTCGCGAGGGGGCGCGTCCGGGTCTCGGGATGTGAAATTGCCTTTGTAGTCCCGTCCGTCGCCGCGGTCCATGCCCGGTCGGCGG
>NZ_JBIZVZ010000006.1:0-189710 GCF_044769785.1 Microbacterium sp. GXS0129 | reverse complement strand
GAACCCAGAAGCTAAGCCTCTCAGCGCCGATGGTACTGCAGGGGGGACCCTGTGGGAGAGTAGGACACCGCCGGACTCCTTTTAACACGAAAGCCCTGACCACCGCTGGTCAGGGCTTTCGTCATTCCCCCAACACCACACACCCCTCCACCATCACCCGCGCAAGCGCGGCGATGCTGGAGGGGTTTTCTGTGTCAGCTGCGCAGCGCTTGGAGCAGCGTCTTCATCAGTCGCGGAACGTTCCCGTCCATGCGGAAGCGGGTGAAGCCCTCGCTCACCTGCGCTCCCGTACGGCTCGTGACGAACCACGGCGGCTTCGGGAGGATCGTCCATGCGCCGCCGCCGAGGGAACGCGGGAACGGGCGGAACGGACCGGAGAGCACCGATCGTTCGACGTGATCGATGAGAAGACCGTTGTGGACAACGCCGATTCCGCTGCCCACATCGGACAACGTGTGACCGGGGAAGGCCCCCCACGACAACGTGGGCGCCGTGAAGGAGAAACCGGTCCAGCCATTGATCGCGATGTTCCCGTAGTGGAGATCGTCGATGGCCCGATCGAACCCGGCCCCGAGGGCGCGCTGGGCGGACGGATCGATGAGGACGTTGGCACCCAGTGTTCCGGCGAGCTTCTCGTTCGCGTGCGCGACGGCCGCATCGAGGAAGTGCTGTCCGGTACCGGGAAGGGTGACCACGCCGAGCACCGGGGAGAAGTACTCGGTACTCTCCAGAGTGCGTGCGTCGTCGGCGTTATCCAGGACGATGAACCGGCGTTCGCCGAAGCGTTCAGCCGCAGGGTAGGCGTCGTCTGCGGCACCGAGCTTCGATGCCGAGTTGGGGTACCAGACCGGCCGGTCCGGTGCTGCCGCATAGGCTCGGCGGAGCGCGTCGAGGAAGTCCTCGCGCTGAGGCCAATCCGCGGAGAGGATCACCACCTGACCGGAGATGCAGTTGTGCCCGCAGTTCTGCAGGCGCATCGTCACCACGTGCTCGGCCTGGTAGTCGAGATCAGCCTGCGTCCACTCCCCGGGAACCACGATGATCGGGGCGACGCCGCCAAGCTCGCCGGTGATCGGCTTGTGGAGGAGGGGCTGGCCGTTCTTGCGTCGCTTCTCCGCCGCAGCCCCTGTCCCCCAGACGATGGCGTCGAAGGTCACCGCGGACCCGGTGATGTGGACGTGGGCAAAGGCATCGGATGCGGTGAGGTGTGCGCCGACGGCTCCGTCACCCGAGATGATGCGCACGAAGCCGGCCTCCACAAGCGGGAGCAGCGCACGGCGGTACACCGGAAGCAGCCGGTCCTGGGTGGGATTGAGCTTCAGCAGCGACACGCGGTTGGCGGAGAGCAGCTCGTACAGGACATCCAGCACCGGGATCGAGGTGATGTTCCCTGCGCCGAGTACCAGACCTACACCGCCGGACGCGCCGGGAGTGAGCTGAGCAAGACCGGCGCCACGGATCGCCTGACCGGCATCCACGCCCGGACGCAGCCACACCTGACCGGTGAAGCCGGACAGGAGCGTCGCATCCACCCCGTCGGCGGGGAAGACGTCTACGCGGGTGCGGCCACTCGGCGACGTCGAGAACTTCTTCCCATCCAGCGGACTCCCGCCGGCCGCCAGGGTCCGCAGCGTCCGCTCGTAGGTGCTCAGTGCGGACAGGACGGCGTAGGGGCCGCTCAGCCACTCCTCGCCTCGCAGCGGATGACGTGCGTCCAGCCCCTTCGTCTCGGCCGCGATCCTGGCCCAGTCCTCGGCTGCAGCCGACACACTCGCGTGGAGTCGGCGCAGGAGCGTGGCACGCTGGGTCAGAGTAAGCGTGGACCAGACCGCTGATCCGATCCGCAGGGCGTCGAGCTCGGTGTCGATAGCAGCGATCGTCTCGGCGGAGACTGCCGGACGCGGGGGCTGCGCTGCGGCGGCGCGACCGGGCGCAGGACTCGGCCGCTTCGATCGCGCCGAGCCTGACGATGCGGCGGACGCACGCGTCTTGCGCGCCGCCACGGTTTCGGGTTTGTCCGCTTTCGGGGTCTTCTCACGCGCACGTGCGGCGCCGCTGCGGGACGCTCGGGCGGGCTGTGCAGCGGACTTCTGCGCCGCAGCCGCGTCGATCGGCTCCGGTGTTGCGTCAGCGGGTGTGCTCACAAGAAACCTCCTGGTCTTCGGCCAGCCTATGCCTCGTCGCCGTCACGTGGCGGGGGTGACGACGTCGATATCCTGCTTGGTGACCCGATACCGTGACAGGCTCATCAGGCTCAGGAGGGTCAGACCGGCGGGGACGATGCTGAACGCGACCACGATCCCGGCGACAGCGGATTCGGGTTGGGTCACCGACATGTCCGCGGTGGACGAGACGTATCCCGTGAGCGTCAGCACCGCAGTGAACGCTGAGGCCGAGAGAGCGAATCCCACCGTCTCTCCCGCGGTCCACACTCCGCTGAACGTGCCGGCGGCGGCCGGGCCGTCCGCATCCGCGGAGATCACATCGGGCAGCATGGCCATGGGCAACGACTGCATGCCGGCATAGGCGATACCCGCCAGCGCCACCGGGGCGTACAGCCAATCACCCGGTGCCATGAGCGCTCCTGCGATGATGACCGCGGCGACGATGAACAGGGTCGACGCGAGCCGGAACGCCCGCGTCTTGCCGGTGCGACGAGCGATCGCACTCCAGACGGGTGCCGCAATGAGAGCCGGGGCGATCAGTGACACGAACAACAGCGTCACCGCTGCTTCCGAGCGCATCACCCAGGTGGCCAGGTACTGCGCGCCGGCGAGCATGAGGCCCGTTGCGAGTGCCTGCAACACGTAGGTGAGGAGAAGGGCGCGGAACGGCTGGCTGCGCCGCAGCGCGCGCATCCCTTCCACATAGTGCGCCCGCACGTCCAGGCCCGGTGCATCGGCCCGGGACACCCGCCGGGTCCCACGCGCAGCGACCGATGTCGCGATCAGCATCCCGATCCCGATCGTCACACCCGAGACCGCACCCATAAGGAGGTAGCCGGTGGTGGGATCACCGGTCAGATCGCGCAGGATCGGGCCTCCCGCCCCGAAGAGCAGGATCGCGAACGTCAGGACGATCACGCGCCAGGTGAGCAGCCGTGTGCGCTCGTCGTATCCGGGCGTGAGTTCGGCCGGCAGTGCGATGTACGGGACCTGGAACAGGCTGAAAGCCGTGGCCGTCGCCGTGAACGCGACCAGCACCCAGAGCGCCCCGATCACCGGTGCCAGCCCGGGAGGGACGGCGAAGGTCAGCGCGAACAGGAACGGCAGTGAACAGGCGCCGACGAGCATGTAGCCGCGTCTGCTCCCGGTGAACGCACGCTGACGGTCAGTAAGGGCACCGATGACCGGGTCGATGATCACGTCCCAGAGCTTCGCGATGGTGATGACCACCCCGGCGAGCGCTGCGGCCACACCGAGGTTGTCGGTGAGGTAGTAGGTCAGTACGAGTCCAGGCAGGGTCGCGAAGCCGCCCGTGCCGAGAGAACCCGCGGCGTAGCGGGCGATGGTTCCCGCAGACAGACGATGTGCGCCCGTCACGGGCGGGCCAGGGGTCGGGTGTGGAGCGCCAGTGCTCATCGCGTCAGTGTATCGGCGCGGGTCGGCGCACACCCACGGCACGCCAGCCGTCGGCCCTCGGAGAGGACCGACGGCGACGGGAATCAGATGAGGTTCAGCTCGCTGAGCTTCGCCTCGACGTCGGCGTTACTCGGCTCCACGTGGTGCGTGGCGTCGGGATACACGACGACGGGGATGTTCGTGCGCCCGGAGATGTCCTTGGCAACGTCCGCCGCAGCAGGATCGGCCTCGAGGTCCACGTAGGTGTACGCGACGCCGAGCTCGTCGAGCTGCTTCTTCGTGCGACGGCAGTCACCGCACCAGGCGGCGCCGAACATGGTGATCGTGTCAGGTGCGGGAGTGGTCATGGATCCAGGCTACGCCTCGCCGGAACCTACCGGCTCGTTCCGGAGCGGAGATGACCTGCCACGTCATCGGCGGCGAATGCGGCGCGCAGCTCCCGCCACGCCGTGCCGTCCAGTGTCGCCACGTCGCGAGAGGCGCGTTCGGCGTCAGACGTCGCCGCGACGCCGTAGACGATGTCGCTCGCGCCCACCTGGCGCAGTTGCGTGTTCAGCTGGTCGAGATCGCTTTCGGTGAACGCCGGCAGCACCACCAGCCCGGCATCCGTCGTCGTCCCACCCGGCGTTCCCCGGGCGATCAGCACACGCGCTGCGCCGTCGAGCACCGCCTGCTGGCGGAGGAGGTCACGCGGGTCGGACATCAGGTAGTCCGCCGCCGTGCTCGGGGTCAGCGTGAGTGGTCCGGTGGGGAACGTGAACCGATCGGCCTCGATATCCGACGGATTGACGATGTCGAGGTCTCCGGACAGCGCGAGCCCGGTCAGCCAGGGCTCCGTGATCACCATGGTGTGGTCGATACGGATACCGAGGGAGTCCTGCATGCTGGCTCGCAGTGCTTCCGCCCCGCCCATGCTGAGCGCGTCTGAGAGCGTGCCTTCACCGTGCTGGGGGATCGCCACCCAGGTGTCGGGGCGGAACGAGACCGAGGAGACGCTGGAGCCGTCGGCGGAGAAGTCGACCACGGCGATCGCCACGGCCTGCGCCCCGCCCTCGGACGCGATGTCCGCGGCATCCTCCGGCGAGTCGGCGAGGGCGATCAGGATGTTGGTCTCGCCGTGACCTGCGCCGGCCCTCACATCGGAGTCCGCAACCGACGCGCCGCTCTCACCGGACAACGGGGCCGCGACGGGAGCTCTGAGAGCACTCGTCACCGCCACGACCACGGCGATGGCCGTGGCGAGCGCGGCGACGATCGTCAGCACCACGATGCGCCGGCGCGCCGCCGTCATCGGCCGGCGACGAACGCGGGCGCTCACCGGACCTCCGGCGCCGCTCGGCCTTGTGCGCCCCGCCGGGGTGCGTGGTCCACGCGGGGAGGGGTGCGGCCGATCGTTCGGCCCGGCGCTCGTCCGAGGAGCGGCTCGGCCGGCGCTTCGGCGAGCGGGGTTCGCACGCGCGGACACGGCGACGTCATGCGTCACCGGTGCCGGCAAGGTCTCCTCCGGAACCTCCTCGTCGTCGCCCTCGTCGATCTCCCGGGCGAGCTCTGCGGCGGGAAGAGGCAGCCGGATGCTCCGGGTGCTCACGTTCTGCTCCGAGGTGTGCACGTCGGACGGCGTCGTGCTTCGGGGAACGAACATGCCGTGGTCCGTCGCCTGGCCCGCGGCCGCAGCCCGCAAGGACATCAGGGTGGCGTATGGGATCGTGCTCGCGTCGCGGAAGTACCCGTCTGCCTCCAGCGCGCCGGCCTCTGCCTCCAGCGCGCGGGCCTCTGTGTCCTCTCGCTCGGGCGCCGCGTCTGCGATAGCGGTGAGAGGTGAGGTGTGCCTGGTCCCTGCGTGAGTCGAGATATGTGCTGTCGCTGCAGGCGACGCGGTGAGCGTGGTCGCAGCGGGCGACGGGGTGGTGCTGGTCTCTGCGGGAGTTGAGGCGGCTGGTGCCTCTTCGGGAATCGAGGTGTGCGTGGTGGCAGCGGGCGACGGGGTGGTGCTGGTCTCTGCGGGAGTTGAGGCGGCTGGTGCCTCTTCGGGAATCGAGGTGTGCGTGGTGGCAGCGGGCGACGGGGTGGTGCTGGTCTCTGCGGGAGTTGAGGCGGCTGGTGCCTCTTCGGGAATCGAGGTGTGCGTGGTCGCTGTCGGCGACGGGGTGGTGCTCGTTTCTGCGGGAGTCGAGGCAGCGGGCGCCTCTTCGGGAATCTCGGTGTGCGAGGTCGCTGCGGGAGCCGAAGTGTACGTCGGCGCCTCGCGCGATGAGGTGGCCTCGGTCTTTGCGGGAGTCGAGGTGTGCGCTGTCTCTTCGGGCGACGAGGCGGTCCCTGTCTCCGCAGCGCGGGGGGCGTCGGCGATTTCGGCGCGGGCTGAGGCGTCGGTGATCTCGGTGGGAGTCGAGGCGCCATCGGTCTCTGCCGAAGGTGAGGCGTCGTCAGCGGTCTCAGCAGTAGATGAGGCGTCCGCCGTGCTGCGCACGTTGCGACGCAGCCGCCTCGCCTCCGTCGCCGCGTTCGTACGGGCCGCTCTCCGGCGCCGGTCGAGCTCTGCTCGGCTCACCGTCTGGTCATCGTCGAAGTCATCGTCGAAGTCATCGTCGAAGTCCTCGCCGTCGAGAACCTCGTCTTCGTCGGGCGTCTCGTCGTCGTCGAGAACCTCGTCGCCCAGAACCTCGTCATCGTTGGACGCGTTGTCGTCGTCGAGAACGTCGTCCTGGTCGGACGCTCCGTCGAGAACTTCGCCTCCGCCAAGAACTGCGTGCGCGTCGAGTGCGTTGTCGCCGGGAACCCCGGGGTCGCGGCGCGCGCGGCGGAGCTGGTTGAGAGCGTCACGGCTGATCGTGGCGTCGTCATCATCCGGTGCCAGCTCATCGCGGACGGCCGACGCTGACCGAGCACGCATCGCATCGAGCTGCGCGCGATTGATGGTCAGTTCAGCGCGGTCCCCAGCCGAATCGGTTCCCGTTGAGTCCAAGCCCGCCGATCCTCCGACGGGAAACTGCGCTCCCCAGCGCGTCATGTGAGATCCCCTTGCGCGATGTATCACCGCCATCGATGACGATCGACATCGGACGCGCGATCGCCCGGTCCTCCCCAGGGCCGTGCGACCATCATGCCCGAAATCCGCGTGCCGCGAATTTACTGTGCACAGGGCACAGTTGCTTCGGTCATGTGGCGGGGACCGGGCGTTCCAGCGATTCCAGCGCGGCGCGCAAGAGCGTCGACGAGGTGTGCGTGGTGTACGGGAAATAGACCACTTCAACACCCACGGCACGGAAGTCGCGCTCGAGCTGCATTCCCTTGCGGGTTCCGCGCCAGTCATCGCCCTTGAAGAAGTGCGTGAAGCCCACCTCACGCCAGGTGGCCACCTTGTCCGGCTGGGTTTCGATGAACACGTCGTCGACGATGCTCAGCGAGCGCACGATCTCGGCGCGCTCGGCGGTGGGCACGATCGGCGTGCGTCCTTTGGCTCGGAGCAGCATGGCGTCATCCACCACCCCCGCAATCAGGCGATCGCAGTTCTCGCGGGCATGGCGCAGGATGTTGAGGTGGCCGACATGGAAGAGGTCCCAGGCCCCCGGGGCGTAACCGATGCGCATTTCTTCCTTCTTCCGCACTCAGCGGTTGTTCTGACGATCGCGCGCGTACGCGCGGTGGACGTAGCCTGCGGCCGCGGCGAGCATGCCGCGACCACGGTGGAGCACGCGCCATCCGTGGGCGTCCGTGTCCGGGCGGGAGACGAGTCGTCCCGCGGCGCGCAGCAGGAGGCCGCAGAGGATGCGGGCCGCCCCGCCGAGAGCAAATCCGCAGCGCAACACGCTGATCCGCGCCGGACCGGTCGCCTCCATCAGGGCGATGTGCACCGTGGCGTTGCCGCGCATGTATGCCCGCTCCCGAGCCCAGTCCCGGGTCAGGCGTTCCGGTACGACGGTGTCCACGGCCACCGACTCGGCGCACCACACGATGCGCTCACCGGCGCGAACCAGCGCACGCGTGAACAGCGTGTCCTCGCCGCCGGTGAGACTCAGCCGAGGGTCGAAACGGGCGCCCACGCGCCGCACGCGGGCAAGATCCAGCAGCAGGTTTCCCGTGGCCGCGGCGGGCATCTCGGTTCCGGTGGGGTGGGATGCGCGACGAAACGTCCCGGTCGCCACGAGCCAGGGGTCCAGATCGGCCGG
This sequence comes from Microbacterium sp. GXS0129, assembly GCF_044769785.1. Classification (NCBI taxonomy): domain Bacteria; kingdom Bacillati; phylum Actinomycetota; class Actinomycetes; order Micrococcales; family Microbacteriaceae; genus Microbacterium; species Microbacterium sp. GXS0129. Next base: position 181,963 of record NZ_JBIZVZ010000006.1, on the reverse strand, counting down.
CAGGTCCGAGCGCACCGTCCCCATCACCGCGGCGCAGTCGTATGCGCGCCAGGTGTCCACGAGGGACCGCAACCAGCCGGGCTCGGGTACTTCGTCGTCATCGATGAACACCAGGGCATCCGCGCCGGTCTCACCGATCGCACGCAGGGCGTTGTCCGCTTCGTCGAGGGCTCGGTTGCGCACGTGCGCCACCCCAGCCCCGGTCTCGACCACGAACCGGGCTGGCAGCGGGCAGGATGCCACGGTGGCCGCTGCCGATCCGCTCGGATCGTTGTCGACGACGAGCACGGCTGCCCGATCCCCCGGATCGAGCTCAGCGATACGCTCCGGGAGCGCGGCCAGCAGCGCCGCCAGCAGTTCGGGACGACGGAAGGTGGGAATCGCGATGACGATCCTCATCGCGACCTCCGGTGCGCCCGGGCCGCTCGGTAGGCCTCGGCATGAAGCCGGCCGGCCTCGCCCCAGTCGCGTCGAGACAGATCAGGGGCCGAGTCCATGTCCAGGCGCTCGGCCGCGGCGATGGCCTCTCGGAGCACGGTGCCGTCCAGGTGCTCGTAGCGGATCACCCATTCCTCGCCGACGTCTTCGGCCAGGGCGTCGGTTGACGCTGACCGTGGCACCAGAACCGGGCGGTTCAGCGAGAGCGCGGCGAGCGCGCTGCCGGAGTTGTGAAGGTCACGGTAGGCCAGCACGACGAGTGACGCGGATGAGATGATCCGGACGAGATCCTCGTCGGGCACGAAGCGCAGATCCAGTTCCACCCCGGCACCAGCAGTCGCGAGCAGGCGTGCGGTGAGTTCCGCCGAGGTCGGGCGACCGGCCACCGTCAGGGAGAGGGCCGGATCCGCGTCGTGTGCTTGGCTGAACGCGCTCAGCAGGTCTTCGACCCCTTTGTACCCGCGCAGCTGCCCGAACGTGACGACATGTCCTGCGCGTCGCCGTAGCCGGGAATGGCCGTCGAACCAGGAGCGATAGTCGCCGTGCGGGATGTCGCGGACCAGTACGCCCGCGTCGACGGAAGTGGTGGGATTCAGCCGGATGACCACGTCGGCATCGGCCTGGATGTCCATGAGCAGAGCGCGCTCGTCGTCCGCGATGTTGGGGAGATCGGGATTGTGCGCCGTGCGCACCACCCCGATCCGGCGCGACCGCCGATGCCGCTGGGCGAGGAGGCGCAGCAGGACCTTCTTCAGGCGGCGGCGAAGAGGAGAGCCGGCGGCCAACCGCGCTTCGGGCCAGTGCCAGTGAAACGCCTGGTACCGACCGAACAGTGCTCGTGGCCAGGAGAAGGTCACCAGCTCGACGTTCGGCTCGTCGCGCAGCGATTGCGCCAGCATGGTGATGTACGGGTTCGTGGTGGTGCGAGGCGCTGCGAAGGACTGCATCACACGGAGAGGACGTGTCATTCGACCGCCTCCAGTGCGACCAGCGACCGGTACCAGCGCACGGCTGCCAACGCAAGGACCGCGAGGGTCGCGGCCGCCATCAGGGTGTACACCGCGGAGAACGGCACCGGGAGCCACAGCAGCAGCGTGGCAAGGCACAGCAGGCCGTAGTCGGTGGGGAGCACGGCGAGCGCGTACAGCGGGCTGGATCGATACGCCGCGCCTGTTCCGCCGCCTGCGGCCACGCCCGCGCGACGCCGGAGGAAGTCTGCGCCGATCATCCCGAAGAAGTAGGTGGAGGCGACCGCGCTGTACACCAGCGGAACTGCCAGCATCACGGGCGCGAGCTCGTCGGATCGTGCCCAGGAGATCAGCACGGCGAGGTGAATCGTCGCAGCCTTGAGCGCATCGAAGAAGTGATCGAGCCACTCACCCGCCGCAGAACCGGTGCCGGTGAGCCGGGCGAGCTGACCGTCCGCGGAATCGAGCGCGTATCCGAGCATCAGGAGCGCAGCCACCGCCACGGACATGAGCGCGCTGGGCTCCGTCGCCGCGATGAGTCCGATCGCAGTGAACGTGCACAGCGCGCTGAGCAGTGTCACCTGCGTGGGAGTGAGGCCCGCCGCTGCCGCCGCGGCGGCGAGCGGACGACCGAGCGGGCGGTTGACGAATCGAGAGTATGCCGCAGCACCGGACGAGGACTTCTGAGCTGCGCGCAGCTCGGCTAGCGCGGTGCGAAAACGCCAGTGCGTGCGCGTGCTCGTCACGATTCCCCCCAGGCAGCGGGCCGGTTTGCTCCCGCATCGAGTGGTCAGCGTAATCAGCTGGGAGCGCGCGTATCGGCGCTTTCCCGTGGTTGTGGATAACTCGGTTCAGCGAGCCGTGGACGACACGATGGCGGCGCGGAGCTCCCGTGCCGCAGCACGCCAGTCCGCGCGGGCCAGGATGCGTTCGCGGGCCTCCTCGTCGCCGGCTGCATGCCAGCGGGCATCGATCGCGGCGCCCGCTGCCACCGCATCGCCGACCGGGACCAGATGCGCCCAACCGCCCGCCACCTCACGATGGGCGGGGACGTCGGAGGCGACGAGAGGCGCATCGAACCACGTCGCCTCCATGGCAGGCAGCGCCATGTTCTCATCGGGAGCGAGGCTCAGCACCAGCGCCGTGTGTCGCAGCATCCAGCTGAGCTCGGCGGGCGTCAGCCGGCCCGAGAACCGGATGCGACCGGTGTCGCGCGCGGCACGGTGGCGTGCGCTGAGGCGTGCCTCGACGGACCGGCGTGACGAGTCGACGACCACGATGAGCGGGCTCTGCGTGGTTACGCGGGACGAGGCGAGCGCGGCCGCGACAGCGTCGTCGATCCCGTCGCGGGTACCCAGCCGACCTCGAGTGAGGGCGAACTGCGTCACGTCTGCAACGATCGCGGGGCGGGCCGGTGACGCGGTCGTGAGCGATGTCCGCGCAGCCACGCCGATGCTGGTCACCGGCGCGAGAGCCCACTCGTGACGCTCGATGCGCGCCGCCTCGCTCCGCGTGCCGGTGGCCACGATGTTGGCGAACCGGGCGCTCGGCAGGATCGCCGACGAGTACAGGCGCTGAGACATCGGGAACCAGGCCGGGTGATCGCGGTGCATCGCGTCGTGCACGATCGTCGCCGTCGCTCCGCCGAGGGGCGTGAAGTCATGGACCACCAGCGCGTCAGCCCGCTCGCGTCGCGCCAGCCGCCTCAGTTCGACGAGGTTGGAGAGCGCGTGCGGACGCAGCCGCACGGTGACACGGTTCACCGCAGCCGGAAGGTCGTCGGCCGGGGATTCCGGCCGCAAGGCCACCGACAGCTGGTCGCGAGGGAAGGCGCGATGCCAGGCCAGGATGAGCTCCCGCTGCACGGCTCGCGTACCGCGGGCGTCGCCATCCCACCAGTAGCCGTCGAACAGGACGCGCATGACCCTCCCGGTTTGCCTCAATACACTAGACCGCTCGGGGACGAAGGGATGGGACGTGACGCGCGAAGTAGCGATCATCGTCGTGAACTATGCATCGGCGGGGCTGCTGTCGCAGAACCTCGTGGCGACGGCTGCGGCGATGCCGTACGCCCATGTGTACGTTGTGGACAACCTGCACTCGGCGGCGGAGCGGGCTCGGGTACAGGATCTGGCGGATCAGCAGGGGTGGCGGCTCATCGCGCTCCCCGACAATCGCGGGTTCGGCGCGGGTGTCAACGCGGGCGCGCGTGAGGCATGGCGTGACGGCGCGACGGACCTGCTGGTGCTCAACCCGGACGCGAGCCTGGACGCCGCGGCGGCCGAGGCGCTCATCGCCGCGACGGCGGGGGACCGGCGCGTGCTCGTGTCGCCGGTGATCCGCACTCCGGACGGGCGCATCTGGTTCGACGGCTGCGACCTGTATCTGGGCACGGGAGAGACGCGGGGCAGGCGGGCCCGTGACCGCTTCCCGGGCGCCGAACGCGAGGAATGGCTGGCCGGGACAGCGCTCTGGGTGACGCGGGAGGTATGGGATCTCGTCGACGGCTTCGACGAAGAGTTCGAGCTGTACTGGGAGGATGTCGACTTCTCGCACCGGGTCCGGGTCGCCGGCGGTGCGCTCGCGGTGGTGACGAGTGCCGTGGCCGTTCACGATGAGGGCGCCACCCATCGATCCAGCGCCCAGCGGTCCGAGGCGAAGAGCGAGCTGTACTACTACTTCAACATCCGCAATCGGCTCCTCTACGCTGCCCGGCATCTGGATGAGGCCGGCATCCGCAGCTGGCTGGCGAGCTCGACGGCCAGCGCTCGTGCCATTCTGCTGCGCGGCGGACGGCGTCAGTTCCTGCGTCCGCTGCCGCCGCTGCGAGCGGCCTACCGGGGCCTGCGCGACGGTCGTCGGATCGCGCGGGCCGAACTTGCGAGGCGCGCCGCTCAACGCTGAGCGACTGTGCACAGGCGCAGACGCGAGTAATCCACAGCAGGGGTGCGAAGACCCGGGAACCTCACGGCCGACGCGTATGGTTTATGAGACGGCTCTCATGAGCCCGTCCGGTCTGCTGGGGAGTTGACCGTTCACGTCCTGGGGAAGGTCGCTTCTGTGACTCGTTCATTGCTGCTCGCGCCACCGCGCGAGAACGCCATCGTCCATCGCCGTCTTGCTCGCGCGCGCATGCAGGTGCCGTCTGCGGCAGCCACGGCGCCGGGCGCGCCGCTCGCCGCCGCGCCCGCTCAGCCCATGGCCGCCGTGGGCCTCGCTGCAACGGGGACCGCGCAATGAGCGCGGCCCCCGATGAGGCACCGGCTCGCGGCGGCCGAGTCCGCGCGCGCAAGCGCATCGTCCTGGCCGCTCTCGCCGCGGTCGGCGTGGCCGCTGTGATCGTCGCGGTGATCGCGCTGCGGGCAAGCGGCGGCACCGCCGGTACGGCGGGCGCGACGTCAGCGCCCACGGACACTGCTTCGGCATCGGCATCGGCGTCTGACCCAACGGCGGATCCCGCGGTGACGGAGCCGGCGCCGGCCGAGTCCATCGAGCCCCTGCCGGCACCGGTACCGCCCGAGGGCGCTCAGGAGCAGCCGGTCGCCCCGGAGCAGGAGCCTGTTGCGCCCACGGAGACCGCGACCGGGTCCGACGGTGCTCAGGTGGCCCTGGTGAAGACGGAGTCGCTCGATGTCGTCGGCAAGCTCCCCGGCGAGGTGTCGGGTCCGGGGATCAGCGTCACCGTCGAGATCACCAACACCACGGATGCGCCGATGAACATGGACTATGTGGCGGTCAATCTCTACACGGGAGCAGATCGCACACCCGCGCTGCCCATTCAGTCCGGCGATTCCGGAGGCTTCGGCGGAGAGCTTGCCGTCGGTGAGTCCGCGACGGCGAGCTATGTCTTCCTCGTCGACGAGGATGCGCGCGAGGACGTGCTCATCGGGGTCGACTACCTTCCCGGCGCCGCAACGGTGACTTTCCGGGGCTCGCTCGAAGGCTGAGCACACTCCTCCGCCACCACAGAAGGCGGAGTAATCCACAGGGACTCCGAACGTCCTCCGATCAGCACGTAGTGTGCCGGAGGCGGATTTCCTGAGTCCGCCTCGGTCCGCTGGGGAGCCGACCGAACCGACCTGGGGAAGGTTCGCTTACGTGATACGTCTGTCTTCATATGCCCGAAATCCACGAGTCCGCACTCGTTGCGCACGGAGGGGAACTCTGCGGCGAGCCATTGCGGCTGTGGCCGGAGCACTGCTGGTCGGTGCTCTTGCCGCGCCTCCGGCGTTCGCCGGCGAAGCGCCTCTCGCGGGCGCCGTCATTGCGCCCGGTGGCGCCGATCGGGTCACTGCACACGGCACGGCCCGTGCTTCCGGCGCGATGGGCTCCCGTGCGAGCACGGCTGGTGAAGCAGCCGCCGCACCCGCCCTGCCCACCACGGTGACGGCGGATCCGCTGCCGACCGTGCAGATCAACGGTGTCGTCTGGAAGCAGCTGATCGTCGGCGACTGGGTCTACGTGGCCGGGCAGTTCACGAGCGCGCGTCCGGCCGGTGCTCCGGCGGGCACCGATGAAGTGCCGCGACAGAATCTGCTGCGGTACCGCTTGAGCACCGGTGAACTGGACCGTGACTTCGCCATCCCGGTGAACGGGGCGGTGTACGCGCTCGCGCTTTCGCCGGATGGGCGCACCATCTATCTCGGCGGTAGCTTCACGCAGATCGGGACAGAGACGCGATACCGCATCGCGGGCCTGGATGCGGCCACCAACGCCATCGTCCCGCTGAGTGTGGGGGCGAACGCCAGCGTGTACGGGCTCGCGGCCACGGAGGACACGCTGTACGTCATCGGAGGGTTCAGCACGCTCAACAACCAGCCGCGGGCACGGGTGGGCGCGGTGAGCACTCTCACCGGAAAGCTCCTGCCGTTTCAGGCGACGCTCACCGGCGCCGGGATCGGCCGCAGCGTGATCGTGTCGCCGGACCGATCGAAGATCGTCGTGGCAGGCAGCTTCGAAGCTGCCAACGGCTCGACCACGCCGGGTCGTGGCATCGCTGCGCTGGATGCGAAGACCGGCGCCACTCTGCCGTGGGCGATGAACTCCGTCATCCGCAATGCGGGATCGGCGACCGGCTTCATGGGGCTGACATCCGACACCACCAGTGTCTACGGCAGTGGCTACTCCTACGAGGGCGGCGGCCTGGAGGGAACATTCCGTGCCTCCTGGAGCGATGGCACCCTGATCGCGATGGAAGACTGCCACGGCGATGTGTACGACGTCACTCTCTTCGGCGGTCTGCTCTATGACGCAGCGCACACGCATGCCTGCGAGACCATCGAGGGCGGGTTCCCCGACGAGAAGCCGGAGTTCCACAACCACGGCCTGGCGTTCCTGATGGAGCCGAACGGACGGGTCCTGGCAGACAACAAGGTTCCGAATTACGCGAATTTCGGCGGGCAGCCGGCGGCGTCGCTGCTGCACTGGTACCCGATCTTCAAGCCGGGTACGTTCACCGGGCAGAGTCAGGCCACCTGGACGGTCGCCTCGGCAGGGGACTACGTCGTCTATGGCGGTGAGTTCCTGACGGTGCAGGGCGTGCCGCAGCAGGGACTGGTGCGGTTCGCGACAAGCGCCGTCGCGCCAGAGAAGCAGGGACCGGTGCTCACCGGTGGCGGGTTCGCCGTTCATGCCGCGAGCACGAAGAGTGGCGAGGTGCTGCTCACGTGGACGAGCAACCACGACCCGGATGACGCTGTGCTCTCGTACACGGTGGAGCGACGCGGTGCGACAAGCCCGGTGTTCACCACGTCGTCGACGTCAACGCGCTGGGATCGACCCACGCTCACGTATCGGGACATGGCTCTGGAGCCAGGATCCACCCAGGAGTATCGGGTGGTGGTCACCGATCCGCATGGCAACAGCACCGCCACGGATTGGACCCGCATCGTGGTGAGCAAGGGCGATACGGCGGAGCTGAACGTCATCGCCGCCGACGCCTTCGGGCGCAGTGAGACCTCCGGATGGGGCAACGCCGCCGTCGGCGGGCGGTGGCTGACCAGCGGTGGCGCCGCCGCGTTCAGCGTCTCGGACGGGCGGGGGCGCATCGAGCTGTCGCCCGGACAGACCCGCGGCGCGCTTCTCGACGGTATCGCCACCACCGACAGCATCAGCACCGTGCGCGTCTCGGTGGATCGAGCCTCGGCCGGCGGAGTCGTCAGTGGCATGGTGCTGGGTCGTGTCGTGGGCTCAGCGGTGTATTCCGCGCGCGTGCGGTTCGAGCCGGGCGGCACGGTTCGTCTCTATCTCCTGCAGGGCGAGACGCCGCTGGGTGGCAAGAGCATCGTGCTGTCGGGATATCGGCCGGGTGACGATGTGAAGGTCGCGCTGAGCGTTCGAGGCACATCGCCCACGCAACTGGGCGCGAAGATGTGGTTTGCCAGCGCGGGGGAGCCCGCCAACTGGCAGATCGCCGCGACCGACGCCACAGCTGCGCTGCAGTCTCCCGGTCCGGTGGGCCTGGGTGGATCGTCGAGCTCGTTGTCCACGGTTCCGGTGACCGGCCTCAGCTTCGACGACTATGAGGTGACCGATGGACGTGCGGCCGTGGTCGAAGGTGAGAACCACCCGCCGCGGGCGGAGTTCTCGGTCACCACGGATGGCCTGGCCGCATCCTTCGACGCGTCCGCGTCGAAGGATGAGGAGGGGCCGATCGCGAACTACACGTGGGACTTCGGCGACGGAACCCGGGGGACCGGGGCGCTTGCGCAGACGACGTACACCGCGCCGGGCCAGTACACGGTGAAGCTCACCGTGACGGATTCAGCGGGCGCCACGGAGACTCGCACGCGGACTGTTGTGGTCACTGCGCCTCCCACCGGCGAGAAACTGGCTGAAGACGCGTTCGCTCGCACAGCGACTGATGCCTGGTCAACGGCGGACATCGGCGGGTCCTGGCAGCTGACGGGCGGGGATTCCGCGTTCAGCGTCGCTCCGGGAGCAGCCAGTATGCTGCTTCAGCCATCCTGGACGCGTGCCGCGATGCTGCCTGCTGTGGGCAGCGATGCAGTGTCCGTGTCGACCTCGTTCCGCGCGGACACGGTACCCACCGGTTCGGGTGCAGTTGCTCTCACCGTCGTGGGACGCCAGACGCCGACCGGCGCCTATCAGGCACGAGTTCGCCTGGAAACCGACGGCACCGTGCGTCTGTACATCCTGCGCGATGAAGCTGCACTCGGTGGCGCGAGCGCCGTGCTAGCCGGCGGATATCGTCCGGGCGACCTGGTTCACGTGCGTGTCCAGGTGTCGGGCACCAGTCCCACGACAATCGCGGCGCGGATGTGGCGGGATGGTGCTCCGGAACCGGCCACGTGGCAGCTGACCGCCACCGATCGTACGGATGGATTCCAACAGCCGGGCAGCATCGGGGTGCGCGGCACGATGTCGTCGGCCTCTACGACGTCGCGCATCCGAATGACCGTCACCGAGTTCCAAGCGATCGCCGTGCTGCCCTAGGAAGCACCTCCGGTTCGTCGCGTACGGGGTGGTGAAGTATCGCCACACCACCCGCCTCGTCCAAGCCGCGAGCTCGAGCAGAATGCTCGAGCTCGCGGCCTTTGTGCGGGCTCGGCGCGCACCCGCTGAACGGAAGAGCGCCGGAGTCACTCCCTGCGGGCCATGTCCGGCGCATCGGGGCCTTCCCCCACTCGAGATCAGAGGCGTCGCCTCGTACCGCTTCGCCCCATCCGTTTGGTACCCCGGGAGCCGGCGCTTCGGAGGTCCACGGGCCGATGCGCGGCGGTGTGATGACGGGGCGGGTTGTCCGGGAACTCACTCCGAAGCCTTAACGCCGCGGCGACGAGGGCGGGGCGAGGGCCGCGAGATGCCCAGCGTTTAGCGCGCTGATGCGGGTGACCATTCGTCCGGAGCGCAGGGGCCGGGTGTTCGCGCGCCAGTTGGGGGCGGCAGATGACCGGAGCCGAATGAGGCGGGGACCAGGCGTCCACAGGCGAAACGGTCGGGGACGCCCGGGGCTCGGTGCCTCTCGGTTGCCGACGCCCGTCGTTTCGGAGTGCGCGTCTTGGTGTCGCGGGCGCCTGACCTCGCGCGAGTCCCTGTGGCCCGCGCCTCGCACCCCGCCGGTGGCCCACGCGTCGCGCGCGGTGCCCGATGGCTCGTGTCCCGGCGTCCGATGAGCGGTGTTCCGGCGTCCGATGAGCGGTAACCAGACGCAGGAATGCCCGTGTCCTGATGCTGATGCCCAGTGCGTACCCGCGGCCCACGGCCAGGTGAGTCGTGAGTGGCCGGTGTCCCGGAAGTGCGGGTGCCACGCGTGCAATGGGCCACCGCCTCAACGGTGCGGGGCCAGTACGTCGTCGTGCTTCAGCGCCGAGGGCTCGGAATACGGGACAGGGAAGGCGACACGGTACGAGAGCGGGGGAGGCGGGCACGCTCGCTGTTCGACAGCAGTGCGCAGGCCAGCAACAGGGCAAGAGTGTTGTAGCTCGTGAGGAGGGGGCTGAAGAACATGTCCCACGTTCCCAGCGCGAGCAGCAGCGCGACCAGAGCCGATGCTCGTCGCAGCGACACCCGCACTGCTGCGGCGTGCACTGCGACGGCCAGCAGCAGGAGGGCGAAGAGTGCACCGGGAAGGCCGAAGCGGATCCAGAGGTCGCCGAGCACGGAGTGGACCTCGAAGTGGCCGCCGAAGAGGTACCGGTCGACGTAGCCGTTGTCGGGGTCGTAGTGCAGTGCCTCCATGCCGTTCTTCGCGATGATCACGTCCATCGCGTTCGGCAGCGTGCCGCTGCCGTAGCCGAGGGGCTGCGCGCCGAGCAGTGCGGTTGCCGCTCCGAGCTCCGGCCGGCCACCGGTGATCAGCGAACCGCTCGCATCCAGCTGCGCCTGCGTCCGCTGCTGTGCTGCGGAGCCGAGCACCCCTTCCACCAGAAGGGTCTGGATCACGAGGAACAGGGTGACCCCGAGCAGGGCCAGCCCGCCGAGGGTGAGCCACAGACGGGATCGGAACTCACGGAGAGGCATGAGTTGCAGCAGCACCAGAGCAGCGGCGATGACCGCGAAAGAGGAGAAGGAGCGAGAGTCTGCGACGACCGAAACGACGGCCACGACTGCCAGCACGACGAGCTCGCCCCACCGGCTGCGGCGCATGGCCAGTGCCAGGGCGAGGAATGCGACGGGGAAGGACAGCGAGAACTTCCACAGATTCGTCGTGTTGCCCCCGGTGATCGCCACGTTCACCAGGGCCCCGATGGCGAATGCGACCACCAGCTGAGAAGTGCCCAGCTGGGTGCGCGCCCAGATCAGCAGGCCGATGCCGCACAGCATCGACAGCAGTGTGAGCGATTCTCGCGCCAGCAGCGACTGATCGACCGTGCGGCCGTCCGCGAAAGCGAGCGACAGCACGGCGCCGCTGATCACGGCCAGGGCGCCGAGGGTCATCAACGACCGCACCCACCGGAATGTCCGCAGCGCCGGCCACCACACCGGAAGGAGCAGAACCGCGGCGATCAGCGGCAGCGTGATCCCGGGGCCGAAGGAGTAACGCATCCCGACGAGGGCGGCCGCGACCGTGGCGAGCGCCCGACTGGCCGGAGTGCGCAGAGGGGGTGTGGCGTTCATGGTCATCATCGGTCATCACCGTTCGCGGTCGTGGGCAGCAGGCGGTCCCGATGACGGCGGATCGAGATCGCATACGGCACGATCTGACACACCAGCACGGCCGCCGCGTTGGCCAGCGGAGGGCCGGCGGCCCCGAGGGCCGGCGCGAGCAGCAGGGCCCCGACCAGGCTCAGTCCGGCCATCAGGAGTGTCGGCAGCACTTGGAAGCGGATGCCGGCCGGGTCCATCAGAAACATGCCGAGCGGGTACAGCACCGCTTGACAGGTGGCCATCGCACCGAACGCCAGGATTGTGGCGAGGCTCACCTCGAACACCCCGTGGGTCGCGAACCCGAAGAGCCACGGCCCGATCAACGCCACGCACAGCGACGCCACCGCGGCCCCGGCGCCGAACGCGGCGGCGAGCAAGCCCGGACCCCGGCGCAGCTCACCTCTCGCGCGGGCGCGCGCCCAGAGCGGCCACAGCGCAACGCCAGCCGCGGAGATGAGACCGATGAGCGCGAAGAAGACCTGAGCGGCCGCGTTGTACTCGGCCAGCCGGGTCACGGAATCGTGCTGGGCCACGGCATATCGCTGCGCCGCCATGGCGAGAGGCGGTGAGACCAGTTGCGCCAGCATCGGCCAGCCGATGTGCATGACCCGCGCACCGGGATGGCGGCGCGGACGAGGCACACGTCGCAGTGCCGAACCCACCAGCGGTCGCAGCGTGAGCGTCGTGACCGTCAGCCCGACCGCGCCGGCGGTGAGGGCGGCGACGAACGATCCCACGGCGAGGAAAGCGGCGTCACCGTGCAACTGCGTCCAGCCCCACACCAGAAGGAGCGTGAGGGGCGAGACGAGTCCCTGCACCAGGATCACGATGTGATTGCGCCGTGCACCGAGTAGGAGCCGGGTCCAGACACCCAGCGGCACGGTGGCCGCATAGAGGGCACAGCACAGGAGTGCGGCATCCTCGGCTCCCGGCACGGCCCCGGCTGAGCCCAGGAGGACGCGCCAGCCGCCCGTCGCTCGCATCACGATCCCGGCGATCAGGACCGCAGCGGCGAAGGCGCAGAGGATGCGCTCGACTGAGGTCAGCTGATCGCGGACATGGGCGTCTCGTCGCGGATCATCGCTCGCCGCCACCGAACCCACCAGTGCCGCCCCCGCACCCAGATCGCTGAACGTCAGCAGTGAGGGCAGCGCGGTGAGAGCGCCGAACAGTGCGTACGAGGCCTCTCCCGCACCGCCCGTGATCACACGTACGGTGAGGATGCCGCACACGAACGCGACGAGCGTGGTGGCGGCCTTGGCGAGGACGGAGGCGAGTGCGTTCACAGGCGTCGGCGCATCCAGCCGAGAAGTCGGTGCGCCCGCGGAGCCGGCTGCTCGTCGTCGCCGTAGTAGACGCTGCTGACCGCGGTGCGCGAGTCGTTGAGCACGATGCCCAGCGCACGCCGTTCACCGACGGCGAGCGCTCGCAGCGAGCGCTGCAGGTTGGCCCGCGGGGTGCGCTCCGACCGGACGATGAGGATCGTGCCGTCCACGATCGGCAGCAGCCACTTGGCATCGCTCACTGCGATCACCGGGGCGGTGTCGACGATGACGTAGTCATAGGACGCGCGCGCTTCTGCGAGCACCGCCCGCAACTGGTCGGTGGCGAGCACCTGGCCCGGATTCGGTGGCAGCAGTCCGCTGGTCAGCACCCGCAGGCCGGGTACCGCCCAGCTCTGGGCCGCGCTGTCGAGCGTGGCCTCGCCCAGCAGCACGGACGTGAGGCCCACCGCCGACTCGAGCTGAGTGAACTCCGCCGCCGACGGCCGGCGAAGGTCGGCCTCCAGATACAGCACACGGTGGTTCATCTCGGCCAGGGTCAGCGCCAGGGCGAGGCTCACCGAACTCTTCCCCTCGGCGGAGTCGGCGGAGGTGATCATGAGCACGCGGTGCTGATGCTGCAGGTCCAGGAAGCGCAGGGAAGCGGTCACCTGACGCATCGCCTCGGCCAGAGCACCGTCAGGCGTGGCGCGGATGGTGCCCGCGAGGGTGCGGCCGTCCGCGACATGGCCGATCTCGCCCAGCACGGGGGTCTCGGTCAGCGTCTCGATGTCCGCGCGTGTGGCCAGGCGAGCGTTGAACCGCCGGTCGGCCACTGCGGCCAGCAGACCGAGCGCCAGCCCCAGGAGCATTCCGCCGCCGATGAAGACACCCGGGTCGGGCGCGAACGCCGCCGCGGGCAGCGTGGCAGGCGCGATCGTGTCCACCCGCACGGCGGCATCCTCACCGGAGACCCGTGGCGATGCGTCCTCCACAGCCACACTGAGCTCGGCTGCCACGGCATCGGCGATGCGCTGAGCGGCCTGCGGATCCTCATCCACCGCCTGCAGGTCGATCACGACCGTGCCGAGACGAGCGGAGGCCGATACACGGGCGGCGAGCTCCCTCGGAGTGGTGTCGAGCCCGAGCTCGGTGATCACCGGATCCAGCACCGCCGGTGACGAGGCGAGAACGGTATAGGTCTGCACCAGGCTCTGCACGTAGGTGGCGCCCTGGGCGAGCTCGCTGGTGGTGTCGCCACGATCGGCGATCACCATGACCGAGGCCTGGGAGCGGTATTGGTCGGGCAGGAACTGCGCGGTGGTGAATCCCACCGCGCCGCCGAGCACGATGAGGAGCAGGATGACGATCGCATGGCTGCGAATCGCAGCGGCGTAGTCGTGTAGGGTCATGCCTCGGGTTCTCCGATCGACTGGGATGAACGATCCAGGTGGGACCGTGGGGGAAGGGACGGGGTATGGGAAACCGCATACTCTTCGTGTGTCATGCGAACGAGTGCCGCTCGCCCGTGATGGCCGGCACGATGATCGCCGCGCTGGAGGGCGCTGGGCGCCAGGACGAGTGGCGCGTGAGCAGCGGCGGCACGGACTCGCGCGGTGGCCCGCTGTGCCCGGTGGCGATCGACGTGCTCGCAGACGCCATGGACGCCGCGCTCCTCGCCGACTACCGCGACCACTTCGTCTCGACGGCCATCGCTGAGCGCACCCTGGAGCGCGCCGACCTCGTCCTCACGGCGACGCGGGAGGAGCGGGCGGCGATAGCGCTGCGGGCACCCGCAGCTCGATCGCGCACGTTCACCCTTCGAGAGGCCATCGGCCTCATGGCGGGAGATGGGGAGAGCGCGGTCGACCTCGCAGCCTATGCGGATATCCTTCATGAGCGGCGCGGTCTCACCGGCGCTGCATCTCACCGCCGATTTCTGGCCCTCAGGAAGAGCAACGATCCGAATGACATCCCGGACGTCCACCATGCCGCCCTTCGCGCGCACCGCGCGGGACTGCAGGAGGTGCGGGAAGCCTCGCGCGTCCTGGCTTCGGGCATCCTCGCGGCCATCGGAGAGTGACGCGTGAGTGAAGAGCGATCGGCTGCGCCCGTCCTGAGCATCGTCGTGCCGACCTTCAACGAGGCCGGAAACGTCGCTCAGCTGGTGGCCCGGGTGACCACGGCGATGCGCGGCACCGCGGTGGAAGTCATCTTCGTCGACGACTCCACCGACGACACCCCACAGCGCGTCAGGGACGTCGCAGGCACCGCGTCCATTCCGGTGCGTCTGATCCATCGCGAGCACCCCCGCGGCGGCCTCGGCGGAGCCGTGCTGGAAGGCATCGCCGCCGCGCACTCCGACCTCTGCGTCGTCATGGACGGCGACCTGCAGCACCCGCCGGAGACCATCGCGGCGCTCCTCGCGAAACAGCAGGAGGGGGACTACGACGTGGTCGTGGCATCGCGCTACACCGGCGATGGAACCGCAGCCGGGCTGTCGGATCGCATGCGTGTGTTCGTATCCCGCATGTCCACGCTCGTGACCAAGGCGATGTTCCCGATCCGGCTGCACACCGTGAGCGACCCGATGACCGGGTTCTTCCTGCTGGATCGCACCCGAATCGACGTGGAGCGTCTGAAGCCCCGCGGCTTCAAGATCCTGCTGGAGATCCTGGCGCGTCAGAACCTGAACGTGGCCGAGGTGCCCTTCAGCTTCGCCGGCCGCCACGCCGGCGAGTCGAAGGCCTCGCTGAAGCAGGGCTTCCGGTTCCTCACCCAGCTCGCGTATCTGCGCTTCGGCCGGATGAGCGCGTTCGCGGTCATCGGCGGGATCGGTGCGCTCGCGAACCTCGCGATCATGGCGGGCCTGCAGGCCATCGGCATGGGCTACGTGTGGGCGGCGATCATCGCGGCCATTCTCACGATCATCGGCAACTTCGTGCTGATCGAGCGGTTCGTCTTCCGCGACATGCGCGCGGATGCCTCGACGGTGTGGGCGCGGCTGTTCAAGTCCTTCACCTTCAACGCCATCGAGGCCGTGGTGCGGATCTTCGTGATCTGGCTGGCCGTGCAGACGTGGCATCTCGCCCCGGTACTCGTCGCCGCCGTCACCCTCGTGATCGCCTTCGTGGTGCGCTACGTGTTCCATGCTCTGGTGGTCTACGCGCCGCGCACGGGCGCGGACGTGGCGGCGCGCGAGCGTAGCGAGGTCTGACCCCGCCTCAGGCATCGACGCGTTCCGGCGCCTGGCGACGCAGCAGCTTCGCGAGCGGATGGATCGTGTGTCCCGCGGCCAGGTCGTGGGCGAGCGCCTCGTAGCCGTCGGCGACGTCGTCCCAGCGGAAGGCGGTGCGGGCACGATGCTGCCCGGTGCCGGCGGCGTCACGGACGCGGTCGGGGTGAGCCTCGGCGTCCGCAAGGGCGGAAATGACTCCGTCGGCGTCCGGGAAGAACCACCCCGTGCCGTTCAGCGTCTCGCGGTTGAAGCCGACGTCGTACGCGATCACCGCCGTGCCCGCGCCCATAGCCCGGAGCAGGGAGGGATTGGTGCCGCCCACGGAGTGGCCGTGCAGGTAGGTGTACGCGTGGCGGTAGAGATCGTCCAGCTGCCCCTGGTCGTACACCCCGCCGAGGAGGCGGATGCGCGGGTCGTCGTCGGCGATGCGGCGGATCTCGGCGGTGTAGGCGGCGCCGTAGGGGGCGGATCCCACGACGACCAGCGGCAGACGTGCGTCGGAGCGGCGGTACCCGTCGACGATCTCCCGGACGTGGTTCTCCGGTTCGAACCGGGCGACGACGAGATGGAATCCCCCGGGCCGGAGGTCGTACTTCTCCAGCGCCGGCGACGCTGACGTCGTGGGCTCGAGGATCGGCGCGCCGTAACGCAGCAGCCGGGTGGGGACGCCGAACTCCTCGGTGTAGTAGTCGGCGATGCCGGGCGCATCCGCGATCAGCGCATCCGCTGTGCGGACGCCCCGGCCCTCGGCCCATCGGTAGTAGTCGCGTCCGCGTCCGCTCCACTTCGCCCGCCGCCACTCCAAACCGTCCATGTGCAGCGCCGTCGGTATCCCGCGCATCCGCAGCAGGGGCAGGAATGGTGCGTTGGCGGCGTTGAAGACGAATGCCGCATCGGGGCGGCGCACCATCGCGTGCAGCGTGGACAGCGCGGTGTGACTCAGGGTCTCCGCCTGTTTCACCGGCAGCGCAGGCAGATGCACGAGACGCATGCCGTGGTAGCGCGTCGCCCGGTGGCGTGACCCACGGCAGTACACGGTGACCGCGTGCCCTCTCTCGGACAGACGTACGCCGATCTCCTCGACGGCCGTCTCGAATCCGCCATAGGCGGCGGGAACCCCGCGCGTGCCGATCATCGCGATGGACAGCGGTGCGGTCATCAGTACGCTCCTCGCGCGAAGAACATCACGCGAACGGTTCGCCACATGATGATGAGATCGGACAGCAGAGACCAGTTCTCCACGTAACGAAGATCGAGGCGCACGCTCTCGTCCCACGACAGGTCGCTGCGCCCGGAGATCTGCCAGAGGCCGGTGATCCCCGGCTTGATGTACAGCCGCCGCGACACGACTCCGGAATAGGTGAGGACCTCTTCGGGAAGTGGCGGGCGGGGGCCCACCGCGCTCATGTCGCCACGCAGCACGTTCCAGAACTGCGGCAGCTCGTCCAGCGAGAGCCGGCGCAGAACCCGGCCGACACGTGTGACGCGGGGGTCCTCCCGCATCTTGAAGAGCGGCCCGGCGCCATCGTTGGCGTGCGCGAGGGCGGCAGCCTCTGCATGGGCGCCCACACGCATGGTGCGGAACTTGACCATGCGGAACGACTTGCCGTCGCGGCCGATCCGCTCCTGACGGTAGAAGAGCGGCCCGGGCGAATCCAGCGGGATGAGGATCGCCAGTGGAATCATGACGAGGGCCACGGCCACGAGCCCCACCAGAGCGACGACGATGTCGAGCGCGCGCTTGAGGACGAACTGGCCGCCGTCGAACGTGGGGATGCGCACCTGGATGAGGGGCAGGCCGTCCACCGGACGCAGCGAGATGCGCGGCCCGGCGACATCGGCCAGCCTGCTGCCGAGGATGAGTTCGGCCGCGGTGCCCTCCAGCTCCCACGAGAGGCGCTTGACGTAGTAGGGGTCAGCGTCGTCGTGACTGACCACGATGATGGTGTCGGCGGCGAGCTCGGCGGCCGTGCGTGCGGCGGTTCGCGGGCAGCCGACCACCGGATACGGGCGACCGTCCACCACCAGCGGCGTCTGGCGGCTGATGCCGGGGCGATCGCCGGTGAGCACGGCACCGACCACGAGGTGGGCGCGTTGCCCATCGCGGTGCAGGGCCTCGATGACGTATTCGACGTCACGGGCGTCACCCACGACCAGCGTGCGTGAGACGTAGTGGCCGAACAGCCGCTCGTGCAGGAGCCAGCGCCGCCAGCCCCACCGGCCGACCAGGAGGAGCAGAAGGCCGAGCGGAAGGGACACGAGCAGCTGCAGCCGCAGTCCGTCCGCCTGCACCACGACGAACGTCGCGGCGAGGGCACCGAAGGCGAGCCCGGTGGCGCCGAGCACGCGGGTGTACTCCGAGCGACCGCTGCCGAAGACGGCCGCCTCCCGTGAACGGAACAGCGTGAGCGTGACAAGCCAGCAGATCGCCACGAGGAGCGGGAGAGCGAAAGCCCCGGTCAGGAGCTGCGCCGTCTCGACGGGTGCGCGCGCCGGAATCGGGAAGAACAGCACGGCCCGCGGCGCGATGGTCGCGACGAGCACGACCAGGACGTCGGTCCAGCGGAGCCGGCGGCGGTACCGCCGTTCCCAGCGGCGACGGATGTCGAGGGCCGTACCTCGGTCCGCCGCTGGCGCGCGACGGTCCGCGGGCTCGGGCGCGCTCGGGGGCTGCCGGCGCGGATGAGTGCTCTGCTGAGCCGTCCGCCCGTCCACGGTCTGCGCATCACCCGACGAAGACGCCGCTCCGGTGTGCGACCGGACGGGGGCTGCGGGCTCCGCTGTCAGACGGTGGACAGCGGTCAGGTGCGACGGTCTACCGCCGAATCTGCTCACCGGCTCGCCGGTCTCCGCGGTCGCATCGCTGCTGCGCGCGCCGCGCGGGACGGTGTCCTCGTCGACGGAGTCGGCGCTCTCCGGCCACCGATCTCGGGCCCATGGCCCTGCGTCGAGGTGTCCTCGGCGCGCGTCGAGTCGGTGTCCAGTTCCGCGCTCCAGCGCGGTCATCGTTGCATCCCCTGCACGTTCGTGTCCCCAAATCACACCGTGCCCGCCCCAGCGGGTCACACGTCATCCCCATGACGTGTCCCGCGTTCGCTTCGAACAGCTCCGGTTGTTACGCGCGCGGTGGTAGGACTCTACGCAGAATCTCCGCGGTGATGCGGCGCCTGTCCACAGGGGTGATCAGACGGCATCTGCCAGATGGGCCACCAGGCGGTCGCGGGCGCGCTGGAGGTGATCGCGCAGCACGGCTGCGGCCCTGTCCGCGTCGCCGTCGGAGATGGAGCGGAGGATCTGCTCGTGCTCGCGGGCGATGTCTCCCACGGTGTGCAGGGCGGCGCTCTGGGTGCGGGTCATGCACAGGCGGACCTCATCGGCCAGCATCCGATAGACGCGGGAGGTGCGGGGGCTGCCCACCGCGTCGACGAGGGCCGCGTGGAATCGCATGTCGGCATCCACGATGGAGAGCGGGTCCGCGTCGGCCAGGCCGGTGAGCTGGGCGTTGGCCGCTTCGCCGTCGGACGTGTCGGCGCGGCGCCGTGCCAGTTCCCGCACGACCTCGGCCTCGATCCGCTCCCGGGTGGAGTAAATGTCGGCGGCGTCGGCGGGGCCGAGTTCGGTGACCCGCGCGCTCTTGTGCGCACCGCGGGTGAGCAGCCCCGCCGCGACCAGGGCCTCGATGGCTGCGCGCACCGTGGGGCGGGCGACACCGTAGTGCGCCGCCGTGTCGACTTCCCCCAGCGGGTGCCCGGATGCGAGATCGCCGGAGAGGATCCGGGTGCGCAGGTCGGCGGTGACGGCGTCGACGACCGACACCACGCCCAGATCCGCTGCTGACACGTCTGCTCCTCCCGGTGGAGACTGAGTGTACCGACTGCGTATGATCGTCTGCACAGCATACTTGTCTGACAATCTTGGAGGATCGATGTCCGGACATCGGGTTCCCGAAGCTCCCGCGGGAGTTCCCGCCGGGATCGTGGCCGCCATCGCCGAGGCGGATCGGATCCGCACACGCGCCATCGATCGCTACGCCTACGCGAGTGACGCATCGCATTACCTCTTCGTCCCGGATGCCGTGGTGATCGCGAAGGACGCCCAGGAGGTGGCGGCAGTCCTGCGCGGGTCGGCCGGTGCCGCACACGTCACGTTCCGCTCGGGTGGCACCAGCCTCTCGGGACAGGCCTCCGGGGGTGGCATCCTCGTCGACACCCGACGCGAGTTCCGCCGCATCGAGGTGCTCGACGGCGGTCGCCGGGTACGGGTGCAGCCCGGTGCCACGCTGCGGTCGGTGAACGCCAGGCTGAACCGCCACGGCTACCGCCTCGGCCCCGATCCCGCGAGCGAGGTGGCCTGCACCATCGGCGGTGTGGTGGCCAACAACTCCAGCGGCATGGCCTGCGGCACCGAGGAGAACTCGTACCGCACCGTCGAATCCCTGGTGCTGGTGCTTCCCAGCGGCACCATCGTCGACACCGGCGCCCCCGATGCGGATGAGCTGCTGCGCTCGCGCGAGCCGGAACTGGTGGCGGGGCTGGAACGGCTGCGTGATCGGGTGCGGTCGAACCCGGCGTCCGTGGCGCTGATTCGTCGTCAGTTCGCCCTGAAGAACACCATGGGCTACGGCATCAACGCTTTCCTGGACTTCGACTCACCGGCCGAACTGCTCGCGCACCTCGTCATCGGCTCCGAAGGCACGCTGGCCTTCGTCGCGGAGGCCACGTTCCGCACGGTGCCGATCCGGCGCGAGATGGCCACCACCCTCGCCGTCTTCCGTGATCTGGACGAGGCGACGCGCTCGCTGCCCGATCTCGTCGCGACGGGTGCGGCCACCCTCGAGCTGATGGACGCCACATCGCTGCGCGTCGGACAGAAGCTGCCCGGTGTGCCCGAGGCCATTCTCGGCTTCGACGTGGATGCGCAGGCTGCCCTGCTGGTCGAGTACCACGCCGACTCGGCGGAGGAGCTCGCGCTCGGGACCGCGGCGGGTGAGCGCGTGCTGGCAGGATTCGATCTGCGCGATCGCGCGGTCTTCTCCAGCGATGCCGCTCGTCGCGCCGCTGCCTGGAAGTTCCGCAAGGGCCTGTATGCCTCTGTGGCGGGCGCGCGTGCCCCCGGAACCACGGCGTTGCTGGAGGACGTGGTGGTTCCCGTCGAACGCCTCGCCGCCACGTGTGAATCGCTGCAGGAGCTGTTCGCCCGCTACGAGTACGACGACAGCGTCATCTTCGGGCATGCGAAGGACGGGAACATCCACTTCATGCTCACCGACCGCTTCGGGGACGCGGCCAGCGAGAAGCGCTATCTCGGCTTCACCGAGGACATGGTACAGGTGATCCTCGATGCCGAGGGGAACCTCAAGGCGGAGCACGGCACCGGGCGGGTGATGGCGCCGTTCGTCCGCCGGCAGTACGGGGACGAGCTCTATGACGTGATGGTGCAGCTTAAGCGCCTCTGCGATCCGCGTGGGGTGCTCAACCCCGGGGTGATCATCACGGAGGACGAGGTCCACCTCGCGGACGTGAAGCCGGCACCGTCGATCGAGGCGGAAGCCGATCGTTGCGTGGAGTGCGGCTACTGCGAACCGGTCTGCCCGTCCCGGGACCTCACCCTCACTCCCCGCCAGCGCATCGTCGTTCGTCGTGCGATGGCCGTGGCGGAGGAGGCGGGCGATCATGCGCTGGTGGCGGAGCTGGAGAAGGACTACGACTACTCCGGCGTGCAGACCTGTGCCGTCGATGGGATGTGCCAGACCAACTGCCCCGTGCTGATCAACACCGGCGCGCTGGTGAAGCGCCTCCGGCGCGAAGAGGCCAACCCCGTGCTCGCCGCGGGATGGAAGGCCGCAGCCGCGGGGTGGGGACCGATGACGACGGTCGCCTCCGCCGCGCTGACCGTTGCCGACGCCATGCCGGTGGGACTCGTCGCCGGAGTGACGAAGATCGGTCGCGCTGTGCTGGGCGCAGACGTCATGCCCGAGTACTCGGCCGACCTTCCCGGTGGCGGGGCATCACGCGCGAAGGTCCGCGGGATCCGCGGGCGGGGCGAGGTGCGCGCGGTGTACCTGCCCGCCTGCGTGAACGAGATGTTCGGCCCGGACGGCGACGGGCCGGGGGCCACGAGCGCCCTGCTCACGCTGCTCGATCGCGCCGGCGTGGCGGTGGTCGTCCCCGACGGGATCGGCTCGATGTGCTGCGGCACACCGTGGTCGTCCAAGGGCTACCAGGCCGGGCACGACCTCATGGCGGACCGCGTCCTCGCGGCCGTGCGTGAGGCGACCCGCGGCGGCGAGCTTCCGATCATCACCGATGCGTCCAGCTGCACCGAGGGCTTCCATCGGATGCTCGACGGACAGGGCTTCCGGCTGGAGGATGCGACCACCTTCGTCGCGCGCGAGGTGCTGCCCAAGCTCGCCGTGACCGATCGGATCCACTCGCTCACGCTGCACCCCACGTGCTCCTCGGTGCAGCTGGGGATCGATCCCGACGTGCGAGTGATCGCCGACGCTGTCGCCGACGTCGTGAACGTCCCCGCATCGTGGAACTGCTGCGGTTTCGCGGGCGACCGCGGCATGCTGCACCCCGAGCTCACCGCGTCGGCCACGGCGGCGGAGGCCGCGGAGGTGGCGGAGCTCGATGCCACCGCACACGCGTCCTGCAACCGCACCTGCGAGCTCGGCATGGCGCGCGCGACGGGTCGTCCCTACTCCCACATCCTGGAGCTGCTCGTCGCCGCCACCGCGTGAACCCAGCTTCATAGCGCGTGAATCGCTCGAATCCGGCCGGAATGGGAGCCATTCGCGCACGATGAACCCGGGACGTGGAACGGCCGCGGACACCCCCCAGGGGTCCGCGGCCGTTCTCCTCTCAGCGGGAGCGTTCGGGCTGGCTCAGCTCGCCGGAGGCATGAGGACCGAGTCGATGAGATACACGGTCGCGTTGGCGGTGTGCACGCCA
Source organism: Microbacterium sp. GXS0129 (assembly GCF_044769785.1). Taxonomy (NCBI): domain Bacteria; kingdom Bacillati; phylum Actinomycetota; class Actinomycetes; order Micrococcales; family Microbacteriaceae; genus Microbacterium; species Microbacterium sp. GXS0129. The sequence goes on along the minus strand of NZ_JBIZVZ010000006.1, from coordinate 159,495 downwards.
CCGCAGATCACCTTGGCGTCGCCCACCATGAGGTTGTCGCCGCTGCCGGTGACGGTGAGGTCGGCGCCCTGCACGGTCTTGTGCGTTCCCACGATCTTCGACGGGTCGATCTGGCCGGGAACCACGTGATAGGTGAGGATCGACGTCAGCGTTGCCGAGTCGGTCTTCAGGCCGTCGATCGTGGCGGCGGGGATCTTCGCGAACGCGTCATCGACGGGGGCGAACACGGTGAACTCGCTGCCGTTCAGCGTGTCGACCAGGTTGACGTCCGGGTTGAGCTTTCCGCTGACCGCCGCGACCAGCGTGGTGAGGAGCGGGTTGTTGGACGCTGCGACGGCGACCGGGTCCTGCGACATGCCCTGGATCGATCCGGCGCCGTCCGGGACTGCGCTCGCGTAGTCGGCGCAGCCGGGGCCGATCAGATCCGCCGCCGGGTCCATCGTCATCGCCGGGGCGCTTGTCTCCGCCTTCGTGGGCATGGACGATGCGGCCGGTGCGCTCGCCTCTGCCGTGCTCGACGATTCTCCGGAGCCCGCCCCCGTCGTGCAGCCTGACAGGACGAGCACCGCCGCGAAACCGAGCGATGCGGCTGCGGCGAACTTCTTCTTGGTGCTGAACATCATCAACCTCCGTGTGTTTCGTCGCGGCATTCCCGCGGCGTCGAGGGTTCTTCGGAGTGCGTCGGAGATCGGATGGGAAGAATCTGAAATTTCTTTCGGACCAATCCGAATCGCCCCGAAATCCGAACCACTCGAGACGAAAGGCGAAGCCATGGATCTGATCATCATCGGCCTGCTGGGCGGCCTCATCACGGGGATCTCGCCCTGCATCCTCCCCGTGCTCCCCGTCATCTTCCTGACGGGTGGCGCGCAATCCGCGGGGTTCGAGACGGAAGACGGGGTGATTCCCGCGCGCCGCTCCCGGCCCTATCTGGTGATCGCGGGGCTCGTCCTCAGCTTCAGCCTGGTCACGCTGCTCGGCTCACTTGTGCTGGGGCTGCTCAATCTGCCGCAGGATGTGATCCGCTGGGCGGGTATCGCGGTGCTCCTGATCCTCGGGATCGGACTCATCGTGCCACGCTTCGAGCAGCTCATCGAGAAGCCGTTCCAGTGGGTGCCGCGACGCAACGTGGAGAACCGCGGCAGCGGGTTCGGCGTAGGTCTCGCGCTGGGCGCGGTGTTCGTGCCCTGTGCCGGCCCGGTGCTCGCGGCGATCATCGTGGCGGGCGCCACCGGGCGGATCGGTCTGGACACCGTGCTGCTTACCGTGTCCTTCGCCATTGGTGTGGCGGTGCCGCTGCTGGTGTTCGCTCTCGCCGGCCGCGGGGTGGTCCAGCGCATCCGCGCCTTCCGCACGCGGGAGCGTGGACTGCGCATCACGGCGGGTATCGCGATGATCGCGCTGGCCGTCGGCCTCGTCTTCAATCTGCCGCAGTACCTTCAGCAACTGCTCCCCGACTACACCGCCGGTGTGCAGCAGGGCCTGCTGGATTCGCCGCAGGGAGAATCGCTCGGGCTGGGCGGGCTGGTCACCGATGAGAACCGCGAACTCGACAACTGCGCGAACGACGCGACGGAATTGCAGAGCTGCGGCACGGCGCCGCAGATCCGCGGGATCGAGTAGTGGCTCAACACCCCGGACGGGGAAGCGGTGAATCTGGAGAGCCTCCGAGGCAAGGTGGTGCTGATCGACTTCTGGGCCTACTCGTGCATCAACTGCCAGCGCTCGATCCCGCACGTGGTCGCCTGGGATCAGACATACGCCGACGCGGGGCTGCAGGTGATCGGCGTGCACTCTCCCGAGTACGCCTTCGAGAAGAGCCCGGCCAACGTCGCCGCCGGCGCTCGCTCGTTCGGGATCGACTACCCGGTGGCGCTCGATAACTCCCTCTCCACCTGGACGGCGTATCGCAACCGGTACTGGCCGGCGCACTACCTGATCGATGCGCAGGGCGTCGTGCGCCACATCTCGTTCGGGGAGGGGAACTACGCCACCACGGAGAAGCTGATCCGTGAACTGCTCACCGACGCGAATCCCGACGTGCAGCTGCCCGCGGCGACGGATGTTGCCGACGTCACACCGGAGCTCGGCTCCACCACCCGGGAGACGTTCCTCGGGGCGACGAAGGCGGTCAACTTCGGCGGAGGCGCGACCTATCGGGCCGGCGTGGAGTCGTTCTCCTTCCCCGCTGATCAGGCGGCGGACACCTTCGCCCTCGCCGGAGACTGGGAGGTGCAGACGCAGTACGCCACACCGGCTTCCGATGATGCACAGGTGCGTCTGAACTACCACGCCCGTGAGGTCCGGGTCGTGCTGGCCGGATCGGGAGCGATCACCGTGACCGATCAGTCGGGCGCCGCACAGACGATCGACGTCAGCGGCACGCCGCGATCATACGAGCTGTTGTCGGGAGGGTCGGGGGATGCGGGCCAGTTCACCCTGACGGTTCCGGCCGGAGTGCAGGTCTACTCCTTCACCTTCGGGTGATGGCGTGACCGGAAAGTGACGTGGATTGTGCACAATCGGCAGGAGGTGGGGCATGCTGGACCTGATGGTGATCGACGACGTGGAGCATGCCGAGCAGGACGGCGGCGACGATCCGTCGTCGGCGCTCCTGGTGCACATCGCCGCCGGGGACCAGGCAGCGTTCGCCCAGCTGTACGACATGCTCTCCGCTCGGGTGTTCGGCCTCGTCCTGCGTGTGCTGGTGAACCGCTCGCAGAGCGAAGAGGTACTGCAGGAGGTGTTCCTGGAGGTCTGGCAGAGCGCCGCGCGGTTTTCGCCGGACCGGGGCCGCGGGCGCACCTGGGTGCTGACCATCGCGCATCGTCGTGCGGTGGACCGGGTGCGAGCGTCCCAGGCCAGCGAGGACCGGGACGCACGCGTCGGATTCCGCGACCTGGATGTGGCCCACGACAGCGTGTCGGAGCAGGCCGAGATGTCGATCATCGGGGAGCGGGTTGTGCAGACCTTGGCCGCCCTCCCCGAAGCGCAGCGTGAGACCCTCGTGCTGGCGTACTACGGCGGATACTCGCAGAGCGAGATCGCCACGATCACGGGAACGCCGTTGGGGACGGTGAAGACCCGGATGAGAGATGGACTCACGCGTCTTCGGGCGCACTGGGGGGTGAACGCATGAACGAGTCGGAGTTTGCTGAACTGTCCGCCGGACACAGCCTCGGCTCGCTGAGCGAGGCCGATGAGCGTCGCTACCAGGAGGCACTGGCGGAGCATCCGCAGTGGCGCGAGATCGCGGATGCGGACGCGGAGACCGCGACGCTGCTGTCGGACGGCGTAGCGGATGTGGCTCCGCCGCCGGCGGCGCGGGACGCGCTGCTGGCGCTGATCGCGAAGACACCCCAGAACGGACCCGAGGCGGGACATCCGCGCCTCGCGGCAGAACTCCCCGACCGTGCACCGGCGTCGGGGAGCGGCGCGACTGACATCCCGGCGCGCGGTGCCGATGCGTCCCTGTCTGATGTCGTCGCGTCCGAGGCGATGCCCGCGTCGGAGCGGACGAGGTCAGAACCCGCCGCGGCTGCGGACATCGGACCGGGGGCGTCGGCAGGCGCCGGCACTGTGCGACCGAAGCCGCGCCGCCGGGCGTTCTTCGCGCTCGCGGCCTGCCTGGCGATCCTCGTGGGTCTGGGGGTGAGCGCCTCGATGATCGTTCCGCAGCTCCTGCGTCCAGCAGCCGTCGTCGCTCTCGATCGGATCGAAAGCGCCCCCGACGCGCAGGAGCGGACCGTCTCGCTCGAGACGGGTGGCACGGCGACCGCCCACTGGTCGGCATCGATCGGCGAGGCCGTGCTGGTGGCGGACGGGCTGGACCGGCTCGACGAGGACCGTGCCTACGAACTGTGGTTCGTTCGCGCGGACGGAGCCGTGTCGGCAGGAGTTTTCGATGCCGCCGACGGACAGACAACGGCCCAGCTGGAGGGCGCCATGAAGCCCGGCGACGCGATCGCCGTGACGATCGAGCAGTCGGGCGGTTCGCCCACTGGCGCGCCGACGAGCGATCCCATCATCGTCATCCCGACGGCCTGATCCGCGGGGCCTCGCCCCGGCGGGTCATGCGTGGTTGCATGGAGGGATGAGACAGCCCGTCCCCGTCGATCTCGCCACCTGGCCGCGCCGCGAGCACTTCGAGCACTACTGGCGCCTGTCGCCGTGCAGCTACGCGATGACCGTGGAGCTTGACGTCACGGCTTTCGCCGAGGCGCTCGCCCGCTCGCAGCGCAAGACCTATCTCGCGCAGGTCTGGGCCATTGCGAATGTGGTGAACCGCCACGACGAATTCCGCATGACGATCACCGACGACGGGATGCCGGCGATCTGGCCGGTCTCCGATCCGGCGTTCACCGTGTTCAACGCCACCCGGGAGACGTTCGCCTGTGTTCCCGTGGCGTACGACGCCGACTTCGGATCGTTCCACGACGCCGCGGCGCCGCTGTTGCGGGAGGCCGCGGGCGCGGAGGCGTTCTTCCCGCTCGGCGCTCCGGCGGCGAACTCGTTCGACGTGTCGAGCCTGCCGTGGGCATCCTTCACGGGATTCACCCTGCAGATCGAGGGCGGTCTGCGCCACCTCGCGCCCATCTTCACGCTCGGCCGGTACGTGGAGCGCGAGGGCCGGACACTGCTCCCCCTCGCGATACAGATCCACCACGCCGCGGCCGACGGCTTTCACACCTCGCGCCTGGTGAACGAGCTGCAGGAACTGCTGTCGGATCCCGCCTGGATCGGCGCCTGAGTCCACCTGGTGCGGCTTACGTCCGTGGAGACAATCGCCGTGGTGCGGTGACTCTCGCCCGCAGAGGGAAGTCGCGCGGGAAATTCCGAGGCGCGGGAGCCGCGGGTCAGTGGGCGAACGCAGCCGCGACCGCGGGATTGGTGATCGCACCGGCGTGGGTGTTCAGGCCCGCTGCGAGTGCGGCATCGGCGGCGAATGCCTGCTCCCATCCCTTGTCGGCCAACGCCACGAGGTAGGGGAGCGTGGCGTTGGTCAGGGCGCGGGTGGAGGTCTCCGGAACCGCACCGGGCATATTGGCGACGCAGTAGTAGACCGTGTCGTGGACCGCGAAGGTCGGGTCGTCGTGAGTCGTCGGGTGCGATCCCTCGAAGCAACCGCCCTGGTCGATCGCGATGTCGACGAGCACCGCGCCCTTCTTCATCGTGCTCACCATCTCGTCCGTGACGAGCTTGGGGGCGGAAGCGCCCGGGATCAGCACGGAGCCGATGACGAGATCGGCGCGGCTCACCTGATCGGCGATCTCCCAGCGGTTGGACACACGCGTCTCGATGCGCCCGTCGAAGCGGCGCTCCAGGTCGCGCAGTCGCGGCAGGGAGATGTCGATCACCGTGACGTCGGCGCCCATGCCGAGCGCGGTGGCCGCGGCGTGCTCGCCGGCGACGCCGCCGCCGATCACGACGACCTTGGCGTTCGGGGTGCCGGCGATCCCGCCCACGAGCATGCCGCGCCCGCCCGAGGTGCGCATCAGCGTGTGGGAGCCCACGACGATCGACAAACGACCGGCCACCTCGCTCATCGGTGAGAGGAGTGGGAGCGTGCGATCAGGGAGCTGCACCGTCTCGTAGGCGATCGCCGTGGTCCCGGCGGCGAGCAGTGCCTCGGTGAGGGGGCGATCGGCGGCGAGGTGGAGGTAGGTGAAGAGCACCTGGTCGCGCAGGAAGCCGTACTCGGAAGCGACCGGCTCCTTCACCTTGACGACGAGATCGGCACCCCAGGCGTCAGCCGCGGCGGGAACGATGCGGGCACCGGCTGCGACATACATGTCGTCCGTGATGCTCGAGCCGACGCCGGCGCCGGCCTGCACCAGCACCTCGTGTCCGCGGTGGACCAGAGCATCGACGCCGGCCGGGGTGATGGCTACGCGATTCTCGTTGTTCTTGACCTCGGCGGGGATTCCCACACGCATGTTGGCCTCCATTGGCTGACGGTGTCGCGCTGTTTGCGCGTGCTTCGAGGATCGCAGAACATTCGTCCCGATGGGAGATACCCTGAAGGATCATCGGAGCGAATTCGGTGAAGAGGGGTACGATTCGGAAAATGGCACCGCCTCCGAGTTCCGAACCGAATCCTGTTCGATCCTCCGAAGTCCGCACCGTCGACCTGGATGAGACGGATCGGCGCATCGTCCAGCTGCTCTCCCGCGATGGTCGCATGACGAACGCGGAGCTCGCCGCGGCCATCGGCGTCGCGGCGTCCACCGCGCACGCGCGCACCCGTGCCCTGCTCGAGCGGGGTGTGATCACGGGGTTCCACGCCGGTGTGGATCAGGCCGTTCTCGGTCGCGGGCTCCAGGCGATCATCGGGGTGACCCTGCGCGGAGGTTCGCGTCAGGAGTCGATCGAGGCGTTCGCCGATGCGATCCGCGGACTGCCGCAGGTGATCCAGCTGTTCTTCCTGGGTGGCGCGGACGACTTCCTCATCCATATCGCGGTGCCGGACTCGTCGGCGGTTCGCGCCTTCGTGGTGGAGCATCTGTCCGCACAGCCGAGCGTGGCCTCGACGCGGACGAGCCTCATCTTCGACTATCACCGCAACGCGGTCGCGGCTCCGTTTCGGTGATGCGCGCGCTCCCGGGGCTTTCGTTGCGCGCACCTTGCTCGTATTCGGCTCGCTTTGCCGCCATGTGCGCGCAACGAAACCGAGATATCGCCCCCGCGATTGTAAGCGAATTGCGGGCAATCAAACAGTGTGGGGGGTGTCGCCGGCAGAGGCGGCGCGTCGCCACACGGTCACCTGACCCTGCGTGTGCGCGGCGAAGCCCGCCTCGCTCAGATATCGGCGAGCGCGCGCGGACAGGGGGCGCATGTCATCGCGGGCGTCGTCCAGCACGGAGGCCGACGTCCGAAGCCCCCACGTTCCCGACGTCGTCTCGACGTCGATCCCGGGGATGAACCGCCGTCGCACCGTGACGCTTCGGACGCGAGTGAGTGGAACGAGGATCTCGCCGCGCGGGTCGGTCCAGCGCAGCGATCCGGCACTGATCGACAGCACGCCCGCGCGCCGGAACGGTCGCGCGAGGACGATGACGAGCCCCGCCACCGCGAGGAACACCGCACCACCGAGGAGCAGGAGCGGTTGCGGGCCGATCACGCCGCCCCGCGCATCCGCGATGACGAACGCCACGACGGACGCCGCGAACCCGACACCGAGGGCGATGCCGAGAACGGTCTGCATGACCAACGCGCGGGCGCGTAACGCCGTGAGGGCGAGTTCCGCGCGCCCGTCACGCACTGTCCACGCGCTCGTCGCCATGGGACGAGTCTGGCACGGGGGCACAGCATGCCCGCCTCGCGTGGGCATCGAGGCGCGGCGCTGCGTGGCAGCCTCGCCGAGCGAGCACGAATCGGGGGCGGCGCTCACTCGGCATGGCATCGAATGGCGTGGCATGACGTGATCGCGCGGTGAGCGTCAGCGGGAAGACCCCGAGCGCGGATGGTCGAGGGCGATTGCTTGCAGCGCGCCGCTCGTGCCACGGCGCCACCTCGTGACGAAGGTCACGAGCATGGGGGTAGTCCGGCGATGCGGCGGTCCCACACGCCGGAGCCGGACCACGATGGAGCAATGGCGCAGATGCACGACGTGACCGCGAAGCTGCCCGGAGTCCTGCTCGCTGCGGCGATCGCAGGCGTAGCGACCGTGATCGGCGGCTTCGTCCCGCTGGTGGGCTCGGCCCTGCCCGCCATCGTCATCGGCGTCGTCATCGCCCTGGTACGCAGGCCCGGGGGTCCCTTCGCCGCAGGCCTGAAGTTCTCGAGCAAGATGGTGCTGCAGATCGCCGTGGTGCTGCTGGGAAGCCAGCTCTCGCTCGCGCAGGTGGCGACGGTCGGCGCGGAGTCCTTCCCCGTCATGATCTCCACGCTCATCGTGTGCCTGCTGGCCGCCTGGGCGCTCAGCCGCCTGCTGCGCGTGGAGTCGGATCTTGCGGTGCTCATCGGCGTGGGAACGGCGATCTGCGGCGCCTCGGCGATCGCCGCCGTGTCCCCCGTGATCAAGGCCCGAAACGCATCCATCGCCTATGCCGTCTCGACCATCTTCCTGTTCAACGTGCTGGCCGTGCTGCTCTTTCCGCCGCTGGGCCGGCTGCTGGGCTTCACGCAGCACGAGTTCGGGCTCTTCGCGGGTACGGCGGTGAACGATACGTCCTCGGTGGTGGCGACAGCGGGCATCTACGGCACCGCCGCGCTCGGTTTCGCCGTGGTGGTGAAGCTCGTGCGCACGCTGATGATCATCCCGATCAGCGTGGGGCTCGCGATCCGCACCGCTCGGCGCGAGGGGACCCCGGTGCGGTTCACGCCGCGCGGCATCGCTGCGCTGGTGCCCTGGTTCCTCATCGGATTCCTGATCGCATCGCTGGTGCGATCGGTGGGAGTGATCCCCGACGTCGCGCTCGCACCGATCAGCGCGGTGGCGATGTTCCTCATCGCGATGGCGATGGCGGCGATCGGCCTGTCGACGGACATCGCCGGCTTCCGCAGCGCGGGCCTTCGGCCCCTGGCGCTGGGCGGGCTGCTGTGGGTTGTCGTGACCGCTACGGCGGCGGCGGCGATCCTGTTGCTGCGCTGAGACTCCCGCACACAAGACCGAGGCCGGCTCGCGTGGTCTCCCACGCGGCCGGCCGTTCTCGCACCCCCCTGAGCGCCGCCGACCCTCGAAGCCCCCTGCATTCGATTCGCGGTGTTGCTCAGTGCGATGACTCAACGCTAACAAGCGTGTCGGGCTCGTCCGTGCCAGATCGTGTCGGATCTTTGGGGGACAAATCGTCCGCCATCGCGCACGGGAAGGCACGCGGGGGATGGGACGATGGAGGTATGAAGCTTCTCCTCGCCGCCCTGGATGTCGAACTCGTCGCGTTCCCGGAGCACATCGACGGATTCGAGCGCGTCGTGACCGGCGCGGGCAAGCTCAAGGCCGCTCACGGACTCACCCGTGCGCTGGAGCGCGGTCAGTACGACGAGATCGTCGTGCTGGGAACGGCCGGCGCAGTCGTGCCGGAGCTGCAGGGCGGTGTTCACGAGATCGCCGCAGCTGTGCAGCACGACGTCTGGGACGGTGACCACGTGGTCGGTCAGCACGTCACACTGCCGCCGCGTGTGGAGACCGGCCGCCCCGGCGAGGTCATCGCGACCGGCGACCACTTCGTCGACACCGCTGCGGGCCAGGCCACCGTGCTGGCACTGGGCGCCTCGCTGATCGACATGGAGACCTACGTCTACATCTGGGTGGCGCAGCAGTACGGTGTGCCGATCCGGGTGATCCGTTCGGTGTCGGACGCGGCGGACGAGGGTGCCTTCCTGGAGTGGGACGTCGTCGTCGCGGCCTGCTCTGCGCAGCTGTGGGAGTGGTTCCAGCGCGAGTACGGGATCTGACCGTTCACAGATTGTCATCTGAGTAACGTTCAGCCTGGGCGCTCTGCTCATGCTTCAGAATGGAAGCATGACAGAAAGCACGCTCGAACCGATCACGGTTGCCATTGAGCGCCGGATCGACCCCGAGCGCGCCATCGAGGCGACCAGCTGGATGCAGGCCGGCACCGATCTCGCCGCGACGTTCCCCGGCTTCCTCGGATCCGGGTGGGTGCGCGCGGGGGAGGGCAGCGAGCTCTGGTACATGCTGTACCGCTTCCGCGACATTGCGACGCTGGAGAGGTGGGAGACCTCGCCGCAGCGCACCTGGTGGCTGGAGTCGGGAAACGCCTTCGCGCGCGAAGTGCGTGTGGAACGGCGCACCGGGATCGAGGGCTGGTTCGATGCGGCACAGGCCACGGGGATCGAGACCCGCGTGACGCAGTCGCTCGCGACCGGGTCGGTGGCGGTTCAGCCGGTCGTGCCGCCGCGCTGGAAGCAGGCCACCACCATCTGGCTGGGCTTCTTCCCGGTGAACCTGCTCGCGACGTTCCTGCTGGGCTTCATCCCGGGCTTCACCGAGCTGCCACTCGTTCTGCGCGTGCTGATCACCACCCTGATGCTCACGCCGATCATGGCGTACTGGGTGCTCCCCGCCGTCACCCGGCTGCTGCGCGGCTGGCTGCAGCGCTGACGACCCACCGGGTCCAGGGTCAGCGGGCGAGGTAGTCCTCGACCGTGCCCTCGCGATCCCAGGGCTTGCCGTCGGTGGCGAGGGTCGGGGTGTAGAACGCGGTGCGCCCCTGGATGGTGGTCCGCAGCGACTCGTCCAGCGCCACCCGGTTGGTGGCGGCCGCCACCCACCCGCGGTAGGTGCCGTCGGTGATGCACGCGCTCAGTTTTGGGTCGGTGACCCCGGCCTCGCCGATGATGCGGATCATGTCGTCGTTGCTGAGTCCCGCGGTGCCCTCGGCGGGCTGCGCGGCGAACATGCGCTCCTGGACGTCGAGGAAGGAGTCCGGGGCGATGTCCGCCACACAAGCGGCGGCGTTCGCGCCCCGCGTGGCGTAGTCGGTGGTGTACGCCCGGTCGACGACGGCGAGGGGGAAGAGTTCCAGGGTGATCTCGCCGGACGCGACGGCGTCGGTGAGCAGCTTCGCGTTGTCGCCCTCGAACGCCTTGCACGCGGGGCAGGCCCAGTCGAGGTACAACTGCACGTGCTTCTTGTCGGCGTCCTCGCCCGTCCACTGTGTGCTGGTGGGCGATGCGGTGGCCGCTGTCGCCCCGGTGGGCACGGCGGAGATCTCGCCGTCGCCACCGGTGAACGCGATGCCCCACGATGCCATGTTGGCCGGGCCGGCGTCGGTGGTCACCACGTCCTTCGGCTTGAGGGCGATGGCCAGAGCCACGCCGCCGAGGATGAGGACGATCGCGGCCGCGACACTCGAGGAGATGAGGATCCGCCGCCGCCGCAGTCCCGCGGCAGCCAGCTCCTGCGTGCGCTTCGCCGCCTCGCGGGCCTCGGCGGCCATACGGTTCTCGGACTGCGAGCGATTGGGGCGCTTGGCCATGGGGACCTCCTCCGTCGAGTCATTGAACCATGCGCCGCCTGGCGGAATGGTGGGCGTCCGGAACGCGTGTCTGCGCCCCGTGATGGGGTGGTCTCCGCTTCACTTGTCGCATGGCCCGAACCCGCACCCGCGTCTCGAAACGAGAACGTCGTCGTCAGGCGCGTGCCCCGCGCCGCCCGCGGCGAATGCAGCTGACGATCCTGCACTGGCTGGTGCAGCTCGGCATCGCCTCGGTGGGCGTCTACGCCGTGATCTGGGAGGGCGACCTGATCACCGCCCTCACGCTGTGGTGCGTTCTGGCGACGACGTACGCGATCATCACGATGATCGTGCTGGGGTGGATGGCTCGTCGCGGGGCCACAGCGGTGGGGGAACGGGCACCGATGCCCGCCGGATTCGTGCAGCTGCGCTCCATCCTGACGATGGTGTTCACGCTGGTGCCGGCGGCGATCGGCGTGAGTGCGGCGATCACGGTCATCCTCTTCGGCAAGGAGAAGTCCTTCGCGGGCGAGCTCCTCGGCATCACCCCCGATGACCTCGGCGGCACGTTCCTGGTGAAGGTCGTGGGCGTGTGGGCCATGATCATCGCGTGGGGGATGCTGCACTGGGGCTTCGCGCAGATGTACGCGCATCGCTCGGAGGCGGTCTGGCCCGATCGCGTGCTCGAGTTCCCCGACACCCCCGCCCCCGCGCTCGTGGATCACGTCTACTTCGCCTACACGCTGGGCATGACCTTCGCCGCCTCCGACGTCGACATCCTCACCACGCGGACCCGTTGGACCGCGACGCTGCACTCCGTGCTCTCGTTCCTGCTGAACGCGCTGATCATCGCGCTCTCGTTCAACACGATCATGTCTGCGGGCGCGAGCTGAGCCCCTCCATCGTGCGGCGCAAGTGCTCGCGTCCGCCGTCGATCGCGCGGCGCAGCACGTCGTCCCGGCCCGGATATTCCGCGTGCCCGGCAGGGAGCACCATGAGCTCCCGGTCGGCGAAGCCCGCCGCCACTCCGAATTGTCCCGGCGGGGGAACATGGGTATCCCACAGCGCCGCCTCGATCCGCACCGGAACCCGGGCGAACGTCGCAGCGGTGGAGGCATCGAAGAGCCGGAGCAGCTCCCGCGCCTCGGGACGAGCAGCCACATACCGGCGCACCGCTTCCCCGCTGCCGTGGCAGGGGGCGGCGAGACGCTCGTCGTACTGCCCGAAGCTCGGCACCACCACCGTCGCGCCGATGAAGCGGTCATCCCACGCCAGCGCGAGCGCGCCGACGCCGCCGCCGAAGCTCTCGCCCACCAGATAGTGCGGCAGCGGACCCCAGAGCTCGTCGGCGATGTTCTGTGTCATCCAGAGATCACGCACGCACGCCCCGAGTACGTACTCCTCGGGATCCTCGATGCCGAACACCACGTGGTCGTCACGTTCCGCGGGCGCCCCGATACCGACGTTCAGCGCGCCGAGTCCACGCGCCAGCGGAAATACAGCGGCGGCGTCGTCCGGGACCCGGTCGAACTCGGGCCGTTCCCGACCGCCGTAGCCGTGGGAGTGCACGATCACGACGCGCGGCGTGCGCTCTCGGGGACGGGCGACCCAGGCGCCCAGCACCGTGCCGTCGGCCGCCGTGTAGCGGATCTCCGCCGCCTCGTGGGCGCCGACGCCGATGGGCGTGTACTCTCCCACCTCGAATCGGGCAGGGACGGCGCGCACCCGCGCGTTCCATCCCTGCCAGAGCGCGGCGAATCCCCGCCGCGGCGGAATCGGTGCCACGCGGCGCAGAGCCTCTTCATCGAAGCCGTAGGTACCGTCGATCTCTTCGTCGGGGAACCAGGTCGCATAGTCTGCGGCGATCATCCGCGTACCTCCGGGGTCGGGGTCGGTGAGCCCGGCCGCACGCGCATGGCAGACTGGCCGAGGCAGGTGGAAGGAGTCCGGGTGCTCGTCGAGGAACGCAGAGCGCAGCTGATCGACGCGGTGCGTCGACGGGGCGCGGCCACGGTCGCGGAGCTCATCGCCGAGCTCGACGTCAGTGCGATGACCGTGCGCCGTGACATCGACGCGCTTGCGGCCGAGGGCCGGTTGCGGAAGGTGCGTGGTGGAGCCACCATCGAGCACGGCGCGACAGCGAGCAGCACCGTCGAGGCACGGCGCGCGCGCATGATCGACGAGAAGCGCGCGATCGCCCGCGAGGCGATGCGCCTCGTGGAACCCGGCATGGTGATCGGGCTCTCCGGCAGCACCACCACGTGGGTGCTCGCGCAGGAGCTTCGCGCGGTCGCGGACCTCACCATCGTCACCAACTCCCTTCCGGTGGCCGATCTCTTCGCTCGTCCCCAGCGGGCCGACGAGCCGTATCTGCAGACCGTGGTGCTCACCGGTGGTGTCCGTACACCGGCCGACTCCTTCGTGGGGCCTGTCGCGGTGCGGGCGCTGGAGCACCTGCACTGTGACATCGTCTTCCTCAGCGCCACCGGGGTCGACGCGCACGCCGGTCTCACCACCGCCAACCTGCTTGAGGCGGAGACCGACCGCGCGCTCGCTGCGGCAGGGCGTGAGGCCGTGCTGCTGGCTGACCACGGCAAGTGGGGCGTCGTCAGCCTCACCACCGTCATCGAGCTCAGCCAGGCCGATCGCATCATCACCGACGCCGGTATGCCCGAAGGAGGGCTCGACGTGCTGCGCGGGCTCATCGCGGACGTGCGGGTGGCCGAGGTCTCCTGACGCCGAGCGCGCGAGACACGGGCACCGGATCGGACGGCGCTCACCGTCCGGTACTGGCGCGGGCGATGACCTGGGCCACCACCGTCACGTGCTGCACCGGCATGTCCCGCCCGGGGGGCGTGCGCATCTGACGATCAAGCTCGTCCAGGGCCGCCGACGCGATCGCATCCTTGTCCGGGGCGACGGTGGACAGCGGCGGGGAGGCGAACTCGGTCGCGCGGACACCGTCGATGCCGATCACGGCCACGTCCTCGGGCACGCGGCGCCCGGCGCCCTGCAGCGCACTGATCACGCCGAACGCGATCGAGTCGTTCGAGCAGAACACCCCGTCGAAGGCCACCCCCGACGCCAGCAGCTGCGCGACCCCGCGCGCACCCTCGGCCGCGGTGAACGCGTCCACCGACACGGTGAGCCCGGCGTCGGTCGCCAGCTCGCGAGCCGCGACCGCCTCCCGATAGCCCGCATAGCGCTGATCAGCGGCATCGGAGGGGCGGGAGTCGCGCGGGCCGATGAAGGCGACCCGACGGCACCCGACGGCCGCCAGGTGTGCCGTGGCGTCGGCTGCAGCGCGGCGGTTGTCGATGGTGATGTGGGTGAACGGGCTGATCTGGATGTGCTCGCCCAGCAGCACGAGCGGGCCGGGGGACGTGCGACGGGTGAGGTCGGCGACCGTGAGTGCACGCGGGATGTGGATCAGACCGTCCGTCTCCGGCAGGCCGACGCCGTTGGCGACGTCGATCTCGCGCTCGTGATCGCCCTCGGTCTGCTGGATCAGGACCGCGAGGCCGCGGTCGTTCGCGCGCCGGCACAGCAGCGCGGTCAGCTCGGCGAAGTACGGCTCCTCCAGGTTGGGCACGGCGAGGGCGATGACCCCGGTGCGCCGACGGCGCTGGGGGAGATCGCCCTGTGCTGCTGTGTCCACTGTCGCGCTCCTCGATGCGGCCGATCGGGATGCCGCCCGTGCACTCACCGTAGCGGTCCGGCCCGGTGCCCGCGTCACGACTGCACTCGCAGGGAGACGATGCGCGCTTCCGGGGCCCCGTTGGTCGCCGTGACCACGACGCGCAGCGCGTCGAACGGCGTGGCGGGCAGCGGGTGGATCCGGTGACGGTGACGGTTGCCGGAGACCTCGATGACCGTGGTCCACCCGGATTCGTCGCGGGTCTCGACGCGGTAGTCGCGCACGAGCTGCGGAAGCACCTCATCGGGACTGCGGTGATGATGCAGCGTGTTCAGCTCCAGGTCCACATCGTCGTCGAACACGAGGCGCACCTCGCGCGCAGTCACCGCGGCGTCCCAGGTGAGGCGCAGTTCGGCGTCGCCGTCGGACAGCGGTGCCGAGGCCCACATGTTCGGCCCGCCGAACGGACGCTGGTAGCCGCCGATCGCGCGTTCCGGAGCGAGAGCGCGCGACACCGGCTCGGCGCGGAAGGCGACGGCCCGCCCGCGCAACGGCTTGGTGGGCCACTGCACGAGAAGCTCGTCGGTGCTGATCGAGACGTTCTGGTCGTCGCTGTCGAGGCGGTGCACCAGCGTGAGGGTGCCGGGGGTGAGCGCATCGGTATGGACCGTGAGCGCCGGATTGGCCCGCAGCACGACCACAGCGTTCTGCGGGTCGGCCGGGGCGAACGGGGTGGGCACGTCGACCCATCGCGCCGGCCCCGCAGCCACCGGCACGGTCGCCGCGTGCTCACGGTGCGCGGGCACGACGTTCTGGCGGCGCCCGGTGCTGAACACCTCGACCGTGAGGGTGGTGTCCTCGGTGGCCGCCACCCACAGCCGCACCGACTCCAGCACCGGATCCACCGGGATCACGATGCCGAGATCGTCGGTGAGCTGGTGTTCGACGGCGGTGCCGGGCGTGCCCGCGGCGATGACCTCTCGGTGTCCGGACGCGGTCACCGTGGCGGTGCGCGCGATGTCCTCGGGATCCTCGTTGCGCACGCCCAGCACGGAGGCATCCCAGCGCAGCAGCCGCTGGCGCAGATCCTCCCGGGCATCGTCATGCAGCTCCCGCGGCGTGACGCCCCGTTCGATGCACATGGCCGCCGCGGTGCCCGCGGCCTCACCCATGGCCGCGCAGGTGGCCATCACCCGCGCGGCGCCGAAGGCCACATGCGTGGCGGAGACGTCGCGCCCCGCGAACAGCAGGTTCTCCACGTTCTGCGAGTACAGCGAGCGGAACGGGATCTCGAACAGTCCGTCGGAGAAGCGCTGAAGCGCGCCCGCACCCTCGGCGTACATCCCGGCCGCCGGGTGCAGGTCGATCGACCAGCCGCCGAACGCCACGCCGTCCTCGAAGGCGGTCTGATCGATCACGTCGTGCTGGGTCAGGGTGTAGTCGCCGATGAAACGGCGGTACTCGCGCTTGCCGGGAAGGTTCCCGATCCACTCGAGGGTGAGGTTGTCGGCATCGAAGCGCCCAGAGTTCTTGATGTAGTCCCAGATCCCGAGGATCACCCCGCGGAGCTCATCGCGGATGCGCTCGTTGTCGTCCACGATGTCCAGCTCTCCGCCCCATTCGATCCACCAGTAGTGGGCGCCGGAATCGCCGGAACGGATGACGCGCGAGGTGGGGATCGGGGTGTGCGAGATGTCGATGGCGGACTCGGGTGCCACATACTTGACCGGGCGGCCGACGTCCTTCGTGTAGAAGAGCAGCGTCGAGCCGAGGAACTCGCGCACCGGCTCCTCCGGGGCCCATTCCTCGCCGAACTCCGCGCGTCCCTCCTTGCCGAGCCGGTGACGCGCCCCCGCGATGGCGCCCACGAGCCCGTCGCCCGTGCAGTCGAGGACGATGGGCGCCGTGAAACGGGTGCGCACCTCGCTGCCCATCGTCCACCCGGTGACGGCGTCGATGCGTCGGGCGTCCTCCGGTCCGGATGCCTCCACCTCGGAGACTTCGGTGTTGAGGAAGAGGCGGATGTTCTTCTCACGACGCACGGTGTCCAGCACGACGTCGTCCCAGTAGACGGGGTTTCCCTCCGGGTTCCGGAACTGGTTCTCGACGTACATCTCGCCGATGATCCCGCTCTCGCGAGCCCACCGCTGGTTGCCGTGCGCGGTGGCCCCGCAGACCCACACGCGCACCTCCGAGGACGAGTTGCCGCCGAGGACCGGGCGGTTGTTGATGAGGGCGACGGAGCGGCCCTGCCGCGCTGCGGCAACGGCTGCGCTCACACCGGCCAGGCCTCCTCCGACGACGATGATGTCGGCTTCGACGGTCTGGGTGCGCATGATGGCGATGTCCTTTCGGGACGTGTGCTGCCGGCCGTGGGGCCGTGCCAGCGGTGGTGCGAAATCAGGGGTGTGCCCGCCGACGACCGGCGTCGGCGGGCACGGGGTCAGGCGATCAGCTTCTGCGCGGCCTCCCCGGCGGACTTCATCGCGTCGGCGGGGGTGGCGGAGCCGACCAGGACGGCCTGCACCTTCTCCGCGATGGTGCTCTCGATCTGCGCGTACTGCGGGTACTGCCAGAACGGGTTGGTGGTCGCCGTGGCCGTGATGCGCTCGCTGAACAGCGAACCGAACGCGTCCGACGTGACGGCGTCGGAGGTGAGCGCCTCCGTGGTCACGGGCGGCAGACCGCGGTTGGCGTAGTCCGCCAGGACCGTGTCGAGATCGCTGGTGGCCCACTGGCCGAACTCCGCCGCGGTCTCCGAACCTGCGCCGGTGATCACGGCGATCGCGCCGCCCCACACCAGCGCGCGCGGGGTGTCGCCGGACTTCAGCACCGGACGCGAGACGGGCACGAGCTTGTCGCCGAGGTTCGCGTCGGGCGAGTCCTTGAGCACCGAGCTGCGCCCCACGGGTGCGTCGTCGTAGATGGCGGTGCGCCCCTGGGCGAACAGCGAGCGAGCGTCGAAGCGATCAACGTCCGCGGCGATCAGGCCCTGGTCGTACAGGCTCTTGTACCAGGTGACGGCCTCGATACTGGCGTCGTCGCCGATCGTGACGGTGCCGTCCTTGACGAGGGTGGAACCGAACGTCTGCATCCAGATGAGGATGTCCTTGAGCTGCGCTGCCTTCGTCGACGCCGCGTAGGGGATGAGCCCGTTGCCGAGCCCCTTGAGCTTGACCAGCGCGGCCTCGAAGTCGTCGATCGACGTGGGGAAGGCGTTCGCGTCGATGCCGGCCTTGCCGAGGATCTCCGAGTTGGTGACCAGGCCGATCGCGCCGATGGTCCACGGGAACGCGTACTGCACGCCCTGGTACTGCGCGGCCTCCAGCGCCGAGTCGGTGTAGCCGCGCTTCGCGGTGAACGCGGAGACGTCGGCCAGCTTGCCGAGCGCGGCGAGCGATGCCAGCCACGCGACATCCACGTGGGCGGCGCCGGTGAACTGGCCGCCGCGCACCTGGAGCATGAGCTGGTTGAAGTACTCGTTGTACGGGAACGAGGTCTGCTTGATCGAGATGGAGTTCTTCGACTCGAATCCGCTGAGCAGTTCCTTGATGGCCGGGGCGGACGCCTCCTCGGTCAGTGACCAGCTGGCGAACGCGAAGTCGGTGGGCTTGGCGCTTCCTCCGGTGGGCAGGGCCGCGCCGGGTGCAGCACCGGATCCGGTGGGAGCACAGGCCGCGAGGGTGGCGGCTGCGGCGCCGAGGCCGAGCCAGGTGAGGGCCTGACGGCGGGTGATGGGTGTGCGGAGCACGGGGGTCTCGGACATGAGTCCTCCTCTTCGAGGGTGTGTGGTGCGATGGGTGGGATCAGCCCTTGACCGCGCCGGCGGTCATGCCGCCGACGAGGAAGCGCTGCAGGGCGATGAAGGCGATGGCGACGGGCAGGGACACCACCAGGGAGGCGGCCATCAGCTCGGGCCACGCGGTCGAAGCCTCGCCGATGTAGGTGTTCACCAGGCCCGGCGGCAGGGTCTGCTTGTCCGGGCCGGCGAGCGTGAGGGCGAACACGAAGTCGTTCCAGCCGCGCACGAAGGCGAACAGGCCCGCCGCGATGAGGCCAGGAGCGGACAGCGGCAGGATGATCGAGTGGATGATGCGCAGCCGCGAGGCGCCGTCCACGCGCGCCGCTTCGATCAGTTCGTCCGGGATGGTGTCGAAGAACCCCTTCAGCATCCACACGCACAGCGGCAGCGTGAACGTGGTGAACGACAGCACGAGTGCGGTGTAGGTGTTGAGGAGGTTGTACGCGGCGAACACCGTGTACAGCGTGACCAGCAGGAGTGCCTGCGGGAACATCTGCGACGCCAGCACGAAGTACATCAGGGATCGCCGTCCGCGGTAGCGGAACTTCGAGAACGAGTAGCCCATGTACGCGGAGACCAGCACCGAGAGCACGGCGGTGATCACGGAGACGATGACGCTGTTGCCGAGGTAGGTGAACAGTGCGGGGTTGTTCACGAGTGAGGTGTACGCCTCGAACGAGATCTGCGTCGGCCACAGGCGCGGCGGGAAAGCGAACACCTCGGTACGCGGTGTGAGGGACGTCGCCAGCAGCCAGTAGATCGGGAGGAGGGCGAAGCCGCCGCACACGATCACGGCGATCCAGGCGCTGATCCGGACGCCCCGGCTCTCGGAGCGGAGCAGGTTGGCGCGACGCGGGCGCGGGGTGACGGTGCTCATCGGGGTCTCCCTGGTGGTGGCGGGGGTGGGGGCGTCGGTGATGGTCATCACTTCTCCCCCTTCTCCGAGAAGCGCACGTACACGACGACGAGACCCATCAGGAGGATCATCCAGAGCAGTCCGAGCGCGCCGGCATGACCCAGATCGAAGCCGTGGAACGCGGTGTCGTAGACCGCCGTGGCGAAGGTCTGCGTGGAACCGGCGGGACCACCCCCGGTGAGCACGTAGATGATGTCGAAGTGCTGGAAGTTCCAGATGAACTCCAGCAGCAGGACGAGGCCGATGATGCCGCGGATCTGCGGCACCGTGATCGAGAAGAAACGGCGGATGGTGCCGGCACCGTCGATCTCCGCGGCCTCGTGGAGCTCCTTCGGGACGGTCTGGAGGCCGGCGAGCAGCATCACCATCATCCAGGGGAAGGACTGCCACGTCTTGGCGACGATGACCGCGATCATTGCCGTCCCGGGCTGCGCCAGCCACGCCTGGGGCTCGCTGATCACGCCGAGCGCCTGCAGCAGCGCGTTCATCACGCCGTAGTTGGCGTTGAAGATCCACATCCAGAGGAACGAGACCACCACGCCGGGGATGAGCCACGGCAGTAGCATCAGGCCGCGCAGCGTCTTGCCGCCGGGGATCCGGGTGTTCAGGGCGAGGGCGAGAGCCATGCCGATGATGAACGGGAAGATCGTGGTGCCCAGCGTGAAGACGAGCGTCTGCCCCAGCAGGCGGCCGAAATCGCCGGTGAGGACGTCGATGACGTTCTGCAGGCCGACGAACTCACGTCCCGGTAGCACGAGGCTCTGCTTGAAGAAGGCGGTCACCAGAGCGGTGACGAGCGGATAGACCACCACCGCCAGCAGGAGGGCGAGTCCGGGCGCGGCCAGGAGCACGGCGAAAAGCCCGTCGGAGATTCGACGAGGTTTGGTTTCTTTTGTGATGTTCTGTTCTCTATTGAGGGTGAACGTCATGGGATTTCCTCGGCGTCGAGGGGGCGCTACGCGACGATGCGGCGGTTGACCCGGATGATCAGTGGAGTTTTCAGCATGCCGGGGCATGCGGGCATCCGTCAACTCCAGATCCCATCCCGGCTTCTATTGGTCTGAATTGGTGTGAACTGGTGCACTCTGATCGAAGTAGCTCTCACGCAGCATCCATTCCCGTGTGCCGGGGCGGGCTGCCCACTGCTGCCACGCGCACGGAGGACGGCGGCTGCGGCTCCGGTCTCACAAGATGTTCGTCGGGACCTGCGATCGAACGATTGCTGAGACCAGTCGTCAGCCTGGTCTCACATGATGTGCGAGAGCAGACGCGAAGGAGCACTTGCTGAGACCAGCGATGGCGTCGCCCGCCGTAACGTGTCCCCCCAGCCGTCCCGCAGGGCGCTCAGAAACGGGCGCGACCTGTGGGTGATCAGTCCAGAAGACCGCGGATGTCCGAGGCGGTGAGCTCCCCCGCAAACAGATCGCCGCCGTCGATGACCTCGTCGAACAGCCGTCGCTTGCGCTCGCCGAGGGCGAGGACCTTCTCCTCGATGGTGTCGCGGGCGACCAGGCGGTACACCATCACCGGTCGTGTCTGACCGATCCGATGTGTGCGATCGATGGCCTGCGCCTCGGCGGCGGGGTTCCACCACGGGTCCAGCAGGAACACATAGTCCGCTTCGGTGATGGTGAGCCCGACGCCGCCGGCGCGCAGGCTGATGAGGAACACGGGAGCGTCACCGGTGCGGAAGTCCTCGATCACCGAGGCGCGGCGCCGAGTGGCCCCGTCGAGGTACTCGTGGTCGATGCCGGCGGCGGTGAGGCGTTCGCGGACGAGAGCGAGATAGCCGGTGAACTGACTGAAGACCAGCGCGCGATGCCCCTCTGCGGCGAGGTCCGAGATGCGATCGATCAGCTCGTCCAGCTTGGCGGACGGGATCTCCTGCGGCCCCTGCTCCTCTTCGATGGGGATGAGGCGGGGATCGAGCGCGAGCAGGCGCAGGAGCGTGAGCGATCGGAACACGATGAAGCGGTTGCGATCCAGATCCTGCACCAGATCCAGGAGCTTCTGACGCTCGCGCTGGAGATAGCGGTCGTACAGCGCCCGATGCGCCGGATCGAGGTCGACGTGGACGATCTGCTCGGACTTCGCCGGCAGCTCGGAGGCCACGTTGGCCTTGGTGCGCCGCAGCAGCAGCGGGCGGATACGTCGTCGCAGTTCGCCGATGCGCTCCGCGCTGTGCGCCTTGATGAACCGGTTGGCGAAGGTGATGCGCGAGGCGAACAGTCCCGGTGCGACGATGCGGAAGATCGCCCAGACGTCGGTGAGGGAGTTCTCCAGCGGGGTGCCGGTGAGGGCGATGGTCATCCGTGCGTCCAGCTGGCGCGCGACCTCGTGCACCTGGGAGGCGGGGTTCTTGACGTACTGCGCTTCATCCAGCACCACGCCCGCCCAGGTGCGGGCGACGAGGCGATCCGCCTCAAGCCGGAGGATGGCGTAGGAGGTGATGACCACATCCGTGTCAGCCGGGATCTCATCCTTCGTGCTCGCGATCACCGCGACGCGCAGGTGAGGGGCGAAGCGGGCGATCTCATCGGCCCATCCGCCCACCACGGATGTGGGGGCGACGACCAGGAACGGGGACCCGGTGCCTTCGGCGTGGACGAGCAGCGCGATGGTCTGCACCGTCTTGCCGAGTCCCATGTCGTCGGCCAGCACGCCTCCGAGCCCGTGGTCCCAGAGGTGTGCGAGCCACCGGAACCCCTCCAGCTGATAGGGGCGGAGGTCGGCCTGCAGCAGCGGCGGTGGGTCGATCGGGGCGGGCGGCTGGGTGAGCGCCCGGGCCGCGCGGCGCCATTGTCGGGCCTCCGGCGTCTGATCGGCGGTGTCCTCGAAGGGCTCGAAGAGATCGGCGCGAGCGCGTGGCACGATGGCGCCCGTCTCCCACTCGCGCAGCTGCGTTCCCTCCTCGATGAGCTCGCGCAGCGCGTCGAAGACCGGGTGATGCAGCGACAGCCAGCTCTTGTCCACCATGAGCAGCTTGTCGCGGCCGCGGCTGAGGGCGGTGAAGATGTCCTTGAGCGCGACCGTGTACGGTCCGATGAGCACCACGAAGCCCAGGTCGAACCAGTCGTTGTCGCCCTCGCGAGGCACGGCGCTGAAGCGGAGCGTGGGGTCGTCCCGGCGATGCACGTAGCCGGGGTCTTCGCCGTGCCGCTCGACGATGATGCCGGCGGCCTCGATGAGGGGAATGCTCTCCGTGACGAACGCCGCCGCTTCGGCGCCTTCCCAGCGCGGCCGCACCGGGACTGGGAGATCGAGTTCGGGTGGGTCTGGCAGGGGGGTCCACCGTGTGCCGGTG
Source organism: Microbacterium sp. GXS0129 (assembly GCF_044769785.1). Lineage (NCBI taxonomy): Bacteria > Bacillati > Actinomycetota > Actinomycetes > Micrococcales > Microbacteriaceae > Microbacterium > Microbacterium sp. GXS0129. Next base: position 136,914 of record NZ_JBIZVZ010000006.1, on the reverse strand, counting down.
CGCGTGCCCCATCGGGTGGTGAGCGCATCGTCATCGCCGAAGTGGACCTGCAGCACCGTGACGGTGGTGACCTGGGGGACCTTCACTCCGCGTCCGGTGACCGGCAGACGTGCGGCGAGGTCGGGCAGGTAGTGCTTCAGGAACTCGTCGACGTCCTCGCCCGGGATGCGCAGGAAGGGCTGTTCCCAGCGCAGCACGTCGGTGGCTTCGGCGGTGACGGGAGCGAGCAGCACCTGAAGACCGCCGCGGAACTCGCACCGGTAGAGGCCGTGATCGCCGATGGTGCCGGTGGGAAGAATGGGCTCTCCGTCTATGCGTACCTGGGGGGTCAGCCGCAGGGACTCAGTGCCGCCGTCGCGCACGAGCTCGAGGTGGACCTCGGCTGCATCGGCGATGCGCACGTCGGTGGCCCGTTTGCCGGTGACGAAGGGAATGCCGAGGCCCGCGCCCTCCGCGAGCAGCGGCCAGAGCAGGGGACTGGCGAAGTCGTCGAGATAGAGCCAGTCCGGCTCCGTGGCACGGAACCCCTCGGTGCGATTGCGATGCAGCGCGACGAACTGGCCGAACCAGTTCACGTGACGACGATCCAGATGGAGCCGCTCGTGCTTGTGCTTGAGCGAGCTCCACGTCACCTGTCCCGTTGTCCAGTTGCCCGCGGAGCTGCGAAGCGCTGGTCGGACCGCGAGCCGCTGCCGCCCGCGTGCACGCACTGCGTCGGCGGGCTTGGCCTGGGGCGCCGTCCACTGCGCACCGGTGCGGGTGAGCGTGCGCAGCTGGAAGAGAAGGCCGACCATGGCGAACTCGTCTTCGTCGGGCGGTGGCGCGAGCTGATCCTTCCAGTCCGATCCTGCGCCCGCCATGCTCCGATTCTCTCAGCCGCCACCGACACGGGAGCCGGGTGGATGGGTTTCATCGTGCGTGAATGGCTCCTATTCGGGAGGATTTCGAGCGTTTTGCGCGCGACGAAACCGGGGCTCAGCGGGGATCGCTGGACAGGATCGCGTAGGTCATGCTGTCCATCCACTCGCCGGAGCGGTGGAGCGAGCTTGCCCGGCTGTACTCCTCGCGGCGCATTCCGAGCCGCTCCATCACGCGCCAGGACGGTTCGTTCGCCGCGAAGCAGGCGGCGATGACGCGATGCGCGCCGAGCTGGTCGAATGCCGCGTTCATGAGGGCGCGGATGGCCTCGGTGGCGTAGCCGCGGCGTGTGTACGCCGGATTCAGCACCCAGCCGAGCTCCACCTCGGCGTCGCGGGCGCGGTCTCGCACCTCGGCCTGGGCGTAGGCGTCACCGCGGCGGAGCATGAGGTCCCCGATCACCTGGGGCTCATCGCCCGGCAGCTCGACGATGAGCGTGAGAGCAAGGCGTTCCGGGGCGCTGAAGTGGTACTCGAACTCGACGAACGAGGACGGCGCTGCGGTGATCCACTCGTACACCTTGGGAAGACTCCGGTACTCCCAGACGGCGGCCGCGTCCGCGGGCGTCGCCGGGCGGATCAGCAGGCGCTCGGTGCGCAGCGGCCAGCTGATGTCGGGGCGTTCGTCGGTCGGTCCGGAGGCGGCGATGCTCACCGCATCAGACTATGTCCCGTCAACACGAAAGACTTCCGTCCGGGGTGAGAAGCGGCGCGTTGCACGGATTCTCGCCCACGGACGGAAGTCTCACGGTGATGTCTGAGCCTCAGTACCAGTTGGTCGCCTGCGAGTGGCCCCAGGCTGCGCACGGGGTGCCGTACGTGCCGTTGATGTACTGCAGACCCCAGGTGATCTGGGTGGTGGCGTTGGTCTCCCAGTCGTCGGCGACGCTGGCCATCTTGTCGCCGGGAAGCGACTGCGGGATGCCGTAGGCGCCACTGGGGTTGTACGCCTGGTAGTTCCAGCCGGACTCCTTGGTCCACAGCGACTCCAGGCAGGAGAACTGGCTGTCGCCCCAGCCGTACAGGGACGACGCGAGCTCGCGCGCGGTGGCCTTCGCGCCCTCGGGGGTGTTTGCCGCGGCCAGCGCTTCAGCCGCGGCCTGCGCTGCGGCGGCGGCCGCCGCCTCCGCAGCCTGCTGCGCGGCGAGCACCTCGGCGTCGTGCTTCGCCTGTGCGTCCGCGAGGCCGGCGCGGTAAGTCGCGGTCTGGGCCGTCAGCTCGGTGGTCTCGGCCGTGAGGTGGTCGGTGACGCCGAGCACGAGCTGGCGCGGCAGGGTGCGAACCTCGGCGTGATCGACCAGCGCGGTGCTCAGTGGTGACGAGTCGGGAGCCGGCACCGTGATCGTGAGCCCGGAGGCGGTCACCTCGTCGCGGGCGGCGGCAGCGTCGGCGATGGCCGCCTCGGCGGCATCGAACACCTCGGAGGCGGGGGAGTTGTCGACGGCCGCGAGGATGTCCGTGTTGATCGGCGCGACGGGGGTGACGATCTCGGGCGAGCTGGCCAGTCGAGCGGGCTCCTGCGATGCGAGAGCCGGTGCGGTTCCCGCGGCGAGGCCGGTCGCAACGCCCAGGCCGATGGCGATCGCCGTGCGAAGACGGTGCGATCGATGAGCGGGGCGGTGCGTGCTGCGATAGGCGCGTCGAGACGCGAGCGCAGGATCGGTGGAAGCGAAGGAAGTCATGATCTCCAGCGGACAGGGGGCAGGGCGCGCCAGTTCAGGGAGGCCGGCGCGGTCGCTCGGGTGCGACTCAGCGAGCCTCAACCCCCGGCTTTTGCGCAGCCTGGACGAAGCCTGGGAGCAAAGCGCAAGCGGAGAGGTCGAATTGTTATGTCACGGTTTGGTAACAGGGGTGCGCGAGAGTGGACGGCGGGGAACCTTGTCGGGTGTCGCAAAGGCAGTGAGTGACAGGGATCGCGAGGGAAATGCGATGTGGCGGGTTCGCTCCCGGTGGTGCTGATCCATGAAAATGCCGGATCACGGTGGTCGTGGTTGAGGGTTATCGCAAAACAGTGCGTCGCTGTGCACGAAATCCGGGTTTGGGTGGGTGCGGCGACCGATATCTGCGCCGGGTCCCCTCGCGAAAAGAGGACATTTCACCCAATTGGGATGGTCGGGGGCGGTTTCGTCCTCCGCTGGGTGAAATCTCCTCGTTCCGCGAGGGGACCGCGCCTCGACGGGAGAGGACCGTGGAACCCGGACTAGCCCTGGCCGAGGTGCGCGGTACGGGCGCGCTCGAGGTCATCGAGGTGATCGTTGAAGCCGCGGGCGGCCACCGTGGGAAGGCCGGCGTCGATCGATGCACGCAGCGCCGACACGAATTCCTCGCCCGAATCCGCGAGCGGATAGAACGGCAGCGCGGCGGCGATGAGCTTGCCCATCGCCTGACCGGAGCGGTGCGCGAGGGCGGCCAGCTCCTGCGGGGCGTGCACGATCCATGGCGCGACGAGGTCGGCCTGACCCGTGCCCCAGAGGCCCAGGGCGGCGGCACTCAGCTCCCGGTTGGTGAGCTCACCGCTGACGAGCCGCTCCGACCAGGTCGCCTTCGCCGCAGGATCCGCCAGGGCTGCTCGGGCGCGGATGGCGGCGTGCGCGCCGGACGTGGTGTTGTCGCGGCGGGCCTCGGGGTCGATGGCTGACGCGTCGCCCAGCTCGGCGAGGCGTGCCACCAGGAGCCAGCGCAGTGCCTGGTCCTCGGCGCGTTCGAGCCGGTCGTGGAGGACGGCGATGTCGCTGGCGGTGCGTGCGAGCAGGCGTGCGGCGGCGGCCTCACGAAGCGGGTCGCCGGCCGCGAGCACCGCATCGGCGAGCTCGGTGAGCTTGTCGAGTACCGCGGGCAGCTCGCTGGGGCGGCTGTGCGTCACGGCGGTGCGCAGCACGGCTGCGCTCGCCCCTTCGAAGACGGTCGGATCGGTGTCGCCCGACAGTTGCGAACCCGCCAGCGCGACGAGAGACGCGGCGCTGCGGACGCCACGCTCGACCTCGGCGACCGCGGTCGACCAGAGCAGAGCGCGCGTGAGGGGCGACTCTATCGCTCCGAGCATGCGCTCCAGGCCGGCGCGCGACTCCGCGTCGAGGTGGAGCTGCGCATACGTCTCGTCGGCGGAGTTGGGAACCACGATGAGTCCCGCGAAGTCGGGAAGGCGAAGCGCGTCGTCGGTCAGATCGACCAGCTCTTCGCGCACCACCGATCCGTCCTCGGCGAAGCCGGTGACGTGGAACCGGTGCGGGCGGGTGCCGATGCGCGTGAGCACGGGGATTCCGGCATCCCGCGTCACCGTGATGGTGTCGAAACCGGTGGTGCGCAGCCACAGATCAGCCCAGCCGCGGACGTCGCGTTCCGTCACGGAGTCCAGGGCACCGAGGAAGTCGGCGAGCGAGGCGTTCCCGAAGGGGTGCGCGGACAGATGGCGGTTGACGCCGCGCAGGAAGTCCTCCTCGCCGAGCCACGTCACCAGCTGGCGCAGCACCGCATTGCCCTTGGCATAGGTGATCATGTCGAAGTTCGAGAACGCGGTGTCCACGTCCGGCAGGTTCTCGGCGTCCTCCGCGATGGGGTGTGTCGACCGGCGCGAGTCGGCCCGGTACGCGGTGGGCTTGCGCCCCAGCGCCGCCGCCGTCCAGAGCGAGGTGCCGCTGGCGCGGCCACCGACCTCGTAGCCCATGTAGTCGGCGAAGGACTCGTTCAGCCACGAGTCCTCCCACCACCGGAAGGTGACCAGGTCACCGAACCACATGTGCGCCATCTCGTGGGCGATCACGGAGTTCATACCGGCCTGCTCCACCGCGGTCGGCTCGCCCGGGGTGAGGTACTCGTCGCGGAACGACACACAGCCGGGGAACTCCATCGCGCCCCAGTTGAGGCCGGGAGTGAACACCTGCTGGTAGTCCTCGAACGGGTAGGGCTCGTCGAACGCGGACGTGTAGTAGGCGAACGCTGCCGACGTGATCGCACGCAGGCGGTCGATCTCCCGACGCAGCTGCGGCTCCTGAGATGCACGGGCGTGCCAGCCGAACGGCAGCGATCCGCCCTCGGCGAGCGCGTACGGCTCGTCCCATTCGATCGACACGAACGGTCCCACGCAGAAGAAGAAAATGTAGGACGAGAAGGCCGGCGTCGGGCGGAAGTGCCAGGTATCGCCCTCGCGACGGTCGAACCGGCCGTTCGCGAGCACCGTGGCGTTCGACGGTGCCGTCACCGAGACGGTGAAGGTCGACTTGAGATCGGGCTGGTCGAAGCACGGCAGCACCTTCTGCGCGATGTCCATCGCCGTGTAGGCGCTGACGTACCGCTCGCCGTCGGCGGGGTCTGTGACCGCTGTCATGCCGTCGCCGTCGGTGACATACGGCATGCTCGCGCGCACCCGCACCTCGTTGCGGGCGGACAGGTCGCTCAGCAGAATGCGCTGTCCGTCGTAGCACGCGGTCGCTCCGTCGACGGAGACGTCCTGCGCGCCCACGAGCTCCAGGAACGACGACGCCCCCGGTGTCGCGCAGGAGAAGCTGATGGTGACGTCGAAGGTGTACCGATCGAGCGGCGTCACATCGAAATGGGCGACGGTGTCAACCTCACTGATGAGCTCGGCGCGGACACGGGCTTCCTGCAACGTCAAAGACACTCTTCGAGGCTATGCGATGGAGCGATGGGCGTGCGGCGGCTGGCCCGCGATGTCGCGGAAAGGCAGCGTCGGCTCAGCCGACGCGCGTGCGGAGGGCCTCGGCCACCGCGAAGATCCACCGCCAGTGCTGCTCGTCCGCGAACTCCAGGGGCGAATCCCAGGTGAGATAGGCGACGCCGCCCGTGATTTCGAGATCCGCCGTGAACCGGCCCAGGAGATCGATGAAGTCCTGATCCGCCAGCCTCGTGGCTCGGGTGAGGTCGCGCTGCCACGCCCAGAGCGTGAACCGGGCGCCGGTCGCGGTGATCAGCTTCGTGGGTTCGCGGACATCGGCGATGTTGGCGAGCCCGCCGGCCTTCCACGGCGCGTTGTTCGCGGCGGCGTCGAGGAGGAGATCCGGAGCGGACGGGCCGAGCGGAATGCGTGCGTATCCCCGCTGCTGTGGCGACCGCGCTCCGCGGTACCCGGGCACGAGGTAGTGGAACTGTCCCACCTCGACGGAGTCGTCCAGCCACCGCGTCACGTTCACCAGGCGGGGACTGATCCGCCCCTCCCCGAACACCGTGCTGCGGTAGTCCGGGTCGCGGATCTCGGCGATGGGCTCGACGTGGTTGGCAGCGAAGAACTCCGCCAGACGCCAGCGGATCTCCGGCCCGGTGCGCACGGATCGAGCTTCCCTGCGCACCATCCAGCCAGCAAGCAGGAGGGTCAGTGTGATGACGATTCCGCAGGGCAGCCACCACCACGGCGATCCTCCCGAGAGCGGACCCATGGCGAATGCGCCGGCGAAGAGCAGGCCCACCACGATGACGACGAGAACGGCACATCCCATGGCGGCCACGCCGCCCCAGCGCGAGCGTCCGCCGCCCCGGCGTTCGGATTCGCGAATGGCCGCGGCATCGACCGGACGCGTGAGCGCCTCGAAGTTCACCGCATCGAATCCGGGGCTCATCGCCCCAGGCTACCCAGAGAGTGCTCGGCTAGGTTCGACGAATGACCGCAACGCCGCAGCCGTGGACCATCGTGTCCAGCGAACGCCTCATCGACGACCGCTGGATCCACCTCCGTGCCGATACCTGCGTCGACGGCGCTGGGCGCACGATCGCGCCGTACTACATCCATGAGTCCGCGGACTGGATCTCGGTGTTCGCGATCGATGAGGACGGCTCCGCGGTGGTGCTCGACGAGTACCGTCCCGGCGCCCGCATCGTGGCACCGGGCATCGTCGGCGGTGGCGTCGAGCCCGGCGAGGATCCCGCGGTCTGCGCCGCGCGGGAGCTGCGTGAGGAGACTGGACGCGAGGCCGGCCGCCTCGTCGAGCTCGGGTGGACCTGGGCGAACTGGGGCGGGTACGAGAACCGCGTGCACTACGTCCTGGCGTTGGATTGCCGCGTCGTCGCCGAGCAGCAGCTGGATTCCGGCGAGCTGATCACGGTGCGCACCGTGCCGCTGGCCGAGACCGACGGGATGTTCCAGCAGGTGTATCACCAGCTCAATCAGCTGAAGGCGAAGGAGTGGCTCGCCGCCCACGGGCGCTGAGCCTCCGGAACGCGAAGAGCGTGCTGCGCCGGCCCGCATCGGCGCCGCCCGCGCGAGATCGCCCCTCAGCCGCCCTGGCCGGGAAGGGCTCGCAGACTCTCCAGGATGCCGATCCCCGCGCACGCCTCGGATAGCGCCCGCGTGGCGGCCTGGAAGTCCTCGGCGTTCAGATCGGCGCCATTTCGCGCCAGGTCGCTGACCGTGGTGGCGGCGATGGTCACGTCGCTGTGCGGCTCGCCCGTGAGGATGGTGGCCCACGAATCGCGCAGGACCAGCTCGACGGCGGCATAGCCGGCATCGTCGAGGTCGCCGTTGGCGTGGCGGAACTCCGAACGCCAGGCCGTTCCCGTGACCTCCATCGCGTGACCGCAGGCAACGGCATCGGCCAGTTCGTCGGCGTCGTGTGCCGGTTCTGCAGTGGTCGCCATCTCCGCCGCGGCACTGGATGACTCCGCCGCGGGGGCAGACGCGCTTCCCGCCGATGCCGCCGGCTGGCTGGCGCAGCCTGGTGCGATGAGTGCCGTCAGCGAGAGTGCTGCTATCGCGAGAGCGATCCTGCGCGCCATGAGTCCCCTGACTCCGGTCGATCGTGATTCCCGAGCTTGCCACAGCGGCGGAAGCCACCGCCAGCTCTCGGGCTCGGCGGCGCGTGGGCACGGCTCACGTCATCGCCGTGCCGCGACCAGCGCCGGAAGATCGCTTGTCGCGGCACGGCGCTCACGTCGCCGCCCTCGCAGACGGCGGCGTACCTCCGACAGCGCCAGCCACAAGCGCTGGGGCCGCGACGGGTGCGCGCCCGGGGGAGTCAGCCCGCGTTCTGCGCGGAAAGGCTCCAGACCTCGGGCATCGCCTGCTCGTCGTCGCCCTCGCGGTAAGTCGAGAAATGATCGACGTGGCGACCGATGAAGGCCTGCCAGCGGGCGTTCGCCTCGTCGGTGGCGAGGGCGCGGATGGCGGCGGCGAAGTCATCGCACTCCACCAGATGGAACAGGTCACGTCCGCTGCGCCAGATCGTCCAGTCGTGGATGCCGATGCGTGCGAAGGTCTCCGCGAGATCCGTGGGGATCGTGGCGTGATCGGCTTCGTACGCGGCTTCGGCGCCGGGGCGCAGGACGGAGTGCAGGGCGACGCGCATGTTCTTCCTCCAGGGATCAGCGACCGACGAGGTCGGCGACGGAATCGATGATCTCGGACGGGCGGAACGGGTAGCGCTCCACCTCGGCGGGGTCGCTGATGCCCGTCATCACGAGAATGGTGTGCAGCCCCGCCTCGATGCCGGCGACGATGTCGGTGTCCATGCGGTCGCCGATCATCGCTGTCTTCAGCGAGTGCGCGCCGATCTGGTTCAGCGCGGTGCGGAACATCATCGGGTTGGGCTTGCCCACCACGTAGGGCTCCTTGCCGGTCGCCTTGGTGATCAGCGCGGCGAAGGCACCGGTGGCGGGCAGGGCGCCCTCGCGGCTGGGTCCGGTGGCGTCGGGATTGGTGGTGATGAAGCGTGCGCCGCCGTCGATGAGCCGGATGGCGCGGGTGATCGCCTCGAAGGAGTACTGCCGCGTCTCACCCACCACCACGTAGTCGGGATTCGTGTCGGTCATGATGTATCCGGCCTCATGCATGGCGGTGGTGAGCCCGGCCTCGCCGATCACGAAGGCGCTGCCGCCCGGATGCTGCTGCTTGAGGAACTCCGCTGTCGCGAGCGCCGACGTCCAGATGTGCTCCTCCGGGACCACGATGCCGCTGCGCTTGAGGCGGGCGCTGAGGTCACGGCGCGTGAAGATCGAGTTGTTCGTGAGAACGAGGAACGGGATCCCCGCAGCCTGCCACTGTGCGAGCAGTTCGGCGGCGCCAGGGATCGCCGAGTTCTCATGGACGAGGACGCCGTCCATGTCGGTCAGCCAGCACTCGATGTCTTCGGGACGCGCCATGTGCCCAGCATATGGCGTGCGAAACATCGGCGACGAGGATGAGGCGACCCCGGTGCGTATGCCGTGGCGAGCACGCCCGGCGGGATACTGTGGCTCCGTGGCGCGAATGGATCCTGCCTGGGACACGGAGCACCTGCCGGATCAGACGGGGCGGGTGTTTCTCATCACGGGTGCCACCGCGGGTCTCGGCTTCTTCGCCGCAGCGCAACTGGCCCGCACCGGAGCCCACGTCATTCTCAGCGGCCGCAACCCGAACCGGCTCTCGGCCTCACGCGCGGCCATCATGCGTCGGGTGCCGGAGGCCTCCACCGAGTCGATCCTGCTCGATGTCACCAAGGGCGGATCGATCCGCTCCGCCGCGGCGACGCTGCGCTCGCGGGAGCGGCTGGACGGGATCATCCTCAACGCCGGAGTGGTCCACCCGCCGAAACAGCGCGAGGAGGCCGAGGGGCACGAGCTGGTGCTGCAGACCAATGTGCTGGGCCACTTCGCCCTCGCCGGTGAGCTGCTGCCCGCCCTCGCCCGCACCGGGCTGAAGACGCCGGGCGCGCGGATGGTGTGGCTGGGATCCGTATCGGTGGCGTCGTGGCGCTCGCGGGATCTCGCGCCGGAACTCGAAGCCGGGTACAAGGTCGCACGTGCGTACGTACAGTCCAAGTTCCTTGTGCAGGCACTCGGCGCCGAGGCTGATCGACGGCTGCGTGCTGCGGATGTTCCGGTGGCGAGTGTGATCGCGCACCCGGGCTATTCCCTGGGCGGACGCTCCGCGGGCATCGCCGGGGTGAACCAGCCGTCCCGGATCAAGCGCTTCCTTGCGAACCTGCAGGCCCCCATCGCGCAGTCGAAGGAGGCGGGAGCCACCAATGAGGTGCGCGCCCTCATCGACCCCGCTGTCGGCCCCGGCGACATGGTCGGACCCGTCGGGCGCCTGCGGGGAGAGCCGCGCATCACCGACCGCGATGCGCGCAACCCGCTCACGGCGATCAGCGCCGAGCCGGAGGTGGGAGCTGCGGCATGGGCGTTCTGTGAGGACGCCACCCGCACGGTCTGGCCCTTCGCCCGCTTCGGCCGCTGAGGCATCGCGGCACGGAGCCTGGTGCGACGGTGGCCGCGGCCCCGTTCCTCGCCGCACGTCTGGGGCGACGCGTGTGCGGTGGCGGGGGTGTTCGCGGGCCCGTGGTGACGCAGAAATAGGACAACGTCACGAAACAAGGACCACTGCCGTCCTGGTGTCCTTGTTTGGACGAAATCTCCTCGTTTCGGGACATGGCTGACTCGGCGGGTGGCTCTCGGGCCGTCCGGATGAATGTCTGTGCTCGTGCGGCTTCAGACGACTGGACACTGTCGCCAGGCACGGTTGTTGTTGCGAAACGAGGACATTGGCGCCAAATGAGGATGAATGTGGCGGCGGTGTCCTTGTTTGGACGAAATCTCCTCGTTTCGGGACATGCCTGATTCGGTGGGTGGCTCTCGGGCCGTCCGGATGAGCACAGTGGTCGTCCGGGTTCGGGCGATCGGACACCGTTGCGAAACGAGGACACCGTCGCGAAACGAGGACATTGGCGCCAAACGAGGATGAATGTGGCGGCGGTGTCCTTGTTTCGACGAAATCTCCTCGTTTCGGGACATGGCTGGTGACGGCGGAAGGCCGACGACATGCGGAGGCCCCGGGTGCGAATGGGAGGATGGGGCCGTGACGACTCCGATCCCCGTGCTCATCGACTGCGATCCCGGACACGACGACGCCTTCGCCCTCTGGCTGGCACTCGGCAGTGACCGCCTCGACGTGCGGGGCGTCACCGCGGTGGGCGGCAATGCCGGACTTGCGCACACCGAGCGGAACGCGCGCGTGATCCTCACGGTCGCAGGTGTCACCGACATCCCGGTCGCCGCGGGCGCGGCCGCGCCGCTGGAGCGCGAGCTGGAGACCGCGGAGTGGATCCACGGCGAGAACGGCCTCGGTGGACCGGAGCTTCCGCCCGCAGCGTTCGAGCTCGACGCGCGGGATGCCACCGCGCTGATGGCGGATGTGCTGCGTGCCTCCGGAGAACCCGTCGCGATCATCGCCACCGGCCCCATCACGAACGTGGCGGTGCTCGTGCGCGACCATCCGGAGCTGCACGGACGCATTCGCGAGATCGTCTGGATGGGTGGCTCCACGGAGCGGGGCAACGTCACCCCGTACGCCGAGTTCAACGCGTGGGTGGACCCGGAGGCGCTGGACATCGTGGTCCGTTCGGGAATCCGCTTCACGATGGTGGGCCTCAACGTCACGCACACCGCGCTGGTCACTCCCGAGGTGCGGCAGCGCGTGGCCGCGGTGGGGAACAGCACCGGGCGGTTCGGTGCCGAACTCCTGGACTTCTTCTGCGCGACGAACGACGAGGTCTTCGGCATGCCCGACGGGCCGCTGCACGATCCGGTCGCCGTCGCGGTCCTCGCGGCACCGGAGACCATCACCGCCGTGCACACCCGGCTGGATGTCGAACTCGTCGGCACCCACACCCGCGGTGCCACGAGTGTGGACATCGACGGGATGCTGCGCCGGGAGTCGAACGTCCACGTGGTCACCGCGCTTGATGTCCCGGCGTTCTGGGACCACGTGATCGCGGCACTCGACACGCTTGCGTGAACGACGGCGGGCCGCCGGCCTCACAGCCGACGGCCCGTCATCCGATCACGGCATCGGCGCGCTGTCCACGACGCTGACCTCGATCGACCATGAAGCCCAGGGCACACCGGCCGGCATGAGTGACGTGGAACGATGCGGGTAGCCCTCGCGGATGCCCACGATGCGACCCGTGCTCGTGTCGATGTCGAGCTCCGAGACGAGCTGGTCGCCGAACTCGGTCTCTTCGGTGAACTGCGTCGTCATGGCGAGCGTCGTCACGGTGCCGTTCGTCCCGGCCACGTCAACATTGCCGAGTAGGCCCAGCACCCGCAGTGACGCCGCACGCAGATCCGCGGGCATCAGGTCGGTGCCGAGGAGACGTCCGATCGCCTGGAACACGTACCAGTCGTCTGACGACGTCTGCAGGTGGTCGCGGTACCAGCCGAGGAGCTGCTGCGGGTCACGAGGCATCTCGCCGTAGAAGGGGCGGAAGAGGTCGTAGAACTCCTCCTCGCCCTGCGGAGCGGCCGCGGTGCTTCCCGGAGGCGGAGTCTCCTGTGGCGTGCGCTGGTACGCCCCGCCGGGGAGCACCGTCAGTCCGTCCGGATCCGCGTCCCGTGCGGGGGCTGCAGCGACGAGTCCGGCGAACGCATCCGCCGTGCGCGGATCCCCCCACACCTGCACCACGTCGTTCACGGCCCGATCGTCCTGCACCCAGTCGCCGGAGCGCTCAGCCGGTACGTACAGGTCGCGTACACCGCGCTGGAGCACGGCACCCTCCGCGGTGAGGAACGAGGCCATGTTGAACCCGGCGATCGGGTCGGTCCCGTCCCCTGCATCCGCATCCCAGAGAGCGACCAGCTCGTAGGTCTCCCGCACGCGCAGATACTGGCCCGGCTGGAGGGCCGGGTCCGTTCCGGTGACCACCATCTCTGCGGCTTCGCTGACGACTTCGGCCGCGGCCGCTGAGGCGGGCTGAGAGACGACAGGTGCCACGGCGCCCGCAAGGATCACCGTGGCGGCGATCGCCGCAGCGGAGAGCCCGCCCACCGTCGCCGTGCCACCCCACACCCATCGCATGCGGTGCCGTCGCCGGGCTGATGTCGACACCTCCGACATCACCCGGCCGCGCGCCCGCGCGATGCGGGCCGTGGCCGCGGCGTCCGGTGCGCATTCGATCTCACGCACGTGCTCGAGCTGATCCATCGTCCAGTTCCTTTCCGATCCACGTGAGCCGAGAAGAATGCGAGCCCGCCGGAGCGAGCTTCTTCCGAATGCGGTGCAGCCGCGACCAGACGGTGCCGACCCGTGTGCCGAGCGCCTGCGCGATCTCATCCGGCGCGAGTCCGGCGAGGGCGTACAGGAGGAGGGTGTCCCGCTCCTTCTGCGACAGGGCCGCGATCCGAGGTGCCAGCGCCTGTATCGCCGCTGCCGCATCCAGGCGTCCGGTGGCCTCATCGATCCCGCCTCCGGTGGTGAACTCGCCGCGGGACGCCGAGGCCTCCACGGCGCGCCAGTGTCTGGCCTCGGTGGTGCGGTGCCTGGCTGCGACCCGCGCAGCGATGCCCAGCAACCACGGACGCGCAGACTCCCACGCATGGTCGAAGGAACCGCGGCGTCGGAAGGCGACGAGGAAGGTCTCGCTGAGTGCATCCTCCGCGGCATCCGCACCCAGCCGTCGACGCAGGAAGGACTCGACGACGACGGCATGCCGGTCGAAGAGTTCCGCGAACGCCTGCGGCGTGTGCTCCGCGTCGCGGAGGATCTCGCTATCTGTGCTCACACGAGGTATTCCTCTGCGGGCCCAGTCGCCTTCCAAAAAAGGTCGCAGGCCTCACCCGCGGCTGAGCCAGCTCCGATACGCCTCCACCGAGTACGGCCGGCCGAGGAAGTCCTCGACGAGGTCCGCCGCATCGCGCGAGCCCCCCGGCGCGAGGATGCGCTCGCGGTAGCGCTGTGCCGGTTCGGGCGCCATCAGGTCCGCATCGAATCCGGTGAGGAGGTCGCGCGCGATCACGAGACTCCACTGGTACGTGTAGTAGCAGGAGCCGTAGCCGGTGAGGTGGCCGAACCCCGCGTAGGAGTGCGTGTTCGGCAGCCGTCGCACCGGGCTCGCGGATTCGTAATACCCCTCCACCGCGGCGGCGATATCGGCGGGACGATCCACGTGCAGGTGGAAGGACGTACGAGCGTGGCCCAGCTGCGTGCGGACGCCGAGTGCGCGCCCGAAGGCGTCCGCGGTGCGCATCCGCTCGACCAAGGCAGCGGGGATCTCCTCGCCGGCGTCGTTGTGCGCGAACGTCCGCAGCACGTCGTGGTTCCAGGCCCATTCCTCGAGCATCTGGCTCGGGGCCTCCACGAAGTCCCATTCCGTGGCCACACCGGAGAAGGGGGCCCAGTGCTGGTGACCACCGAGGATGTCGTGGACCAGGTGCCCGAACTCGTGGAAGAACGTGGTGACCTCGTCGTGCTCCATCGCGCCACGCGAGAAGTTGCACACGAGCGCCGCCTCAGGAAGAACGGCGTCGGCGACTCCGGGCGCCATCGGGAAGCACGCGGCGTGGTTGTACTTGCCCTCCCGCGGGTGCAGGTCCAGATGAATGCGGCCGATCCGCTCGTCGCCCTGGAGCACGTCATAGGTGCGCACATCCTCGTGCCAGGTCGATGCCGAGACTGGCATATAGGTCAGGCCGAACAGGCGGCCCGATGTGCCGAGCAGACCCTCCAGGACGCGATCGAAGGAGAAATAAGAGCGCACGACCTGTGAGTCGACGTCATATCGCTCGCGCCGGAGGGTGCCGAGAAGGTACGCCAGGTCGCTCGCCAGTACCTCGGTGGCGGCGGGGTCGTCCTCCTGCAAGCGCTCGAGGAGAAGCTCGTACTCGGGCATCATCGCCTCGCGGGAGGCCGCGTCAACCTCGTCGAGGAAGCGGGCCACGTTTGCCGAGGACCCGACCATGCGCGTCTCGGTCTCGTAATCGGCCCAGTTTCCGTAGCCGAGGAGGTGCGCGCGGCGCTCGCGCACCTCGAGCAGTTCCGCGAGGACGGCGTCGTTCTCCGGCCAGGCCAGATCACCGAACGCGGCTGAGATGGCCAGCCGCGTCGCGCGATCCCGCGCGTATTCTCGAACAGGCATGAGGTCGGGGTAGTCGGTCGAGATGGTCACCAGCCCCTCGGCATCCGCGGGATGGGAGTCGACGAAGTCCTGCGGAAGGCCCGCGAGAGAGTCGGGTGTCACGCGGATCTCGCGCCGGCCTTCGCGGATGTTGCGACCGAACGCGAGGCTGAGCTCGGTGTCGCGATCCGCGAGCCGGGTGACCTCGGCCCGCGTCGCCGGGTCGAGGTCGACGCCGCCGCGACGGAAATCGCGCAGCACCCGGTCGCGTAGGCGGAGAGCATCCGCGTCGAGACCCGTCACGTCCGTCGCCGCGAACACGGCGGCGAGATCGGCGTCGGCCATCAGCTGGGCCTCGATGGCGCCGGCGCGTGTCACGCGCTCCTCGGCGCCCGCGCGGATGTCCCGGTCGGGATGCGTCTCTGACACCAGCGAGGCCTCGGCTGCGACGCTGATCAGCGCGATCTGCAGGCGGTTCCACAGTTCCAGAACGTCGGCGGCGGGTCGGCTGCTGCCGTCCTTCAGCTGATCTGCGAGGTCGACCACCTCGGCGAGACGATCGTCGTAGCGCGTGGTGGTGAAGGCGGTCCAGTCGGCATCGACGGCGGGGAAGGCGATGGGTTCGATCACGCTTCGACCCTATGTGCCCTGCGCTCGCACCGCACGGGTCGGTCGCGGGCGGGCGTCAGACCGTGAGCCAGATGGCGGCTTCCGCGCCGGCCGGTACGGCCGTTCCCACCACGAGTTCCGACCCCACCTGGATGCCGGCGTCCTCTATGGCGCACAGGAGGTCCGGGTCCCGGTCACTCACGCGCAGCACCCGGCCGCGGTGGCCGGTGTGGGCGTCGCCCAGCAGTACGAAGGGCTCGCGTTCGATGCGACCTGAGGCGTCAGGAATGGCGTCGCCGTGGGGATCGAAGCGCGGGCGGCCCAGTTGCTCGTCGATCGATTCCAGCAGACGATCGCTGATCGCGTGCTCCAGGACCTCTGCCTCGTCGTGCACCTCGTGCCAGGCATAACCGTGCTCGCGGACCAGCCACGTCTCGATGAGGCGGTGCCGCCGCAGCATTCCCAGGGCCCGGATCGTCCCGCCGTCAGTGAGGCGGATCGCACCGTAGGGCTGGTGGGAGACGAGCCCGGCGGCCGCGAGCTTTTTGACCATCTCGGTGACGCTGGAGGGGGCCACGCCGAGAGCGCCGGCGAGCACCGACGGGGTGATCGGGTCGTCCTGCCACTCCGTGTGCGCGTAGATGGTCTTCAGATAGTCGTCGACCGCAGGGGATGCCACCCCCTCAATCTATCCCGCTTCATCGTGCGCGAATGGCTCCCATATCCGGGGGGAAGGGGCCATTCGCGCACGATGAACGGGGTTCAGGCGTCGAGAAGAGTCTCCCCGACGTACCCGCCGGGTTCGCAGCCGGGCGGGATGGCGAAGACCGCCGACCCGATCGGAGTGGTCCACGTGTTGAGCAGGTCCAGCTCGTCCAGCCGGCGCTGCAGTGGGGTGAACTGCCGGGAGACATCCGCCTGGAATGAGCCGAACAGCAGTCCGGAACGGCTCACCGCTGCCCCGCCCGGCGGCTCGTCGTAGTTGTATGCCCGACGGAGAATACGCTCGTCCGGATTGTCGCTGCGCGCGCGGCGCACGTGTGAGAAGTCCGGGATCACGGGGAACCCGAGCGAGGTGGTCGCTGCGAAGTCCGGTTCATCGTGCTCCTTCGTCCCGGTGAGGGGCGCACCCGAGTCGAGGAAGCGCCCCATGGACTGCTCGCGACCGGCTCGATCCACCTCATCCCACGTGTCCAGGTTCATCTCGATGCGCCGCAGCACGAAGCTCGTGCCTCCGGCCAGCCAGCCGTCGTCGATCCACACCAGGCGATCGAAGTCCGCCGTGCCGGGGACGAGATTGCTGGTGCCGTCGACCTGCCCGAACAGGTTGCGCATCGTGGTGCCCGATGCCTCCGTGCCCCGCGCACGCCGGAATCCGGACTGGCTCCAGCGCACGGAGGCGAACGAGCGTGCGTCCTTCAGCAGCATGCGGGTGGCGTGGGCCAGCGTGACCGCGTCGTCCGAGGAGACGATGAGGAGCAGGTCGCCCTCGCTGTACTCCGGCCGAAGCCGGTCGATGCCGAACGCGGGAAGCGGAGCGAGCCAGCCGGGGGCTGCGCCTCCCGCGCGCGTGACTAAGCCCGGACCGAAGCCGAAGGTCACCGTGAGCCGGGCGGGGGCCGCACCGAGTTCCGGCTCGGTGTCGGCCAGGGCCGCGCGACCCGCCGTGAGACGGGCGGCGTCATCCGACAACACACGCATGAGCCGGCGCAGCCCGTCACGATCGACGTCCTCTCGCAGATCGAGGCCGAGGAACGTCGCGTGGGCTGCGGGCGGGGTATCGATTCCGGCCTGGTGTTTCCCGTGGAACATCACGATGTCCGCGCCGTGCACCTGCTCGGCGGCAGCATCTGCGGCAGCGGGCGGCGTGGCAGATGAGGGTGCGGCGGGGCGGGCCAGCAACTGGTCCGCCCCGATCGCGACCGCTGCCCCCACGCCGGCGACAGCTCCTCCGAGGAGGAACTGTCGCCGGCTCGCCAGGCGCCGACGTGGCATCGAGGAGTGGTCGCCCGACGTCATGGCGTGGGATCCGAAGTGTGCTCGCCGTGGTCCATTCCGCTCATGTCGTCGCCCCCGTAGGTCTCATTGGCTCCTGTGAAGTCCTTCACCGGCGCCGTCACCGACAGCGTCGATCCATCGGTGAGGGTGAGGGTGATGGACACTTCGTCACCCGCGACGAGGTCGGACGCCAGACCCATCAGCATGATGTGGTTTCCGCCCGGCTCCAGGGTGAGCGAACCGTGTGCGGGCACGGTGAATCCGCCGTCCACCGGGCGCATCGTCATGGTCCCCGAGGCGTCCATCACGGTCTCGTGCAGTTCGATCTCGGACGCGGCGGCCGTGCCCGCGAGCTCCACGGTGGCGGACGTGACGGTCAGATCGGTGTCGCCGTCGTTGGTGAGCGTGCCGAATGCGGCGGTCATATCGCCCACCTTCGCGGCCTTGGCCCAGGCATCGGTCAGGGCGAGAGGTGCTGTCGCCTCTGACGCGGTGCCGGCGGTCACACCGCCCGAGGGAGCGGCGGCGTCGGCGGAGCCTGCGCAACCGGCGAGGCCGAGAGAGAGGACGAGCGCTCCGGCGGTGATCAGAGCGCTGCGGGAGGAGATGTTCACGAGTGTGCCTTTTCGTCAGTGGTGGAGGTGGTGGAGGTGGTGGAGGTGGTGGAGGTGGTGTCAGTGGTCGAGGTGGTGTCGGTGGTGGAGTCGTCGCGGGCGTCATCCCCGCGGCGCGAGCGCCGGTTGAGGACGACGATCACGACGAGCACGCCGACCGCGACGATGGCGCCCGCGGCGCCGATCAGGACGGTGCGCAGCACAGCCGGATCGTCCGAACCCGAGTCGGAGCCCGCGGCGGAGTCGGTGCTGGCCGTGGTGATGGTCTCGTCGTCGTCCGTGGTTGCGGTGTCTCCGTCGGAGGCGGTCTCCTCCCCGGCGGTAGGCACCGGCAGCGGTTCGGCATCCCCCACGGTGAAGGGGATGTATCCGCTGATCGGGTGCCCATCGCTGGAGACCACGCGCCACCGCACCTGATACCCACCGACCGGGAGGGCGTCGAGGGTCGCGGTCACGGTGGTGCCGTCTGCGATGGGTGCATCGGCGAGGTGATCCGTACCGTCGGCATCCACCACGGTCATCGCGAGACCTGTGGTCATGATGGCGGCGGAGAACTCGAGGGTGACGGTGGTCGGAGCGGTGTCGAGCTGTGCGTCAGCCGCGGGGTCCGAGGAGATCAGCTGGTCGTGCGCGGACGCCGCCGTCGGCAGCGCGAACACGGTGAGCAGCGCGAGGATGGCGGCCATCACCGCCGTTCGCCGTACGTGCCGGCGGGAGCGGGCTGGGGACGTGGTGGACATGGGGGCCTTTCGGTCGTGCCGGAGAGCCGGCGGAGTCGGTGCGCGCGGAGGCGCGATGAAGAGGTGGCGTGAGCGTGAACGTGACGCTCGCGCGCTGCGTTGTCGTGAGGGGTTTCCGAACTTGCGCGGTGAGACGGAGACGCCGGGCACCGGCCCCGCGCAGCATCCGCGGACACGCGAACGCGTCGCAGATGTCGGCGGGAGCCGGCGCGAACCGACATGCGTTCCGTGCGCCGCGGGTGAGCTATGCGTTCCGTGTCCGGCGGGCGAGACTTCCGGGTCTCATCCCGGGAGCGAGACCTGCATGGCACACCACGAATCTCGTCCCGCACACCGCGACGGATCGCGAGCTCCGTGAACGGCACACGTGTCAGACATGCGTGCTTGAGAGCCCGAGGCCGTCTCGTGTGGGCGACACGATCTGCGCGAAACGTCGTCTCGTGCGCTCACTCGCCGGCGGCGCAGCGTGCGCCTTGAGCCCGTGCGCGGCCCTCCGTTTCGCGGAGCGCTCACGCGCGGAGCCGGCATCGGCCGGTGCGTCAGAGTGCCGCGCCACGAGGTGGTCGGGCGCCACAGCGCAGAGTCACACTGCGGTGTGCGCTCAGGAAACGGCGAAAGGCGCGAGCGGCGGGCCGCGCCGGCGGACAGATCGCAGCAGGGGAGCCGGGCGCGGCACGATCCGGCGCGGAGCGGGGATCGGCGTGCGCACCGGACGTCGGGTGGCGATGGCACCGAGGAGCAGCCGCATGCGGCGCGCGGAGGCTGCGACGATCTCCCGCACCAGGGCGAGGCCGGATCGGACCGCGCTCTCGCCCCGGTGCAGGGCGGTGATGGTGAGAGCCGCCGCGACCGCGTGACCCATCCACATCGCGGCCGTGGTCGGCACGATGGTCGTCGTGGGCGAAGCGGCGGCCGCGCTCATGGCTGCAGTGAGCTCAGCGCCGTGCAGGTGGCCGACGATCAGCGGGTCGGCGCCCAGCACGAACAGCACGTGGAAGATCCCCTGGCTGATCAGCACCGCTACGCTCAGCCGGACGGCGGAGAGCCGCCGGCCCGCGAGCAGGATGCACACCGCCGCGGAAAGCAGAAGGGGCACGATCAGACCCGTCGCAGCGGGCATAGCGCCGCCGGCGGCCACGTGGGAGACGAGCGCGGTGAAGGTCGCGATGAACGCCGCGGACGAGCCGCGTGCGATCCGGGGAAGCGGCGACCGACGCATGACTCCAGTCAATCAGGTTCTGCGCCGGTTCGAGAACCGGTCATCCGCCGGTGAAGGTCAGCCAGAGCAGCATCACGTTCAGCACGATCAGCGCCGCCGCCACGAGGAGCCCCAGCGTACTGGTGATGACGTGGTTGCGCTGCGCACCCATCACGTCGCGGCGCGCGGTCAGGCGCACCAGCGGGATCACCGCGAACGGGATGCCGAAGGAGAGCACCACCTGGCTGAGCACCAGCGCAAAGGTGGGATCCACGTCGAGACCCAGCACGATGATCGCCGGGATCAGCGTGACCGCACGGCGCAGCAGCACCGGTACGTCCACCTTCAGCAGGCCGTGCATCACGTCGGCACCGGCGTACGCCCCGACCGATGTGGACGCGAGCCCCGAGGCGAGCAGTCCCACGGCGAACAGCGTGGCGATCACCGGTCCCATGGCCGAGCCGAGTGCCGCGTGCGCGCCCTCGATCGTGTCGGTACCCGCCACGCCGGGGAGGTGGGTCGCGGCGAGCAGCAGCATGCAGAGGTTGACGCTTCCCGCGGCGATCATCGCGATCGACACATCCCATCGCGTGGCCCGCAGCAGCCGTCCCACGGGCGGCCGGGTGCCGTCGTCGGCTCCGAACCGGTCCCGGACCAGAGCGGAGTGGGCGTAGATCGCGTGCGGCATGACCGTGGCCCCGAGAATCGACGCCGCCAGGAGGACGGAGCCGCTTCCCTCGAAACGCGGCACCAAGCCACCGAGAACGTCACCGGCGTCGGGTGGCGCGAGCAGCATTCCCGCGCTGAAGCCGATCGCGATGATCACCACCATCCCGATCATCACGCGCTGGAACGGACGGATGCCGCGCCGCGACGCCAGCATCAGCAGGCCGAGGGACACGACTCCCGTGATCAGCCCGCCCAGCACGAGCGGCACCCCGAATAGCAGGTGGAGGGCCACGGCGCCGCCGATCACCTCGGCGATGTCGGTGGCCATCACGACGAGCTCGGCCTGCAACCAGTAGACGATGCGCGCGGGCCGGTTCCGCATCCGTGCGCCGATGAGCTCGGCGAGGCTCTGACCCGTGACGATCCCGAGCTTCGCGGACAGGTACTGCACGAGCCACGCCATCAGGTTCGCCAGCACCACGACCCACACCAGCAGGAAGCCGTACTCGGCGCCGGCGGACATGTTGCTTGCGACGTTGCCGGGGTCCAGGTAGGCGATGCCGGCCACCAGTGCGGGGCCCAGCAGCCAGCCGGAGCGGGGGACTCGGGTGGGGGGAACGTCGAGAGTTTTCGGCATGCCGAAAACTCTACGCCAGATATTTAGGTACGCCGAAAAGTCCAGATGGCACCGACGTGTTTCATTGCGTGCGAAAGGTTCCTATTCGGCCCGCGATGGAGCCATTCGCGCGCAATGAAACGGTCTGGGGCCGACTACCGTTGAGGGGTGAGCGAGGAGACTGCCGAACAGAGCACGTACGGTGTGGGGCCCTGGACGGGGGAGTGGCCGACCGACCCCTGGTACGACCCGGAGCTCCTGCGCGAGGGCGACACCCGCAACGTGATCGACCGCTACCGGTACTGGAGCATGGCGGCCATCGTGGCGGACCTCGACACCCGCCGCCACCCGTTCCACGTGGCAATCGAGAACTGGCAGCACGACATGAACATCGGCTCCATCGTGCGCAGCGCCAACGCCTTCCTCGCCGACACGGTGCACATCATCGGTCGCCGTCGCTGGAACCGTCGGGGCGCGATGGTCACCGATCGCTACCAGCACGTCGTGCATCACGAAGACGTGGCCTCGTTCCTCAGCTGGGCGCGTGGCGAGAAACTCCCCGTGATCGCCGTGGACAACGTCGGCGACGCTCAGCCGGTGAATCACGCCGAACTGCCGGAGGCATGCGTCCTGCTGTTCGGGCAGGAAGGACCCGGCCTGTCGCCGGAGGCCCTGGCGGGCGCGGACGGATTCATCGAGATCACCCAGTACGGATCGACGCGATCCATCAACGCCAGCGCTGCCGCCGCCGTCGTGATGTACGAGTGGTGCCGACGCTACGCGGACTGAGTCCCTGACCTGGTGCGCGCAGACCGCGTCAGCGCGCGACGGACTGCATCGCCACGCCGGCTTCGGCGCTGGCGGACATCGCGACGGTGGTGGTTGTGCCGCCGACCACGTCGATGCTCAGCACGGCCGCGTCGGGGTCGAGATTGGGCGAGCACGTCAGCGACTCCGGCGCGGCGGCAGTGCCCGCCGAGGTGACGACGACGGTGACGGTGGCCGCGCCGAACCCGGTGCAGGCGATGTCGACCCGGGCGTCGTCGCCGCCGGTGACGTCGGCTTCTTCATCGTGCCCTGGCGCGAGCACCTCGTCCTTGCGCCAGAGCGGCGTCTCCGCGCCAAAGACCTGCGCGGACCAGTAGGACAGATCGATCTGATCCAGTGACGGCGGCGCCGTCGCCGTCATCACGGGATCCGGAGTCGGCACCCGCGTGCTCGTGGTCTGCGCGCTGTTGTCCGACTCCGCGGTCGCGGTGCATCCCACTATGCCGATCGCGGCGAGAGCGAGGGCTGCGAAGGCGAGGGTGCGGCGCATGCTGCCACGCTAACCCGCTGCGCCGCGCGAATGCCGCCGACCCGCCCCGAGGTCGCCGAGTGCCGGGGAAAGATGGAAAACGCACCTCCGAGCCGCGTGCGCGGTGCGTTTCTGATCTTTCATCGATCAGACCGGAGCGTTCATCCACTGCGTGCCGCGGATCCGCCAGCCCAGCGTGAGCAGTCGCGCGATCATGTACACGCCGAAGAAGCAGACCGACACCCACGCGAGCCCTGCGGCGTCCGCCGGACTCGTCACGCTGACCAGGACGAGGGCGGGCACCATGGGCACCAGGTTCAGAACCCCGGCCACGGCCAGATAGCGCGCGTCCCCCGCGCCGATGAGGATGCCGTCGAGGACGAACACGATCGCGCATATCGGCTGCGAGACGGCCAGCACGATGAGCGCGGGCTGGATCAGCGAGGCGAGGGCGGCGTCGCCCGTGAAGAGCAGGCCGATCACGCCCGAGAGCGCGCCGATGACGACGCCCACGATGACGCCGAACCACAGACCCCATCCGAGGAGGCGGCGAAGCACCGCCTGGGTCGCTCGCCGATCGCCCACGCCGAGTTGCTTGCCGACGAGCGCCTGTGCCGCGATGGCAAGGGCATCGAGGGCGAACGCCGCGGTGGAGAAGATCGTGAAGACCACCTGATAACCGGCAAGCTCCTCGGTGCCGATACCGGTGATCACGGCCACGGTTGCCAGAAGGGCGACACGCAGGCTCAGGCTCCGCAGGAACAGCCATCCCCCGGAGCGCGCCGATCCGCGGACGCCCTCACGCTGCGGGCGCCGGGAGGCGCCGTGCTGCTTGGCCAGCCGGGCAGCGATCAGCACATAGGCCACCACCATGGTCCACTGCGCCACCACGGTGCCGAAGGCCGAGCCGCCGATGCCCCAGCCGAAGCCGTAGATGAACAGGGCGTTCAGCAGGGCGTTCAGCGCGAACCCGCCGCCGGCGATCCACAGCGTGATGAGGGTGTTCTGCATGCCGCGCAGCAGGCCGGTGGCGGCGAAGACGATGAGCATCGCCGGAAGGCCCCACATCGAGATGCCCAGGTACTGCTCCGCCTGATGGGCCACCGCCTCGGTCGGGCCGAACAACTGAACCAGGAACGGGGTGGCGCCGTAGCCGATCAACGCGAGGATCGCACCCAGGCCGAGAGCCAGCCACATGCCGTCGATGCCGACCGAGACCGCCGAGCGCATGTCGCCGGATCCGAATCGGCGCGCCACCGCCGGGGTGGTGGAGTAGGCGAGGAACACCATGAGACCGACGATGGTCTGCAGCACGGCGGAGGCGATGCCGAGACCGGCGAGCGGAGTGGTGCCGAGGTGGCCGACGAGCGCGGAGTCGACGATGAGGAACATCGGCTCGGCGATGAGGGCGCCGAGCGCGGGCAGAGCCAGTCTCAGGATGTCGCGATTGAGGGTGTCTGCCACGAATCCACCCTATTCGGCACCGTGGGACTTCCGTCCCCGGGTGAGGATCCCGGCGTTACGGGGATTCTGGCCCCCGGAAGGAAGCGTCGCGGGTCACACGGGCCGCAGGGTCGCGGTCAGCGGGACGTGCGGGGAAGACGGATGCGGAACTCGGTGCCGACGCCCTCCTCGCTCGTCACGCTCATCTCGCCGCCGTGGGCCAGCACGATCGCGCGCGTGATCGTGAGCCCGAGCCCGACACCGGGAACCGCGTTGCGGGTGGCCGTGGAGGCGCGGAAGAACCGGGTGAACAGCTTCTTCTGCTCGTCGAGCGGGATGCCCATGCCGGTGTCGCGCACACGCACCACCGTGGCTTCGGCGTCGGAGTCGACCTCAACGGTCACCGACCCGCCCGCGCGCGTGAACTTCAGCGCGTTGGAGAGCAGATTGTCGACCGCCTGTCCGAGGCGCCCGGCGTCACCGGAGATGATCACCGGCTCGTCCGGCACGTCCGAGTGCAGCTCGATGCCGTCGCGCACGGCCTGCGGACCTGCGGACGCGACCGCGGAGCGGACCACGCTTCCCAGGTCGATGCTGGTGCGCTCGACGGGGAATCGCCCGGATTCCACCTGAGCGGTGAACAGCAGATCCCCGACCAGCTTGAGCAGCCGCTGCGCGTTGCGCTCGATCACCTCCACGAATCCGAGCTGCTCGTCGGTGAGCGGGCTTGCCGGGTCGGTCTGCAGGAGGTCCAGGAATCCGACGATCGAGCTCAACGGGGTGCGCAGCTCGTGCGAGATCATTCCGACGAACTCGTCCTTCATCCGCGCGATCTCGGCGGTGCGGGTCTCATCGCTGAGCACGAGGAGGTACCCGATGTGCCGGCCGGCTCCATCGCGACGCGGCGTGGCGGTGAGGCGGGCCGGGAACACCGAGCCGCTCGCGGTGATCGCGTCGATGTCGCCGTCAACCTCC
The DNA here is from genome assembly GCF_044769785.1 of Microbacterium sp. GXS0129. Classification (NCBI taxonomy): domain Bacteria; kingdom Bacillati; phylum Actinomycetota; class Actinomycetes; order Micrococcales; family Microbacteriaceae; genus Microbacterium; species Microbacterium sp. GXS0129. The sequence continues at coordinate 112,027 of NZ_JBIZVZ010000006.1, read as the reverse complement.
GCACCCGCATCGACCATCGCGAACAGCGCCGTCACAGGAGACTCCGAGGCGATGCCCGTGAAACCCCCGAGCGACCCCGCCGGGAAGAACCGCTCGATGCTCACCCCGTCGAGCGCCTCCTCTTCGGTGTGGCCCAGCAGGCGGCGCGCGCCGGGGTTCCACGAGACCACGATTCCCTCGGGGTCGGTGGCGATCATCGCCTGGGCGGTGATGGATGCCCACAGGCTCTGGTAGGAGTCCAGGAGACCTCGATAGCGCTGCTCCGATTCGCGCAGCCGCAGCACGATCTCCTGGTTCTCCCGCAGGGCGCGGGTGCGCTCGGTGACCAGACGCTCCGATCGGCGCAGTTGCCGGCGCTGCTGGCGCGACAGCTCGTTGACGACTGCGGCGACGGCCGCGAAGACCAGGGGGGAGATCACACCGCGCAGCCAGTCCACCGTGTTGCTCGGCGGCGACGCGAAGTAGGGCATGAGGAGGGCGATGGAGGTGAGCACCGCGACGATGTAGACGTGACGACGCCCCGGAGTGGCAGCCAGCCACACGACGGGCAGGAGCACGAGCGATCCGAACAGGGACGTCGTCCCGCCAGTGCCGGCGCGGAACAGGCCGATGGCGAGGATGTCCACCATCGGGATCGCGAGCACCCACCACCCGTCGGACACGCTGCGCCGGCTGAGCACGGCGGCCCCCGCAGTGGCCACCGCCACGACGCCGACCCCGATCAGCGCCAGCAGCGCGTTGCTGAACTCGATTCCGGGGATCGACAGCACCAGCAGCAGCGCGACGAGGACCGCCCCGATGGTGGGGAGCTGCTTGACGAGCGGGTTCGGATCGTCGATCACGCCATACCAGCGCACGCGGGCGCGGTCGGAGCGGGTGCCGCTCACGGGTACATCCGCTGCATCATGTCGTGGAATTCCGATCCTCGCACCGGCTTCGGGAGCGCTGCGTCAGCCGCGGGGTAGTCGGCCTCGTCGAGCACCGAGCTGATGACCAGGCGGCAGTCGGGGTGACGTTCGCGCACGCGGAGCGCGCACTCCGCGCCGGAGATGCCCGGCAGCAGCAGATCGATGATCGCCAGCTGCGGGCAGATGTCATCCAGCGCGGCGATGGCCGCCTCCGCGTCCAAGGCGGCGAAGGTGTCGAAGCCCTCACGACCCAGGTAGCGCCGGAGCAGCTCCACCTGGTCCTCGCTGTCTTCGACCACGAGAGCAAGCGGTCGCGAGATCATCGCAGCAGCAGTTCGCGCAGGACGACCACGGCCGCCACGACGATCAGGGCGATGAGCGCCTGCGGAATCAGCAGCCGCTCGCGGCGGGCGTCACGGGCGATGTCCCGCGCGTCCCTCTCCGCGTCCCGGGGCGAGTGTGCGCTCATGAGGCGACCCTTCCGACCTTCTCGGTCTTGACCCACGACGCGTCTGCGCGCCGCCATTCCTTGATGTACGAATCGACGGTGATGGCGCACAGGAGCGAGCCGTAGCCGAACACGTACAGCATGAGGCCGGCGAGGAAGCGGCCACCGGGCAGCCGCTCGGCGAAGCGCGCCACCCACGCTCCCAGCATCGACACCGGTCCCCAGAGATAGAAGATCACGAGGAGGGTGATCTGGCCCTGATGGCCCAGCGTCACCCCGAACACCGTCTGCGCGACGAACTCGGGCAGGTTCGGGAAGAGCGCCGCGAGCATGAGAAGCACCGCGCCGATGCCCGGGAACAGGATCGCTTCTCGCCACGAGTGCCATCCGATCCGGGGGTCCAGCTGCACGGAGAAGACGATCAGATAGATGTAGACGCACGCCGTGAAGATCCACATGTAGCGAAACGCCGCCTCAGCGATGTCGCTGTGCAGCATCAGCAGCACGAGGAGGGCGGCGGATGCCAGCAGCATGAACGCCGGCAGCAGCAGGATGCTGAACCAGACCAGTCCGAATGAGAGGCTGCCGAGGCGGTGTTCGCGGCTGGGACGGAACCACAGACGCTTGTAGATCGAGGTGAGCTGCACGTTGCCGCGCGCCCAGCGCAGCCGTTGCTTCCACAGGGCATCGATCGTCCGCGGCTCCTCCGCGAGCACCACCGCGTGCGGTTCGAACACCATGCGCCGCCCGTGAAGCTGGCCTTCGAAGGTGGTCATGGTGTCCTCGGCGAGGGTGCCCGTGGGGATGCGTCCGCCGATCGCCTCGAGGTTGGCCCGTGAGTGCAGCTGAGCGCCTCCGGCGAGGCACGCGATGGCTCCCTGCACGTTCTGCGTGCGTCGTGCGGCCAGCTGGGAGATCACGTACTCGATCGCGATGAAGCGCGTCAGATAGTTGCGATCCGCGCTGCCCTCCGCGATGTAGGCGGTGACAGCGCCGACGCGCTCGTCCGCCAGGTGACGTGCCATCTTGCGCAGCGAGTCGTGCGCGAAGATCACGTCGGCGTCCATGATCAGCACGGCGTCGGCCCAGTCGTCCGCCAGGATCCGGCCGATCCCATGGTTCAGGGTGTGGGCCTTGCCTTCGCCGCCCACCTCGCGCCGCAGGTGCACCACGCGGCCGGGATGGCGTGCGGCGCGCTCGCGCACCACGGCCGGGGTGTCGTCCGTGGAGGCATCGTCCACGACGAAGATGCGTAGCAGGCCCTCCGGGTAGTCCAGGGTGAGGAGGCGGTCGATCGACGAGCCGATCACCAGCCCCTCGTTCCACGCCGGGATCACCACGGCGACCCGCGGGGTGTGCGGACGTGCTCTGCCGTAGTGGTTGCGCACCGCGTGCAGCGGGAGCAGCAGGAACTGGTAAGCCGAAGACAGCACCGGAATCGTGCCCAGGAACACGCACACCAGCAGCACCACGATGAGCGCGACGTCGAAACCGTTCACAGCGGGTCACCGAGCGCGTCGAGCAGGTCGCGGACTCGGGCGTACCGTCCCACGTCACCGGCGGTGTGGCTGTCGGTGGCCGCCACGAGCTCGACACCGGCGCGGCGTGCTGCCGCGAGGGCGGCCGGGGCAGGGCACGCCCACTTCTCGTTGACCTCGACGATGGTGCCCGTCGCCCGCGCGGCATCGGCCCAGGCGGTGAGGCGCTCCTCACCGACGGCGGACTCCTCGATGCCCAGCTTGGGAAGCAGCGAGAAGCAGTGCGCGAGCTGGTTGCCGGGGTGGCGCTGCATCACCGCGATGAGCGCACCCACGTAGTCGTCCAGCACATCGGCGATCGACCATCCCGCATCGATGCGCCGTCGCACTTCGGTCGGCCCGAGCGGACCCTCCGCGGCGGGGAACTGGTGGTCGGCGATCAGGATCCGCTCCACGCCATCGGGCAGTGGCGGGATGTCGAGCGTCCCGTCGCGATCGAGGATCTTCGCCTCGACGCCGGTGCGCACCTTCAGCCCGTCCGGAACGGCGAGGGCACGCATCGCCCGGACGTAGTCGGGAACCCACGTCGTGCTCCGGCGGACGTGATCGACGAGGCGGACTTCCCGGAGCCCTGCGGCGTGCGCGGCCGCGACGTTCTCCTCCGGCGTGGAGACGGCATCGTCGGAGAACGTGGAGTGCACGTGATGGTCGCCGCGCAGGATCTCGAGCATCAGTCGTCCTGGTGTCCGGCGTGGTCCGATTCCAGCAGCTCTGCGGGATCGAGGATCACGTCCTCCAGGAAGCGCACCGTGGCGAGCTCCCGGAACGGCAGGCGGTCCGGGAGGTCCACGCCGGTGAATAGATCCACCACGAGGGACGGGATGTCCACACCTGCGGCGATCGTGAGCGGCAGCGCTCCGGGGAAGCGGGGGTTGACTTCCAGCAGGACCGCTCGTCCGTCGCGGTCGCGTCGCAACTGCACGTTGGCGACACCCACCAGCCCGATGGCCTCGGCGATGCGCGCTGCGGCCTCCTCCAGCTCAGGGTCGTGCACGGTGCGACCGGCGATGGCCACGCCGGAGTCGACCCGTGTGCGGGTGCGCGGCACTGCAGCCACCACACGGCTGTCGTGATCGGCGATCACGTCCACCGAGTATTCGTCGCCGGGCAGGAAGTCCTGCACGATGAGGTCGGCGTCACCCGGCAGGGCTTCGAGGGCCGCGCGATCCGGGACCAGTCGGATGCCGCGGCTGCCGGCTCCCCGGCGCGGCTTGGCGAACACCGGGAAGGTCCAGTCCACCGCGAGGGCGTCCGGGCCGACGGGCTCGGTGCGCGGCACCAGCCCGGTGTGCTGGCAGCGACGCGCCAGGGCGAGCTTGTCCAGCGCGCAGGCGAGGGTGTCTGCCGTCGGTGCCGCCAGCACGGCGGGTGCGAGCTCGCCACGGCGATCCGCCAGCTCGATCAGCTCGACGTCGACGGTGGAGATCACCAGGTCGAGGTGGTCCTCGCGCACCAGTCGTGCCAGGGCGGGGACGAAGCCGGCGTCCGCGCCCGGAGGTACCAGACGCCGCTGCGGGGCGGGAACGAGGTAGATGCCGCTCGCCCAGCCGTCCATGTCGGCGGCGAAGACCGTGACATCCGTGCGCGTGAGCAGGGAACGGATGACGGCGACGCCGGCGGGGCCGCCGGCCCCTGTCACGAGTACGCGGATCGGCATCATGCCTCCTGTTCGGCGTACGCGTGCACGCGTACGAATTCGGCGGTCTCGCGGAGGATCTCCAGCGGCTCCACCGCGGAGCCGCCCCCGAAACGCGACCAGTACCGGGCCGTGGCCGTGACGAAGTCGGGCGCCAGATAGTCGCGGGACGCGGTCTGCGAGCCGAAGCACGCCAAGAGCTCGAGCTTGCGATCCAGGTAGTCCTCGATCCGCACGAAGCGGGTCGGGTGGAACTCGATCGTGGCCGAAGGGCTCTGATAGCAGGCGACGGTGCCGACGCGCCGCGTGGCGACGGTCGTCGCCTCGCTCACCGCACGGTGGTCCTGGTGACGATCATGGACGCTGTGGGTGTAGACGACCGTGGGCTGCACCTCGGCGACGACCTCTTCGATGAGACGGACGGTGGCCCCGCCGCCGGAGATCTCGGTGTCCACCAGATCCTTGAGGAACAGGCGCGCCCCGAGCAGCTCGGCGGCCGCCAGCGACTCGCCCTGTCTGCTGTCGGCATTGCCGCCGCGCGAGCCGCGAGACAGGGTGAGGATGGTGATCTCGTCCCCGGCAGCGGCGTGCGCGGCGAGGATCCCGCCCACGCCGATCTCCACGTCATCCGGGTGGGCGCCCACCGCCAGCACGGTCCCGCGGCGATGGCCACGGCGTGCACGACCCTCCTCGGCCAGGCGCTGGACGACCTCCACCAGGCGCGCATTGTCCAGCGGCTTGGTGAGGAACTCGTCGGCCTGGGCGCGCAGCGCCGAGACGGCGTACTCGACCGAGACGTGCGCGGTCATGACCACCACCGGGACGCCGGGCATGCGTCGGCGCAGTTCGGCCAGTAGCTCCAAGCCGCTGAGCCCGGGCATCTCGATGTCCGTGACGACCAGATCCGGGCGGAAGGCGCCCACCCGTGCCAGGGCGGATTCGCCGCTCGTGGCGACCTCGACCTCCGCGCCGGCGCGACGTTCGAGCAGGACTTTCACCAGAAGGGCGACGTCCGGGTCGTCGTCGACCACGAGGACGCGGGGCGCTGTCGGAGGCGCTTCGGGGGACATGACACTCCTTGAGGGGTGGGAGGTACGTCGATTCTGGCATGGGTATGCACGCGGCATACGGGCCCCGGCGTGGCGCGGGGGAACGGGGTCGATCCGGCCCGTGCCATCCCGAGACCGCCGCGACGCTGCATGGACGGCAACATCAATGTGACGCCGATATGACGCAATGGTGCTTCACAGCCGCGATGTCGGGCGCGGCACATATCCTTGTCGACATGACGGAAAACCTGCGCTCTGGACTGCTCACGGAAGACTTCTCCCCCACCATCCGGCCGCAGGATGACCTATACCGCTTCGTCAACGGAACCTGGCTCGATCGCACCGAGATCCCCGCCGACAAGGCTCGCTGGGGATCGTTCATGCTGCTGGCCGAGGCCGCGGAGAAGCATGTGCGCGAGATCGTCGAGGAGTCGCAGCAGGCCGAGCCCGGCACCACCGCACGCAAGATCGGCGACATCTATGCCTCCTTCATGGACGAGGCCACGATCGAGGCCGCCGGCAGCGCGCCCGTGCAGGCGCAGTTCGCCCGCGTCGAGGCGGTCACCGACGTCTCATCGCTGCTGAACCTGCTGGGCACGCTGGATCGCGAAGGGATCGCCTCCCTGCTCGGTCTGTTCGTCGAGCCCGACCCGGGAAATCCCGAGCGTTACGTTCCGTTCCTGGTCCAGTCGGGCATCTCGCTGCCGGATGAGAGCTACTACCGGCTGGAGAACTTCGCCGACGTCCGCGACCAGTTCCGCGCTCACGTCGCGGCCATGCTGCGCCTCGCGGACGTTTCGGACGCCGACGAGCAGGCCGAGCGGGTGTTCGCGCTGGAGACCGAGATCGCCTCGCACCACTGGGACAACGTCCGCAGCCGCGACGCGGTGGCCACGTACAACCTCCGCACCTGGGACGAGCTGCAGCAGGCCGCGGGTGTCGATCTGACTCCCTGGCGCGATGCCGTCGCGGTGGCGCAGCCCGACGCCTTCGCCGAGGTCGTGCTCTACCAGCCGAGCTTCGCCGAGTCGCTGGGCTCGCTCCTGGTGGCCGAGCGACTGGACGACTGGCGGGCGTGGCTGCGCTGGCGCCTGGTGCACGCGGCAGCCCCGTACCTGGGCAGCGCGTTCGTCGAGGAGAACTTCGCCTTCTACGGCACCGCCCTCACCGGTGTCCCCGAGATCCGCGCTCGCTGGAAGCGGGGCGTCTCGCTCGCGGAGGGCGCTCTGGGAGACGCCATCGGCAAGGTCTACGTGGAGCGTCACTTCCCGCCGGCGGCGAAGGCCGAGATGGACACGCTGGTGGCCAACCTCATCGAGGCCTACCGCCAGAGCATCGAGACGCTGGACTGGATGGGGCCGGAGACGCGTGCGAAGGCGCTCGACAAGCTGTCGAAGTTCACCCCGAAGATCGGCTACCCCGACGTCTGGCGTGAATACGACGAACTGGAGATCGCGGCCGACGACCTGCTGGGCAACGTGCTCCGCTCCAACCAGTTCGAGCACGACCGTCAGGTGCGTCGCGTGGGACAGCCCATCGACCGCGACGAGTGGCTGATGACGCCGCAGACGGTCAACGCGTACTACAACCCGCTGATGAACGAGATCGTCTTCCCGGCGGCTATCCTGCAGTTCCCGTTCTTCGAGCTGGATCGCGATGCTGCGGCGAACTACGGCGGCATCGGCGCGGTGATTGGGCACGAGATCGGCCACGGCTTCGATGACCAGGGCAGCCGTTTCGACGGCGACGGCAAGCTCGAGGACTGGTGGACCGATGCCGATCGTGCGGCGTTCGAGGAGCGCACGGCGTCCCTCATCGCGCAGTACGACCAGCTCACCCCGCTGGGTCTCGGCGAGGAGCACCACGTCAATGGCGCCCTCACCATCGGTGAGAACATCGGCGACCTCGGTGGTCTCGGCATCGCGCTGCGCGCGTATGAGCTCTCGCTCGAGGGCGCGCAGGCGCCGGTGATCGACGGCTACACGGGCGTGCAGCGCCTGCTGCTGTCGTGGGGTCAGGTGTGGCAGCTGAAGATCCGCGACGCTGAGGCGGTCCGCCTCCTGACGGTCGACCCGCACTCGCCCAACGAGTTCCGCTGCAACCAGATCCTCCGCAACGTCGATGCGTTCTACGACGCGTTCGAGGTCACCGAGAAGGACGCCCTCTTCCTGCCGGCCGACGAGCGTGTCACGATCTGGTGACCGTTCGGCCCTGAGCCGGACGAGGAGGCAGCAGCGGATGATCGAGGCCGCGGGTTCGGACGACGCGGGCGGAGTGCGCCCCACCCGCCGTTCCAGCCGCGCCTCGCAGCCTGCGCCGGTGTCGCGTCGTCGTGGTGGCCCCACGAAGCGCTCGTTCGATGCCACCCTCGCGGCGCTCAGCGATCTGGCACGTGCGGGCGCCCGGGTGTCGGCGCACGTGCGCGACCTCGACAACGACATGGTCGTCTTCGCCGGCGACGACTTCGTCTCGCTGCCGGTGGCGGACGTCGGCTCGGTGGCCATCCTCGTGGAGGTTGCCGCCGCGTTCCGCGATGGCCGGCTGGATCCCGCGGCCACCGTGGAGCGCTCCGCGCTGAGTGGCTCGGTCTCTCGCGGCCTGTGGGCGCACCTGCGCGCCTCAACGCTGTCGCTGTCCGACCTCGCCGTGTTGTCTGCAGCCGTGGGCGATCAGGCGGCGACGAACGCGCTGCTCGCGCAGGTGGGGCTGCCCGCCGTCAGCTCCCGTCTGGAAGCACTCGGTCTCGCCCACCTCGCGGTGCTCGACGAACACCGGGACACCCGTGGCCCGGATGACGCCCCGCAGTTCGCCCTCGGCACCACGCGCGAACTCGCCGAGCTGATGACTCTCATCGTCAACGGGGCCGCGGTGGATGCTGCCGTCAGCGCCCAGGTGGGGGAGTGGCTGAATCTGGCCACCGACCTCAGCATGGTGGGGGCGGCGACGGGACTCGATCCCTACGATCACGAGGATGACAAGCACCGGCTGCTGTTCGTCAACAAGACCGGCCGGGCGGACGGCGTCCGCAGCGAGGCGGGCGTGCTCGCGGGTCCGCGGGCAGGGGTGGCGTACGCGGTGACGGCGGCCTTCGACGATCTGTCGTCGGCGCACCGCCTGCAGGTGGCGGAGGCGCTGCGGATCCTCGGACTCGAGCTCATGGAGTACGTGCACTAGCTCTGACGACCGTTGCACCTACGATGTGCACATGATCCCCGAAGACTGGACCGAGCACCGCCGTGCCGAAGATCGCGAGCTGCTCGGCTGGATCCGCCCCGAGGGAGATGCCTGGGTGGCCGTGAACCTGCTCGGCCGCGAGGTGCCCGGGGTGGTCGACTGGCTGGACGCCGAGGCTTCGCTGGACTCCATCGGCCTCAGCTGGCTCGCCGACAAGTGGGTGCTCGATCGCGAGGACGGCGGTGCCTGGGCGGTGCGGCTGGTGGAGGTGACCCCCGAACGCGTCGTCGTCAAGACCGACGACTTCGGTGCCATCGACGTGCCGGTCCAGCTGATCGAGCTGGAATGGCCCGCACCCCGGACGCTGCGCCACCCGGAGCCCGGCGAGCAGCCGGTCAGCCCCTGGGGGTGAGTGTCAGCGCGCCGGTGCCGCCGTGGAGGAGCGGATGATGAGCGTGGGTTCCGTGACGTCGAAATCCTCGGCGTCCGGATCGCGGCCCTCGATCTGCGCGATCACCCGCAGCCCGGCGTCGCGGCCGACGGAACGGAACGGCTGGCGCACGGTCGTGAGAGCGGGCGAGGCGTAGGCGGCGAGATCGATGTCGTCGACGCTGACCACGGAGACGTCGTCGGGCACCATCCGGCCGGCCTCGTGGAGTGCGCGGATCACGCCGAAGGCCATCTCGTCGCTGGCGACGAAGACGGCCGTGGCGTCGGGGATGCCCGCCAGCACCTGTCCGGCGCGGTACCCCGACTCCGGTGTCCAGTCGCCGGGGATCACCGGCGGCGGTGTGATGTCGCGCTCCCGGAGCACGCGCGTCCAGCCGTCGCGGCGCTTGTGCGTCTCCGCCCACCCCTCGTCGCCGCTGATGTGCCAGACGTTGCCATGGCCGAGCTCCAGCAGATGCTCGGTGGCCAGGCGCGCGATGAGCTCCTGATCGACCACGCCCGCACGCCGGTCGCCGCGCTCGGTGGGAGTGCGCGCCAGACGCTGCTGCATGGCCTCGTCCTCGAACTCGAACGGCGCCACCAGGATGATGCCCTCGGCCCCCTGGCGTTCGAGCCGGTCGAAGGCGTCGGTGAAGTCGGAGACGGGGGCGTGCTTGGCGACGGCCGTGGTGGTCACGGTGTAGCCGCGGTCGGTGGCGACGTCTTCGATGCCGGCGCTGATGACGGCGGACGAGTACTGCACGTTGGAGACCACGATCACCCCGAGCATGCGCGTCCGGCCGGTGGCGAGGGCAGCCGCGGCTCCGTGCACGCGGTACCCGAGCTCATCCACGGCGGCCAGCACGCGCTGCGCCGTTTCCGGTCTCACCGTGTCCTGACCGGACATCACGCGTGACACCGTCTGCGCCGACACCCCGGCACGGCGGGCGACGTCCACCTGGTTGGGGGCGCGGTCGGGCGACGGTCTTCGCGGCATGCCCCCATGGTAGGCCTCGCGCGGGTTGCGCATGCGGGGCTGTGCGCGATAATGAGAGCGCAAACATTGTTGTTTCGACATCCGGATCGCCGGCGGGCGCGCAGTCACCCCATCGCGGCACGCCGCCACACGCGTCACACACCACCCCCCACAGAATGGAAGACGCATGACGACTCCCGCCCTCACGCCCGGCGACGGCGTGCTCGTCCGCGATGGCGCGGAGTACCGCCTGCTCTCCGGGTCGGTCCACTACTTCCGGGTACACCCGGCCCAGTGGGAGGACCGCCTGCGTCGTCTGGCCGCCATGGGCGCCAATACGGTGGACACCTATGTTCCCTGGAACTTCCATGAGCGACGCGAGGGTGAGTTCGCGTTCGACGGATGGCGTGATCTCACCGGTTTCATCCGGCTCGCCGGGGAAGCCGGCCTCGACGTGCTGCTGCGTCCGAGCCCCTACATCTGCGCAGAGTGGAACAACGGCGGGATTCCCAGCTGGCTGACGGCGCGCACCCGCAGCCTCCGCTCCTCCGATCCGGCGTTCCTGTCGGCCGTGGATGCCTGGTACGACGAGCTGATTCCCCGGATCACACCGCTGCAGGCGGCGTACGGCGGACCGATCGTCGCGGTCCAGGTGGAGAACGAGTACGGTTCGTTCGGCTCCGACCGTGGCTATCTGGAGCATCTGGCCACGGGTCTCCGGGAGCGGGGAGTGGTGGAACTGCTCACGACGGCTGACGGCACACGTGCCGACATGCTGTCCCACGGCTCGCTGCTGGAATCGGCGACGCCGACCTTCACCTTCGGCACTGGCGCGGCGCTCGCCGACGCGCTGCGTCCGGCGGGAGCGCCGCTGATCTGCGGCGAGTTGTGGGGCGGGTGGTTCGATCACTGGGGTGAGAAGCACCACGTGCGCTCGGCGGAGAGCATGATGGGCACCGTCACGGACCTGCTGGGTCGGGGCGGGTCGGTGAGCCTGTACATGGCGCACGGCGGGACCAACTTCGGGTTGTGGGCCGGGGCGAACTGGGATGGCGTGCTGCAGCCCACGATCACCAGCTACGACTCCGACGCCCCGATCGGTGAGGACGGGACGATCACCGAGAAGTTCTCCGCCCTGCGGGCGGCGTTCGCGCGGTTCCACAGCGCGGAGCTGCCGGCGATCCCTCCCGCGCCGGTGTTCCAGCGGCCGCAGACGGTGACGTTCACGCCGGTCGCCTCGCTGTATGACACGGTGCGCGCCTACGCCGCGGACACGGATCCGCGTTCCGCCATGCCGCAGACGTTCGAGGAACTCGGACAGCCCGACGGCGTCGTCGCGTACCGGGCCATCGCCGACCTGCCGGGCGATGTGGAGCTGTCGGTCGACGGCCTCCATGACCGGGCCGTGGTGTTCGTCGACGGCGTGCGCGCGGCGACGCTGGAGCGCGATGGCGCGACCAGCGCCGTGCTCACGGGCAGCGCGCGGCGTGCCGAGATCACGATCGTGGTGGAAGCCCTGGGGCGCATCAACTACGGCTACCGGCTGGGTGAGCACAAGGGAATCACGGGTGTGCGTCTGGAGCGGCGACTGGTCCACGGCTGGTCGCACACACTGCTTCCCGAGACCGTGTGGGAGGCACCCGTGGCACCGGGCTCGGATGGCGTGGCCGTCGCGGAGGTGCACGTGACGGACGTGGCCGACGCGTGGCTCGCGCTTGCCGAGGGCGGCGCCGGGTGGGTGTGGCTCAACGGATTCCTGCTCGGTCGCTATGACCGCGTTGGGCCCCAGATCACGCTTTATGCTCCCGCTCCGCTGTGGCGTGAGGGGCCAAACGAGGTGCGTGTGGTGGACTTCGTGTCGCTGCCGGCTCGGGTCGAGCTGCGCGAGCGCCCCGACTTCGGTGAGGCCGAGGAGTTCATCGGGTACTGAACCGGCGCGCTTGGGGGAGCGCGTCCCGGTGTCGTGAACTGATGAGCATGAACCGAATCCATGAGCGGTCCGCGGCATGCGTCATGGATTGATCGCCTGATCATGCGCTCGCGACGCGGGGTGCGGCATCGGAACGGCCGTCCAGCCCGGTGGACGACCAAGATCAGCCGCTCGGGGGATCCGCCGGGCGGGTGCCTCCGCCTATGGTCGGATCATGGACGAGACGATGCGCACGCAGCCCTGGCTGGTGGTCGAGGATCTGCTGCTCCTCCTGCTGGATGATCAGCGGGGGACGCTGTCGGTCGGTGTTGACCCCGGGCTGGCCATGGGTGGCGCGCTGCTCATGGATCTGGCACGGGCCGGCCTTGTGGAACTCTCGCCGCGTGCCGGGCTGCTGTCCTCACCGACGGTGACCGCGGTACCCGATGCGCACACCAGCGATCCGCTCCTGCGCGCGGGCGCGGGAGTCGTCGCGGCGAAGCCACGCAACGCCATGGTCATGGTGCGCACCCTCGCCAAGGTCGACGGCGAATCCACGCGCGACCTGGTGGCCGCACGGCTGGTCGAGCGCGGCGTGCTGGAACGGCGCGGAGGACGAGTCCTGGGTCTCTTCCCCCGCACCGAGTGGCCCACAGCAGACGCCGCCCACGAGGCGGCGCTGCGCGCCGGCCTCCGCGAGGTGCTGATCCTCGATCGGGATCCCAGCCCGCACGAGGCGGCTGTCATCTCGATCCTGCAGGCGCTGAACCAGCTGCGGGTGGTCGCGAAGGACGAGGCTCGTACGCTGCGCGACGTGACCAAGCGCGCGAAGGCCATCCGTGAGGCGAACCTCGCCTCGGACGCTGTGGAGGCCACCCTCCAGGCAGCCATGCAGGCGGCCGAAGCAGCCACCATCGCCGCGGTTTCCGCCGCGGTGTCGGCCGCCGTGGTCGCCACCGCCGGCGGGTCGGCGGGCTGAGCCGCCGACCCGGCGGCAGGCCTTCACGTCGTCTACCTGTCGAGGGCAGCTCCGTCGGAAGCATCGCGGAGCCGGCGGTTGGCGACCCTGGTGAGCGCCAGCATGAGCCGCATGGCAACGATCAGGGCTGCTACGGCGGCGAGGATCAGGATCACGACGAGCACGAGGATGAGCATCGGCAGAGCTACGGCGTTTCCCAGCATGTCGCTCCTCTCAGGGACAGGGACAGGGGCTCGGCGACAGGGACTTGGCGACAGGCTCTCCGCGTTCTGCGCCGACAACAAGACATGTCCGCAGGAGGCGCAGAAGTTCCACGCGTCGATGGCTTCGATGCGTGGATCCACGGGGTGGACGGCTCGAACGGTTGACCGACGTCGAACCCCTCTCGCGCGGGGGCTCCCCGCACGATCGCGCACAGGTGAAACTCAGTGAGTGATCGCCCTCCGCGGGGATCCGGCCCGCGGGAGGCGAGTCGGACCCGGTCGGCGAGGTCTGCTCGGTGTCGTGGATCTTCAGCTGGATCCGCGGGCCATGACGCCGATCCGGCCTGCCCTGCGGGGGGCGATGGGTACCGACCCCGCTGGATTGCCGGCACCTCTCCCTGAGGCGGTGCGGTTTCCACCTCGGCGTGCCCGACCACTTCGTCGCGGGTGGTCGGTGCCGCGGCATCGCGGACGGAGGAGAATCGAGGGGTGAGCACTGCGACCTCCGAATTCGACAGCATCGATCTCGACTCCCTCCGCTCCGTCGGAGGCCTGAAGTGGACGCGATTCCCCGACACCATCGGGATGTTCGTGGCCGAGATGGACTTCGGCACGGCGCCCGCGGTCCGCGACGCGATGCATCGCGCCATCGACGACGGGCTGCTGGGCTACCTGCCGCCGACGCTGGTGAGCCGGCTGGGGGAGGCCACGGCCGCCTGGCAGCGGGATCGGTACGGCTGGGACGTCCCGGCCGGCCGCGTTCGTCCGGTGGGTGACGTCCTCACCGCGCTGCGCATTGTGATCGAGCAGTTCTCGGCCGCCGGCTCGAAGATCGTCCTGCCGACGCCCGCCTACATGCCGTTCCTCACCATTCCGCCGTCGATGGGCCGCGAGATCGTGGAGGTGCCGATGCTGGTGGAGGACGGGCGGTACAGCCTGGACCTCGATGGCATCGAGGCCGCCTTCGCCGACGGTGCCGGGCTGCTCATCCTGTGCAATCCGTACAACCCGGTGGGTCGTGTCTTCGACCGCGAGGAGCTGGAAGCGGTCGCGAGCATCGTCGAGCGTCACGGCGGTCGCGTGTTCTCCGACGAGATCCACGCGCCGCTCGTCTACGCAGGCGCCGCTCACATCCCGTACGCCTCGCTCTCCGCAGCGACAGCCGCCCACACCGTGACCGCCACATCGCCCTCCAAAGCCTGGAACATGCCGGGTGTGAAGTGCGCGCAGGTGATCCTCTCCAACGACGCCGATGCCGAGGTCTGGGCCGCTGCGTTTGGCGAGGGCGCGCCGGGCGCATCCACGATCGGCGTGGTGGCGAACATCGCGGCCTACGAAGAGGGCGGTTCCTGGCTGGATGAGGTGACCGCCTATCTCGATGAGAATCGGCGCACCCTCGGTGAGGATCTCGCGGAGCAGATCCCCGGCATCCGCTACACGATGCCGGAGGGGACCTACATCGCCTGGCTCGACTGTCGTGATCTGCCCATCGAGGGATCGGTCGCCGCGTTCTTCCGTGAGCACGCAGGGGTCGCACTCACCGACGGCATCGACTGCGGTGGTCCGGGCGAGGGCTTCGTCCGCATGATCTTCGCCACGCCGCGTCCCATCCTCCGCGAGGCCGTGCGCCGCATGGCCGCAGCGCTCGCGGCCTGACGAACACGACGGCGGTGCATCCTTTCGGGATGCGCCGCCGTCGTGTTCGTCGATCGTGCGTCGTCATGTCTGTCGACTGCTTCGGAGGGACGGGCCGAGGTGGTCCGGGCCGCCGATGTCGAGGCCTTCCGTGAATCAGAAGTCCGGGCGGTGACGTCCCGCCTCGCCGTGGTGTCCGGCCCCGCGGTGATGACGGTGTCCGCCCCGGTGCCCGCCGGGGAAGCCGCCGTGCCTGGTGAGGGAGTCGCCGTGCGCGCCGTGCGTGTCGGGGACGTCGCCGTGTCCGCACCGGCCGGGGACGTCGCCGTGTTCGAATGCGTCGCGGGGACCGTTGTGTCCGTGTCGGCTGGGGAAGCCGCTGCGTCCGTGTCCGTCGTGGGGACCCTTGTGTCGGTGCCGGCTGGGGAAGCCGTCGTGTTCGTATGCGTCGCGGGAACCGCGGTGTCCGTGTCGGCTGGGGAAGCCGGCGTGTCCGTGTCCGTCGTGGGGACCCTTGTGTCCGTGTCGGCTGGGGAGGCCGTCGTGTCGGCCGGGAAGCCCGTCGTGTTCATGCCGACCGGGGAAGCCGTCGTGTCCGTATGCGTCGCGGGAGCGGCGGTGTCCGTGTCGGCTGGGGAAGCCGGCGTGTCCGTGTCGGCCGGGAAGCCCGTCGTGTTCATGCCGACCGGAAAGGCCGGCGTGTCCATGTCCGTCGCGGAAGCCGCCGTGGTGAGGACGGCCGCGGTATCCCTGGCTGTCGGCGTCATCGGCCCGATGACCGCAGCCCCCGCCTTCGTGGAACTCGGCGTGGGCGCCGAGGCCGACGTGTGCACCGTGCATGCCGCGCTCGCCAAACCCGCGGCGGCCGAAGCCGTGTCGAGATCCGCCCTCCCGCAGCTGCTGCATCAGGCGGCGACGGCGACGCACCTCGCGCAGCCGGTCCGTGCCACCGAGCTCCTCCACGATTGCGGAGAGTCCGTCGGTGACGGCGGTCAGCTGCTCCGGGGTGAGCGCTGATTCGATGTGGGCACGCGATTCGGTCAGCCGGTCGTCGATGCGGGCCAGTGCCCGGGCGCCCTCCACTGTGATGGTGGGGTATCCGTCCGCGAGGGTGACCCACCCGCGCATCAGCAGATGACGGAGGCGGAATCCGCCGAGGCGTGCGCGAGCGTGGGGGCCGCGGCGGTGGTTTCCGCGCGGGTGCCGCCCGTGGCGGGGATCATCGTTCGTCGGATCCACGCCCGCAGGCTGTGCGTCCGGGAGGATGTCGCCGGCGGCGGTCTCCGGCCCGTCGGCGCTCGTGGTGTCCTGCAGCGAGGAATCCGGGGATGAGGGGTCGTCTCCGGTCTGCGTTTGCGTGCTGCCGCGGTGGGCGAGCCGGTGCAGCAGGCGCAGGTCGTGGCGACGGATCCCCTCCGAGGCGAGGATGTTAGTGCGCTCCGCGCGAACCAGCTGGTCGGCGGCGCGGATGAGGAACGCGAGCGATCGCTCGCGGAGCAGTGTGTCGTTCGGGGTGTTCATGAGGAAGTCCTTTCGGGAGCCGAAGCTCGGATGTATGTCATCTGACAAGTGAATGTAGTGTGACATGCATTCGGAAAGCTTGTCAAGTGACATATATGCTTCTGTCATGACCGACGAGCAGCCCACCGACCCCGTCGAGGCGATCGTCGCCGCGCTCGGCCGTATCCGGGGGCGGCGCGGACCCCGGCCGGGAGGCCCGGGCTCGCACGGGTTCGGGCGCGGTGATTCCCACGGCCACGGCGATTCCCACGGCCACGGCGATTCGCACGGCCACGGTGGTTCCCACGGGCATGGCGACTCGCATGTCCACGATGGTTCGCAGAGCCACAGCGATTCGCATGTCCGCGATGGTTCGCGCGGTGGCCCTCGTCCCGAGGGGGCGTATGGTCGCGACGGCGTGCACCGGCACGACGACGCGCATGGCGCCGGTGAGGCACACGGCGCTGGCGAGGCGCACGGCGGTCACGATGGGCATGGCGGTCACGAGGGGCATGGCGGTCACGATGGGCGCGGCGGTGACGATGTGCGCGGCGATGGCGCCCGTGGTCGGCGTGGGCATCGGGGCGGGCCCGAATGGGGGCCTTTTGCGGGTAGGGGCGCGGACCCGCGTGCCGCCGAATGGATGTCCGCGATGGGCGGGCGACTCGGCGGTCCCGCGCGTTTTCGCCTGCTGGAGGTGCTCGCAGCGGCACCCGCTTCGCTGACCGTGTCCGAGATCGCCGAAGCCGTGGGCGTGGATCAGCCGCGCGCATCGCGTCTGGTGCAGCAGTCGGTGCAGCTCGGCCTCGTTCAGCGCGAAGCGGATCCCGATGACGCTCGACGCACGCGTGTGGCGCTCACCGAGACGGGGCGCGCGATGGCCGGGGGCATGCGCGGACACCGGCATGACACCGTCCGCACAGCTCTTGCCGCGCTCACCCCGGAGGAGCAGACGGAGTTCATTCGCCTGCTCGGCAAGTTCGCCGCCGCCTGGCCCCGCGACTGATTCGCCTTCATCGCGCGCACATCGCTCGAATTCCACGGGAATGGGGTCCATTCGCGCGCAACGAACGGGGTGTTCACCGCCGCGACCCCCGTGGCCACTAAGGTGAGCGCATGACCGGCGAGACTCCCCACACGCCCCCGGCAACGGTCGACACCGATGCGTTGCCGGCGCTGGCGCTCGATCAGAACCTTGATCGCACCATCCCGCGCAAGCAGGTGTGGTCGTGGGCGATCTACGACTGGGCGACGCAGCCGTTCAACAGCGTGATCCTCACGTTCGTGTTCACCGCGCTGTATCTGGTGAGCGACACTTTCCTCGATCCGTCGATCGCCGCACTGCCGGATGGGGATGAAGCGAAGGACGCGGCGCTCGCAGCGCTCAGCAGCCAGCTCGGACTCGGCACCACCGCAGCGGGCATCCTGCTGGCCATCCTCGCGCCCGTGCTCGCCCAGCGCGCCGATGCCGCGGGCCGCCGCAAGCGCTGGCTGATCATCTACACCACGCTGCTGATCGCGACGATGGCCGGGATGTTCTTCGTGGAGGGGTCGCCGAACTACTTCCTGCTGGGTGTCACTCTGGTCTCGGCAGGGACGTTGTTCAGCGAGCTCGCAGGCGTCAATTACAACGCGATGCTCACGCAGGTGTCGACCCCGCGGACGGTGGGGCGCGTGAGCGGACTCGGATGGGGCCTCGGCTACGTGGGCGGCATCGTCGCTCTCGTCATCGTGGTGCTGTGCAACAGCTTCGACTGGTTCGGCCTGTCCACCGACAATGGGCTGCCGTATCGGATCATCGCCGTCGGGTGCGCGGTGTGGGCTGTGGTGTTCTCGATCCCGCTCCTGCTCAACGTGCCGGAGACCGCGCGCCAGAGTGTCCCGCGACGCAACTTCTTCCTCAGTTACGTGGACCTCTGGCGCCACATCCGCTCGATCTTCCGTGACTCGCGTCCCACCTTCTGGTTCCTGGTGGCCAGTGCCGTGTACCGCGATGGGCTCAGCGGCGTCTTCACCTTCGGCGCCGTGATCGCGGCGCGGGTGTTCGGTTTCTCTGCCAATGAGGTGATCATCTTCGGAATCGCGGCGAACCTCGTCGCCGGCGTCGGGACGATCATCGCCGGGCGTCTCGACGACCGCTTCGGCCCGCGACCGGTGATCATCGGAGCGCTCACAGCACTATGCGTGGCGGGTCTCGCGGTCTTCCTGCTGCATGATGCCGGTCAGACGGTGTTCTGGATCTGCGGCATGGTGCTCTCCGCGCTCGTGGGCCCGGTCCAGTCGGCGTCGCGTTCGCTGCTCGCCCGGGTCACTCCGGCCGGCCGGGAGGGTGAGGTCTTCGGCCTCTACGCCACGACCGGACGGGTCGCGAGCTTCCTGGCATCGGGCCTGTGGACGATCCTGGTCGCCGCGATGGGGGCGATCTACTGGGGCATCCTCGGCATCATCATCGTGATCGCCGCCGGTCTCGTACTGATGCTGTTCGTGCGCATCCCCGCCCTCGAGCGCCGCTGACCCTCACCGCCGCCGCGCGCCCTGTCGTCAACGGAGGTGATCGGCTTCGCGTTCAAACGGTGCCGGGCGACGGCCCGTTTCGTGGCGGCACGCCTGGCCGCTCGCGCTGACCGTCCTGGCTCCGGGTCGGCCTGTCCTGTCGGTGGCTGATCGGAGCGCGTGGATGTGACGTGGGTGCCGTGAAAGGAGGGGATTTGCGCGAGTGTAGGGCGGTGCGCCGGGGGATTGTCCTGGTTTGGTGACATCGTCCTTGTTTCGTGACAGCGCGTTGGGTGGGCGTGCGCCATGGAGTGCTGCGGTCCGGCGTGGTCTGTCGTTTCGGTGGCTGATCGGAGCGCGTGGATGTGACGTGGGTGTCGTGAAAGGAGGGGATTTGCGCGAGTGTAGGGCGGCGCGCCGGGGGATGGCCCTCGTTTGTCGACATCGTCCTTGTTTGGCGACTGCACTCCGCGGCCGCAAGTGTTGAGCGGGGTGGGCGCGTTTGCCTGGGGTATCGGCGGCTCAGTCGCGTGATTTGAGGTGTCGTGAAAGGAGGGGATTTGCGCCAATGTAGGGCGGCGCGCCGCGGGATGGTCCTTGTTTGGCGACAATGTCCTCGTTTCGCGACAGCGCGTGAGGCGCGCCTGGCCCCGCCGTCCCGCCTCGTCGTCGCCCGCCTCACCACCTCACCACCGCAGCCCCGCCTCGCCCCGCCGCCTCGCCCCGCAGCCCGCCTCGCCCCCCTGCCGCGCCGCGCCTCGCCTCGCTGCCGCCCCACCGCTGTCCCGCCCCCTGCCGCGCCGCGCCTCGCTGCCACCCAGCCGCCGCCCCGCACCACCGCCGCGCCCCGCAGCCCGCCCCGCCCCACTGCCGCGCCGCGCCGCGACTCGCAGCCTCGGCCTGCCGCAGCGCCTCGCCTCGGCCGGCTGCCGCGCCTCGCCTCGCCGTCCCGGCTCACCGCCGCCGCATCGCTGCCGCCGCCCCGCACCACCGCCGCGCCCCGCAGCCCGCCCCGCCCCACCGCCGCCCGCGCCGCCGCCGCGCGCCACCGCCGCGCCCCGATACCCCTCATCCGCGACTCCAAGCCACCGCATCCGACGCGGACCTGCGACGATGACGGGATGAGCAGCGAGCGGGGACGACAGCACAGGCGGGCGATGCGGGAGGGGGTGCGATCACGCGATGTCGAGCGGGAGCTGCCGCCGGGGACCGTGCCGTACTTCCGGGAGCGGCTGTACGCCACCTTCACGGGCCTCGCGATCGTGCGCGTCGTGGAGTCCGGGACCCACCTCGAGGCGCGGCACGCCTTCCTTGCGCTGCTGATGGGCGTGATCGGCATCGTCGTGGCGGGCACGCTGTCCGAGTACATCGCGCACCTCATCGTCCATCGCACCGTCGCGCGGGGGAGCGAACTACGCATCATGATCCGCGCGGGTCTGGGCGCGCTGTGGACGGTGGCCGCCCCGATCGCGCTGATCGGCGCCGCGTGGCTCGGGTGGATGGATCTGCACCTAGCACTACGCATCTCTTCGTGGATCTACATCGTGACGCTGGCGGGAATCGGCTGGCTCGCAGTGCGGCGTTCCACGCTGACGGTGCTGGCGAAGATCATCGTGCTGGCCGGGCTCGTGGCGGCGGGATTCGGCGTGGTCGCCCTGCAGCAACTGGCGAAATCGGTCTGACCCTGAATGTTCACCCGAAGTTGAGTCGCTGCGACTCAACTTCGACTTGACACGAAAACTGCTCCTGTTCTAAGGTTGAGTCATCGGGGCTCAAGTCCTGATTCCGCGCAAGCGGACCACAGATTTCGGCTGCGGCCCAGCACGGGCGAGCCACCGCTGGAGGATCGGGAAATCCCCTGGCACGAAAGGAAAACACATGGCACGTGCAGTAGGCATCGACCTCGGTACGACCAACTCGGTCGTCTCCGTTCTCGAGGGTGGCGAGCCCAAGGTCATCGCCAACGCTGAAGGATTCCGCACCACCCCCTCGGTGGTCGCCTTCACCAAGGACGGAGAGGTGCTCGTCGGCGAGACCGCCAAGCGCCAGGCCGTCACCAACGTGGATCGCACCATCGCGTCCGTGAAGCGCCACATGGGCACTTCGTGGAAGACGCAGTCGATCGACGGCAAGGAGTACACGCCGCAGGAGATCTCGGCGCGTATCCTCGGCAAGCTGAAGCATGACGCTGAGGAGTACCTCGGCGACAGCGTCACCGACGCCGTCATCACGGTCCCCGCATACTTCAACGACGCCGAGCGTCAGGCCACGAAGGACGCCGGTGAGATCGCCGGCCTCAACGTGCTGCGCATCATCAACGAGCCCACGGCCGCGGCGCTCGCCTACGGTCTGGACAAGGGCAAGGAGGACGAGCTGATCCTCGTCTTCGACCTCGGTGGCGGAACGTTCGACGTCTCGCTGCTCGAGGTGGGCAAGGACGACGACTTCTCCACCATCCAGGTGCGCGCCACCGCCGGTGACAACCGCCTCGGTGGTGACGACTGGGACCAGCGCATCGTCGACTGGCTGATCACGCAGTTCAAGCAGTCCACCGGTGTGGACGTGGCGAACGACAAGATCGCCCTGCAGCGTCTCAAGGAGGCTGCGGAGCAGGCGAAGAAGGAGCTCTCCAGCTCCATGTCGACCACCATCTCGCTGCCCTACCTCTCGCTCACCGAGAACGGCCCGGCGAACCTGCAGGAGACGCTGACCCGCGCGAAGTTCGAGGACCTCACCAAGGACCTCCTCGAACGCACCAAGAAGCCGTTCGCAGACGTCATCCGCGAGGCCGGCATCAAGGTCAGCGACATCGACCACGTGGTCCTCGTCGGTGGATCCACCCGTATGCCGGCTGTTGCCGAGCTCGTCAAGGGTGAGATCGGCAAGGACGCCAACAAGGGCGTCAACCCGGACGAGGTCGTCGCCGTCGGTGCCGCCATCCAGGCCGGTGTGCTGAAGGGCGAGCGCAAGGACGTGCTGCTGATCGACGTCACCCCGCTGAGCCTCGGCATCGAGACCAAGGGTGGCATGATGACCAAGCTCATCGAGCGCAACACGGCCATCCCCACCAAGCGCAGCGAGACCTTCACCACGGCAGACGACAACCAGCCGTCGGTCGCGATCCAGGTGTTCCAGGGTGAGCGCGAGTTCACCCGCGACAACAAGCCGCTCGGCACGTTCGAGCTGCAGGGCATCGCACCCGCCCCCCGCGGCATCCCGCAGATCGAGGTCACCTTCGACATCGACGCGAACGGCATCGTGCACGTGTCCGCCAAGGACAAGGGCACCGGCAAGGAGCAGTCGATGACCATCACGGGCGGCTCGTCGCTTCCCAAGGAGGACATCGACCGGATGGTCCGCGAGGCCGAGGAGCACGCCGCCGAGGACAAGAAGCGCCGCGAGGCCGCCGAGGTCCGCAACCAGGCTGAGACTCTCGCGTACTCCGTCGAGAAGCTCATCAAGGAGAACGACGACAAGCTCCCCGCTGACGTCAAGGAGTCGGTCCAGGCCGACGTGGACGCGGTGAAGACCGCGCTCGCCGGTGAGGACGACGACGCCGTGAAGACGGCGTTCGAGACCCTGAGCCAGAGCCAGGGCAAGCTGGGTGAGGCGCTGTACGCCTCCGCCCAGGCTGCCGGCGGCGAGGGTGACCCGACGGTGACCGACCCGGGCAACGGCGATGTGCCGAACCCCGAGGAGGACGTCATCGACGCCGAGGTCGTGGACGACGAGGACGAGAAGAAGTAAAGACATGACGGACGACAAGGACTTCGAGAACAACGAAGCCCCGTCCGGCGAGCAGGGGTCGGAGGCTCACGCCTCCGACCCCGCTTCGCAGGACGAGGAACTCACGATCGACGACATCCTGGGTGCTGCCCAGACCGACGACGCGGCCGCGGCCGACGTGATGGACGTCGAGTCGATCCACCTGAACGACCTCAAGCGCATCACGGCGGAGTACGCCAACTACCGTCGTCGCACGGAGGAGCAGCGTCAGATCGAGAAGCAGCGCACCACGGGTGACGTGGTCAAGAGCCTGCTTCCGGTGCTGGACGACATCGATCGTGCGGAGAAGCACGGCGACCTCGCCGAGGGCAGCGCCTTCGCCGTGATCGCCGAGAAGATCCGTGGCATCGTGTCGCGTCAGGGCGTGGAGTCGTACGGCGCGGTCGGCGACGTCTTCGACCCGCAGCAGCACGAGGCCATCTTCCAGCAGCCGGTTCCGGGCGCCACCGAGTCCACCATCCTCGACGTGGTCGAGGTGGGCTACCGCCTGGGAGACGTGGAACTGCGTCCCGCGAAGGTGGTCGTCTCGGTCCCGGCCGAGTAGGCCGGAAAGGGGACGCATGGCAAGCAACGACTGGTTCGAGAAGGACTTCTACAAGACGCTCGGCGTGTCCAAGGACGTGTCCGAGGCCGACCTGAAGAAGACCTACCGGAAGCTGGCGCGCAAGTACCACCCGGACTCGAACCCCGGGGACACCGCGGCAGAAGCGAAGTTCAAGGAGATCAGCGAGGCGTACACGGTGCTGAGCGACAAGGCTCAGCGCGAGGAGTACGACCAGATCCGGGCCATGGGCTCGGGGGCTCGTTTCCAGGCTCCCGGTGGCGGAAGCTCCGCAGCCGGGGGTGGCTTCGAGGACGTGTTCTCGATGTTCAACCGCGGCGGTCGGGGCCAGCAGCAGGCGGACTTCGACGACATCTTCTCGATGTTCAACCGCGGCGGTGGTGGCTTCGGCGGACAGGCCGGCTTCCGGCAGGGGCCGCAGAAGGGCGCCGACGTCACGGCGCGCACCACACTCGATTTCGCCACCGCGGTGAAGGGCGAGACCATCACCCTCCAGGGTGAGGACGGCAAGCCGTTCAAGGTGAAGATCCCGGCGGGCGTGCAGGACGGACAGAAGATCCGCCTGCGCGGTCGCGGACGCCCCTCGACCTCGGGTGGCGAGAACGGCGACATCGTGGTGTCCGTCACGGTGCGCAAGCACCCGGTGTTCACCCGCGATGGGCTGAACCTGCGGGTCACCGTCCCGGTGACCTTCACGGAAGCGGCCCTCGGTGCCACCATCGAGGTACCCACGCTCGGCGGCGATCCGGTGAAGCTGAAGGTGGCCGCCGGCACACCCTCCGGCCGCGTGCTGCGGGTGAAGGGTCGTGGCGTGCAGTCCTCGAAGGGCACCGGCGACCTGCTGGCCGAGGTGCAGATCGTGGTGCCTTCGCACCTCGATGCCGCCGCCAAGGAGGCGCTGGAGAAGTTCGCCGAGGCCGAGCCCAAGGAGAATCCGCGAGCGGACCTGCTCGCAAAAGCGCGCTGAAGTGCGCGATGACGAAGCACGACGCCGGGAACGGGGGTGACATGAATCAGGACCAGATGGACGAGGATGCGCCGATCTTCGCGATCGCCGCGGCTGCGGAGCTGGCCGGCATGCACCCCCAGACCCTGCGCCAGTACGACCGCATGGGGTTGGTCGTCCCCGGACGCACGCGCGGCGGCTCGCGCCGGTACTCGGTCACCAACATCCGTCAGCTCCGCGAGGTGGCGCAGATGTCCGCCGAAGGCATGAGCCTGCCCGCCATCGCGCGCATCCTCGAGCTGGAGCAGTCGGTGCGGGCGCTGCGCCGCCAGGTGTCGCAGCTGCAGGCCCAGGCGCAGGCGGACGCGGAGACCCGACCCGGTGCGCGTGTGTTCGCCGCGGGCACCACCGGCTCGGTGATCACCCTGCGCGCCGGCCGACGAGTCCGCCGCGCGACCGAGGTCATGATCTGGCGCCCGCCGCACCTGCGCGAGAGCCACCTCGACGAAGACTGAACACGCGCACGTGGTCCGGTGAGGACGGTGCGGTGTCTGCGGCCGCTACGGACCGAGCGCGGCGCCAGATGAGGACGCCGTCGCGAGATGAGGGCCGAATCCGGGTTTCGGCGTGCCCCGCTGATAAGCCCTCCGCTCACGACAGCTCCGCCGTCGCGGCGTGTCAGACGCCTCATCGACGTCCGGGCTCAGGAAGTCACGCCGCCCGTTCTGACGGAGATGCCATCGGGACCCACTGCCGCGCGGGCGTCTCGGGGGATAAGAACAGCCCCGACGGCGTCGTCGCTCCCCGCGGGCGTGCCCGGACGGGTATCGTTGCGACACGATGAGGATCACGCGGCGTACTCTGCTGGTCAGCGCCGGAGCCGGTGTCCTGGGGGTGCTTCTAGCCTCCTGCACCCCGGAGCCGGCGCCCTCACCCACGCCCGATCCGTCGTCCACGACGCCCGCGCCGGAGCCCACCGCCCCGAGCTCGCTCGAGCCGTCGGCGTTCGTCCGTAGCGCGTGGTCGGAGGATCCGTTCTCCCTCGGCGCGGCCAGCTTCACGCCGGTGGGCGTGCAGCAGAGCGCCCGCACCGCCCTCGCCGCCCCCGTGATCGATCGTCTGTTCTTCGCGGGTGAGGCCACCGATGAGCAGGCACCCGGAACGATGTCCGCCGCCGTGCGGTCGGGTATCAGCGCTGCGGAGGCCCTGCTCGCCGCCTCCGCCAACGGTGACCGCGTCGCCATCGTCGGCGCAGGACTGGCGGGTGCCGCCGCGACCGCCCGTCTCGCCTCCAGCGGACTGGAGCTGACGGTCTTCGAGGCACGGGACCGGGTGGGCGGGCGTGTTCAGTCCCACGTCGACGATGACGAGTGGCCGGTGTCCGCGCAACTGGGTGGATGGCTGGTGGACGATGCCCTCGATGCCGTCATCGACCGGCCCGCGTCGCTCGACCTTCGCACCGCGGTCCTGTCCGGCGCCCTGTGGCGCTCCACCGAGGGCGATGACGTCGAGCCCGTCTCGGCGAAGCCGCTGACGGAGGCGATCACCGCCGCGCAGTCTCGCGTGACGGACGAGTCGCTCACCGAAGCGCTCACCGAAGGCGGGGCGGATCCCGACGACGCGGCTCTGCAGGCGCTGCTGGCCTACCTCTCGACGATGTCGGGCGCCGACGCCGATCAGGCATCGTCCTGGTTCCCGCCGGTGCTGCCGCCCATCGAGCGCACAGCCGTGCTCGGAGACCTCGCCGCGCTGTTCGAGGAGCTCCTCGACGGGGCGAAGGTCAGCGTGTCCTCGCCCGTGAGCCGTATCGCCTACGACGATGACGGTGTGAGCCTCGGCGTGGCCACGGGAGAGTCTCTCTCGTTCGATCGCGTGCTGGTGACGGTTCCCCTGGGCGTGCTGAAGACCGACGGCATCGAGTTCTCCCCCGCGCTGCCGTTCGCGCATCGCGGTGCCATCGCCGACCTCGGTATGGGCCTCATCGAGACCGTGTGGCTGCGCTTCGACGAGCCGGTGATCGAGACGGACGCCTCGCTCTGGCACGTGGTCGGCGGGGACGCCACGATCCGCACCTGGCTCAACCTCGCCCCGGCGACGGGCGAGAACATCCTGGTGGGTCTCGTCGGCGGGGCGGCCGCGGGTGAGTTCGCGAAGCTCGACGACGATGCAGCGAAAGCAGCCGCGCTGGCGTCACTGACGCCGTTCCTCGGGTCTACGCAGTCGCCGGCAGCCTGATCGTCAGACCGCCGCGCGCGGGTGTCCCGGCCGGTGCATCCGGCTGGCGAGCACGATGAGCGTTGCGATCAGCGCGAACATCGCGAGAGCGGCTGCGCACGTGATCAGGAACTCGGCGGGGCCGGAGACCTGACGCGGGTCGAGGAAATAGTACGGATACCAGCCGACGAACGGTCCGCGCCACAGCGTCACGCCGCCCCAGGCCAGCGGGAACGCGAGGGAGATCGGCACGATCCACCAGCTCACACCGCGATGGCCCGGGGTGAGGATCCACGCGAGAGCCGTGCAGGCGGGCAGCCAGAAGTGCAGCACCTGATCCGACCAGGGCACATCCACCCGGATGCCACGGATCCCGGCCTGCCAGACGATGAGCGCGAACGCGATGCCTGCCGTGATGGTCCACGTCAGCACCAGAGAGAGCGCAACGGTGAACCAGCGCGGGTCCGCCGGGCGCCGCAAGGCCAGGACAGCGCCGATGACGAGGACGGCCACCAGGGCGCAGTTGGACTGCACCGTGAGGTAGGCGAAGAAGTTGTCGCCCGCGGTGGTGTGCGAGCTCAGTCCCCAGAACAGGCGGTGCACCAGCGCGGTCAGGCACACGCCTGCGGCGGTCAGACGCAGCACGCCGAAGATCGTCCGTGCCCTCACTGTCCGCCGCCGCTCCTCTCCGCGCTCGTGAAACCCGCCATCCGGTGAGTTTACGGAGTCCGCGTCGACGGGTGGCGGTGCCTCGTCGGGCCGCGGCCGTCTCGGACGCGCCAGGGTCAGCCACGCTCAGCGAGCGGGAGAGGGACCTGCGTGCCGGAAACCGCCCGGCGCGCAGGTCGCTGCCGTGATGTCAGCGCGACTCGACGCGCGCGAGTCGCTTCCACCCGAGGATGACGGTGATGCCCGCGATGAGAGCGGCCCCCACGAACAGGACGGTCACCGGCCAGGTGGCCCCGCCGGCCGACAGCACGAGCCACGCGGCGAATGCCGGAACGGGGCCCGCGATGAGTGCGGCAGTGGGCTCGCGCACGATCACCACGGCGGACAGCCGGTGCGCGGGGTCGAACAGGGCCGTGAGGATGGCGCCCTGCGTCGAGTACATCGTGGCCAGACCCACGGAGATGCCGAGCACCATCGTCGCGATGATGACGAACTCGTTGCCCGTCGCGAACAGGGGGAAGGCGATGGCGCCGAAGACGATGAAGACACCGCAGCCGAACAGCCAGATCTGCCGTCGTCCGAGGCGATCGCCGAGCCAGCCCGCCAGGGGGACGACGGCGATGGCGAGTGTCGAAGACACGAGATTGGCCGCCAGGCCGAACGAGGCGGGCAGGCCCATCGATCCGGTCAGGTAGGAGAGGAGGTAGACCTGGGTGAGCGAGGAGAACGCCAGATACGGACCGTTGATCCCGAAGCCGATGAGGATCTCGCGCCACTGGTGACGGATGGCCTGGCCCAGCGGGAACCGCACCACCCGTCCCTGCTTGCGCAGCGCCGTGAACTCCTCCGTCTCGTGGATCCCGGTGCGCACCCACAGCCCGATCGCGACCGTCACGATGCTGAGGAGGAACGGCACACGCCAGCCCCAGCTGTGCAGAGCGTCCTCCGGAAGCAGCGCGATCAGGGCGAAGACGCCCGCCTGTTCACGGGCTCGCCCGACGCCGACAAGGCGCTGCGCGACACGTGGGTCAAGCCCAGCGGCAATGCGGACTTCGACCAGGTCATCTCCGCGTACTACGACGTGGTGGATTACGGTCAGTCGTTCGGATCCTCCCCGGCGGGACAGGAGATCCAGAACGAGCTGAACAACGCGATCACCGCGGCGCTGCTCGGCGACAAGACGCCGGAGCAGGCATTGGCCGATGCGCAGAAGGCGGCGATGCGCGCCTACGAGAACGCCACAGCGGGCTGAGGCGGCCCGGGAGCGCGCCACCGTCTTCGGGAGCGCGCTTGTCGTGGCCGAGGGAAATCGCACCTTCGAGGTACCTCGGCGGTGCGATTACCCTCGGCGAGGGGGATCAGGGCCTGCTCACTCCCGAAGCAGCCACCGGTGAGCCAGCGCGAGGCGCGTGGGGACTTCGCACCGCAGCATCGCCTGCGCAAGGTGCGCCTCCACGGCCTTCGCGCTGACACCGAGGACGTCGGCGATCACGGCGTTCGTGAGGCCCGTGCTCATCAGCTCGGTCACCGCCCGCTGCCGCGAGGTGAGCTCCGGAAGCGGGCGCCGCTCGCCGGTGGCACCGGCTGCCCAGAGCAGGGCGACGCGACCCGACGTCCCGAACGCGGACATCGCTCGCGTGAGGTGGCGGTGCACGGTGGAGCGCTCCAGATGTAGGCGGCCGGCGATGGCGTCCTCGCCATGCCCCGCGCGCAGGAGGTCGAGCACCTCGCACTCGCGCGGGGAGAGCGCGGCCCAGGCGGTCTGCGGCGGAGGAAGACGGCGACGGGCCGCCGACAGAACCCGCGCGGCCCGTACGCGCAGCGCATGCTCGCCGGCGGCATCGGCCGCGCGCACTTCGTCGCGAAGCAGGCGGGCCGCGGCCGGGAGGTCGGCATGAAGCAGCGCACGTGCCGCGATGATGCGTGCGTCCCCGTGTTCGAGGCGGCGCTGCGCTGCGCCGGCAAGCTCGGCGGACGCCTCCGCCACGAGCGCGGCATCGGCCGCGTCGCCGCGATGAAGCAGGATCCGTGCGCGCGTGCGCAGCAGCGTGGGAAGGGTCACCTCGGCCGTGCGGTCGAGCTCGGCGAGCAGCAGCTCGGAGCGGACGACGGCCCTCTCGTCGCCTCGGGTGATGGCGTCGGCGACGAGAAGATCGACCGCCATGGCACGGTCCGCACAGGCGAGCAGGCTGAGATCCCGGTGACCGCCGGCACGTCGGGCCAGCGCGGCGGCCGCAGACTCGTCGCCCGTGGCCGCGGCGCCGTAGGCAGCGAGCATCAGTGCGCCACGGCCCGCGAAGGAGGTCTCATCCAGCCCCAGTGCGAGGAGCGCATCGACGCACTGGCGGGCAGCACTCGTGTCGCCGGCGGTTGCGGCCACCATCGCCTCGCACGCCAGCGGCCATGCGGGCAGCCGGTGGCGGCGCCCCGCATCCTGCAGGCCGGCGAGCTGTGCGCGGGCCCGCTCAATCCGCCCCGCGAATGCGGCCACCCGCACCGGCACCCCGCGCAACGGCACCTCCAACGCGCTGTCACGCCAGCAGGAGGTGTCTTCCGGTGCCGGTGCGACAGCCTGCGCGACGTCGAGTCTGCCCATCATCAGTGCGCCGTCGGCGATGAAGCCGCGAGCCAGCACCGACACTTCTTCGTCTCCGTGCAGTTCGGCCACCACAGCAGGGGCGGCCTCCACCTCGGCCGATGCGGAGCCGGTTCCGCCCGCCGCCTGTGCCCACAGCGTGACGGCGAGGGCCAGTGCTCGCTGCTGGGAGTCCACAGCATCCGCGTAGGAGCGCCGGGCGAAGTGCGCGCAGGCTGCGTAGTCGGCGCTCCAGTACGCCGCGAAGGCGCGCAGCGCATCGGCGATCGGGCCGCGTTCGCCGGCGAGCACGGCGGCCGCCGCATCGGCGTCATCCGTGACGATCGCCTCTCCGGCGTCGGCGATCAGTGCGCGTCGATCCATGGCGCGACAGTATTCCCCCGGCAGTGCGCGGGTGCACGCATCGAGCCGGAGAAATTACCCCGATCCCCCATGGCGCCACCGCCTCCGCCTGAGGATCATGGCTGCAGTCACCCGCGAGAGGAGGGGCTCATGTCCAACAGGAGAACCGGTGCGCCGGTCATCCTCACCGCGATCGTCCTGCTGGCGGGATGTGCTTCCGGTACGGGCGGCGGTACGTCGCCGAGCGTCGCCGCCGCGGATCCCGCCGCGACTGCCGATCCCAGTACCGCCGCCGACCCCAGCACTGCCGCCGACCCCAGCACTGCCGCCGATGCGCCACCGGTGTTCACCGAGGACCTCTGCCCGCTCGTCGGCGCGGAGCGGCTGGCGGAGGTCTTCGGAGAGGCGGTCACCACCGAGCACCTCGTCGGTGTCTCGTGCCAGTACACGACCGCGAGCGGAGGCAGCGCGTCCCTCGCGGTGCAGGAGGGGACGGAGGGGACGTTCAACGAGGTGTCGTACGGCTCGCGCTCGCTGCTCACGGATCAGACGCCGCGGCCGCTGTCCGGCTTCACCGGTCAGGCGGTGGTGTTCGCCAGTACGGTGTCAGGAACAGAGTCGCCCATCGCCGCGGCCATCGTGGAGTTCCCGACCTATGTGGTCAGCACGACCGTGTCCGTCGCGGGTGATGTGGACACTCAGGCGCGGGTCGCGGAGGCGCTGCTGCGGGCCGGCCTGGACGCGGGGCTGGGCTGAGGACTCAGGCCGGCGGAAGGCGCAGCACGCCCGCGGACTCGCCCACCGTGAGGTCATCCACCAGACGCAGCTCGCGCGCCAGGGCATCCAGATCGCCGAGGATCGTGCGGAACCGGTTCGCATCGCCGGAGATCGCGGTGAGCTCCACCAGATGCGTTCCGAGGTCGAAGCTGTAGCCCACGAAGGGCGGACTGTCGCCGCCGGGTGCATCCATGACGAGGCGCTCGCCCACACCGAACGTGGGGTGGCGGAACGACTCGGTGTCGTCGTACTCCATCGGGCGCATCGCTCGCGCCGTGCGCGCCTGCGGGGTCGCCTCCTGCAGCGTCGCCATCGCGACGATCAGCTCGGGGTCTTCCTTCCACACCCACACCAGCACGCGGCCCGCCGCTTTGCGCATGAGCATCGGGGCCGCCTGGCTCATCGCCCACGCGGTGAAGCGACCACCACCGCGCTGCTCGATACCCATCGACCGGTTCACCTGGGCCATCAGCATGCGGATCGCCTGCTTGCGCTGGCGTCGTCCGCGCAGGCCGAACGACTCGGTGACGGGGACCCAGCGCGTGGCATCGGCTTCGGCGTACAGACGAGGCATGCAACACAGGCTAGGTGATCGATTCCTCCCCAGGCTGTGCGTCCCGTGCGGGTTGCGCCACCTGTACGTCTGCTCCCGGTCCGTGCACAGGTCAGCGGGTACAGTGGGGGGCGCGACTGCGGCCGCTCGACCGCAGAGAATAGGCGACCCCCACCCGTGACCGAATCCGCGCCCCCCGCACCCGAGGGCTCCGCTTCCGACGGCAACGCGCCCGCCAGCGCCGCACAGGCCCGCGACGGCGCCATCCGCACCGACCGTCCGCTGCGCATCGTCATGGGGGCGGACACGTTCTCGCCGGACATCAACGGCGCCGCGCGCTTCGCCGAGCGGCTGGCGGCCGGGCTCACCGAGCGCGGCCACGACGTGCATGTGATGGCACCGGCCACCGCCTACCGCAAGAGCGAGCCGCACCGCGAGACCATCGAAGGCGCCGAGCTCATGATGCATCGCCTGCCGTCGTTGCGGTGGCCCCCGCACGACTGGCTGCGCTTCGTCTGGCCGTGGCGCTCGCGCCACTATGCGCGTCAGGTGCTGGATTCCGTGAAGCCCGACGTGGTGCACATCCAGTCCCACATCGTCATCGGGCGCGGTCTCGCCCGCGAGGCCCGCAAGCGCGGCATCCCCGTGGTGGCGACGAACCACGTGATGGCCGAGAACATCCTCGACTTCACCACGCTGCCGCCGCTGCTGGACAAGATCTTCCTGAAGTTCGCGTGGGATGACGCGCGTCGCACGTTCGACATGACCCGCGCCGTCACCACCCCCACGCGGAAGGCTGCCGACTTCCTCGAGCGCACCACGGGCCTCACCGGAGTGATCCCCATCAGCTGCGGCATCGACCGGCGCTTCTACTCGCCCGATCTCACGCCGCGCGAGGAGAACCGGGTGCTCATCGTGGGCCGCCTGACTTCCGAGAAGCAGGTCGATGTCACCCTCCGGGCCATCGCGCGCCTGGATCCCGATCTGCACACGGTCGTGGACATCGTCGGTGGCGGCGATCAGCGCCACAACCTGGAAGCGCTGGTCACCGAGCTCGGTCTGCAAGACGTCGTCACGTTCCACGGTCATGCCAGTGATGAGGAGCTGCGCGCCCTGTACTCGCGAGCCAGCCTCTACGTGATCGCCTCGATCGCGGAGCTGCAGTCCATCTCGACGATGGAGGCGATGGCATCGGGGCTGCCCGTCGTCGCCGCTGACGCGATGGCTCTCCCGCACCTCGTGCACGATGGTGAGAACGGCTACCTGTTCCCTCCGGGAGATGTCGACGCCGTCCGCGAGCGGATCACACGGGTGCTGACGGCATCGCCCGAGGAGCGTCTGCGCATGCAGCAGGCGTCGCTCGACGGCGTGTCGATCCACGACATCAACCGCACCCTGGACACGTTCGAGGCGCTGTACCGCGGCGAGCCCATCCCGGAGTGACGATGCACATCGTCTTCTTCGGCGACCAGCACGTGGAGTCCTCGGGCGGCGCCCAGGTGTCGATGAGGTTGCAGCGTCAGTTCCTGGAGCGCGCGGGTCATACCGTGACGGTCGTCGCTCCGCGCATGCATGGGCGGGATTTCGGCGACCCCGCGTACGTGGAGACGCCGTCGATCCCCATCCAGCTCGATCGTGAGTACTCGATGACCTGGCCGGGTGCCCGTACGGACGCCTTCGTCGATCGAGCGCTCGCCGAGCGCCCCCCGGTGGATGTGGTGCACGTGCAGGCGGACTTCTGGGGGGCCTTCACCGGTCATCGGTTCGCCCGCCGGCACGGTCTTCCCGTCGTGCACACGATGCACAACCGCGTCGACGTGGGGATCCAGGCCGTGACGCCGCTTGCTCCCCTCGTGCTGGCCGCCCTGGTGCGATGGCAGCGGTGGATGCTCCCGGCGGGGCCGAGTCTCGGTCTGCGTGGCGCCACCCGCACGGGGACTGCGGACGCGGCCGAGGACCCGCGCGATGTCGCGGAGACCGGTCCCGGCGACGCTGTGCGCACTCACCTTGGCGGCGGTGCGGGAGCTGCTTCCACCCGCGAGTCCGCCGGGTGGCGCTTCCTCGCCGGCATCGCGGCGGGTTCCGCTGCTGTCACCGCCCCCTCGGCCCACTTTGCGCACCGGCTCGAGGAGCACGGTGTGTTCCGGCCGGTTGACGTGGTCTGGAACGGGATCGACGATGCGGTGCTGGATGTCGCCCTCGCCACTCGCGCCCCGCGTAAGGACGGCGTGCCGCGCTTCGTGTGGGTCGGCCGGATGAGTCCCGAGAAGCGTCTGCTGCCATTCCTGGAGGCCGTGGCCGAATCCGGAATGCGCGCCGAGGTCGACATCATCGGCGGGGGCGCGGAGCGCCGCGCAGCCGAGCGACTGGTGGCTCGTCGCTCGCCCCGGGCGGACGTCCGCTTCCTGGGCCGGCTGGCGTACCGTGACACGCTCGCTCGTCTCGCGGCCGCCGATGCCGTGGTGCAGACCTCCGTCGGTTTCGAGACGCAGGGCATGACGCCGTTCGAGGCGGCAGCGCTCGGAACGCCGGCGGTCGTGAGCGATCCTGATATCGCAGCGGAGCTGGAATCGGGGTTCTGGCCCGTGGCGGAGCCGCTGTCGACGTCCGCCTTGGCGCAGGCGCTGCGCAGCGCCGCCGACGACATCGACGCGGGGCGGGCGGTTGCCGTGAATCCGGAGATCGCCGAGCGCTTC
This sequence comes from Microbacterium sp. GXS0129, assembly GCF_044769785.1. NCBI lineage: Bacteria > Bacillati > Actinomycetota > Actinomycetes > Micrococcales > Microbacteriaceae > Microbacterium > Microbacterium sp. GXS0129. The sequence goes on along the minus strand of NZ_JBIZVZ010000006.1, from coordinate 78,009 downwards.
CGGCAGTCGTCGCGCACGTCCGCGATGCTCGAGATTTACACCCGCGTCCTCTCGGCCTGAGCTCGTCCGCCGCGAGCAACCCGTCCGAGTCCGAGATGCCCGGCAACGCGGGGCCTCTCGGACGTCCTGGGGTTTTCACGGGGATCGCTGGGGTCAGGGGAGCCGACGCGGGTCGGTGCGGATTGCCCGGTACCCGTCACGGGGGAGCTCGCGCAGGGTGCGCACGGCGCCCCAGGCGGCGAGGGCGAGGACGATGAGGAGAATGGTCATGGCAGAAACGCTATGATCGTGCTTATCCCGTCACGAGTGGCTGGATAATCATCATTCGAACGAATTCTGCCAATGCGAGCGAGGAAGCATGAGCGAGTACATCCGACGCGTGGTCGCGCTGGTGGAGCCGGGTTTCACGCCCTTCGAGTTCGGCATCGCCTGCGAGGTCTTCGGCCTCGATCGCAGCGACGACGGGGTGCCCAGTTTCGACTTCCGGGTCGCCACGTCCGTTCCGGGGCCCGTGCGCAACAGCATCGGGCTGACCATGCAGATCGAGCACGGTCTCGATGTGGCCGAAGACGCCGACGTGCTCGTCGTGCTGCCGGTTCCCCGCGCGACCTGGGGCGATGCGCCTGCCGATGTGCTCGACGTGATCCGTGCCGCCGTCCGACGAGACGCCTGGGTGGTCGGAGTCTGCAGCGGATCATTCCGCATGGCTGCGGCCGGGGTCCTGGATGGTCTGCGCGCCACCACGCATTGGATGTACGCCGATGTGCTCGCTCAGATGCACCCGAGCATCGATGTGGATCCGGACGCCCTCTATGTGCAACAGGGGCGCATCATCACGAGCGCCGGAACCGCGGCCGGCATCGACGCCTGTCTGCACCTGCTGCGCCAGACGATCGGCGCGGAGCTCACGAACACCGTTGCCCGGCGCATGGTGGTCGCACCGCAGCGTGAGGGCGGTCAGGCGCAGTACATCTCCCGCCCGATCCCGCCATCGGCAGAGCTGTCCCTCGCGCCCGTCGCCGAGTGGGCCATCGACAACCTGCACGACGACATCAGCGTGGCCTCGCTCGCCGCCCGCGCACACATGTCTGATCGCACCTTCGCCCGCCGTTTCGTCGGCGAGTACGGCACAACGCCAGCCGCCTGGATCATCCGACAGCGCGTCGGTCTCGCCCAGCGACTGCTGGAGCAGACCGACGACGACATCGAGTCCGTCGCCACCCGAGCCGGCTTCGGCTCGGCCGCGGTGCTTCGTCAGAACTTCTCGCGCACCGTCGGCACGACACCCACCGCCTACCGCCGCCGCTTCTCCCGCCTCTGAAGTGAGCCGCCGGGGTGAGCCGGGGGCTGGGGTGAGCCGGGGGCTGGGGTGAGCGGGCGCTGGGGTGAGCGGGCGCTGGGGTGAGCGGGCGCTGGGGTGAGCGGGCGGTCGGTGTGCGTTGGCGGTCGGTGTGCGTTGACGTGTGGTGACCGGTCCCTGAGAGGGGGATGGTGCCTCGAAACGAGGGCTTTTCGTCGGAACAAGGACATATCAAGCCCTTTGGTCCTCGTTTCAACGCAATCTCCTCGTTTCGCGTCATTGCGTTCGTTCGTCACCGCTGTCTCCGATGGGGTGTCTTGCCTGCGGCGTCGTCGTTGTCTGCACTCGGCGTCATTGTGCGCACCCGGCGTCACGATCCTGGTCGGGGAGGAGGGGTTCGTCGGGCGTCATTGTCTTGGTCGGGCTCATTGTCTTGGTCGGGCTCGGGGTCTTGGTCGGGCTCTGGCGGATCGAGCGGCGGCCCGACAGGTGGGCGTGCCCATCGGCGAGCACGCAGCTTTCGAACGGCGCAAGCATCCACGGGAGCCGACGGACTTCGGCTGGCTGCTGTGGCGTGGCTTCGTGTCGCCAAACGAGGAGATGTCGTCGAGATGAGGATCGAGCGGGCGTTTTGGTCCTGGTTTCGGGTGAATGTCCTCATTTGGTGCACCGGCGGTGGCGGCGTCGTGGCGGCGGCGTGGTTGGCGTTGGTCAGCAGGGAAGTAGCGGGTGCGGGCGGGAGACCGGCGCGGACGTGAGCGGAGTGCGAGGGTTGGCGTCGGTGTCGTCACGTCGCAAGCGCGGAATGGGTTGGCAAATGCGGTGCTTGTTGCGGCCGGTGCAGGGTTCGTGCAGTGGACGACGAGGTTGTGTCGCCAAACGAGGAGATGTCGTCGAGATGAGGATCGATCGGGCGTTTTGGTCCTGGTTTCGGGTGAATGTCCTCATTTGGTGCACTATCGGCGGCGGCGGCGTCGGCGTTGGTGTTAGCAGCGTGGGTAGGTGGGTCGGCGGGGACAGTGGCGGGGCGGGCGCGAGGACGGCGCGAGGTCACGGGAATGCGCGCGTTGGCGCGAGGTCCGCACGGATGTCGACGCACATGCGAGAGGCAGATGTCGACGCACATGCGAGAGTTGGCGGCGATGTCGTCATCCCCGCGAGCACGGTTCGGCGGTGGCGGTGGCCGTGGTGGTGGCGGTGGCCGTGGTGGCGACGGCGGCGGGGTAGTTGCGCAGCCGGTGCCGGGCAGCTCAGACGAGGGCGCCGGCCACGAAGATCGCGGCGCACGCCAGCGTGAACACGATGAGGAACGCGGTGTCGCGGGGGTGCCAGGGGACGAGATGGCGTTCGGTGCGTGTGGGGTGGGCGCCGAACGCGCGGGAGTCCATGGCGAGTGCGACGCGTTCCGCGTGGCGGATGGCCCCTGCCATCAACGGAAGCACGTAGCCCCAGCCACGGACGAATGCGGCGACGGGGCCACCGCCGGCGTTGCGGCCGCGCACCCGGTGTGCGGCGCGGATGACCCCCAGCTCGTGGCGGAAACGCGGGATGAAACGGTAGGCGGCGAGCGCGGTGTACCCGATGCGGTACGGCAAGTGCAGGTGCTGCACCGCCGAGCGGACCAGATCGGGACCGGTGGTCGCCGCACCGCAGATCAGAGCCAGGATCAGCATCGCCGAGAGGCGGAGCGAGCTGGCGAGCCCGGCGACGAGCGCACCCGAGTACAGGTGCCACGACCCGATCGACACCACCGGCTCGCCCACCCTCTCCAGCGTCCCCGGGTCGGTCCACAGCGCGAGGCCGACCGCCAGCAGCGCAATCGCAAGCGGTGCGAGCAGCAGGAGGAGCACGAGCCCGCGGGACAGGCGCTGACCGGTGAGCAGGATCAGGTACGTCAGGACGATGAGGGCCGCGGGCGTGGCAATGTCCCGCACGAACAGCAGCGCGATGATCGGCAGAATGGGCGCGGCCAGCTTCGCCAGCGGGTTGAGATGGTGGAGATACCGCCAGGAGGGCGCGGGCTCGCCGGCCAGATACGGGTCGGTCGCGATGCCGCCGGTGATCGGCGCGGCCGTCATGATCCGGTCCCATCGTTCGCAGGGCCCGTGCCGGGGAGCAGGGAGGTACCCACGGATGACCCTCGCGACCCGCGAGCAGCCACAGCGTCGTCGCGATTCACGCTCGGAGCTTCGCTCGTGCTCGCGCTGGTGCCGGTGCCGGTGCCGGTGCCGGTGCTGGTGCTGGTGCTGGTGCTGCTGGTCGTGGTGGTGCTCGTGCTGGTGTCGAGGTCGCTGGTGTCAGCGATTCCGGGGGTGCGGGTGTCGTGCTTGCTGGTGTCGAGGTCACTGGTCTCCGTGGCGTCGAGGTCACGCACGGGGGTGCTGGTGTCGGAGTGGCCATCGCCGCCTGCACCATCGCCGCTTGTCCGCGTTCCGGAAGCCGCCGCAGACAGCAGGTCCGCCATGCCCCACACGTGCGCGTACCCCGGCACCACCCGTACGGCGGCGGGCAGTGCGGGAAGGCGCAGCCCGGTGGTCTCCAGCAGCTCGTCGTCGCCGAAGACCTCCTGCGCAGCGCCCGTGGTGAGCACTCGACCACCGTGTACCACGACGACGTGGGTGGCACGGTCGGCGACCAGTTGCATGTCGTGGGTGACGATGACGACGGTGGTGCCCGCGGCGTTCAGCTCGTCGAGCAGGTCGAGCAGTTCACCGGCGCGGGCGCGGTCCTGCCCGAAGGTGGGCTCGTCCAGCACCAGGACGGGGGCCGCTGACATGAGCGCGGTGCCGACCGAGAGGCGTCGCTTCTGGCCGCCGGACAGCAGGAAGGGATGGATCTCACCCTTGTCGGCCAGCCCGAACCGCGCGAGCACGTCACTCACGCGTTCGCGGACCTCGGACTCCGGAAGCTTCAGCTGGCGCAGCGCGTAGGCGAGTTCGTCGTACACGGTCGGCGCGATGAACTGGTGCTCCGGGTTCTGGAACACGAAGCCGACGTGCTGCGCGAGGACGCGAGCGGATGCACGGCCCGCATCGATCCCGTCGATGCGGATGGCACCCTTCGGGGGGCGGACCACCCCGGCCAGAGCCTGCACCAGCGTGGTCTTTCCCGCCCCGTTGCCGCCGACGACCGCGGTGAAGGAGCCGCGGGGAATCCGGAACGAGACGTCGTCGAGTACGCGATGGCCGCCGCGCAGCACGCTCAGCCCGCTGACTTCCACGATGGCGTCCGACGCGACGGTCGTCGCCGGCACGGGGGAGGACGGCTCGGCTCCCGGCAGCGCGGCTCGCAGCGCAGGGGCGTTCAGGGGCAGCTCACCCGGGAGAGCACCCGCTGCGCGCAGGTGCAAGCCGGCGAGCGTGGGGGTGGGAAGCCAGACGCCCAGGGCCGCGAGGTCGTGGGCGTGCTCGCGCAGCACGTCGGCGGTAGGGCCGTCGAAGGCGATCCGTCCCGCGGCGTCAAGCACGATCACCCGTGACGCGAAGCCGATCGCCTCGTCCAGGTTGTGCTCCACCAGCAGGATCGAGCGGTCGCCCTCGGCGACGATCTCAGCCAGCAGCGCGTAGACCTCCTCGACGCCGGCGGGATCGAGGTTGGCGGTGGGTTCGTCCAGAACCATGAGAGGAGATCCCATGGCCAGCGCGCACGCGATCGCCAGGCGCTGACGCCCGCCGCCGGAGAGGGTGTCCGGGTTGTCCTGGCGACGGTGCCAGAGGTGCACCCGGCGCAGCGCCCGTTCGGCCCGGGCGAGCACCTCTTCGACGGGGACCAGCAGGTTCTCGGGGCCGAAGGCCACCTCGTCCAGTACGGTGCCGGTGACCAGCTGGGCGTCGGGATCCTGGAACACCATCGAGATGCGTGAGGAGAGTTCCGCGGGCGTGACCGTCGCGGCATCCAGGCCCTGCACGGTCACCGACCCGGTCACCTCCGCGGGGATGTCGTGGGGGATGAGCCCGTTCAGTGCGAGCGCGAGCGTGGACTTTCCCGAGCCCGATGGGCCGAGGAGCAGCACAACCTCGCCGGCGCGGATGTCGAAGGAGACGCCGTTCGGCGCGGGAGAGGCGTTTCCGTCGTGCAGGATCGACAGATCGCGCACCCGCAGCAGCGGGGGATCGGCGGCGTCGAAGGGCACGGTATCCAGTCCGGGATGGGTAAGGCTTACCTCACCACGCTATCGCCCTGCGCTGAGCGTCGCCAGAACGCCGGCCAGCTCAGAGGGGGAGTGACATCTGCACCCGAGGGCCGATGCCGGTGAGGCCGAGGGAGGTTTCGATGTCGATGAGCTCGCGGAGGAAATCGGTGTCCGGCTCTGTCACCGTGAAGCCCGCCGACGCATAGAACGGCGCGTTGAAGGGAACCTCGGCGAACGTTCGCAGTGTCATCAGGACGTGACCGCGCGCGCGAGCATCATCGATCGCCGCGGTGAGCAGCGCCCGCCCGATTCCGGCACCGGCGTGGGTGGGGAGCACGGACAGCTGCTCGAGATGCGCGTGCTCGTCCACCTCCATCACGTGGGCGAAGCCGACCGCTTCGCCGTCGATCTCGGCGATGAGCGCGAAACCGGGCATCGCGAGGCGCACCTCTCCCGGCTCCACCTCGGGCCAGGATGGCGGCGACAGCAGGTCGACCAGCAGGGCGTCGGCCGCCTCCTCGATGCGCGTGAGATCGTCGGCGTCGGCGGGGAAGGCTCGTCGGATCAGGATGTCAGCCACGGTGGGTCCTCGTCAGTCCGGCGCGACCGAGCGCGCGCCCGACGGCAACGGCCACCAGGGACCACGCCACGCCGCCGATGATCGTGAGCGCCACGGAGAGGATCGTCCCCCACCAGGGCAGGTGCTTCATGCCGATGATGAGCCCCGCGGTGAGACCGAGGATCACGCCGAGGATAGCCCCACCCGTGCACAGCCAGCCCGCGCTCCAGCGGCGGTAACGGCCGATGGCCGCCCACCCCTCCTGCACGCCGCCCATGATGACGACGGCGGCGAGGTAGCTGCCGATGAACGCCGGCTGCGTGGCGGAGGCGACGAGCGCCGCGAGCAGATGGGTGATCAGCGCGACCCAGCGCTCGCGGAGAACGGCCTGGGCCAGCACTCCCGGGAGGGCATGGGCGGTGAGGACGAGCCCGTACAGGACGGGCGCAACGATGATGGTCGGTCCGCTCAGGGCTCCGGCGAGCGCAGAGACGAGTCCGGTGACCACGCCGATGGCGGCACAGATCAGCAGGACGCGCGTGGAGATGCGCTGGTTCGGGCTCACTGATCCAGGTTAGTGCACCCTCACCAGCGCCCGACCGGAGAAAATCAGGGGCGGCGCTTGCGCGGTGTGAGGCGCACGTTCGGCATCGGCGGGGCGGGCACACGCTCATCCCCGTGCCCCACGATCCGCCCGCCGAAACGGGGGTCCTCGTTCGCCCAGTCCTCGCGTGCCTGCGCGATCTCCTCGTGGGTCCTGCCCACGAAGTTCCACCACATCACCAGCTCCGCCTCGAACGGCTCTCCGCCGATGAGGAACAGCGTGGTGTCCTGCTCCGCGGCCACCTCGATCCCCTCGCGTCCGATGCCCAGATACAGCAACTGATCCGGGGCGGCGACGGTGGTGGGGTCGGCCTCCACGATCACCTCGCCGGTGACGGGGATGATCGCGTGCTCCCACGCCGCCTCCAGAGGCAGCCGCACGCGTCGCCCGGCGGGGAGTCGGATCTCGGCTCCCACGATGGGCGTGTAGACGCTCGCGGGGGAGCGGACTCCGGCGAAGGAGCCGAGCACGACGGTCACGACGGCGGTGGACTCGTCGCCGGTGCCGTGATCGCCCGCCGGAAGGTGCACCTGGGGCAGGTCATCGTGCTTCTCGAAGGCGGGCTCGCCGTGGCGTCGCGAGTCTGGAAGCGCGACCCAGAGCTGCAGGGCGTCCAGCAGCATCGCGTCCTCGCCGACGGAGTACTCGGAGTGCGCGATGCCCCGGCCGCTGGTCATGAGGTTCAGCGAGCCCTGCGTGATCACCACATCGCTGCCGAGCACGTCGCGGTGGCGGATCTCGCCGGAGTAGGGCCACGTGACGGTCTGCAGCCCGATGTGCGGATGCGGCTCCACGCGCATCACGGCCTGCTGAGGGCCGAAGCGATCCAGGAAGCACCAGGCGCCCACGGTGGGCAGCGGGCGCTGAGGCAGTGCCCGCCGCACCTCCATCGCGCGGAGGCCGCCCAGCGGGACTTCGCGCGCGTCATACAGATCGGCACGCGGTCCATCGCACGACACCGGCGTCTCGGCCTCCTCCGGTGCGGCGTCCAGGCGGCTCATGACGCGGCGCCACGGAACTCGACGGTGAGCCCGGGAACCTCGTGCTTGCGGAGGTAGTGCGCCACCACGGGGCACAGCGGCACCACCGTGCCATCCTGCGCGGCAACATCGGCCATGGCGTCGCCGACGAGCCGAGTCGCCAGCCCGCGGCCCTCGAAGGCCGGGTCGATCAGTGTGTGCGGGAAGACCAGCTTGCCGTCGCGTGTGGCGACGAACTCGGTGAAACCGGCGAGCTCACCGCCCACGCGGATCTCGTAGCGCCCCTCGCTCTCGTTGCGGCTGACGGTGATCTCGTCCGTGACGTCCGACATGTTCTTCCTTCCGGCAGGTGTTGTCAGCCTTGCACCGAAGCGGACTCCGCGCCACCGCCGTGGCCGGCGGCCTCGTCACCGCCACGTCCGGCGGCATGGGCCGCCGCGTGCGCCGCGGCTTCCTCGGCCGTGGGGAACTCCACGACCAGCCCGGGAATCTCGTGCTTGCGAAGATAGGACACCACGAAGGGGCAGCGCGGCACGGCGATCCGGCCCTGATCCGCGACGTCGCGAACGGCGGCGTCGATCAGGCGCGAGCCGAGGCCGCGACCCCCGTATGCCGGGTCGATCTCGGTGGCGGGGAAGAGCACCTTGCCGGTGGGGGTGTCGCGGAAATCCGCCCATCCCGCGAGCGCGCCGTCCACGTGGATCTCGTAGCGCTGACGATCATCGGCGCGGGTGATCTCGATCTGCTCCGTCATGGGTTCTCCCGTCGTTTCGGGAGACAACCGGTGCTGCGCGCGGAATGTTCCCGGTTCCGCTCATCGCCCGTTCGTCGCGCCGAACCTACCGTTCGTCGCAGGTTCGGGCGGTTGATCGGTGGGCCGGAACCCGGGGCGCATCACCCGCCTAGGCTGACGCGGTCGCGACGAGGCGGCAGGAGATGGAGCGAGAACGATGGCAACGGACGAATCCGGCGCACGCGGCGCCGACAGCGGAGGGGCGACCATCGTCACCGATCCCGCGCTGCCGCCCACGGCGGTCCCCGCAGAGGTGCGGGCCGCCGAGGCGAAGTGGACCCTGCCGAAGATCCTGCTGTGGGCGGCGATCGCGCTGCTCGGCGGTGTGGCCTGGGTGATGCTCGCGATCGTTCGTGGCGAGACCGTCAACGCCGTCTGGTTCGTGTTCGCTGCGGTGTGCACTTACCTGATCGCCTATCGCTTCTACTCGAAGGTGATCCAGAAGTTCATCACCCGCCCCGACGATCGCCGGGCCACCCCTGCCGAATACAAGAACGACGGCAAGGACTACACGCCCACGGACCGTCGTGTGCTGTTCGGCCACCATTTCGCGGCCATCGCCGGTGCCGGGCCGCTGGTGGGCCCGGTGCTCGCGGCGCAGATGGGCTATCTGCCCGGAACCATCTGGATCATCCTCGGCGTCGTGTTCGCCGGCGCGGTGCAGGACTACCTCGTGCTGTTCTTCTCGATGCGTCGCGGCGGACGCACCATCGGTCAGATGGCCAAGCAGGAGCTCGGCCGTGTCGGCGGCACCGCGGCGATCATCGCTTCGCTGCTCATCATGATCATCATCGTGGCGATCCTCGCCCTGGTGGTGGTGAACGCCCTGGGCGAGAGCCCGTGGGGCGTGTTCTCCGTGTCGATGACCATCCCGATCGCCCTGTTCATGGGCGTGTACCTGCGGTACTGGCGCCCGGGGCGCATCACCGAGATCTCGATCATCGGTTTCGTGCTGCTCATCGCCGCGATCGTCGCGGGCGGCTGGGTGGCCAGCACCGACTGGGGCTACGCGATGTTCCACCTGCCCAAGGAGGCCATCGCCTGGGGCATCATCATCTACGGTTTCGTGGCCGCGGTCCTGCCCGTCTGGCTTCTGCTGGCACCGCGCGACTACCTCTCGACCTTCATGAAGATCGGCGTGATCGTGGTGCTCGCGGGGGCGATCATCATCGTGATGCCCGCCATCGAGGTGCCGGCGATCAGCCAGTTCGCCTCCGGCGAGACGGGGCCGGTGTTCTCCGGTCCGCTCTTCCCGTTCCTGTTCGTGACCATCGCGTGCGGCGCCCTCTCCGGGTTCCACGCGCTGATCGCCTCCGGCACCACCCCCAAGCTCGTCGAGAAGGAGCGCCAGACGCGCTTCATCGGCTACGGCGGCATGCTCATGGAGTCCTTCGTGGCGATCATGGCCCTGGTCGCCGCGGTCTCCATCGACCAGGGGATCTACTTCGCGATGAACTCGTCCGCCGCGGCCACCGGCGGCACGGTGGAGGGCGCGGTCGCCTGGGTGAACTCCCTCGGCATCACCGGTGTAAACCTCACACCCGAGCTGCTGGCGCAGACCGCGGAGAACGTCGGCGAGGAGAGCATCATCTCCCGCACGGGAGGCGCACCCACGCTGGCACTGGGCCTTGCCCACATCATGCATCAGGCGCTGGGGGGCACCGCGATGATGGGCTTCTGGTACCACTTCGCCATCATGTTCGAGGCGCTGTTCATCCTCACCGCCGTCGATGCGGGCACGCGTGTCGCCCGTTTCATGCTGCAGGACTCGATCGGCACCTTCCTGCCGCGCTTCAAGGACGTCACCTGGCGTCCCGGCGTCTGGATCACGACCGCGATCATGGTGGCGGGATGGGGATCGATCCTCATCCTGGGCGTCACCGACCCGCTCGGCGGCATCAACACCTTCTTCCCGCTGTTCGGTATCGCCAACCAGCTGCTCGCCGCCATCGCGCTCGCGGTGGTGCTCGCCATCGTCGCCAAGCGCGGGCGCAGCTACGTGAAGTGGCTGTGGATCGTGGCGGTTCCGCTGGCCTTCACCGCCGTGGTCACCGTCACCGCGTCGATGTACAAGATCTTCTCCCCGGTCCCCGCGGTGGGCTACTTCGCCAACAACGCCGCGTTCCGCGCCGCGCTCGCGGACGGCCAGACCTCGTTCGGCACCGCCAAGACGGTGGAGGCGATGGAGGCCGTGGTGCGCAACACCATGGTGCAGGGCGTGCTGAGCGTTGTCTTCGTGGTGCTGACCATCATCGTGATGGCCGTCGCGATCGGATCCACCGTGAAGAGCCTGCGGGCCAGGGGTGGGGAGAACCACGAGGACGCCCCGGTGGCATCGCGCCGCTTCGCACCGGACGGCTTCATCGCCACCCGTGCCGAGCGGGAGATCGAGAAGCAGTGGCAGGAGCTGCCGGCGGAGCAGCGGCCCACGGTCTCGTCGGGGCACTGAGATGGTGATCACCATTCGCCCGGCGCGGGAGGGCCTGCTCTCCCGCGCCGGGCGCGCCCTCGTGGGGGCCGCGCGCGCGGTGCGCTGGTACGCCACGAACCTCATGGGAGAGACGGCCTACGCCACGTATGCGGAGCATCATCGCCGCCACCACCCGGACTCCGAGCCGATGACCGAGCGGGAGTTCTGGCGTCGCCACTACGCCGATCAGGACGCCAATCCCGGTTCGCGGTGCTGCTGAGCGCGATGGCGGACGGAAAACCCAGCTCCCGTGGCGCTCGGAGTGGCGTTTTCCGTCTTCCCGCGCGGACGGGGAACGCCATCGGCGTACTGAGGGGCGCGCCTACCATGGGAGGATGCCCGACGCCGTGCTCCTGGTGATCGGCGCGGTCATCGGCGCCGCGCTGGTGATCGTGCTGCTGCTCACGCGGCGCCTGGCCCGGGGGTCCCGTGATCTCGGTTCGGAGGAGGAGCGCGCCACCTATCGCACGCTGCACACGGCGCGGAGGGCCGCGGCTGATCTGCGCAAGTCCGGCGCAACCGACCTCGCTCGCGCGGCACGCCATGTGCGTGCCCTCCTCGGCAGTCGCGTCGTCGCCCTGGTCGGCCCCGGCGGCGAGATCGTCTTCGACGGCCCGGCGACGGGTCTGACGGAGACCGCACGGACCATCGCCGATCAGGTGGCGGCGGCGGGCCGGCGTCAGGTTTACTCCCGCCAGCGCGGATCGTCCGAGGACGGTGAGGCGGTAGGCGCGCCCATCCTCGTGGACGGTGCCGTGTGGGGCGTGGTGATCGCGTTCGCCGATCCGGTGCGCGCTCCGCTCGTGCGGGCCACCGGTGAAGTGGCCGAGTGGTTCGCCGGTCAGCTGGAGCTGGGGCAGCTCGACTCCTCGCGCGCCGCCCTGGCCGAGGCGGAGCTGCGGGCACTGCGCGCGCAGATCAGCCCTCATTTCATCTACAACGCCCTCACCGCGATCGCCTCGTACATCACCACCGATCCGCCGCGCGCACGCGAGCTGGTGCTGGAGTTCGCCGACTTCACGCGATACTCCTTCCGCCGTCACGGGGAGTTCACCACTCTGGCCGACGAGCTCCGCTCCATCCACTCCTACCTGGAGCTCGAGCGTGCCCGGTTCGGCGACCGGCTCACGGTGCGACTGCGCATCGCTCCCGAGACGCTCACCACCGTGATCCCGTATCTCGCCGTGCAGCCGCTCGTCGAGAACGCGGTGAAGCACGGGCTCGAGCCCGGCGAGCGCGGCGGACGCCTCACCATCGCGAGCGAGGATCTGGGCGCTCACACCGAGATCACCGTGGAGGACGACGGCGCCGGGATGGATCCCGAACGAGCGCGGGCGCTGCTCAGCGGCGCAGAATCCGACCACGTCGGCCTCCGCAACGTCGACCTGCGCCTGCGACGGCTGTACGGCGAGGGCATCGTCGTGGAGACGGCCATCGGCGCGGGGACGCTGGTGCGCATTCGTGTGCCCCGCTCCCAGCCCGAGCATGAGACGGTGGCACGGTGACCTGCGACATCCTCATCGCCGACGACGAGCAGCCCGTGCTGGACGAGCTTGCCGCATTGCTGCGCGCCGACGAACGGATCGGTGACATTCGGCTGGCTCGCAGCGGCGCCGACGCGCTGCGACTGCTGAGCGAAGCGCCCGTGTCGGTCGTGTTCCTGGACATCCACATGCCGGGGCTGTCCGGTCTTGACCTGGCCCGTGCGCTGCAGCAGTTCCAGCAGCGGCCGGCGGTGGTGTTCATCACGGCGGACGAGGCGCGTGCCGTCGAGGCGTTCGACGTGGCGGCCGTGGACTACCTCCTCAAGCCCGTGCGCCCCGAGCGCCTCCGCGTTGCCGTGGGGCGGGCGATCGAGACGCACGGCCCGGGCGAGCCCGCCCTCGCCGACGAGCGCATCCCCGTCACGATCGCGGGCGAGACGCGCCTGGTTCGCCGCAGCGAGGTGCGCTGGGTGCAGGCGCAGGGCGACTACTCGCGCCTGTGGACTGCGGCCGGTGACCATCTCGTGCGCGTGCCGATCTCGGAACTGGAGGAGCGCTGGTCCGGGGCCGGCTTCCTCCGCGTCCACCGGTCCTACCTCGTGCACGTCGACGCGATCGTCGCCGCGCGCCTCAGCGGCCAGGCGCCCACCGTCTCGCTCCCCGAGATCGAACTGCCCGTGAGCCGCCGGCTGGTCTCGGACGTCCGCGACAGGCTGATGCATCCATGACCGAGCGCGTGCGGGTCAGCGCCGACCCACCAGGTCGCGGCGACCGCCCGCGGACGGAGACGGAGCTGATGCGTACCGTCACGGTGGACGGACGAGCCGTAGCCGAGCCGGAGGCCGTCTACGTGCGGGGCCTGGTGCGCGCGCAGCTGCGCCTCGCCCTGGGCTGCGTGCTCGGCTTCGTCGTGACCGCGGGAGCGCTCGCGGTGCTGCTGGCCACGGTTCCCGGTCTCTCCGAGCTGGTCATCGCGGGGGTGCCGCTGCCGTGGCTGGTGCATGCGTTCGGCTTCTATCCGATCATCTTCGTGTTCGCGCTGATCTACGCTGCCGCTGCCCGGCGCAACGAGCGCCGCTACCGGGCGCTGCGGGAGCACTCGCGATGACGGTCCGGGCGATGAGGAGCGCAACTCCCCGGAACGGGCGGACGGGCCGCCGATGACAAGCACACTGGTCTTGATCGCGGTGGCAGTGGTGCTGCTCGTTACCGTCATCCTGGGATTCGCGGGCGTGCGCTTCTCCCGCACGACCAGTGACTTCTTCGTCGCCTCTCGCACCGTGCGCCCGGTGTGGAACGCCTCGGCGATCAGTGGCGAGTATCTGTCGGCCGGGACGTTCCTCGGCCTGTCGGGGCTGGTGCTGCTCGCCGGAGCGGAGGGGTTCTGGTTCCCGATCGGCTACGCAGCGGGGTACCTGCTCGTCCTGCTCTTCGTCGGGGCGCCGCTGCGCCGGTCCGGGGCATACACGATCCCCGATTTCGTGGAGGCGCGGGTGCAGTCCCGCGCGGCGCGACGTATCACCAGCCTGGTGGTCGTGGTGATCGGCTGGTTGTACATCGTCCCCCAGCTGCACGGCGCGGCGATCACGCTGAACGTGGCCGCCGGACTTCCGCTGTGGGTGGGGGCTGCCGTGGTGGCCGTGGTGGTCGCGGGCGCGGTGGCGGGTGGCGGCATGCGTGCGATCACCGCCGTGCAGGCCTTCCACTACTGGCTGAAGCTGTTCGCCCTGCTGGTGCCGGTGGTGCTGCTGGTGATCGTGCTGGCGGGGGACCCGGCTCCGCCCGACCCACAGCTGGTGTTCCCCGCGGATGCGGGCCCCGCCGGAGCGGACCTCTATCGCACCACCTCGTTGCTGATCGCCCTGCTGCTCGGCACCATCGGCCTCCCGCACGTGCTGGTGAGGTTCTACACGAGCCCTGACGGAGACTCGGCTCGGCGGGCCACCGTCATCGTCATCGTGCTCATCAGCGCCTTTTACGCCGTCTCCTCCGCGATGGGTCTCATCGCCCGCATCGCCGCGCCGGATCTCGCCGTCGCCGGCGTGGCCGACACCGCCGTGCTCGCCCTGCCCGCGCGCGTGCTTCCCGGACTGCTCGGCCAGCTTGTGACGGCGCTGGTGGTGGCCGGGGCGTTCGCGGCGTTCCTGGCAACGTCGTCGGGTCTGGTGGTGGCGCTCGCGGGGGTGGTGAGTCAGGACCTGTTCGGCGGCACAGTGCGCTCGTTCCGCTTCTCCGCCGTCCTCTGCGCGATCGTCCCCCTGCTGTTCTCGTTCTTCACGATCGGGGGTGGGCTCGTCTCGAGCGTCGGTGTCGTGTTCGTCTTCGCGGCGTCCAGTCTCACACCGGTCCTCATCCTCGGCGTGTGGTGGCGCAGGCTCACCGCGCGCGGTGCGGCCGCGGGCATGGTGGTCGGTGCCGTGAGCAGCGCCGGAGCTCTGGTGGCGTCCGCACTGGCGCCCCGGGAATCGTGGTGGTCCTCGGTGCTGGATCAGCCCGCCGCCTGGACCATTCCGCTCGCCACGATCACGGTGGTCGCCGTCTCCCTGCTGGACCGCGGCGGGCTGCCATCCCGCGCCGACCGATTCCTCGCGCGGTTGCACACACCGGAGCAGTCCGACGCGAGCTGAGCGGGCGCGCTCAGCGGCGGCGCAGCACGACGTGGAGCACGAGACCCACCAGCAGAGCCCAGAACGCCGCCGCGATGCCGAAGGGGGAGATCCCCGATGCCGCCACGATGAACGTCACCGCGGCGGGGATGCGCAGCTCGGGCTCGATGATGGCCTGATGCACGGCGGAGGCGAATGATGCCAGGAGAGCGAGGCCCGCGACCGCTGCGATCACGCCGGCCGAAGCGAACACCACGAGAGCGGCGAACACCGCGGAGGCGGTACCGAGCACCAGATAGGCGACGCCGGTGGTGACTCCGGCGATCCACCGCCGGGAGGGGTCCTTGCCCGCCTCGTCGCTCGCCGCCAGCGCCGCGCTGATCGCGGCGAGGTTGATCGCGTGACCGCCGGCCGGAGCTCCCAGGATCGTGCCGACACCGGTGGTGATCATCGCGGAGCGCCAGGGCACCTCGTAGCCGTACGAACGCATGATGGCCACACCGGGGATGTTCTGCGACGCCATCGTCACGATGAACAGCGGCAGCGCGATCCCGATGATCCCACCGAACGAGAACGCGGGGGTGACGAACTCCAGGCGCGGCAGCAGTGCCGCGGGATCCACCGCTGCACCGCTCTGCACGATGCCGGCCACGACGACCGCCGCCGCCGCCACGAAGGCGAGCGGCACCGCCCACCGCGGCAGGAACCGCAGCCCCAGTAGCCACACCGCGATGACCGGCAGCACGCCCCACGGATTCGTCACGGCTCCGGTGACCGGTGCGACGCAGAGCGGGAGCAGCACTCCGGCGAGCACCGCCTGAGCGAGGGGCGTGGGGATGCGGGTCACCAGTGCCCCGAGGAAGGGCCATACTCCGGTCACCACGATGAGCAGGCCGGTGACGATGAACGCGCCGACGGCGGCAGGCCATCCGCCGTCCACGGCGCTGGCTCCGGCCAGAAGTGCGGCTCCCGGTGTGGACCACGCCGATGTCACGGGCATCCGCGTGCGCAGGCTCAGCAGGATGCATGCGATTCCCATCGTGACGCTCAGCGCGAGCAGTCCGCTGGCAGCTTGCGCATCCGTCGCGCCGACGGCGCGCAGGCCGGTGAGTACCACGACGAAGGAGGACGTGAACCCGACGAGCGCTGTCACGATGCCCGCCACGATCGGCCGCGCGGTGTCCTTCGTCGTGCGCTCGCTCACATCGCGATCGTAACGGGATCGTGCTCACCGGACGTACCGGAGGCGTGGGCTGTCAGTCCGGCAGGATTCGTCTGGTGATGGCCTGGACGTCGGTATGGAGACCGTCCAGCCGACGCTCTACCCGGTCCAGTCGGCCCTCGACGAGACCAAAGCGCCGGTCCACCTCATCGAAGCGTCGATCGACCTCATCGAAGCGTCGGTCCATATTCTCGTTCATGGCGGCGAACTTGTCGTTCATGTCGGCGAACTTGTCGTCGATGGCGGCGAACTGCGTCTGCACAGTGGCGAACTGCGTGTGCACCGCGGCGAACTGCGTGTGCACCCCGGCGAACTGCGAGCCGATCGTGCGCATCATGAACTGCGTGGACATGGTGATCATGGCGGTGAGCGCTGCGGCGAGAATGCCCAGCGCGGTCCAGATCTGCGGCTCGGTCATGGCCAGCACCCTTTCGTTGTCGAACTGTTTCCGGGCACAGGGGCAGCCTTCTCGGCTCGTGCTTCGCGTAGCGCGGGTGAACGCGGAATGTGGATAAGTGGGAGGGGTTGCCTGTGGTGTGGGAACGGTCGTGACACCTGTTCGCACATTGCCCGCAGCGACGTCGGCACGCGTAATGTGAGGCCATGTACACGCTCGTCAGGCTTCCCTCCCCGTCTGCTGACACCATCGCGGACCTGGCCGATCGGCGAGCCGCAGCTTACGCGCGCGCCGGTGTGATCGCCGATGAGGCCGCGTTCGCCGAGCAGCAGCGCCAGCTCCTCGTCCGGTTGTTCGGTCCGGGTGGTGATGGCGTTCTGCTGGGCGATGTGGCAGGGGAGCTGGGCGAGGTCGTCATCGCGCAGTCGGGGGACACGTGCGAACTCGTGGCCACCACCGTGGAGGATCCCGCGCACGCCATCGGTGGCCTGGACGGGCTGCGGGCGTGGGCTCGGCGTTCCGGCGCCACCCGCATCCGGGTGAACCGCCTCGCGGGCGACCCCATCACCCAGGCGCTGCGCACCCCGGACGAGTCCATTGTGGCGACGAACATGCGAATCGCTCTCGATCGCCCCTCGCGCGCCGACGGCCGCGTGAACCTGTCGCCGTTCACCGACGCGGAGTACGAGGAGTGGATCGGGGGAGCCATCGCCGAGTACGCGCGGGAGAGGGCGAACGCCGGGGCGGAGGACGAGGCCGCTGCGCTCGACGTCGCGCGGGCGTCCTTCGCCCAGCTGCTGCCCGCGGGGCGGTCGACGCCCGGACAGCTGCTGCTCAGCGCCTACGACCGCGATGAGCGCGTGGGCATGGTGTGGATCGCCGATCGGGGTGGGCAGGCGTTCATCTACGACATCATCGTGTCGCCCGAGCACCGCCGGAAGGGTTACGGCGCCTCGATCATGCGAGCCTCAGAAGACGTCGCACGTGAGATGGGGGCCACCCACCTCGCCCTCAACGTCTTCGGTCACAACGACGGCGCCCGCGCGCTGTACGACGGTCTCGGCTACGAGGTCACGCTGGAGAACATCGTCATCCCGGTGGTGACCACGGGCGCCCTCTGAGGGATGTCGCACGGGGATGGCAGGATCTCCTCATGACCGACATGATCGCGTTCCTGCGCGCCGTCAACGTCGGCGGACGGATGTTCCCCGCCGCCGACATCCGGCGCGTCGTCGCTGAGCTGGGGTACGCGGACGTTGCCACCCACATCAACACCGGGAACGTGTTCCTGCGCACTGCGGAGGACCCCGCCACGGTGACGGCCGCGTTGGAGCGCGCGTTCGAGGCGGACCGAGGGTTCGTCGTGCCGGTGATGCTGTTCACCGCCGACGAATACCGCGTCGTGGTGTCGGCGGTTGCGGAGCTCGACGACCCAGCGCTGCACCGCCACTACGTGTACCTGCGCAGCGAGCCCCTCGACGCGGAGACCGCGCGGCGTGTGGAAGGGCTCTCCGATGAGCGCGGCCGCATGGTCGTGCGCGGTCGTTCCATCCACGCTCTCCTCGGTGAGGGCTACACACCCGGCGAGGTGGATCCCCTCCGCGCCGCGAAGCTGCTGGAGCCGGCCACCAACCGCAACGCCAACACGATTCGCGCTATCGCCGGCAAGTGGCTCGCCTGAGGGGAGGTCGCGTGTTCCGTCACGGAGCCTCGGTGAGCGAATCCCGACGGCGCAGCACGGCGGGAGCCACCGCGATCGCGGCGGCACGATGATCGGAGATCTCGGCGAGGAGAGCGGCTGCGGCGCTGCGACCCAGGTCGAAGGGGTCACGCCAGAGTGCGGTGAGCGGCGGTGTGGTCGCCGTGCACAGCGGTGAGTCCTCCCACGACACGATGCTGAGGTGACGCGGCACCTCGATGTCGAGCGACTTCGCCACGCTCAGTACCGTGACGGCGAGGCGGTCGTCGTCGGCGATCACCGCGGTCGGGCCGCCGTCCAGGAGCGCCGCGACCGCGCGTTCTGCCTCGTCGGGATCGTGGTGAGTGTGCACCACCGGCAGGGCGTCCCGGCCGTATCGGGCGATGGCGGACGCGAAGCTGCGCACGCGTGACGCGGTGTGCACGAGGTCCTCTGCTCCGGCCACGTAGCCGATCCTCCGGTGGCCGAGCTCGGCGAAGGTGCGAACCACCTCCGTCATCGGCTGTTCGTCGTCGGCCCAGACGAGTGCGATCCCGGCCGCGGCGTGCTCCCGGGCTCCCACGATCACCGCGGGCAGTCCAAGCGCATGCAACTCATGAAGGCGTGGGTCGTCGGTGCGCGGATCCACGACGATCAGACCGTCTACGCGCGCCTGGGCGGCCCATCGGCGATGCAGCGCGATCTCGGCGTCGACATCGTCTGCGATCTGAAAGGTGAGCGTGAGATCCAGGGGGGAGAGCTCCGACTGGAGCCCCGCGATGAAGCGGAGATAGAACGAATCCGCAGCGAGGGCGTCTGCGCTGCGCGCGAGCACGAGACCGACGGAGCCGGTACCGTGCCCGCCGAGGGCCCGGGCCGCGATGTTGGGTGCCCAGCCGCGCTCGCGTGCTCCGGCGATGATCCGCTCGCGCGTGGCGGGACTCACCCCCGGGCGTCCGTTGAGCGCGAAGGAGACAGCGGCGTGCGAGACGCCGAGCTCGCGAGCGAGCTCGCGCATCGTGAGGCGTCGGGCGGGACCATCGGAAGACATCGGAACGAATCTATCCCCCGAATTACTTACCCGTGTCAGTGCGGGTCTTCCCCTGGGATGCTTACCCGGGTAAGGTCAGGCGCGTCGGGCGCAACGATGCGGTCGGGGGAAGGAGTACGAGGAAGTGCGGACACGGACGAGAGCCTGGGCGGCCGGGCTCGGATTGACAATGGCGGTGACGACAGCGGGGGCCTTCGGCGCCGTTCTGCCCAGCAGCGCGGACGAAGGACCCGTCGTCGTCGATGGCGGCTTCGAGTCGGGCGACTGGGGCGCGCAAACTCAGCACAACCACGCGGCGATCGTGGAGCCGGGAGCCGACGGCACCGGCCACGCCGCGCGGATCGGTCTCCCGTACGCCGATGCCACGACTCAGACCCCCATCGGCGGCAACCTCCCCGTGCGCGGCACGGGGGTGGATCGGGGGATGGTCAACAAGACCATCACGGGAGTGCAGCCGAACACCGTGTACACCTTCGAAGTGTCGCTGAAGGGATCGGGGATCCGTTGGGGGATCTTCGATGCCGAGAATGCCCCGTACTACCGGGGGCTGGCTGTGGGCGACGGTGGTGGGGAGTATGCCGCCGGGATCACCACGCCCGACGGCGGAACCGCCTGGGGCCGTTACACCTCCACCATCACGACGGGACCGCGCACGACCGAGCTCAACGCCTTCTGCTTCGTGGGAGGAAATACGGCGCCGGCTTACTGCGATGACTTCACGGTGACGGAGGTCGGTCCCGCGAGCTCACCGCAGACGGCGCCGGCCGGCTGGAGCGTGCCCCCGTCCGGTGAGAACGGATTCCCGGTCACCATCCCCGCGGTGCAGAGTTTCCAGCCCGCGGGCGGGAGCTGGACGGGATCCGTGGAACGGGTGATCGTGTCGGCGGGGGACGCCGACGCGATCACCGACGAGGCCGATCTCGGCGCAGCCAACCTCATGGAGCTGGGTGTGGCTCCCGAGGTGACGCTGATGAGCGGAGACGAGTCGGATCTCACCGCGAACCGAGTGTTCGTGAAACTCGGCGAGGTCGCGATTGCGGATTCGGCCCCCGAGAACGCCCGCGCGCTCGCGGACCAGGCGTACTCGATCGACATCACCGCTGCGGGGATCACGATCACCGCAGGAGGTGAAGCCGGCGTGCTGTATGCCTTCAACACACTCGGCCAGGCCCTCCGCAGTGCATCGGCGGGCGCCGATCTTCCGCTCGGCCAGGTCGTCAACTGGACGGACATGCGCTTCCGGGCCCTGCAGGTGGACTCCGGCCGGCGCTACTACTCCATCGACTGGCTGAAGTCGCAGATCAAGGACCTCGCGTTCACGAACATGAACACGATGGTGCTGCGGGTGAAGGACGGGCAGGGGCTGCGGGTCGAGAGCGACGTGTTCCCGGAGCTCGTGGATCACCTGCCTGACGGCGGCTCGTGGACCAAGGCGGAAATCGCCGATCTGGTCGCCTTCGCACAGCGCTTCCACGTCACGATCATCCCCGAGTTCGACATGCCCGCACACGCCACGCTCGACGCACAGGTGTATACGGAGCCCGGGTACATGCTCGGCGGCGAGGCATACAACTACGGCAGGAGCGACGTGCGCGAGCGTCTCGCCGCGGTGGCAGTGGAACTCGGGCGCACGTTCGACACTCCCTATGTCCACATCGGTGGAGACGAGTTCATGTCGCTGGACGAGCACACCGAACTGGCCACCTGGGCCCAGGAGGAGACCGGGGATCCGACGGCCAACACCCGGGACTCCTATGTTCTGTTCCTCAACGGCGTCAATCAGGCGCTGAAGGCCGACGGCCGCCAGACGATGGTGTGGAACGACCAGCTGAACGGCCGGAACAAGGCCGTATCGCTGGACCCGGACATTACGGTCATCTACTGGGCGGAGATCTACGGCTCCCTGACCGCGGAGGATCTTCTCGCCGAGGGGCGCACTCTCGTCGGTTCGTCGTCGGATCTCTATCACGACCTCTGGCCCACCATGTCGCGCGCGGATCTCACCTCCGGCGACACCAGGAACGGATCGGTCATCAACCGCCCGCTGCCGGAGTACGCGTGGAAGAACTATGCGGATCCGTACACGTTCTCCGGTGGCTGGGGCCCTCCCGCACAGGCGCCGGAGGAACTGCGCGCCAACGTCGCCGGCCAGTTCTTCCCCATCTGGGACGACGCTCACGGATGGGCGCCGGAGCACGTCCTCACCCAGACCCTGATGCCGCGTCTGCGCCTGTTCGCGCAGACGGTGTGGAACTCTCCGCAGCAGGTCCCGTCCTTCGCCGCGTTCGATCCCTACCTGCGCTTCTACGCCCACGCCCCGTTCTTCGAGGACGAGCAGCAGTGGTCGGTGCCTCGTGCCGGTCGGTGGTCGCTGGCGGTGGCATCGCTCCCCGACGCCGGATCGACGGTGCATCCGGGGGATGAACTCACCTGGACGGTGTCGGCCACAGCGGAGGACACCGCGCTGGGGGAGGCGAGCGTGAGCATCGATCTCACGGATGTCCACGACGATGCCTCGCTCGTCGGCGAGATCCGAGCCGACCACGGAGAGGTCTCGATGGCCGGGCAGACCGCGACATGGACCGGGTCCATCGCGGCCGGAACCACCGTGGAGATCGTCGTGACAGCGCGCGTGGACGAGGTGAGTGCGGCGGCAGACGCAGCGGGCGGCGCCGAGGCGGGGGTGATCGCGATCACCGTGAACGGCGATGCGCGCGGTGCCGATCTGGTGGCATGCGACGGGTGCACAGCGGAGGGGTTCCGTGTCGCGGACGTCACGCCCACGCCCACGCCGACGCCGACATCGACGGCGACACTGACGCCGACCGTGTCGCCGACGCTGACGCCGACGGTGGAGCCGACGCAGACGCTGGAGCCCACGCCGACCGCGTCGCCGACGGCGGGACCGTCCACGGAGCCGACCGGCAGCCCCTCGACCGGCACCGACGTGACGTCAATGCCCAGCGCGACGGCTCCCGGTACGCATGGTCCCGCTCTGCCGAGCACGGGCGTACAGGCGGGCCCGGGTGGGATCATCGCCATCCTGCTGATGCTGCTGGGTGCCGGTGGGATCCTCATCGCGCGCCGGCGTGCGCGCATCCGGAATTGAGGTGAGGGAGAGGAACTGACGCGAGACAGCGCGGGGGCCGGCTCGAACCGGCCTCCGCTCTGTCTGCGCGTCGGGGATCGTCTCCTCCCCAACTTGTCAGCGCGAGCCGGATCTCCTCATCGTGCCTGCCCCGAGTCCACCGTCGGAGGGCGTCGGTAGACTCGCGGGGGTGAGCTCCTCGGCCTTCTCCCACCCCGCTTCCCGTTCCGGCGCGGATGCCGATCAGCCCCCGTACGACCCCTACGCCGACATCCCGTACGACGACGAGCCCCCGTACGATCCGTATGACGAGCCTCCCGTCGACCTCGATTTCCTCGGGGGCCCGCCGGTGCCGGCGGGATACGCACCCGCACCGGTCGCCGCGCCACAGGCTCGTGCGTCACAGTACGCATCCGCGCTCGAGGCACTGCACACGGTGTACGGCTACGACGCCTTCCGCGGTGATCAGGGCGCCATCGTGCAGCACGTGATCGACGGCGGGGATGCGATCGTGCTGATGCCGACCGGTGGTGGCAAGTCGCTCACCTATCAGATTCCGGCGCTGGTGCGAGAGGGCACCGGGCTCGTGGTCTCCCCGCTGATCGCCCTCATGCACGATCAGGTGGATGCGCTGCAGTCCAACGGCGTGCGCGCCGCGTTCTTGAACTCCACCCAGTCCACCCAGGAGCGTCAGGCGGTCGAACGGGCCTACCTGGCCGGTGAGCTGGACCTGCTCTACGTCGCCCCGGAACGCCTTTCCGGACACGCCACGCGTGCTTTCCTGCAGCGCGGTTCGTTGAGTGTGATCGCCATCGACGAGGCGCACTGCGTCGCGCAGTGGGGCCATGACTTCCGGCCGGATTACCTGGCGCTGGAAGACCTCGGGGAGGTGTTCCCCGGCGTTCCCCGCATGGCACTCACCGCTACGGCGACGCGTGCCACGCATCGTGAGATCACCGAACGGCTCCGGCTGCCCCGTGCCGAGCACTTCGTGGCCAGCTTCGATCGGCCCAACATCCAGTACCGCATCGAGGCCAAGATCGATGCGCGACGTCAGCTAGTGCAGTTCATCCGCTCGCAGCCGGAGGGGTCGGCCGGCATCGTCTA
This sequence comes from Microbacterium sp. GXS0129, assembly GCF_044769785.1. NCBI lineage: Bacteria > Bacillati > Actinomycetota > Actinomycetes > Micrococcales > Microbacteriaceae > Microbacterium > Microbacterium sp. GXS0129. The sequence goes on along the minus strand of NZ_JBIZVZ010000006.1, from coordinate 54,538 downwards.
TGCCCTGAGCCGGAAGGCGGTCGAGCAGACCGCGGAGCACCTGCGCAAGCAGGGCATCGACGCGCTGCCGTACCATGCCGGCCTTCCCGCCGACGTCCGTGCGGCCAACCAGTCCCGCTTCCTGCGCGACGACGGCGTCGTGGTGGTGGCCACCATCGCGTTCGGCATGGGCATCGACAAGCCGGACGTTCGCTTCGTCGCCCACATCGACCTCCCGAAATCCGTCGAGGGCTACTACCAGGAGACGGGTCGTGCGGGCCGTGACGGTGCGGACTCGGTGGTGTGGATGGCCTACGGTCTCGGTGACGTGGTGCAGCAGCGTCGCCTCATCGACCAGGGCGAGGGCGATCGCGCCCACAAGATCCGTCAGCAGCAGCACCTCGATGCCATGCTCGCGCTGTGTGAGACCGTGCAGTGCCGTCGCCAGAATCTGCTCGCCTACTTCGGCCAGGATTCCGCGCCCTGCGGAAACTGCGACACCTGCCTGACACCGCCTGACACGTTCGACGGCACCGTCGCGGCGCAGAAGCTGATGTCGACCATCGTGCGGCTGAAGCGCGAGCGCAACCAGGCGTTCGGTGCCGGTCAGCTGATCGACATCCTGCGGGGTGCGTCCACGGACCGCATCCGTCAGTATCGCCACCACGAACTCGCCACCTATGGCATCGGTGCGGATCTCTCCGAGGCCGACTGGCGCTCGGTGGTCCGCCAGCTGCTCGCGCAGGGACTGCTGGTGGCGCAGGGTGAGTACGGCACTCTCGCCCTCGGCGAGGGCAGTGCCGAGGTGATGCGGGGCGAGCGGTCCGTACTGATGCGGCGGGATGTCCTGGGGCGCACCTCGAGCGCGGGCCGGGCCAGGAAGGCCTCCGCCGCCGACGAGCTGCCCGAAGACGCCCGCGAACTGTTCGAGGCTCTGCGGGCCTGGCGGGCTGCCCAGGCTCGAGAGCAGGGCGTTCCGGCCTACATCGTGTTCGGCGACGCGACGTTGCGCGCGCTCGCGGAGCATCGGCCGTCATCGCTCGCGGATCTCGATGGCATCACCGGCATTGGCGCCAAGAAAAGGGACGCGTACGGCGAGGCCGTGCTGGCCGTCATCGCCGAAGCGTAAGCGGGCCGACTCGCGGATCGGCTCTTGGCAGGTTGCCAATCGGTCGATAACATGTTTCCAAGCGGTCGGCTCTCGGGGGAGAGCAGAAGCGCATCGCACAACAGAAGATCGACACGATCCTGACCTCAGGGCGGGATCGGCGAGAAGTGGCAGCGAACGAGTCGGGGGGCTCCGCTGCCATGCGTTCTGAGGCGATGCGAAATCACGCCGTCAGGTCGAGCCCGATTCGGGTGGGCGACCGACGAGTCAGGCGTCCGGATTCCGATCGGGCGCCTGACTCGACCTCCGGTCTTCCGCGGGGTCGATGAGTACCTCGGACAGATGCGCGGTGATCTCCGCCGCGACGTCGATCGACGCGTCGAAGCGCGAGATGAGCTGCAGGCCCTCCCAGAGGGCTACGAGGCGAATCGCCTCCACGCGCGGCTCGCGCAGGGAGCGCAGCTGCCCGTCACGCTCGGCGTCGGTGAAGGCGCGGGTGGAGCAGTCGATGAGAGTGGCGAAATGCTCACGGAAGCCCTCGTGCAGCGGGTGCCCGGCGCTGGAGGCCTCGGCGCTCAGCACGACGTGCAGGTTCACCAGCTCAGCGGCCCCGGCGCACACCGCCCGCCACTGCGCGGGGATCGCGTGCAGCCGCTCGGCCCCACGGATCGCACGCGTGCCGTCGGACAGCGCGTTCACCATGTCGGCGCTGCGGTGCAGCACAGCGCGGACGAGGTCGTCCTTGGTCGGGTAGTGGTGGAACAGGGTCGCCTTGGCGATTCCCGCTGCGGCCGCGAAGGCCTGCATGCTGGTGCCGCTGTACCCGTGTGCCAGCAGCAGCGAGGTGGCGGTGTCCAGGATGCCGTCGCGCCGCGACGTGCCGGGGGGCAGCGCGCCGGTGAGCGGCCGGGTGTCCCCGGAGCCGGGATCGCGGACCGGCAGCGCAGGCTGACGGATGATGGCGGTTTCGTCGCGGATCAGCTGGGGCGTGTGAACGACCGCGGGAAGGTACTGCTGCAGCAACTGCGCCCCGTTCCACAGTGCCAGGAAACGGGCCGCCTGTGACCGGGTCGCGCGGGTGGCGGCCACGACCCCCTCGGCGACCCCGCGTTCCAGTCCTGCAGAGAAGGCCTCGAGTCGCGCCTCGTACGAGCGCCGCGCCGCGTCATGAGCGGGGTGGGTGGGGGAGGTTCCCTCGCCGACGAGCGCGGTGAACACCTGGAGGCGATCGGGGCGGCTGCTCGCCTCATCAGCGAGGGCGATCATCCACTCGTCGACCGTCAGCTCTCCGCGGCCGGAGAGGGCGGCGAGCGTGTCGGCCTCGTACTGTTCGTGGATGGCGAGGAGGATGTCGCCCTTGGAGGCGAAATGGCGTCGCAGGGCGGTGTGACTGATGCCGGCGTGCGACGCGATGTCTCGCAGGGAGGCGGCGCGGTAGCCCACCTTCATGAACACGTCAGTGGCCGCGTCGACGATCAGAGCGCGTCGTTGCGGGGCAGGAAGACGGGCGGTGGGTGGCGTCATCGTGAAAGGGGTCGCGGCGGACTAGCCGCCAGTCTAGTGGTCGGTGTGGTTCCGCTCCGAGGGGCTGTGGATGTGTGGAATCTGCACAGCGGCCGTGAGACTCAGTGTCACGAAGTTGTACACTCAGTCCAACATGCTTGGTCGTCGTCAGACCTCGGCCTAGCGTGTTGGTGAGGTCCGTCATGCGGACCGAGGACTCACACGAGGAGTATCGATGACTGATCCCGACGTGTACGTACACGCCGCAAATTCCCCCGCCGCGGGCGAGCCCCGTATCGACGTGGACCGCGTGACCGACATGCTGATGGGCACCTGGGCGGACGTTCGCCGCCAGGCGCGCGAGCTGGTCAAGGATCCGGCGCTCTGGCGCGATGACAGCCTCGGCATGCGCGAGCACCGTGAGCGCGTGCTCGCGCAGCTGCACGTGCTGGTCGACAACAAGGCCGTGCATCGTGCCTTCCCCCAGCGACTGGGCGGGGGCGATGACCACGGTGGCAACATCGCCGGCTTCGAGGAGCTGGTCCTGGCCGATCCGAGCCTGCAGATCAAATCCGGCGTGCAGTGGGGCCTGTTCGGCGCGGCGATCCTGCACCTCGGAACCGAGACGCATCACGAGACCTGGCTTCCCGGCGTCATGGACATGTCCATCCCCGGGGCCTTCGCGATGACCGAGATGGGGCACGGCTCCGACGTCGCCGCGATCGGCACCACGGCCACTTACGACCCCGAGACCGAGGAGTTCGTCATCAACACGCCGTTCCGTGCGGCGTGGAAGGACTATCTCGGCAACGCCGCGAAGGACGGCATCGCCGCGACCGTGTTCGCCCAGCTGATCACCAACGGGGTCAACCACGGCGTGCACTGCTTCTACGTGCCGATCCGCGATGAGAACGGCCAGCTGCTGCCCGGCGTCTCCAGCGAGGACGACGGGCTCAAGGGTGGTCTCAACGGCATCGACAACGGCCGGCTTGCGTTCGACCACGTGCGGGTTCCCCGCACCAACCTGCTGAACAAGTACGGGGACGTCGCGGCGGACGGCACGTACTCCAGCCCGATCGCCAGCCCCGGACGGCGCTTCTTCACGATGCTGGGCACGCTCGTCCAGGGCCGCGTCTCGCTCGACGGCGCCTCGTCCTGGGCGTCCGCGGTGGGGCTCACCATCGCCATCACCTACGCCACGCAGCGCCGTCAGTTCGACCAGGGATCGGGCACGGATGAGACGGTGCTGCTGGACTACGGAAAGCACCAGCGGCGCCTCCTGCCGCGCCTTGCCACCACGTATGCCCAGATCTTCGCGCACGACGAGTTCCTGAAGAAGTTCGACGGCGTCTTCAGTGGGCGCGCCGCGACCGACGACGACAGGCAGGACCTGGAGACACTGGCCGCCGCGCTCAAGCCGCTGTCGACGTGGCACGCGCTGGACACCCTGCAGGAGTGCCGCGAGGCCTGCGGCGGTGCCGGATTCATGTTCGAGAACCGGTTCACCGGCCTGCGCGCCGACCTCGACGTCTACGCCACCTTCGAGGGGGACAACAACATCCTCCTGCAGCTGGTGGGCAAGCGACTGCTGACCGAGTACGGGCAGCAGGTTGCGGGCAAAGACCCGAAGCAGCTGGCGGCGTTCGCGGTCGGTCAGACCGCGGGCAAGGTGTTCCACGGTGCGGGTCTTCGCCGCCTGGGACAGGCCGTCGCCGATCTCGGCTCGACGGCGCGTTCGGTGGAGCTCGGCCTACGCGGTGATGACCAGCACGAGCTGCTTCAGGAGCGCGTCCAGCAGATGGTCGCCGACATCGCCATGCGGATGCGCGGCGGGAAGAAGCTGAGCGCTGAGGAGAGCTTCGCGCTGTTCAACGAGAACCAGACCGAGCTCATGGAGGCGGCTCGTGCCCACGGCGAGCTGCTGCAGTGGGAGGCGTTCACCGACGCACTGGCCTCGGCTCCGGACGACGGTACGCGCGAGGTGCTGACCTGGGTGCGCGACCTGTTCGGACTGGGACTCATCGAGAAGCACCTGGCCTGGTACATCATCAACGGCCGCCTGTCGACGCAGCGTGCCGCGTCGGTGTCGCGCTACATCGATCGGCTCTGCGCGCGGCTGCGTCCGCATGCGCTGGATCTGGTCGGGGCGTTCGCCTATGAGCCCGAGCACCTGCGCGCTCCGATCGCCAGCGGTGCCGAGCAGGTGCGCCAGGACGAGGCCCGTGCCTACTATGCCGCCCTCCGTGCCTCTGGTGAGGCGCCGATCGACGAGAAGGTGCTGCACAAGCAGCAGAAGGAGGCGGCGAAGTCCGCCGCCCGCGCCTGACCGCCGCGAGAACCCATGCGGGTCCGATAATCCCGGGTTGCCGGGTGGTTCGGACTCGCATGGGTTTCTCGCATGTCAGAACTCGCGATGATGCGCAAGGGGGGTTGCGCACAGACGGGTTCGGGCTAGCGTGACCAGTCGACCGCACCAGGGTCCGCCCGGACCCGGATGAGGAGGCTCACATGAGTATCGGTTTCGGCATCTTCCTGTTCGTCGTCGGCGCTGTGCTGGCGTTCGCCCTGAACGTCGAGGTGGACTGGATCGACCTCGACCTGGTCGGCTACCTGCTGATGGGCGCTGGAGTCGTCATCACGATCATCGGCATCGCCCTGCTGCTGCGCCGCCGCACCACGCGCTCCGTCGCGAACACCACCGTCGACCCCGCATCCGGCTCGCAGACCACCCGTCGCGAGACCTCCGCTCCGGATTCCCCCGACGTGATCTGACACCCCCGGTTCATAGCGCGCAAATGGCCCCAAAAATCCGACTTTTGGGGCCATTTGCGCGCAATGAACGGGGCTAGGGGAGGCGAATCGGCGTACCGGCGGATGCAGCGGACGTGCGGGCAGCCGCCACGATCTCCAGCGTGCGGATGCCGACGGCGGCATCCGGCTGAGGCGTCCGATCGGTCCGCACGGCGTCGAGGAACTCGGACAGCATGAGGGCATCGAGGTCGGCGCCCACGGGAGTCCAGGTCTCGCCGGCGGCGTCATGACCGGCGACACCGCGACGGAACGGGCTCACCGTCAGCGTGCCGAACTCCAGCACGATCTGCAGGGTCAGGCCGCCCCACGTGGGCGAGCTCATCGGCCAGCTCCATGAGCAGTCGATGCTGGCGATGATCCCGCTCGGATACTGCACGGTGACGAGGCCGCCGGTCTCGACCGCCAGCTCACGGTCCGCGTGCAGGATGCGGTTGGAGACCGCACGCACGGTGGCGGCGCGTTCGCCCAGCAGCTCGTCGATGAGGTCGGCGCAGTGCACCACGTGGTCCACCAGCGCTCCACCGCCGGCGAGGTCGGGGTCGGTGAACCAGGCGCGATCCTGCGGCAGCTTGCCGTTGTTGACCCCCGTGATGCTGATCACCCGGCCCAGCCGGCCACTGCGGATCTGCGCCAGCGCATCGCGGAACTCGGGAGCGAAGCGCACGGGGTAGGCGACCATCAGCAGCACGCCGGCGGCCGCGCATGCGTCGCGCATCGCCTCGGCATCGGCGACCGTGGTGGCCAGCGGCTTCTCGCACAGCACATGGGCACCGGCCTCCGCCGCGCGCAGCACCAGGTCGCGGTGCCGGGCGTTCTCGGATGCCACGACGACGGCATCCGGCCCCCAGGCGAAGGCCGCGTCGTAGCTGTCGACGTACGCCACGCCCAGCTGGGCGGCGAGCTCAGCGCCGCGGGGAGCGTCATCGGGGGCGGTGGCGCCGTCGGGATCGGTGGCGATCAGCTCGATGTCGGGGTCCTGCTGCAGCGCGTGCACGTAGCTCAGCGCGTGCGTGTGGGCGAAAGAGAGAACGGCGACCTTCAGTCGACGGGTCATGCGGAGACCTCCGTGAGGGTGACGGGCTGACCGGAGCGGATCGAGGCCATGGCGGCCTCGGCCAGCGCGACGGCGGCGATTCCGTCGGCGGGGGAGACGCGTGCTTCGCCGCCGGACCGGATCGCGGCGACGAAGGCGGCGATCTCGCTGTAATAGGGGCTCTCCTGTGCCGACATCGGCGGCATGTAGCCGGCGTCATCCGTGACGGCGACGTCCGCCACGAGGGTGGCGTCATCGCGGCTGGCGAAACTCAGCCGTCCCTGGTCGCCCGACACCTCGATGGAGGTACGAAACGGCATGCCCGGGCTCAGCCAGGTGGCCTGCAGGTGGGACAGGACGCCGTTCGCGTGGGTGAGCGTGACGTGCGCGGTCACCGGGACCGGCACCTGCCCGTCCACGCTCGCGGGGTGCTGCACGGCGTAGACCTCCGTGACGTCGCCCGCGAGCCACACCGCCTGATCGAGGTCGTGGATCATGAGGTCGCGCACGACTCCGCCGCCCTTCGCCTCGTCGAAGAACCAGCGCGTCGAAGGCGCCTGGCCCATGCGGGTGAACCGCTGGGTGGCGACGCGTCCGATGCGCCCCGCACGCACCTGCTCGCGCAGCGCGTGGTATTCGGCGAAGTAGCGCACCACGTGGGCGGGGAACAGTCGCACACCGGCACGTTCCGCCGCGGCGGCGACGTCGCGAGCGTCTTCGGCGGTGGCCGCCAGCGGCTTCTCGCAGATCACGTGCAGACCGGCGTCAATGGCGCGGAGCGCGATCTCCCGGTGGGTGCCGGACGGGGTCACGATGTCGACGATGTCGGCTGCGTCGAGCACCTCGTCGAGCGTGGCGACGGCGGTGAAGCCGTACGCGTCGGCGAGCTCCTGGGCACCGACGACCGAGTGGACGAGCACGCGCGCGCCGAGGGCGCGCCATGCGTCGGCGTGGACGGCGGAGATGCCGCCGGCGCCGATGAGACCGACCGTGAGGTCGGTGAGGGGATGCGACATGGAAGTCCTTCCGGTCAGCGATCGGCGGCCACGAGTGCCGCGTCCTCGAGGGGGGCGATGGGAGGCGGGGGGAGGTCGGGAAGTCCCGTGACGTCGTCCGCGCAGCGGATGAAGGCGAACACCACGGCGCCGTGGGCCGCCGCCTCGCCGCCGAGGCGCGCCGCGACGATCGGCAGGTCGACGGGGATGCGGATGCGGCGCATCACGGCGGTGCGCAGGGGCGCGAGCAGGGCCTCACGTGCCAGCGACATGCCGCCCCCGATCACCACCATGGCCGGATCGATCGTCATCGCGAGGGTGGCGATCCCACGTGCCAGTTCGTCGATGAAACCGGTGAGCTCGGCGCGTGCCTCCGGGTGGCCGGACTCGGCCAGTGCGAACACCTCTTCACCGCTGCCGGCGGTGCGCCAGGCGATCTGCCCGGTGTCTTCGTCGATCCCGCGGAACGCGAGGCGGCCGATGTCGCCGGCCGCGTTGTGCGGACCGCGGCGTGGACGGCCGTCAAGGATGATCCCCGCCGCGATACGCGCGCCCACCGACAGGTAGAGGACGTCGTCCACCAATCGCGCGGCACCGAGGTGGTGCTCGGCCACGGCCGCGAGACGCACGCCGTTGTCCAGCACCACGGGGCAGCCGAGCCGCTCCCGGAGCAGACGGGCGACGTCCACTCCGGGCCAGGCGGTGAGGATGACGGACGCGACGACCCGCCCCGAGTCGTCGACGATTCCCGGCAGGGCGACACCGACGGCGCGCAGGCCGCCGTGCGGGGTCCGGACGGCGGCGACCGCCGCATCGATCGCAGCGACGACGGCGTCGAGCTGCGTCGCGGCGTCAGCATCGGGGTCGAGGCCCGGTGCGCGTTCATGGGCCACCACCACGCCCGCGAGATCCGACAGGACGACTCGCACACTGTGCACGCCCACATCCACACCCGCCACGAGGCCGGCGGCCGCGGAGAAGCCGTAGTGGCGCGCGGGTCGCCCGGCGCCTCGACCCGGCAGCGGCTGCGCGTCGGCGACAAGCCCCGCATCCTGCAACTGTGCCAGCGCGTTCTCCACCGAGGTGCGGGAGATCTCCAGCGTGCGGGCGAGATCGGTGGCCGTCGTCGGTCCGCCGTCGCGCAGACGCAGGGCGGTGCGGGCGACGATCGTCTGCTCGGCCACGGTTGGCATCGGCGCTCCTTCGCATCGTTTCCGGAAAATTACCACACGAGTGTGATTAGCCGGCCCTTCGATGACAGCACTCCAAACCATGTCGGTCAAGAGTTTCTGGAAAGGGCTTGACGAAATATCACATCGCATTGTCATAATAGTCCCGTCCCCCTGAGCACCCAGGGCGTGAGCAAAGGAGCATCATGCGCGTGAAGAAGTTGATCGCAGCCACGGCGGGACTCGCCGCCGTGGGACTGCTGGCCGGTTGCGGCGCGAACGCCGGGTCCGGTGGCGATGCCGCAGCAGGCGGTGACCAGAAGGTCACGGTGTGGCTGTACCCCGTCATCGCGGACGAGGCCAAGCACAAGGCGTTCTGGGATGAGACCGTCGCCGCGTTCGAGAAGGACCACCCGAATATCACGGTGGACTACGAGATCTTCCCCTGGGCGAACCGCGACGAGGGATTGCAGACGGCCATCGCCGCGGGCAAGGGGCCGGACCTCGTCTACCTCATCCCCGATCAGCTGGCCGCGTACCAGAAGTCGATCGAGCCGATCGGCCCCTACCTCAGCGATGAGCAGAAGGCCGACATCCTCCCCAACGTCACCGAGTCGGTCACCATCGACGGCAACATGATGGGCGCGCCGCTGCTCACCAGCGTCAACCCGCTGATCTGCAACGCCGCCGCCTTCCAGGAAGCGGGCGTCACCGACTACCCCGCCACGTGGGACGACGTGCTGGCGATGGCGCCGAAGTTCACCGAGAAGGGGATGTACGCCATCAACTACCCGGCGGCTCCCGAGAACACCCTGAACATGTCGTTCTACCCGCTGCTGTGGCAGGCAGGCGGCAGCGTGTTCACCAAGGACGGCTCCGCGGTGGAGTTCGACAAGAAGCCCGGCCAGGAAGCGCTGGAGTTCGTCTCCACGCTGGCGCAGCAGAAGGCCATCGAGCCGGACGCCCTCAGCACCAACCTGCCGCTGGAGCAGACGGCCCTGGCCAAGGGCAAGGTCGGCTGCACCTGGACGAACATCCCCGCAGAGCTCGAGTCGTTCTGGGGCGAGGAGAACATCGTCGTGCTGCCGCCGCTGACGAAGGAGAAGTCGGTGGCGTACGGCACCGTCGGCTCGCTCGCGCTGCTGAAGGGATCGAAGGCGAAGGAGGCGGCCGGCGAGTTCGCCGACTACGCCACCGGCGGCGAGGTGATCAAGCCGTACCTCATCGAGGCGGGCTTCTACTCCGCGGTCACCTCGACCGGTGCTCTGTACGCCGACGACCCCGTGATGTCCAAGATGGAGGCTCAGGTGCCCACCGCCACCGTGGGCGAGCTCTTCACCAGCTCGCGTGCGCTGATGGGCGTGCTCGCCCCGGAGATCCAGGGCGCTCTGCTGGGACAGAAGTCTGCGAAGGACGCCCTCGACGCCGCGGCTTCGGCCGCAGGCCCGCTGCTGACGCAGTGACCCTCCGGGGGCGCGCTGGTCGCATCGAGCGCGCCCCCGGATCCCGATTCCACCACGCAGGGAGTCCGACAATGTCGACGAAGACCACTGAACCGCCGCGGCTCGACGCTGCGCTTGCGGGCGCGTCGGGAGCCGCGCCCTCACCCGGCGCGCGCCTGACCCGCCTGCTCTCGCGTCGCGAAGCACGCGTCGCCTTCCTGTTCGTGCTGCCGGCCTTCCTGCTCTTCATCGCGTTCCGGTTCGGCCCGTCGATCGTGGGTGTGGGGCTGAGCTTCTTCCACTACGACATCTCGGGCGAACTGGATTGGAAGGGCATCGCCAACTTCCAGCGGATGGTTGCCGACCCGCTGTTCTGGCGGGCGCTGTCGGTCACCCTGCTGTTCGCGGTGTTCTCCGTGCCCATCGCGCTGGCACTGTCCACCGTGATGGCGCTCGGGGTCCGACGTGCCTTCCGCGGCTCGCGCTTCTTCCGCTCGATCTTCTTCCTGCCCGTCATCACCTCCCTGGTGCTGGCCGGTGCGGTGTTCAAGTGGATCTTTTCCGCCGACGGTCCGTGGTCGCAGCTCATGGCACCGCTGGGCCTCGGCGGATCCTGGCTTGGAAGCCCCGTGCTCGTGATCCCGGCGCTGATCATCGTGGGCGTGTGGTCGCGCTTCGGCTACGGCATGATGATCCTCATCGCCGCGATGCAGGACGTGCCGCGCGAGCTTGAAGAGGCGGCCCTGATGGACGGCGCCAACGCCTGGCAGCGCTTCCACTTCATCCTGATGCCGCATCTGAAGCCGACGTTCTTCTTCCTCGCCGTCATCGAGACCACGGCGGCGTTCCAGGTCTTCGACGTGATCTACGTGATGACCGGGGGTGGTCCCGCCAACGCCAGCTACTCCCTCGTCTACATGCTGTACGACCAGGGCTTCAAGTACTTCAACTACGGCTACGCGGCCGCGATCGGCGTCGCGCTGTTCATCATGACCCTGGCCGTCGCGCTCATCCAGCGCCTGGTGATCGGAAAGCAGAAATGAGCGCCACCACCGCCTCGCGTCCTCAGCGTTCCTACCGCGCTCTCGAGCCCAGCGGCTGGGGGATCGTCGGCCGCTGGATCTGGCTGAGCATCGCCGCCGTCTTCAGCTTCTTCCCCTTCTACGCGATGGTCGTGCTGAGCCTGAAGCCGGGCATGGCGGTGGAGCTACCGGGCTCCCTCCTGCCGTGGGGCAACATCTCGTTCTCCTCCTACGAGCAGGTGCTGAGCGGGCAGAACCTCCTGGTGTGGCTCGGCAATACGCTGATCTACTCGCTGGTCTCCGTCGTCATCGTGCTGTTCCTGTCCGCGATGGCCGGCTACGCCTTCGCGAAGAAGCGCTTCCGGGGCAAGGAGGTGATGTTCTGGTCCTTCCTTTCGATGGTCATGGTCCCGTTCCACGTCACGCTCATCCCCACCTTCATCTTCATGGCGTGGCTCGGGGGTGTGGACACCTACTGGGGTCTCATCCTGCCCTCGCTCGCCAATGCCCAGGCCGTCTTCCTGATGCGCCAGTTCATCCAGGGTCTGCCGGACGAGCTGTTCGAGGCCGCGCGCATCGACGGTGCGGGGGAGTTCCGCATCTTCCTGCGGATCGTGCTGCCGCTGTGCAAGCCCGTGCTCGCCACCCTCGGCATCTTCGTCTTCCTCTGGCACTGGAACGATTTCCTGTGGCCGCTCATCGTCGGAAAATCCAGCGACATGTGGACCCTGACCGTGGGCATCTCGTCCCTGCAGCAGCAGAGCGTTCCGCTGAGTGTGATGCTCGCCGGCTCCGTCGTGGCGCTGCTGCCCATCTTCCTCGCCTACCTCGTCGCGCAGCGCTACGTCCAAGAGGGCGTCGCGAGTGCGGGCATCAAGGGCTGATCGAAAGGAACGTCGTGACCGACTTCACCTTCACCTCCGAGGCCGATCTCGAATCGGCGCTGGCCGAGCCGAGTGCGGCCCTCATCGAGGACATGCGCGCCGGGTCCGGGGATCTGGCGATCCTCGGTGCGGGCGGCAAGATGGGGCCTACCCTGGCCATGCTCGCTCGCAAGGCGATGGATGCCGCGGGCCGCTCTGAGGACCGCGTCTACGCGGTGTCGCGCTTCGGCGACGCCGCGCTGCGCGAGCGGCTCGAGAGCGCGGGCGTGGTCGTCGTGCCGTTCGACCTCGTCGAGGCGGATGATCTCTCCGCGCTTCCCGACGCCGCCGAGGTGGTGTTCATGATCGGTGCGAAGTTCGGCGCCGCCACCAGCCCGTCGTGGGCATGGGAGGTGAACGCGGCACTCCCGGACCGCGTCGCACGCCACTACCGCGACAGCCGGATCTCGGTGCTCTCCACGGGAAACGTGTATCCGTTCCTGCCCGCCTCGTCCGGCGGCGCGAGCGAGGATGTCACGCCCGCGCCCATCGGTGAGTACGCACAGTCCTGCCTCGGACGCGAGCGGGTGTTCGAGTTCGGCGCGCAAGAGCGCGGCACGGCCGTCTCGATCATCCGGCTGAACTACGCCGTGGACCTCCGCTACGGTGTGGTGGCCGATATCGCGGCCGCCGTGCTCGCGGGTGAGCCGGTCTCCGTCGCCACCGCGAACGTCAACGTGGTGTGGCAGGGCTACGCCAACGAGGTGGTGCTGCGGAGCCTGCGCCACGCCAGCTCCGAGGTCTTCACGGTGAATCTCACCGGTCCCGAGACGCTGAGCGTGGCCGCCATCGCCCGCCGCATCGGCGCGCTGGCAGGGCGCGAGGTGACGCTCGTCGACGAGCCGCAGGCCACCGCTCTGCTCAGCGACTCCAGCCGCTGCATGGCGCTGTTCGGCTACCCCTCGGTATCCGCGGACACGCTCGTGCGCTGGCAGACCGCGTGGCTCGAGGCCGGCCTTCCCACCATCGCCAAGCCCACCAAGTGGGCTGTCCGCGACGGGAAGTTCTGATGCACGCACTTCGCCCCCAGGCCGCCGCGACGCTCGCGCGCGGTGTCGTCATTCCCGCTCATCCGCTGGCTCTGACGGCCGAGCGCACCCTGGACGAGCGACGCCAGCGCGCCCTCACGCGGTACTACCTCGACGCCGGCGCCGGCGGTGTGGCTGTTGGCGTCCACACCACGCAGTTCGAGATCCGCGATCCCGAGCACGGTCTCTTCGAGCCGGTGCTGCGCCTGGCCATCGAAGAGGTCGAAGCGCATGGCGATCCGTCCGTGATCCGGATCGCGGGTGTCTCCGGGAACACGGCGCAGGCGGTGGCCGAAGCGGAGCTGGCTCACGAGCTCGGCTATGACGCGGTGCTGGTGAGCCCGCGCGTACCGGGGGCGTCGCCGGCAGAACTGCTCGATCGTGCCCGCGCCATCGGAGAGATCATGCCGCTGGTGGGCTTCTACCTGCAGAGCGCCATCGGCGGACCCACGCTGGATCGTGCGTTCTGGCGCGATTTCGCCTCGATCGACGCCGTGGTGGCGGTGAAGGCGGCGCCGTTCGACCGCTACCGCACACTCGAGCTGGTGCGGGGTGTGGCCGAGTCCGGCCGCTCGAGTGAGATCGCCCTGTACACCGGCAACGACGACGCGATCCTCGCCGACCTGCTTGCCACCTACACGGTCGATTCTCCGGCAGGGCCGCAGACGCTGCGCTTCGTGGGCGGTCTTCTCGGTCAGTGGGCCGTCGGCACCCACGCCGCGGTGCGGATGCTCGACCAGGTGCACCGCGCCCTGGCGGGAGACGACGCGCTGCTGCGGATGCTGACGGCACGAGCGGCCGATCTGGTCGACGTGAACCAGGCGGTCTTCGACCCGGGACACGACTTCCACGGCGTGATCGCCGGTGTCCATGAGGTGCTCCGCCAGCAGGGTCTGCTGGAGGGGACCTGGTGCCTCGACCCCGCCGAATCGCTGTCGCCGGGGCAGGCGGACGAGATCGCCCGCACGCGGCTCGCCTATCCTGATCTCGCCGATGACGCCTTCGTCGCCGAGCATCTGGAAAGGTGGTTGGCGTGAGCGCACCCCGGATCATCGTCGCCGTTCCCGCCCCGCTCGTGGGGGAGTTCTTCAGTGCCGAGAGCTGGTCGCGGCTGGACGCGGCAGCCGCGGCGCTCGCCGTGGCCGACGGCGCGGATCCGGCCGGGGCCCTCGTCCGGGTGGACACCCTCGCGGACGTCGCCGATCCCGGTCAGGCCCAGGTCTATGTTCCCGCGTGGGGTGCGGCTGCGGTGGACGCGGAGACGATCGCGCGCATGCCACGTCTGCGGCTGCTCGCCCACAGCGGCGCGAGCGTGCACTTCCTCGTGACGGATGCGCTGTGGGACGCAGGCATCCGTGTCACGCAGACGGGAGCGGCGATGGCGCGGCCCGTCGCCGAGGTGTCGCTGACGTTCACGCTGTCGCTGCTGCACCGGGTCCACCGCCTCGACCACGCGATGCACGCGGGTGAAGGATGGGAATCGGCCGTGGAGCCGGGGGCGCAGCACGAGATCGGCGGCTGCCCGATCACCGTGGTGGGCGCCTCGCGCACCGGACGCGCATATCTGACGCTGCTGCGCGCGCTGGGCGCCCAGCCGCTGCTCGTGGATCCCACGGTCGATGCGGACGAAGCCGCATCGCTGGGTGCCCGTCTCGTCGACCTGGAGGAGGGGATGAGCGCTGCACGTATCGTTGCGTTGCACGCTCCGTCGCTCCCGCAGACGCACCACATGATCGGTGCCCGCGAGCTGGGGCTCATGGCCGACGGTTCCGGCCTGGTCAACACCGCGCGATCCTGGCTGGTGGATGAGGCCGCGCTGCTGGCGGAGCTTCGCACCGGCCGCATCGACGCCGCGATCGACGTCTTCGATCAGGAACCGCTGCCGCTGGATCACCCGTTCCGCTCGCTGGATAACGTCCTGCTCACACCGCACCGCGCGGCAGGGACTGTGGAGGGTCGCCTGCACCAGGGTCGCATCGTGGCCGACGAGGTCGAGGCGTATCTTGCCGGCCAGCCGCTGCAGCACGCCGTGACGCGCGAGCAGATCGCAACGATGGCCTGATCCGGCATGACGGTTCGTCTCGGCTTCCTGGGCGTCGCTCACGCGCACCCGGCCATCGACGCGGCGAACCTCCGTGCGCTGGGCGTTGAGCTGATCGGCGTCGCCGATGATGATGATCCCGCGCGTCGCCGGGACTTCGCGGAGCGCTTCGGTGTGCCGGAAGTGACGATCACCGAGCTGGTCGCGCTCGCCCCCGACGCGGTGATCGTCACGGCGCGTACGGCGCTCGTCGCCGAGTTGCTGCCTGCGGTGCTCGGCATCGTGCCCACGGTCTTCGTGAACAAGGTGGCAGCTGCAACGCCGGGCCATCTGGCGGCTCTGGATGCCCTGGGCGGCGGTTTCGGAACGGCGACCCCGCTCGCCTTCGCCCCGGCTGTGCGGGCCCTCGCCCGGGACGTGCGTGATCGGCGGATCCTCGGGGTCCGGGTCCTCGCCCACCATGACGCCGCGCCGTTTCGCTCACCCGGACGTGAGTGGCAGGACGATCCGGCGGACGGCGGCGGAACGCTGCTGTCGGTGGGGTCGCACGCCTGGCAACTGGTCGACGCGGTGCTGCCGGGCGCATCTCTCGTGGCGATCGACGGTGAGCTGGCATGGCGGGACGTAGGCGCATCGGAGGATCTCGCGCAGGCGATGGCCCAGGTGCGCCACGGCGGGTCCGATGTCCCGGTCCAGCTCACCGTGTCCGGCCTTGCGGGCGACGACCGCTACGAGGTGGAGGTGTTCACCGAGGCCGGCATCCGCGGCGCGGTGCTGACCGATGCCGCACAGTTCGGGTTCGCCGAACTCGCCGGGGCGGTGGCTGCGGCCGCCCGCCGTGGCGAGACGCCGTATCCCTGGACCACATCGCGCACGGCCGCGACCAACGCCGTCACCGCGGCGCGCCTGCTGCGCACGACATCCTCCCCTGCGGAAAGCCCCCATGACTGATTCCGACGATCTGATCCTCCGTCACGCGCGGCCGGCCGACGAGCCCGAGCTGTTCGCCCTGTGGGCCGCCGCGTTCACACCGCCGCTGGCACCCGGTCAGTGGCTGCTGGATGCCGATCGCCACGCCCACACCCAGGTTGCGGTGCTCGATGGACACGTGGTCGGCTCGGTGTACGGCATGCCGAAGACACTGCACGAGGATGACCGGATCGCGTCCGTGCACGCGATCGGCAGCGTCGCCGTGGCGACGGCGGCACGCGGCCGCGGTGTCGCCGCCCGCATGGTGGAGCGGTCGCTGGACGATGCCCGCACAGCGGGTTGCGAGTGGGCGCTGCTGTTCACGGACACGCCCGGTGTGTATCGATCGCGCGGCTTCGAACAGCTGACGATGCGCCGGGTTCGCCGTGGCGCCTGGTCTGCGTCCGTCGATCCGAGCGGCGAGGGCGCGGTCGGCGATGTCGTCGCGTCGCCGACCGACGAGGGGAATCTCCGCGGCGTCGACAGCATCTATCGCGCATCGCGCCTCGGCCGTGTGGCGCTCGCCCCGAGCCGCCGCGACCTGGACTTCCGCGCTGCCGCGTATCGCCTGGCCGGCACCGTGATGCACCGCGCTGCCGCGGCCTACGTCATCGAGCACGTCGAAGACGGCACCGGTGTGATCGACGAAGTCGCGTGCACGCCCGGCGCCGTCGCCGACCTCGGTGCTGTGCTCGCTGCTGTCGCGCGGTCGTGGACATCCGCCGGGATCGGCTCGTGCAGCATCGCGGTGCCCGCGCTGGCTGAGCTCGACGATGCCATCGCCCGCTTCGCCCCCGCAGCGATCGACGAGCTCGACACCACTGCGATGGTCCGGGCCCTCACCCGCGAGCCTCGCCTCAGCCACCCGCGTCACTTCGGCGCCGCCGACTACTTCTGAGGCGACTCCGGTTTCATTGCGCGCACTTGGTTCCAAAACCCGGGGTTTTCGGGCCAAGTGCGCGCTATGAAGCGGGATCGTCCAGCGGGATGCGTGCCGCGCCCTCGACGATGTGGTGGGCGATGACCTCGCGCAGTCGTGCGACATCACCCGAGGCGAGAGCGTCGACGATCACGCGGTGACTCTGGGTGTGGGCGTGCTGCTGGTCGGCACTCAGCTCGGAGGTGGTGGCGAGGAGGAACGACGCGATGCGCCCCTGTAACCGGGTGGACATGTCCGAGAGCAGACGGTGTTCCGCCAGCTCGGAGAGGGTCTCGTGGAACGCGCGGTCCTGGCGGAAGATCTCCGCGGTGTCGCCGGGCTCGGCGGCGTCCATCGCGTCCAGGATCGTCTCCAGGCGGTGCCGCGCATCCTCGTTCCATCGCTCCTGGGCGCGTTCGGCGACGAACTGCTCCAGGACGATGCGCAGCGAGGTGATCTCGTCGAGATCGGCACGCGTCATCCGTGCGACGCGAGCGCCGCGCCGAGGCTCCCGCTCCACGAGACGCTCCTCGGCGAGGCGGGCGAGGGCCTCACGCACGGGGATGTGGCTCACCCCGAGACGCGCGGCGAGCTTTCGTTCGACCAGTCTCTCCCCGGGCTTCAGCTCACCCGCGTAGATGGCGTCGCGAAGCTCCTCGGTCACCTGTTTGGCGACGTTCTGGTCTGAGACCGTCTGCATCGTTCCCCTGTTCTGCGCTCGCGTCCCACACGCTCGCCCCCTCCATGGTGCACTGCTGCGGGGGAAAGTGACGACACTGGACACGTGGCTGGTTTTGCTACATGCTATAGCGAACAGGCTCCCCCGCACAGCACCCCCGGGGGAGTCACCCGAAATCCCGAGAGGCGAGGAACCGCAATGCAACGAGGACGTTTTCTGCTGGCCGGCGCGCTGGTCGCCGCCCTTCTCACCACCGCGGGCTGCGCCGCGGGCACTTCCGGCAACGATGCCGGATCGGACGGCGGATCCGCCACCGGCGGAACCCTCACCGTCGCCGCAGCTCAGGGCATCCCGCAGCTCAACCCCGCCATCCGCACGTTCGCCTGGGAGGAGGTGCTGTTCCCCCTGCTGTGGAACGGGCTCACCAAGACCGACGAGTCCGGGGCGGTGGTCGGTGACCTCGCCGAGAAGTGGGAGGCGTCGGACGACCAGAAGACGTGGACCTTCACGCTGCGCGACGGCGTGACCTTCTCCGATGGCACCCCGTTCACGGCCGAGACGGCCAAGGCGGCCCTGGACTACTACGTGGATCCCGACACCGCCACGCAGGAGAAGAACAAGATCTCGATGATCTCCGAGGTGACCGCCACCGACGACACCACCCTCACGGTGACGCTGTCGGAGCCGGTGGCCACCTTCCCCGCCGCGCTGGTGTGGGTGAAGATGATCGACGCCTCGAAGGTGGACTCCATCGACAAGGAGCCCATCGGCACCGGTCCCTACACGGTCTCCAAGTTCACCCCGGATGACAGCGTCACGCTGGTGCCGAACGAGAAGTACTTCGGCGACAAGCCCGCGCTGGATCAGATCACCATCGTCAAGGCCGCGGAGTCCACGGCCGCCGTCACGGGGCTGCGCTCCGGCGATATCGACGTGCTCTGGTCCGTGCCCCAGGGTGATGTGGCTCAGCTGGAGGCCGGTGGCGACATGGTGATGGTGCGTCCGAAGAGCCCCAGCCAGTGGCCGTCGTGGGAGATGGACACCACCTCGGCACCGTTCAACGACGTGCGTGCCCGGCAGGCGCTCGCCTACGCCATCGACCGGCAGGCCATCCTCGACGCCGCCTACTCCGGCCAGGGCGTGGTCTCGCCGACCAACAGCGCCCTCAACGCCGAGAACTCCTGGTTCGGCGGCGATCTGATCGACTACAGCTACGACCTCGACAAGGCGAAGGAGCTGTTCGCGCAGGCCGGTGTGAAGGAGGGCGACACCCTCACCTGGTGGGGCGTGGCCGGTCAGTACCCGGAGTGGAACACCAGCGGCGAGATCCTGCAGGCCAGCCTGAAGGAGATCGGCATCACACTGAAGATCGACAACAACGACATCGGAACCTGGGTGGACAAGTTCTACCCGGCCGGCAAGAGCTACCCCGCGACGATCGTGCCGAACTTCCAGTCCACGCCCACGGAGCCCGCGTACTCGCTGAACTTCTACCTGCCCGGCCGCTGCGAGTGCAACTGGACCGATGAGGACTTCACCACGGCCTTCTCGGCCGCCATGGCGGAGCCGGATGAGAAGGCCCGGAAGGACAAGTGGGCCAGCGTGCAGGAGATCATCAACCAGCAGGTTCCGCTGATCGTGCCGCTGCAGTCCACCGTGGTCACCGCCACGGGTGAGAAGGTCACCGGGGTCTGGGTCGAGGGCGGTGGCCAGCTCCACCTCGAGGGCGCGGCGCTCCAGTGATCGCACAGACCGCACGGCGGGTGGCGATCAGCATCGCGATGCTGATCGCCACCTCGCTGATCATCTTCATCGTCCTGCGGCTGCTGCCGGGAGACCCCGTCATCACCCGCCTGGGCTCCACCCCCGGTGTCGACGCCGCCATGATCGAGCGCCTGCGCCAGGAGGCCGGACTCGATGCCCCCATGATCCAGCAGTACCTCACCTGGATCGGCGGGCTGGTGCGCGGTGATTTCGGTCAGAGCTACTTCAACCAGTTCTCCGTGACCGAGCTCATCGGGCAGCGTCTGCCCGCCACGCTGGAGCTCACCTTCCTCGGCATCCTGCTCGCGGTGATCATCGCGCTGCCGCTGGGCGTGCTGGCTTCGCTGCGCCCGCTGGGCATGGTGGACCGCATCGTCACGGCGTTCTCCACCGTGGGGATGGCCCTGCCGCAGTTCCTCATCGGCATCGCGCTGATCATCGTCTTCGCGGTGCAGACCAAGCTGTTGCCGGCACGCGGGTACACGCCGTTCGACGAGGACCCGGGGGAGAACCTGGTGCGCATGGTGCTGCCGGCGCTCACCCTGGCCATCGCGGCGTCCCCGCTGCTGATCCGCTACCTCCGGGCCTCGATGATCGAGGTGCTGGACTCGTCCTACATCCGCACGGCCACCGGCAAGGGGCAGTCGCGGTGGGGTGTGGTGATCGGCCACGGGCTGCGCAACGCGCTCATCCCCAGCCTCACCATGCTGGGACTCATCGTGGGCTACACCCTGGGCGGCGTCGTCATCGTGGAGTACGTGTTCGGCATACCCGGACTCGGTTCGCTCGCGATCGACGCGGTCTTCAAGCGCGACTACGCCGTGCTGCAGTCCGTCGTCCTCCTCATCTCCGCGATGTTCATCATCACCACCCTGATCGTCGACCTGCTCTACGGCGTCCTCGATCCCCGCCTGCGCACGAAGGGGCGTCATGGCTGACACGCTCACCCTTGTGACCGCCCGGGAACGCGCGACCCGTCGCCGTCGGTTCCCGGTCCTCACGATCATCTCCGCGAGCGTGCTGGGGCTCATCGTGCTGGCCAGTGTGCTGGCGCCGATCGTCGCCCCGTACGATCCCGCGGCCCAGTCTCCGGACCGCCTGGTCGGTCCGGGCGGCGCGCACCTGCTCGGCACCGACGAGCTGGGACGAGACCTGCTCAGCCGCATTCTGTTCGGCGGTCAGCTCACCATCTTCATCGCGCTCGGCGCCACCGTGCTCGCCATGCTGCTCGGCCTCGTGTGGGGTATGGCGGCCGCGTTCCTCGGTGGCTGGCTGGACGAGCTGCTGATGCGTCTGGCCGACACGGTGATGGCGATCCCGCAGATCCTGTTCGCGCTGGTGTTCGTCTCTGCTTTCGGTGCTGATCCCGTCAAGCTCGCCGTCATCGTGGGCATCCTCCTCACCCCCACGACGGCGCGCCTCGTGCGGTCCTCCGTGCTGAGCGAGCTGAAGGAGGACTACTTCACTGCGGCCGTCGCGTTCGGCGCCTCCCGTCCGCGTCTGGTGCTCACCGAGGTGCTGCCCAATGTGCGCGGAGCCATCGTGGTGCAGGCGGCGATCAACGCGGCCAACGCGATCCTGCTGGAGGCCTCGCTCAGCTTCGTCGGCCTCGGCATCGCGCCGCCGGAGGCGACGTGGGGCACGCTCGTGCAGCAGGGTTACCAGAAGATGTACCAGTCCATCGGCTACGTCATCTTCCCGGCGCTGTTCATCTTCGTCACCATCTGGCTGCTCAACGTGCTGGCCGACCAACTCGGCGCCGGCGAGAAGAAGGGGGTGCGCCGATGAGCGTGGAACCCGTGCTCGACATCCGTGGACTCACCGTCTCCTACGGATCCGCGACCCCCGTGAAGGGCATCGATCTGCAGGTCGCGCCCGGAGAGAAGCTAGGCCTGGTCGGCGAGTCCGGGTCGGGCAAGTCGCTCACCGCGCTGTCCGTGATGCGCCTGAACGCGGGCGCGCGGCTCGGCGGCGAGATCCGCTTCCAGGGTCGTGACCTGCTGGCTCTCAGCGAGCGGGAGATGGCGAAGCTGCGCGGCGGCGAGATCGCGATGGTCTACCAGGACCCGATGAGCTCCCTCAACCCGGTGCTCACCATCGGCGCGCAGCTGATCGAGGCCGTGCGTCTGCACGACCGTGTCTCGCGTCAGGCCGCGCACGCGCGTGCCGTGGAGCTGCTGGCCGATGTGGGTGTGCCGTATCCCGAGGAGCGGATGGCGCAGTACCCGCACGAGTTCTCCGGCGGCATGCGCCAGCGCGTCATGATCGCGATGGCGATGTCCTCGCGGCCCCAACTGCTGATCGCGGACGAGCCCACCACCGCACTGGATGTCACCACGCAGTCGCGCATCATCGATCTGCTCGACCGGATGGCCGCCGAGTACGGCACCGCGGTGGTGCTGATCACGCATGACCTCGGCATCGCCGCGGGCTTCTGCGAGCGCATCCAGGTGCTCCGTCACGGGCGCACGGTGGAGACCGGCGCCGTGGACGACGTGTATGCGCGACCGCAGGACCCGTACACCCAGGCGCTGATGGGCGCTGTGGTCGATCTCACCATCGATGTGGACCGCCCCATTCCCACGGCCGTCGAGGTGCTGGAGCGGGGAACGGATGCGGTGGTCGCCGAGTCTCTTCCGCCGCGCGAACCGGGCGACGTGCTGCTGTCGGTGCGCGATGTGACCAAGCGGTTCCGGCTGGGGTCGGGGCGGGTGGTCACCGCCGTCGACGGCGTCAGCTTCGACGTGCGCCGTGGGGAGACCTTCGGCCTGGTGGGCGAATCCGGATCGGGCAAGTCCACCGTCTCGAAGGCGGTGCTCGCGCTGAACCCGATCGACGGCGGCGCGGTGGAGTTCGACGGTGTCGATCCGCATCGCATCGGCGGTGGCGAGCTGCGTCAGCTGCGCCGGCGCATGCAGATGGTGTTCCAGGACCCATTCTCGGCGCTCAATCGTCGTCAGACGGTGAGCCAGCTGATCGAAGCACCGCTGAAGGCGCACGGAATCGGCACGAAGGCCTCCCGCAGCGAGAAGGTGCGCGAGATGCTGCGGCTCGTGGGCCTCGGGGACGAGTTCGCGGAGCGCTTCCCGCGGGAGATGTCGGGAGGCCAGTGCCAGCGTGTGTCGATCGCGCGCTCCCTCGCGCTGGAACCGGACTTCATGGTGCTCGACGAGTCGGTCTCCGCGCTGGACGTCTCGATCCAGGCGCAGGTGCTGAACCTGCTGCGGGCGCTGCAGCGCGAGCTCGGGCTGACGTACCTCTTCATCAGCCACGACCTCGCCGTGATCCGCTACATGTCCAGCACCGTGGCGGTCATGCAGCAGGGCAGAATCGTGGAGATGGGACCGCGCGACGACCTGTTCGCCGACCCGCAACACGAGTACACCCGATCGCTGATGGCGGCGATCCCCGTGGCGGATCCGGCGCAGGAGCGCGAGCGTCGGCGCCTGGCGGCGGAGCTCGACGAGCGGACCGGGGCCTCCACCACCACGCTGCTGACGAAGGGACGCGCATGACCGGTCTGAACGAGCGCATCCCGGTGCCGGCTGCCGATCTCGAGGCCGGGGTCGCGCGCCGGATCATCGACCCGCCCGTCGGCATTCGCGCCCGCAACTGGGGCCCGGCGGACTGGAACGCCTCTGAGGGACAGCATCGGCACATGACGCTGACGGCCCTCGCCTTCCGCTCGCCGGGAGACGAGCCGGTCGTGCTGATCACGGCGGACGCCACCTGGTGGCGCCGGGTGGCGGATGAGGCCGGCGTGCGCTCCGCCGTCCTCGCCGCCACGGGACTTCCGCCCGAGCGCCTGATCATCTCGCTCAGCCACACGCACGCGGGTCCCGTGCTGTGCGCGGCCGATGCCCATCTCGAGGGCGGGGAGCTGATTCCGGGTTACCTGGAGCACTTCGCATCCCAGGCATCCGACGCCGCCCGTGAGGCGCTCGGCGCGCTGGCACCGGCGCGACTGGAGTGGGCGGTCGGGCGATGCTCGCTCGCGGGCAATCGCGAGCTCACCCTGGACGGCCGCGCCCTCGTCGCCTTCGCGCCGGAGGAGAGCGCGGATGACACCGTGCTCGTCGGTCGCCTGACGCGGGAGGGCTCGGCCCTCGCCACGATCGTGAACTATGCGTGTCATCCCACCACCCTCAGCTGGCAGAACCGTCTGGTCTCGCCGGACTACGTCGGGGCGATGCGCGATCTGGTCGAGGAGAGCACGGGCGCGCCGGTCGCCTTCCTGCAGGGGGCCTCGGGGGAGCTGGCCCCGCGCGAGCAGTACACGGGCGATCTCGCCGTGGCGGATCGCCACGGTGCATCCCTCGGTCACGCGGTGCTGGCGGCCCTGGCCGCACTGCCCGATCCCGGAACCAGCCTCCAGCTCACCGGTGTGGTCGAGTCCGGGGCACCGCTCGGGATGTGGCAGCCGACGCCGGTGGCCGCCGACACCGTCATCGGCGTAGCGAACGCCGCGGTGGAGCTGGACCTGGTCGATCTTCCCTCCCTGGAGGAGCTGGCCGATCAGTGGGCGGACATCGACGCACGCAGCCGCGAGGAGCGGCTGCTGCGGGCACGGAATCTGCGGGAGGGGTACATCGACGGGCCCACCGTGCAGCACCCGGTGTGGGTGTGGCGACTCGGCGGCGCCGTGCTGGTGGCCCACCCCGGCGAGGCATACTCCCACCTGCAGACCGCACTACGATCCCGCTTCCCCCGGCACGCGGTGGTGGTCGCCAACCTGAGCAACGGCCCGGGCTTCGTCTACCTCCCGAGCGACGACGCCTATGAGCGCGGCGCCTACCAGGCCTGGCAGACCCCGCTCGCCCCCGGATCCCTGGCGCGGCTGGAAGCCCACGCCGCTGATCTCATCTCCTCGCTCGTCTGAGCGCCGACATCGCTGTACAGAAGGACCCCTCATGACCGAATCCGCACCCATCGCCGTCATCACCGGAGGAGCCGCCGGCATCGGCTGGCAGATCGGCCAGCGTCTCGCGTCGGACGGCTACCGCGTCGTCGCGGTGGACCGGGTGCCCGGCCTCACCGCCGAGGAGAACCCCGCGGGCGTTCTCTGGCGTGAGCTGGACGTCACCGATCCGGTGGCCGTCGACCGGGTGTTCGGTGAGATCGAGGCGGAGCTCGGGCCCATCGCCGTTCTCATCAACAACGCCGGGATCCAGCGTCATCGTGGTATCGAGGACCTCACCTGGGACGAGTGGTCCGCCGTCGTCAACGTGAACCTGCACGGCGTCTTCGCCTGCCTGCAGGCCGCAGGCCGGCGCATGCTGGCGAACGGCGGCGGACGAATCGTGAACATCTCCTCCATCTCCGCGCGCGGATCGGCGGGCCGTGCCCCCTACGCCACCACGAAGGCCGCCGTCATCGGCCTGACCTCCACCGCGGGTGCCGAATGGGCTGCCCGGGGCGTGCGGGTGAACGCCGTGGCGCCGGGTTACGTCGACACGGGCGTCTTCCAACAGGGCGTCGCGGCGGGAACCCTCAACCCCGCCACGATCCTGTCCCGCATCCCGGCGGGGCGGCTCGCCGATGCCAGCGAGATCGCGGCCGCGGTCAGCTTCCTCGTCTCCGACGACGCCAGCTACATGAACGGGCAGACCCTGTACGTGGACGGCGGGTTCATGGTGGACTACGGCGTGCCCCTCGCGAAGAAGCCCGAGTGATGACGCTCGCCGACGTGAGCGCCGCCACCGCGGTGCTGCCCCTGCCGCAGCCGCTGCGCCTGGGGGCGATGACGGTGACGCGGCGGGAGTACTCCGCCGTGCAGGTCCGCGACGATGCCGGTCGCACCGGGCACGCGTACTGCCTCAGCCGGGAGGCCCCGATGGCGGAGATCGTGCAGCGCCTGGTCACTCCGCATGCGGTGGGCGCCGACGCGGATGACCCTGCCGCGCTCTGGGAGCGGATGCTGCGTGGCAGCGCCATCGTGGGCCGGGTGGGTCTGGTCCGCCGCGCGATCGGGCTCGTGGATGTGGCGGCGTGGGATGTGGCGGCGCAACGCGCGGGGGTGCCGGTGTGGCAACTGATCGGGGAGAGCGGCGAGCCCCGGGACGCGATGCTCGTGGCGGCCTACCCGTCACCCGATCGTGCACCGCGCGAGGTCGCCGACGAAGTGCTCGCCCAGGCGGACGGCTGGAAGCGGGTGAAGATCTCGCGCACGCCGGATGCGGCGTACATGCGTGCGCTCATCGGCATCCTCAACGAGGAACTGCCGGAGCAGACCGGTCTCGTGGTCGATGTCGGCTTCGGCTGGCGCGACGCCGACGAGGCGGTCGCCGAGATCCGGCAGTGGGGTGACATCCGCTTGGACTGGCTCGAAGATCCGCTGCTTCCCGAGGACGCGCTGGGGTGCGCTCGCATCCGGCGTGAGAGCGGACTTCCGATCTCGGTGGGCGACGAGGTCACCGATCCGGACGTGCTGCGACGGCTCGTCATCGAGGGGAACGTAGATGTGCTGCGCCTGGACGTGATCGCCGTGGGCGGGATCACGCCCGCGCGCGAGCTGATTGCCTGGGCGCGTGAGCGCGGCGTTCCCGTGTCGGGGCACGTGTATCCGGAGGTCACGGCGCACCTCGGTATCGAGGTCGAGACCTTCGCGCGCGGCGGTAACCCGTACGACCCGGCACCCACTCTCATTGTGGACGGCCCGCGTTTCGCGGGCCGTGTCACCCCTCCGGCGGGGCCGGGGCTGGGCTTTTCCCTCGATCCCGCCCGCTTCGATTTCACGGCATCGGGAAAGGACTGACATGCGACACGATCTGCAGCACCGCAGCGTGGTGGTCACCGGCAGCGGCAAGGGCATCGGACGGGCGATCGCCGAGCGGCTCACCGCCGACGGGTGGATCGTGGTGGGGCTGGAGCGTTCCGCCGGCTCCGGCAGCCTCGAAGCCGGTGCGGTGGCCGCCGTCGTCCTCGGCGACTCATCCGATGTCGCCGCTCACGAGCGTGCGGCCGCGGAGGCCACCGCCCGGGCGCCGCTCGCCGGCTGGGTCAACAACGCCGGGATCACCCGTGCCACGCCGCTTCACGAACTGGACGCCGGCGCCGTGCGCGAGATCGTTGACATCAACGGCCTCGGCTACATCTGGGGCTGCTCGGTGGCGGTGAAGTCGTTCCTCGCGCAGTCCAGCGGTGGCGCGATCGTCAACATCGGCTCGATCCACGGTCGCGCCGGGCATCCCGAGTACAGCGCGTACGAGTTCACCAAGGGCGGCATCGACGCCCTCTCCCGCAGTGTCGCCGTCACGTACGGCGGGGTGAACATCCGGTGCAACACCCTCGCCCCGGGCGGTGTACGCACCCCGCACCTGGAAGCGCAGATCGCCGCCGCCGCGGATCCAGCTGCCGAGGAGCGAGCGCTCGCGGAGGGGCCGCCCATGGGGCGCATCGCCACGGCGGAGGAGGTCGCCGCCTTCGCGGCCTTCCTGCTCTCCGACGAGACGCCGTACCTCACGGGCCAGTCGATCGCGGTGGACGGCGGCTGGACCTCCGGCTTCGGGGATCTGTCTCTCCGCCCCTCCATCGCGGCCCACTACCCCTCCGGTTCCTGACGCGCGAAAAACCCCGGCGAGTCCGGGAAACCCCGCGGTGCAGGGCTTCTCGGACTCGCCGGGGTTTCTGGGCGGTCAGGCCTTCAGCATCGACGCGCGGGAGATGCGGCCGGCGACCACGTCGAACGTCGCGATGGTCTCCGTGGACACACCGGCGTTGATCACGTATTCACGGGCGACCACCCAGCGATCACCGAACAGCACCGAGGAGTCGATCACACAGGAGAGCTCCGGGTTCTGCAGTCGCGGCTCGTAGAACGCGCGGATCGCCACCGCCCCCACGATCGGCTCGGGGGCCACCCCGGTGATCACGGCGTCATCCGCGTAGGTCGCCACGAACGCGTCGAGGTCGTGGGCGTTGAAGGCGTCCAGCTGGGCGAGGACGGTGTCGTGTGCGCTGCGGTCAGTCAATGCGGGTGCCTCCGTTGGCGTCGTAGGTGGCGCCGGTCACGAAGGCGGCGCGCGGGGACGCCAGACCGGCGATGATCCAGGCGATGTCCGCCGGCTGGCCGAAGGCGCCGAGCGGAATGCCGGATTCCAGCTTCTCCCGCGCTTCGGGGGTGAGGTTCGCGGTGATCGCGCTGTCCACGGCTCCCGGCGTCACCGCGTTCACCCGGATGCCCTCGGACGCGAGGTGACGAGCGAAGCTCCGGGTGAGGGCGAGGATGGCGCCCTTGCTGGCGGCGTAGTGCATCCCGGTGGCCAGCGCTCCCACCTGGCCCGCGATGGAGGCGACGTTGATCACGCTGCGATCCCCCGCGGCTGCACGAAGCAGCGGGAGCGCCGCGCGCGTCAGCCAGAAGGTTCCGCGTGCATTGGTCTCCATGACGAAGTCCCACTCCTCCAGATCGATGTCCGGATATGCGGTGTACGGGCACACCCCGCCGTTGTTCACCAGGACGTGCAGGTCGCCCCATGTCTCGGTGATCTCGGCGATCAGGCCCTCCACGGATGCCGAATCGCGCAGGTCGAGACGGGAGACGTGCACCTCCGCCGCCCCCGCCTCCCGGCATCGCGCGGCGACGTCCGCCGCCGCTTCCTCGCGACCGGTGAACGTGATCCAGAGGGCGTGGCCCTGTGCCGCCAGTTCGAGGGCGACAGCGGTTCCGATTCCGGAACTCGCCCCCGTGATGAGAGAACGTCGTGCTGTCATGCGGAAATGCTATAGCATTTTCCGCATGACAGCCTCTCGTGTGCTCGTGACCGATTGCGACCTGCCCGGCACCCCCGTCGAGGACGCCCTCTCCGCTGCCGGCATCGACGCCGTGCGCTCCTGCGCACCCACCCCCGACGCCATCGCCGAGATCGGCGCCGATGCCGAAGCGCTCGTCGTGCAGTGGGCGCGCATCACGGCGGAGGTGATGGATGCGCTGCCGAACCTGCGGATCATCTCCCGGCTCGGCATCGGCTACGACATGATCGACGTGGAGGCGGCCACCGCGCGCGGCATCGCCGTCGCGAACACACCGAGCTACTGCATCGAGGAGGTCGCCGCCCACACGGTGGCGATGATCATGGCGCAGGCACGGGGGCTCGCGTCCTACGACCGCGCGGTCCGCGAGGGGACCTGGCGAGCCGTCGACGCCCACCCCGCGGCCGTGCGCCCATCCACCACCACCGTGTCCGTGCTGGGCTTCGGCCGCATCGGCTCCCTGGTGGCGCGCTCCCTGCGCGGCATCGGATTCCGGGTGGTCGTGGCCGACCCCTACGCGCCGGCGGCTGCCGTCACCGCCGCCGGATGCGAGGTCGCCGATATCGCTGCCGCCATCGCCGCGGCGGATGTGCTCACCCTCCACGTACCGCTCACCGCCGAAACCCATCACCTCATCGACGCGGCGGCGCTCGCCACGATGCGCCCCGGCGCGGTGATCGTGAACACCTGCCGGGGACCGCTCATCGATGAGGACGCCCTTGTCGCAGCGCTGGATGCGGGCACGATCGCCGGCGCGGCGCTGGACGTCTTCGCCGCCGAACCCCTTCCCGCGGACAGCGTGCTGCGCGGGCGCGACGACGTGCTGCTCACCCCGCACGCGGCCTGGTACTCGCCGGAGGCGCTGGTCGATCTTCCGATCCACGCAGCGCAGAACGTGATCGATTTCCTGTCCGGCAGCGACGGTGCCGCCATCGTGAACCACGACTACGCGCGAGCGGCTACCGCCGGCTGAACGCGGTCGTTGTGCCACGCCGGACCGGTCGCGAGCGCATCGCCGCCCGCGACTCGAACCCCACCGATCTCCGCGCCAGGACGGTGCGGCCGAACGCGCGACGTCGCGCGAGAGATGAGGAGTCACCATGCAGCTGATGCGTCTGGGAACCGCCGGAGCGGAGCGTCCCTTCGTCCGTGACGACGAGGGCGTGCTGCGCTCGCTCGCGCCGCTGACCGGAGAGATCGACGGCGCGTTCCTCGCCGCCGACGGCATCGCCCGCACCCGCGCCGCCCTCGCCGCCGGTGAGCTGCCCGCGCAGCCCGAGGCTGAGCGGTTGCGCGTCGGCGCCCCGATCGCGCGTCCGATGGCCGTGGTCTGCGTCGGGATGAACTACGCGGCGCATGCCGCAGAGTCGGGCTCCCTTCCGCCCGAGCGCCCGGTCATCTTCTTCAAGCACCCCAACACGGTGGTGGGCCCGGATGACGACGTGCTCCTGCCGCCCGACTCGCAGCGCAGCGACTGGGAGGTCGAGCTCGGCGTGGTGATCGGGCGCCGTGCGCGGTATCTTGCCTCCCCGGAAGACGCGCTCGCGGTGATCGCGGGGTACGTCGTCTCCAACGACGTCTCGGAGCGCGAATACCAGATCGAGGTGTCCGGCGGGCAGTGGTCCAAGGGCAAGTGCGCCGAGACGTTCAACCCGCTCGGTCCCGCCCTGGTGCCGGCGGACGAGGTCGATCCGCAGGCGCTCCGCCTGCGCAGCTTCGTCAACGGCGAGCCTCGTCAGGACTCCAGCACCGCCGACATGGTCTTCTCCGTCGCCCACCTGGTGTGGGAGCTCAGCCAGTACATGGTGCTGGAGCCGGGCGACCTGGTGAACACCGGGACCCCCGAGGGCGTCGCGTTGTCGGGGCGGTTCCCCTACCTGCAGGACGGTGACGAGATGCGCATCGAGATCGACGGCCTCGGCGTCCAGACCCAGCGCGTCCGTCGCGCCACCGTCTGACCTGATCCGCCGCGTCCGTCTGCGGGTGAGGACCCCGGCGATGCGCCGGCCGTCACCCGCAGACGGATGTCTCGCGCTGGTGTGAGCCGTTCAGCCGGCGTAGGGCGTGACCGGAAGGCCGGTGACGCCGGGCGTCGCGGCGAACAACGCGCCGGCCAGCGGATCGTCCGTGAGGCCCTGGCGAGAGCTGGTGATGTAGAGGGTCCGCAGGTCGTCGCCCCCGAAGGCGCACGCCGTGGTGCGGGCCGTGGGGACCTCGATGCGCTCGCGCAGCACCCCGTCCGAGTCGAAGCCGAGTACGCCGTGTCCGTCCCACAGCGCCACCCACACCGACCCGTCCGAGGCCACGGTCAGCCCGTCGGGATGGCCGGCCGCCGGGTCGATCACGGCGAACGGGCGTCGATCCCTCAGCCCCTCCGGCGTCACGTCGCAGACATCCACGCGACCGGTCACGGTGTCGACGTAGTAGCCCAGCGCGCCGTCGGGAGAGGTGTCGAACCCGTTGGAGATCGTCACCGGGGAGAACTGCACGCTCACGTCCTCACCGACGATGCGCCAGAACTGCGCTGCGTTCGCGGTGCCCTCGTACGCCATCGAGCCGGCGTACAGGCGACCGGCGCGATCCGTTCCGGCATCGTTGAGCCGGATCGCGGGATCATCCAGCAGCCGCACGAGCGCGGTGGGCACGGCCCGCGGGTCATCGGCGCCGAAGAGGGCGTGCTCCCCGCCCACGATCCAGCCGCCGTTCGCACGCGGGCGGAGGAACCCGGTGAAGGCGTCCACGTGCATCCGCGTCACATCGCCCTCGGGCAGCAGCGTCAGCACATCGCCACGGCTGCCGTCCACGAAGCGCAGACCACCCCAGTCGGGCCACCAGACCGGCCCCTCACCGTGCTCCGCCACCGCTGCCGTCACCTGTTCCGCACGCACCCTCCCACCCTATGAGCAATGTCCGACGCCACCGCTACCGTGGAGGCATGGCGGATGTCACCACGGGTATCGATGGAATCGCGCGCTGCGCGTGGGCCGGGCAGGAGGAGATCTACACCCGCTATCACGACGAGGAGTGGGGTCAGCCGATGCACGGCGACCAGCGGCTCTTCGAGAAGATGACGCTCGAGGGTTTCCAGGCCGGCCTGAGCTGGATCACCATCCTGCGCAAGCGGGAGAACTTCCGCGTCGCCTTCGACGGGTTCGATCCGGACCGGATCGCCCGCTACGACGAGCAAGACGTGGAGCGTCTCCTCGGCGATGCCGGCATCGTCCGCAACCGCGCCAAGATCCTCGCCGCCATCGGCAACGCGCGTGTTCTCATCGAGATGGCCCCCGGTGACTTCGACGAGCTGATGTGGTCGTTCGCTCCGGAGACCCACGTCCCCCCGGAGACCTTCGCCGATGTCCCCGCGCAGACGGCCGAATCGAAGGCGATGAGCAAAGAACTGCTGCGGCGCGGGTTCCGCTTCGTCGGTCCCACCACCATGTACGCCCTGATGCAGTCCGCGGGCATGGTCGACGATCACGTCCGGGGCTGCCACCGCGCAACGACCCCCGCCGTGTTCGCGCAGGCATAGCCTGAGGGGGCTCACCCGCGGGTCGACAGACGAGGAGCCCCATGGATTACGGTCACGACCTCCGTTTCGGAAGCTTCATCACGCCCACGGCGACGCCCGCGCAGAACCCCGTCGTGCTGGCGCAGGTGTCGGAAGCGGCGGGCCTGGATCTGGTCACGTACCAGGACCACCCGTATCAGCCCGCGTTTCTCGACACCTGGACGCTGATGTCCTACGTCGCCGCCGTCACCGAGCGCATCCACATCTCCGCCAATGTCGTCAACGTACCGCTGCGCATGCCGACGCTGCCGCGTGCTGCGGCCTCGCTCGATCTGCTCTCCGGAGGGAGGTTCGACCTCGCCCTCGGGGCGGGCGCGTTCTGGGACGCGATCACGGCGATGGGAGGACCCCGTCGCACCCCGGGGGAGGCCGTCACGGCGCTGGAAGAGGTCATCGACATCGTGCGGGAGACGTGGCGCACCGACGAACGCGGCGGGATCTTCCGCGACGGACAGGCCTATCCGCTGCGGGGCGCGAAACGCGGTCCGCGCCCCGCCCACGACATCCCGATCTGGATCGGCGCGCTGAAGCCTCGCATGCTGCGACTCATCGGCCGCAAGAGCGACGGCTGGCTCCCCTCGGAGTCGATGATGCAGCCGGGCGACCTCGATGAGGGCATGGCGCGCATCGACGACGCCGCTCACGGTGCGGGTCGCGAACCGCACGAGATCCGGCGCCTGCTCAACATCGGCCCCGAGGCCGACAGCCGCTCGTGGGCCGCGCGCCTCGCCACGCTCACACTCGACAGCGGAGTCAGTACCTTCATCCTGGCCTCCGGTGATCCGGCGACCCTTCACCGGTTCGGTCAGGAGGTGGGCCCGGCCGTTCGTGAGCTGGTGGCGCAGGAACGCGCTTCCCGTGGCACGTCCACCGCCGATCCTCGTTCGCGTGCGGCCCGCGCCGCGCGCGTCGCCGGAATCGCGTACGACGACGTGCCCGCCGGATTGCGCGTGATCGAGCCCGGCACGGATCACCACGTACGCCCAGGTGATCGCGGACGCTGATGACGGGCCGCGGCAGGGACAGGTGCGCCCGTCACCCGTTCGGGATTGTTTCGTGAGCTGTCCGCCGACGTCGTCACCGCCGCCGCGCATCAGATGCGCAGCGGCCGGCCCTCCTTCCAGATCCGCGCACTCCGCGGTGCCGCCTCGGACGTGGGCGCCGACGAGTCCGCGTTCGCGCACCGCGACGCGCAGTTCTCGGTGGTCGCGTTCGGCAGCGATGCGCAGCGGCTCGACCTGATGTGGGAGCCGCGGGGGCGGCGTTCGACGGGCCTGTACACCAGCTTCGAAGCGTCGGACCGGCCGGCCCGCATCGCGGAGGCCATCCCGCCGAGCACGCTGGCACGGCTCCGGCGCATCACAGAGCGCATCGATCCCCGGCATCTGTTCCGCGACAACTTCCCCGTCGGCCCCGGCGGCGACGAGTGATGTCTCCTCAGAGGCTGTGGATAACCCTCGCCATCTGCGGTGCGGATGTCGCCGACGACCAGTAGGATGATCTGACCGTTCCGCTTTGGGGAAAGCTGCGGAGTCATCCGCGGGGAACGGTGCTGAGGAAAGCTGGGGTGCCGCTTGGGGACGGCAAAATCTTGGATGCGTCGACGCCGTACGGCGATCGCCACCACGGCCGCGATCGCCGTCACGGGGATCGCTGTCGCGACGATGGCGGTCGCCTACGACGGGACGCCCGCCGCCGAGGTCGATCTGAACGACGGCGGTGTGTGGATCACGAAGCAGAGCGCGCTGCTAGTCGGGCACGTCAACCCGAGCGCGTCGGTCGTGGACGGTGTCGCGCGTTCCCAGGCCGCCGACTACGACGTGCTGCAGTCGGGCTCCGATGTGCTGATCACATCGGCCGGGCAGATCGGCGTCCTCGACCCCGTGAGCTACACGGTGCGTGGCTCGGTGGCCGTGCCGTCGACGGCGGAGGTCTCGCTGGGCGGCGGAACGGTCACCGTGCACGACACCGCCACCGGGGATCTGTGGGTGATGCCGGTGTCCGCGCTGGCGAGTTTCTCTCCGTCCATGCCTGTCGAGCGCACGCTCGACAGCGGTTCCGCCGTCGTGGTCGACCGGACCGGTACCGTGCACGCCGTGTCCGCTGAGTCCGGCGAGCTCACCTCGATCCGCGTCTCCCCGATGGGAAGCGTCGGCGCCGCTGAGACACGCGCGCTGGAGGGGATCGATCCGCAGGACGAGCTCACGATCTCCGCGGTCGGCTCCGAGCCTGTGGTGCTGGATCGCACCTCGCGGACGCTGTACACCGCGCGCGGACTGCGGGCCGAGCTGCCCGCCGATGCCGAGGGGCCGGCTCTCGTGCTGCAGCAGCCCTCGGATGACGATCCGGCGGTGCGCGTCGCCTCGCCGGATGCCGTGATCACCGTCCAGCTCGCCGGTGGTGCCGTCACAGAGCGGGCACCGGCCACGCCGGGAGGCAGTCCTGCGGCACCCGTGCGGCTGGCCGGATGCACCTACGCCGCATGGGGCGGCACGGCCGCTTTCCTCCGGGAGTGCGCGGATGACGCGGAACTCATCGACACCACCATCGAGGGCGTCGGCCCGCAGGTCGCGCTCACGTTCCGGGTAAACCGGCAATCCGTGCTGCTGAACGACACCATCAACGGCGTGGCCTGGATGCTGGATTCCGCGCTGCAGCGCATTGACAACTGGAACGATCTCACGCCGCCGGACGGCGAGAGCGACGAGCGCGGCGAGTCATCCCGCGACACTCCGGAACAGGCTCAGCCCGAGCGTGGGGAAGAGAACACCGACCCTGTCGCGAACGACGATGCCTACGGCGTCCGGGCTGGTCGGGCCACGGTGCTACCCGTTCTCGAGAACGACAGCGACGCGGACGGCGATGTTCTCACCGTGAGCGTCGAGAGCCCGTCCACCCAGCTCGGTACGGTACGACCCATCCTCAACGCGCAGGCGCTCCAGCTGGATGTCCCGGAATCCGCCGACGGCACCATGACGGTGCCGTACGCAGTCGACGATGGGCGAGGCGGCACGGGCAGCGCGACGGTGACGGTGACCGTCCACCCGCCCTCCCAGAACGGTGCCCCGGAGCAGGTGCGCGCCGATCAGATCATCCCGGTGGAGGCCGGCGCGGCGACGACATACAACCTTCTGCCGGACTGGCGGGATCCGGATGGCGATGACATCTATCTGCAGTCGGCCGTGGCCGCCGATGGCGACGAGGTGTCGTTCACCCCGGACGGCAGAGTGACGTTCCGGGCCATCGGCGGCTCGAGCGGGCCGGTCGACGTCCAGATCGTGCTCTCCGACGGAGCAGCGAGCGCGTCGGGAGTGCTCCGGTTCGACGTCCGGGCCCCCGGCAGCACGTCGCCTGTCACCAACCCCGATCACGTCATCGCCCGAGTGGGGGAGCAGGTGACCGTCTCGCCGCTGGTGAATGATCTCTCCGCCGGTCAGGATGTGCTGAAGCTCTCGCTGGTCCAGGAGCACGCCACCGCCACCGTCGTACCGGACTATCTGAACGGGTCCTTCAGCTTCCGGGCCGATTCACTCGGCACCCGGTACGTCACTTATCGCGTGTCGGCGGGGTCGGCGTCGGCGTCGGGCGTGGTCCGCATCGATGTGATCGACGCCGCTGGCGCCGCCCAGCCTCCGATCGCGGTTCAGGACACCGCGCTCCTGCCCGTCGGGGGAGAAGTGCTGACCGGTGTGCTCGAGAACGACGTCGATCCTGCCGGGGGAGTGCTGGTGGTCCAGTCCGTGACGACGGACAATCCGGGCATCGCCATCTCCCTGGTGAACAACCAGACACTGCGGATCGCCGACGCAGGGCTGTCCCAGCAGACGCGTGTCCGGTACGTGATCTCCAACGGATCGCAGTCCGCCGAGGGCGACGTGATCGTGATTCCGCTGCAGCCGTCCACCGGCCAGGAAGCTCCCGAGGCGACGCCCGATGTCGTGGTGGTGCGCGCCGGCGACGCTGCCACCGCGCACGTTCTCGACAACGATTCATCCCCCATCCATTCCCCGCTGACCCTCTCCCGCGAACTTCGGGATGTCGTTCCCGCCGATGCCGCCGATCAGATCTTCGTTTCCGGCGACACGGTGCGATTCCGCGCGGGTGCGCAGCCCGGGGAGGTGCGCGCCCGGTACGAGGTCGCGGATGCTCTCGGACAGCGCGTCTCGGGGGACGTCACCTTCCAGGTGCTGCCTGTCGATGAGGCCGGCAACGCCGCTCCGACGCCCCGTGATCTCACCGCGCGCGTGATCGCCGGTGGCGTCGTGGCGATTGCGGTCCCGCTGGACGGGATCGATCCCGAGGGCGACTCCGTGGAACTCGTCGGCATCACGACCGCGCCCACGCGCGGACGTGTGATCGCCACCGTGGACGACCGGATCGAGTACGAGGCCTTCGCCGACTCGGCGGGCACGGATCTGTTCACGTACCGAGTGCGTGATCGCCTGGGGGCCGAAGCCGTCGCGACGGTTCGCGTGGGGATCGCCGGCGCGCTCCCCGACAACCAGGCACCGTTCGCGGTCGCCGACCACGTGATCGCCGCGCCGGGGCGGGTGATCGATGTCAGCCCGCTCGACAACGACAGCGACCCCGACGGCGACACCCCGCTGACGCTCATCGCCGATGCGCTCGCCGTTCCCGCCGACATCCCGGGTCTGGAGGCGCGTGTGGACGGCGGCCGCGTGGTCATCACCACGCCGGACCTTCCTGAGGGTGAGAAGGTCCGCACCGCGTTGCAGTACACCGCACAGGACAGCCGCGGAGCCACCGCCGTCGGCGTCATCGACCTGACGGTGGACAGTACGGTGCCGCCGCAGCCGCCGCTCGCTCGTGATGATCGCATCCGACTGGAACAGGTTCCGGATGATCGCGTCGTCTCGGTGGATGTCAGAGCGAACGACTCCGATCCTGACGGCACCACCGATGCGCTCACGGTGTCCCTCCCGGAGCCGACCACTGCCGAGCTCGGCGCCGGTCAGAGCATCCGGGTCACGGTCGAGACGCAGCGCCAGCTGATCCCGTACACGGTCACCGACGCGGACGGACTACAGGATTCGGCGTTCCTGTTCGTTCCCGCGCTCGGCGACCTCCGACCCGAGCTCTCTCCCACGGCAGGTGCCGTCACGGTGCGTTCGGGAGAGCTGGTCACCGTGGAACTCGCCGACCATGTGCGGACGCAGGGCGATCTGCCGGTCATGATCGCCGATCGCGACCAGGTCTCGGCGTTGCACGACGACGGCAGCGGGCTCATCGTCGATGACCGGACCCTGCAGTACCGCTCGCGTGTGGACTACTCCGGATCGGATGCGCTCACCGTGCTCGTGACGGACGGCACGACCGCGGACGATCCGGGCGGACGGACGGCACTGCTCTCGATCCCCGTGACCGTGCTCCCCGCGGACACGAGCAATACTCCGCCGACGTTCTCGGGCGCGACGATCACCGTCCCCCGGGGTGAAGCACCCACGACGCTGTCGCTCACCGACCTCACCCGCGATCCCGACGATGGTGATCTCGCCGCCATGCACTACGCCCTCCTCGGATCCGCCCCCGACGGAATCACCGCCGCGGTCACCGGAGAGGCGCTGTCGGTGTCGGCTCCCGCCGATGGAGTCGTCGGGCTCGTGGGCTCGGTCACGGTGACGGCGACGGACGGGAAGTCCGATCCGGTCGCCGCCACCTTCCAGATCCGCACGACGCGAACCGAGCGCCCGCTCGCCGTCGCCGTCGCCGATGTCGTCACCGATGCCGTGGCGGGCGTTGCACGCACCATCGACGTCACCGCGAACGACACCAATCCGTACCCGGACACTCCGCTGCGCGTGGTCGCAGCCACGCTTCTCGCGGGTGAGGGCGCCGTGACGTTCGAGGGGGCCGCAGTCACGGTGACTCCCGACGCCGGCTTCACCGGGACGCTCACGGTTCGCTACCGCATCGCCGACGGCTCCGATGACGCGGCACGTGAGGTCGACGGGCTGCTGAGCGTCACCGTGCGCGACCGTCCGTCCGCCCCCGGCCGGCCGACGGTCGGTGGCCTCACGGAGAACTCCGTGATGCTGTCCTGGAGTCCGCCGGAGTCGAACGGGTCGCCCATCACGGGATACACGGTCTCCTCTGAGGACGGCTCCGTCACTATGTCGTGTGAATCGACCGCCTGCACCATCGGGGGCCTCGTCGCCGGCCGGGATTACCGCTTCCAGGTCACCGCGACGAACGCGGTCGGCACGTCGTCACCGTCCGCACTGTCCGACACGGTGCGGCCGCAGGCCCGTCCCGCCGCTCCGGGTCAGTTGTCGATCGCTGCGGACGACGGAGTGATCGTCGCCGGGTGGGCTGCATCGGCACCCCCGGTGACGCTCTACAACGTGGAGATCTCCCCGGCGCCTCCCACCGGATCGGCGGTGCAGACCGTCCGTGCAGCGAACGCCTCGTTCACCGGACTCCAGAACGGCGTCTCGTACACCTTCCGCGTACAGGCGACCACGGATGCCGGGGTGAGTTCCGATTGGTCGGCGCCATCCAGCCCGGCCACGCCGTCGGGCCCGCCGTCGGCTCCGGCCGCGCCCACGGTGGTCGTCGGCGCCCCGACGGATACGGGTGCCACCCTGAGCGTGCAGTGGCAGGCCCCCGCGGCGAACGGTTCACCGATCACGGGATACGTCCTGACGGTGATCCGCGACGGCGCTCAGCTCACCCAGATCTCCTCCGCCACCGCGTCCGTCGACTATCACGTCGCGGGCACACGTGAGCTGTATTCGTTCTCGGTGGTGGCCGTCAACGGGCGTGGTCCCGGCCCCTCGAGTCCGCAGTCGGCGCCGGTCAACGCCATCGCGACGCCCGGACAGCCCTCCGGTATCGGGCTGCTCTCCGGTGACGGCCGAGTGATCCTGCGCTCCTTTGCGGCGGTCGCCGGCAACGGCGCCGATCCTTCGCAGATCGAGTACGAGTACGCGCTGAACGGTGCGCCGTGGCAACCGCTCCCGGGCGGAACCCAGGGCGGTGCCATCCCGGCGAACAACGGCACGGCTTACTCCGTGCGCGTTCGGGCCGTCACCGTGGTGGACGGCAACCGGTACCCGGGGCCGGCATCGGCCGACTCCAACTCGGTGGTGCCCGCCGGACCGCCGGCACCCCCCAGTGCCTCCGCGGAGGTGAATCGTACACAGGTCACGTTGACGTGGTCGCCTGGTGCGAGCAATGGTTCCCCGGTCACCAACGTCACCTGGCAGCTCAGCGGCGGGCAGGAGCAGATCGACGTGCCCAGCGGCACGACAACGTTCGATGTCGGGTGGAACTTCGACGGATCCGTGACCCTGTGGGCGATCGACGCCAATCACGCGAAGAGCCAGCCCACGGTGGTCCCGGTGAAGACCGGGCCCGATCCGTCGACCGTCACCCTGGGCACGCTGGCTCTCGGCAACGACGTCACCCTCGACGATGGCCGCCCTGGTCAGGATGTCGTGTATCACGGCATCTACGGCACCGGCAGCGTGGCGTACGAGTGTGTGGTGAACGGCACGGTGACCGTGCGCTACGACCGGCCGGCGCCCACGAACACCACGGTCGGCCTGCCCTATTGCCGCGGCGCCGCAGGAGACGAGA
The DNA here is from genome assembly GCF_044769785.1 of Microbacterium sp. GXS0129. NCBI lineage: Bacteria > Bacillati > Actinomycetota > Actinomycetes > Micrococcales > Microbacteriaceae > Microbacterium > Microbacterium sp. GXS0129. The sequence goes on along the minus strand of NZ_JBIZVZ010000006.1, from coordinate 15,235 downwards.
TCTGGCTCGTCATCGAGTGGGAGAGCGGGTCCCCCTATGCGCCACGCACGTTGTCCAACTCCTGCCGCCCCTTCGATTCTTGCTCGACCGGACGCAAGTCCGAGTAGGCGCACCGCCACCCCAGAACCCGTTACCCGACCCGAACTCCCGCGACAAGGAAGACCCACTTCATGCTTGAAGAGAACCCGCCGCTCCTGTCGGACGATCCGCCGAGCGATGCGCCGGATGCATCGACCACCGAACCGGTGCCGATGAACCCCGAGCAGGCCGTCTGGTTCGCCGACGCGTTCGCGCGCCTTGTCGGCCATGTCGGAGCAGCGCTCATCGGCAAGTCCGACATCGTGGCGCTCGTGCTGCAGGCGATGCTCGCTGAAGGACACGTCCTCCTCGAAGACGCGCCCGGAACCGGTAAGACCAGCCTCGCGAAGGCGCTCGCGGCCACGGTTCAGGGAACGAGCAGCCGGATCCAGTTCACGCCCGACCTTCTCCCCAGCGATATCACCGGCGTCACGATCTACGACCAGCGGACGCAGGAGTTCGAGTTTCATCGCGGACCGGTGTTCGCATCGATCGTGCTCGCCGACGAGATCAACCGCGCCTCGCCGAAGACGCAATCGGCGCTCCTCGAGGTCATGGAAGAGGGGCGCATCACGATCGACGGCGTCGCTCACGCCGTGGGCCGCCCGTTCCTCGTGCTCGCGACACAGAACCCCATAGAGACGGCCGGAACCTACCGCCTCCCGGAAGCGCAGCTGGACCGGTTCCTGGTGAAGACGTCCATCGGCTACCCGGACCTCGATGCCACCGAGACGATCCTCGCCGCCACCGGCACGCGGGTCTCCCAGCCGGCCCTGTCCGCCATGATCACGACCGACGCGGTCTCGGACATGACAGAGCTGGCCGCCACAGTTCACATCGACTCCGCCGTGCTGCGCTACATCGCCATGCTCGCCGAAGCCACGCGTGATCACGACTCCGTGCGCCTGGGCGTATCCGTACGCGGCGCGATCGCCATGGTGCGGATCGCGCGCGTCCGGGCGGCCTCGCTCGGACGCCACTATGTGCTCCCGGACGACATCAAAGCGCTTCTCGGGCCCGTGTGGGAGCACCGCATCGTGCTCGACCCCGAGGCGGAGTACAGCGGCATGACCGCCGCGGCGGTGCTGGCACGTGTCATCGCCACGGTCGATGCCCCATTGCACCGGAGTGATCCGCAATGATGTCCTCGCCGTCTCGTCCCGCTGACGCTCGCCGCACCCGCACGCTGCGAGCGTGGCCGACGCGCGCCGTACCCGACGAGACGGCGACCACGCAGACCCGGCAAGCCACACGGCGCGCCCGCGTGACATCGGCCGCAGAGAGCCTGCGCACCCTGCGTCCACTGGGATGGCTGCTGCTTTCGTGCTCGGTGGGCGTCGGTATCGCAGCGACCCTGCTGGGCTGGGCGGAGTTCGCGACTGCCGCACTGGTGGCGGGGCTGGTCATGATCCAATCGGCCCTGTTCCTCATCGGACGTACCGCGTACGACATCAGGATCGCTCTGAACCGCACGCGAGTGGTGGCGGGGGAGCGTGCCTACGGCAGCCTGACGGTGACGAACCCGACCACGCGCTCGCTGGCGCCCGCGCGACTGATGCTGCCCGTCGGATCGGGCTGGGGCTCCTTCGACGTGCCACGGATGCCCGCGGGAGAGACCCGCGACGATCTGTTCTCTATCCCGACGGCCGCGCGTGGTGCGCTCGCTGTGGGACCGGTGAGCGTGCTCCGCGGCGACCCCCTCGGCCTCTTCGAGCGGATCTCCCACCGCGATGACGCCCATACTCTGTATGTCCACCCCCTCACGGTTCCACTCGTCGGGCTGTCGCTCGGGCGGGTCCGTGATCTCGAAGGCCTGGCCACACCGGACCTCTCCCGTGACGACGTCTCCTTCCACGCGCTGCGCGAGTACACGCCGGGTGACGATCTCCGCCACGTCCACTGGCGCTCCACGGCGCGCGCCGGTGAGGTCCTGGTGCGTCAGTACGAGGAGACCCGGAGATCGCGATTCGTCATCGGCCTCAGCACGCACCCGGACGACTACAGCGACCCGGATGAGTTCGAACTCGCCGTGAGTATCGCGGCGTCGTTCGGTATGCACGCGCTCGCGGATTCCCGAGATCTCGCCGTGCTGATGCAGGGGCGCGTGGTGACGGACACCGGTGAAGGACGTCTGCTCGATGAGTTCTCCCTGGTCTCGTTCTCTTCTGCAGGCGGCACGGGCATCGACGCCCTCGGGGTGCGCATCGCACCCCATGCGCACCAGGCAGCGCTGGTGATCCTGGTGTGCGGAGCGCAGGCCTCCGCAGCTGCGCTGCACGCGGCATGTGGACGCCTGCCCGCCGGGGGACGCACGCTCGTGGTGGTGGCCGATCCCGAATCGGAGAGCGTGCGGCGTCGTGTCGGCACGGCTGACGTGCTGCATGTGCCGAGGCTCGAGGAGCTTCCGCGCGCCGTCCGACGGGTGCTGTCGTGACCTCCGTGCGCGAAGGGCTCCGGGGCACCCGCGCTCGGCGGATGATGATCGACGTCATCGCGGTCGTCGTCCTGTGCCTGATCATCGGCTGCGGCTTTCAGCCCGTGTTCGACGGGCTCGGCTTCCTGCTCACGGTCGGGATCGGAACCGGCCTCGGCGTCGCGATCGCGGTTGTGGCCTCCCTGCGTGCCTGGGCCCTCCCGCTGACCGTCCTCGCGACGGTCGCGGGCTACTTCCTCGTGGGCGCAGCGGCCGCGCTCCCCGGCACGACGTTCTTCGCCATCCCGACGCTCGAGAGCTTCCGATCTCTCACCACCGGCATCGTGACCGCGTGGAAGTCGTTCATCACGGCCGGGCTTCCGCTCTCCACCGACGAGCACGCCCTCGTGCCGTTCATCCTGATGACGGTGTGCGGGGTGACGTCGGCGTCGGCCGCGCTGCGTCTGAAGCATGCCGCCTGGGCGTTGCTGCCCCTCGGTCTGACCGCGGCAGCCGTGGCCCTCCTCGGCTCCCGCACTGCCGAGTTGCCCGTGGTCGCGGGGGCTGCCTTCGCGGTCGTCTTGATCGCCTGGCTGGGGGTTCGCCATGCCCTGGACCCGTCGCGTCATCTCCTTCATGCGTCCACGGAGGCCACCGCGGTCCATCTGCGCGCGATTCGCCGCCGCCGGGTCGTCGCGGCTGCCGCCGTGCTTCTCATCGCGATGGTGGGGGGATCGGCGGGAGGCGCCTATCTCTTCGACGGTGGCCGGACCGACCGGGTCGTGGCGCGCGATCACGTCGTGCCGCCCCTCCAGCCGCACGACTACACCAGTCCCCTGCAGTCATTCCGCGCCTTCGTGCGAGACCACGCCGACAGCGCCCAGTTCACCATCACGGGGTTGCCGACGGGCGCGCGCGTGCGCCTCGCGGCCCTCGACGCCTACGACGGGCTCGTGCTGCAGGCATCCGATGGCGCTTCGGCCGGCTCCGGCCGCTTTCTGCCGCTGTCCGGCGGTGCGGCCGACGAGAGCACGCTCACGCGGGTGGGCGTGGTGGTCGGCGACTACACCGGCGTCTGGGTGCCGACGGTGGGTGCGGTCCAGGAGCTCACCTACGATCCGGCGGCACGGACGGCAGGTGCCACCGAACGACGAAACACCTATTACAACGACCAGACCCAGACCGCGCTCAACACCGCTGGCTTGGCACCGGGAATGGTCTACACGGTCGAGACGACGATCGAGCGGTCCCCGTCGCGGGCATCGCTCGCCGATGCCCCGTTCGCCGCGGTGCGCATGCCGCCCGCAGTGAACGTGCCCGAAGAGGTCGCCGCGCTCGCCTCGCAGGCCACCGCTGACGCTACGACTCCGCTGGAGAAGGTCGAGGCGCTGACCGGATGGCTGTCATCCACGGGCTACTTCAGCCACGGACTCGAGGGTGACGCCCCGTCCCTCTCCGGTCACGGGGCAGTCCGTCTTCACGATTTCCTCGACAGCGACACCATCGTCGGAGACGACGAGCAGTATGCGGTGACCATGATGCTCATGGCGGCACAGCTGGGCATTCCCGCCCGCGTCGTCATGGGGTGGTATCCCTCGGGCGATGGTGCGATCACCGATCCGTTCGTCGCGAACGGGGACAACCTCCACGCCTGGGTGGAGGTCGCCTTCGCCGGGCACGGCTGGGTGGCTTTCGATCCGGCACCGCCGCCCGACAAGGTACCGAGGGAGTCGGCGCCGCGACCCCGGAGCGATCCGAGACCACAGGTGCTGCAGCCCCCGATTCCCCCACAGGAAGCCGTGGACGACACCCCTCTGGCGCCCAACGATCGCGACAACGGCGAAGAGCAGGACAAGCCGGAGGAGGCAAGCATCGACTGGGGCTCGATCGCGCTGTCGGCGGCTGTCGTCGGAGGTGGAGCGCTGCTTCTTGCCCCGGGGGTGATCGTGCTCCTAATCAAGGAGATGCGTCGGCGTCGGCGTCAGAGATCGGTCAGCGTGCCCGCTCGAATCGCCGGCGGCTGGGATGAGATCGTCGATCGCGCCGTCGACCTCCGGGTTCCGGTCCGCGCCGGCGCGACGCGGGTGGAGACCGCACGGACCCTCCAGCGCGCATTTCCGGATGTGGCCGTCCTTCCCCTGGCACATCGCGCCGACGCGGGCGTCTTCGGACCCGCGACCGCGGACGGTGCCGAGGGAGAGGCTTTCTGGGACGAGGCTGGACGAGTTGTCCACGGAATGCGCCTCTCGGTCGGTCGGGCCCGTCGCATGCGTGCAAGGATCAGTCTGCGTTCCGTGATCGGTGCGCGGGGACGATCACGTGGTGGTGGGAGACCCGATGGTGATACGTCCGCGCTCTCCGCGACGGCGGAAAGGGGGCGATGATGACGCAGCGGCAAGCCGCCGGCATCAGCCGTCGGATTCTGGCATGCGCGATTGACGCGGTGATTCCCGTCGTACTGGCCTCGTTGGTCACGGCAGTGCTGACGCTGACGGGAACCGGGCACACCCCGCTGGTCGTCGCGGGAGTCATCGCGGTATGGCTCCTCGTGCACAGCGCGCTTCAGGCCGGGGAGGGGTCACTCGGAATGCAGATGGTCGGTATCCGGCTCATCGGCGTGCACGACCTTCTCCCGATCGGCTTCGCGCGCGCCCTGGCACGAAACACCGTTTTCCTGCTGCTGTGCGCCGCGGTCATCGGCTTCTTCACGCCGTTGTTCGATCGCGGGGCTCGCCGTGGGTGGCACGACAAGATCGTGGCAGCGTCCATGGTGCAGCAGAACCGGCGGATGCCGGTGGTGCCGGCCGTATTGCAGGAGGAGAAGCGCGCGGAGGAGTGGCTCGCGGGAGTCAGTGCCGACGCGGTTGCTGCCGAGCCGATCCGTGACGTCCCGGTATCTCGGGTGAGTCGTTACCTCACCACGGAACCTCCGGAGCGCACTGCCGATGTCATCGAGAGCGTGCCCGGCATCACGGATGACCGGATCCGCGCCGAACGCGCCCGGATCCGCAACGCCCGGCGAGCGCGCGGCGGGCAGCTGAGCTCTTTGGCGCCGGTGCAGGCGACCCGTGAGGAACGCCCGCGACCCGGCGACGAGCCGCCCTCGATCACCCGTCCGCCTGCGCCGCCACTCACCATCACGGCGCGTTCGGGTCGCTCGACGCGACCCGCCATCGTCGTCTCTCCGCCCGCGCGCGATCGGCAGGTGGCGGCTGAGCAGGCTCCAGGCGCTCCGGTGCGCGCGACGCCGCCTGTTCCTGCGGTCTCGATGTCCGGTCCGTCCGCGGCAGAGGACCTGGTCGCGCACCTGCTTCAGAACCCCTCCACATTCGTCACGATCATGTGGGACGATGGCACGCTGTGTGAGGTGGAGCGAGACACGGTGTTCGGTCGTAACCCGGTCGGTGGGGAGGAGGATGGCCTCGCGATCGTCTTCGACGATTCGCTCTCGTTGTCGAAGTCGCACTTTCGCGTGCAGCGCAGCGGCGCCGACATCGGGCTGGTCGATCTGCACTCCACGAACGGGGTGCGTATTCGCCGCGAAGGCGTGACCACTGCGGCTGCCCCGGGGGAGTTCACCCGGTTGCAGACCGGTGATCTCCTCGAGATCGGCTCTCGTCGCGCCCGTGTGGAGGTGATGCGATGAGCGCCACTGCTCCCATCACCGTGGACTGGGCGTCCGCGACGCATCCGGGCCTGCGCCGTCGCAGCAACGAGGACTCGCACATCGCTCAGCCGCCCCTGTTCCTCGTGGCAGACGGCATGGGCGGCCATGCCGCAGGAGACGTTGCCAGCGGGATCGTCGTGGCCGAATGCGCCGAGCTCGCGGCGCAGCCGTCCGTATCGGTCGAGCAGTTGCAGGACGCGCTGACTCGGGCCCGCCGCCGGGTCGAGCGGGTCGGCGGCGCCGGCCGGCCGGCCGGCAGCACCCTCACCGGGGTCGCCGTGTCGGACGTGGACGGTGCCGGCTACTGGCTGATCGCCAACGTGGGCGACTCCCGAACCTATCGGCTGGCGCAGGGGCGTCTCACGCAGATCACCGTCGATCACTCGATGGTGCAGGAGCTGATCGCGAGCAGCCGTCCGGATCTCGCCGCGCGAACAGGGCGCAACGTCATCACCCGTGCGATCGGTGCGGGCAGTGACGGGGTCGCGGACATCTGGATGATTCCCGCGGCCCGTGGTGATCGCCTGCTGGTGTGCAGCGATGGCCTCACCAACGAGGTGAGCGACGAGCAGATCGCGGCGATCCTCACCAACACGACAGATCCGCGCAGCGCGGTCACTCATCTCATGTTCGCGGCTCTCCACGGAGACGCCGGGGCAGACGAACCACCGGCCGGAGGCCGGGACAACATCACCGTGATCGTCGTCGACGCTCGAGACGTGTCCTTGTCGGAAGACGACGAGGACACGGCGCCGGGCACCCGCTGGGGCGGGGCGAACGGGACGCGGGAGGCCGCGCCAGCGGCGACATCGCGGGGATTGGGACAGGGCGAGAGCCCGCATCTGGGGAAGGACTCATCACGATGAGCACACATACGAGCATCGGCATCATGCAATACGCCAGCGGCGACTGGTACGTCATCGCGAAGGAGAACGGTTTCGTTCTCCTCCCGGGCCACATGGCTGCCTCCACTCTCGAGCGAGTGTGGCGGGCGCTGGATTCGGGTCGTATCGCGGCCGTGATCGACGCCATGACCGCCACTGCGGGCGCACCGCTGTCCGCGGTCCCCCCGTTCGCCATCGCGATCGGTCATGGTCCGGACCTGAGGGTCGCGGTGAGGGGCGACGTCCGGGTGGTCTATGACGATGGTGCCCGGCAGGAGCTGATCACCGGAGGTCGCATGGAGACCTGGGTCGAGCAGGAGCTTCCCGTCCATGTCGCGCTCCTGGTCACGCCCCCGGAGTCGCAGATCGATGAGACCCTGCTTCCGCTCATTTCCGGCATCGCGCGCGCCGGCCTCGTCGCCGTCGGCACGCAGGACCATCCGGCTGGCAGCACGGTGGCGGCGGCACCGGTCGGAGCGACCACCGACGCTGCGGCCATCGATGCTCCGGAACCGACCGGCGCTGACGAGGACGAACGTGCCGACGACGAGCCGGAAACGGCTGCGGCGGAGGGCGGTTCCGCGAGTGAAGACCCGACCGACGACCGCACGAGGGACGATGGCGGCGACGCCGAGAGCGCGGCAGACGACAGCGTTGTGGACGGCGGCGTTGTGGACGACAGCGTTGTCGAGAACGGCGTTGTGAATGACAGCGTTGTGGGCAGCAGCGTTGTGTACGACGGTGCCCCGGCGAACGAGGGTGTCATCGCGGACCACGGCGCTGTCGCGGACGACGGTTCTCACGCGGACGACGGTGCCCACGCGCATGGCGACAGCGACCCCCTCTCGGACGGGGAAGATGCCGTTTCCGACGAGGCCGTCGATAACAACGATCTCCACAACAACGATGCCCACAACGATGGCGTCCACAACGATGGCGTCCACAGCGATGGCGTCCACAGCGATGGCGTCCACAGCGATGGCGTCGACAACGAGGGCGTCGCCAACGAGGGCGTCGACAACAGCAGGGACTTCTCCGCCACGGGTGACATCGCCCGCCCCATCGCCACCGATAGCCTCGCCGAGGGCGACGACCGCGCTGGGTTCGGCAACAGCGGCGGCCCTCACGGCGATCTCGCCCACCAGGCTGGCGCCGCCGACCGCGGTGATGATGCCATCTCACACGACGGCACCCACCCTACGGACGCGAACTCCGCGGACGAGGAGTCTGATCAGACCGTGACAGGGGAGGCCGTCATCGACCCGGGCGTGACGGGTGGGACCGCCATGCCGCTGCACTGGAATGAGGCGGAGCCCGACTCGCCCGCGGGGCAGCACAGCATGGCGGCAGCCGGGATCACCGGCGATCACGACGGACACACCGTCGAGCAGTCCTTCCTCGACGCGGCCCGCGCGGCCGGCTTGGTGTCGGATACCGACCCGGGTGCTGCCACGGCCGCGGACTTCGAGGATGCCCCCGACTTCTATGCGGAGTTCGGTATCGATCTGGACGGCACTCATACCTCGGGTGAAGCGGGCGGATCCCCGGACACGGACCGTGCGACCCGTGGTCGCGTCGTGCTGTCCACTGGTGCCGTTCTCGACCTGGACCGCACTCTCATCGTCGGACGTCGTCCGCGGATCGAGCAGGGCATGAGCGATGACATTCCGGAGCTCATCACCGTTGCAAGCCCGACGCACGACATCTCCCGCAACCATGTCGAGATCCGCCGCGATGGTGAAGCGGTCACTGTCACCGACCTCAACACCACGAACGGCACGATGCTGCTGCGTGAGGGCGACGGTCCGCTGCGCCTGCACCCCGGTGAGGCGACGATGGTGCTCTCGGGTGACGTGCTGGACATCGGCGACGACGTGACGCTCAGGTTCGAGGACATTCCGTGAGTCCCCGACGTCGAGCGGCGCCACCACCCGAGCTTCCCGGCTACACCTTCGTGGAGCTCATCGGCTCGGGTGGGTTCGCCGACGTCTACCTTTTCGAGCAGCACATGCCCCGGCGGCGGGTGGCCATCAAGGTCTTGCACACCGACCGGATGAGCCGGTCCGCTCTGGCGGAGTTCGCCGCAGAAGCGAACGTGATGGCCATGCTGTCCACGCACCCGTCGATCGTCACCGTCCACGGTGCGGGAGAGGCACCCGACGGACGCCCGTACCTCGTCATGGAGTACGCGCCGCGGCCCACACTGCAGGCGCGGTACCGGGCTCGTCCGCTGTCGGTTCCGGAGGTTCTCCGCGTCGGCATCATGATCGCCGCCGCGGTGGAGACCGTGCATCGCGCCGGGGTGATGCATCGCGACATCAAGCCCGCCAACGTTCTGTTCACCGAGTATGACCACCCGGCGCTCACGGACTTCGGCATCGCGTCGACGTCGGCCGCGGAGACAGCTGCGGGGGTGTCGATTCCGTGGTCCGCTCCCGAGATGTTCGCCGAGCAGCCCTTCGGCGGCCCCGAAGCCGACATCTATGCGCTCGCCGCCACCCTCTACACCCTGCTCGCCGGGCACAGCCCGTTCGAGGCCGAGCGCGCCGCCACCAGCCTGGATCTGATCGATCGCATCGAGAGGATGCCGGCCCAGCCCATCCCTCGTGCGGACATACCCGAGTCTCTGCAGCGCACGCTGCTGCGGGCGCTGTCAAAGTCGCCGGAGGATCGGCATCCCTCGGCGCTCGCGTTCGCCCGCGCGCTGCAGAAGGTTCAGATCGAGCTGTCGATGGCCGTGACGGTGATCGACATCATCGACGACGCGCCGGACCGGAGCGACGAGGACGGCGAAGCAGACGGGCTGACCCGGGTGCGCAGCGTCGTGAGCATCGCGCCTCTCGTCGGCTCGCCGCCGCTCACCGGCACGGACTCGACCACCGAAGCCGCCGCCTCCAACTCGCCCGCCGTCGTCGATGTCGAACCGCGACGTCACCGCACCGCCTCGGGGATCGCATCCCTGTGGTCGAAGCCGTGGGGACGGGTGGCGGTCATCACCTCCGGGCTCGTCGTCGTCGCGGTCGTGGTCGCCGCGAGTGTCCTCGCGGCGACCGTCCGCACCCCGGACCCGGGGCCGAGCGCCGCCCCGCAGAACATCGTCGTGACCGCCGTTCCCTCCCCCGAGGATCTCGCCGGTCGTGTCGAGGGCGGCGACGTCGTGTTCACGTGGACGAACCCGGATGCCCTCCCGGGCGATCGCTACCTCTGGAACATCGTGAACGCCGGCCGCGACGAGGAGGCAGAAGTCGTGGAGACGGCGACGGTCACCGTTCCCCGCGGGGACGCGGTCCAGGTGTGCATCGCCGTCAGCGTCCTGCGCGACAACGGAGCCGCGAGCACTGTGCCGGCGCGCCTCTGCGCGCCCTAGCGCCCGTGCCACTCACCCGCCCGTGACGCTCACCCGCCCGTGCCACTCACCCGCCCGTGCCACTCACCCGTCCGCGTCGTTACCGGATCGCGTCGCTGAGGTGCTTGGCGCCGTGGCTCAGCACCTTGATGATGATGCCGCGCCGGCGAAGCTCGGCCATGGTCCGCTGTTCCTCGGACAGATCGCGACCCAGCGCGTGCACGGAGGAGATCACCAGAACGTCACCGCGTCGGAGAGTGCCGAAGAACCGCGTGAGGCGTTGCTCCCAGGATTCGAGCGTCTCCGGGGCCGGGTGGCGGAATCCCTCGATCGGCACGCCGAAGCGCGAAAGGTCTTCACGCTGCTCGATGAGCGAAGGCATGTCGTCGCGGACCACGACCAGACCCACCAGTCGAGATCCTTCGGGCCGTGCCCGCCACCACGTGCTGTCCGACTGCAGCTCCGAGAAGCACTTCGGGCACTCCGCAGCCGTGTGGGCGACAGGAATCAGCCCCGTGTCGTTGCTGGAGTCCGTGCCCGTCGTCGCGCCGTCCGTCATGTCCTTCTCCGTCGTTCGTCCTGTGCTCCATTGTGCCTGACGGCACCGACATCGCTCCGGTGAAGTCACCGCCCATCGGCCGCGAACCTGCAGCCTGCACGATGGGAGTCGCCAGGGCGCCAGGTCACTCGGGGAGGTGTGCGCGAATGCTGAGTTCCTCGGCGTCCAGTCCTTCCAGTACCCGTCGCAGCATCGCGGTGCTGTAGCGGCCGTTCGATCGGGCAGAGGTGAGGCGCTGTCGCTGCGCCTGGATGATGACGAGGCGGATGGCCCGCAGCTCGTCCATCGTGGCGCCTTCCGCCTCATCCGGCGGGGCGACCATGCGCTCCCGGGCGGCGGCCAGCAGAGCCGGGTCGAAGGGACGGCCGTCCTCGCGGTGCAGATCGGGGTTGGCCAGCGCCTTCGACGCGGCTTCGCGCAGGGCGGCGTTGAGCTCGGCGAGCTGCTCCGCACTGTCGGCGTCGTCCTTCGCTCCGGTGAGGCCCAGGGCGCGGATCAGCGGCTTGATCGTGGATCCCTGCAGCAGCAGGGTGCCCACGGCCACCAGGAAGGCGATCAGGATGAGCAGGCTGCGGTTGGGCGTGTCCTGTGGCAGCGTCTGCGCCGCGGCCAAGGTTACGGCGCCACGCATACCCGCCCAGACGATCAGGGCGCCCTCGCGCCATCCGAGCTGCGACGACTCGAGATAGGCGATGTCGCCGAGCGAGCGGGAGATGCGCTTGCGGAAGCTGGCGAGCCGGCGCTCCGGGTTTCGCGCTCCCCGCTCCGCGACCTGCTCCACGGTGACGTTCTGGAACCGGTCGCGTGCCTGCTCCAGATGCGGGCGGATCGTCTCTCCGCGCTTCGCCCGCCGCCCCTGCATCCAGACCAGGGGGATGACGTAGAGCGTCCGCATCACCATGATCACGAGGAATGCGAGAAGCGCGAGGAAGGCGGCATTGCCGAGGATGTCCTCGTCGCCGCTGTTGATGACCGAGCTGAGCTCCAGGCCCATGATGAGGAAGACGGCGCCTTCCAGCATCAGTTCGATCGTGCGCCAGTTCACTCGGTCGCTCAGTCGCTGCTCCGCGGTGAAGTATCGTGCGGCGCCCTGACCGGTGACGATGCCGGCCACCACTGCGGCCACGAGCCCCGAGCCACCCAGGTGTTCGCTGGGGAGGTAGGCGACGTAGGGCACCACGAAGCTGATGGCGGTGGCGGCCGTCGTCGAGGGGATCCAGGCGCGAACGCGCAGGTTCACCCAGCCCACGAGCCCACCGATGCCGACAGCGATCACGACGGCCCAGCTGAACGTGCCGACGCTGCCCCAGAGGGCGAAGGCACCGGAGCTCGCAGCGATGGCGGTCTTCAGAAGCACGAGCGCGGTGGCGTCGTTGAGCAGGCTCTCACCCTCCAGCATCGTCACGACACGGGGCGAGGTGCCGAGCTTCTTGACGATCGAGGTGGCCACGGCATCGGTGGGGCTCAGCACGGCGCCGAGCGCCACGCCGACCGCGAATCCGACATCGGGGATGAGGAGGCTGAAGACGAGCCCGAGCACGAGGGAGGAAAGCAGGACCAGCAGCACCGAGAGTCCGCCGATGGCGCTGAAGTCCCGCCGGAACTCCATCGCGGGAAGCGAGACTGCGGCGGCGTACAGCAGCGGCGGCAGGATCCCGATGAGGATCCATTCCGGGGGCAGGTACAGGTTCGGCGTCCCGGGGATCAACGTGATGCCGATACCGAGGGCCACGAGCACAAGGGGACCAGCGACGCCCACCTTGGGTGCCAGGGCCGTTACCAGGGCGATGATGAGGATGCCGGCGACGATGAGGATGATCGTCAGGTCGATGTCGATCTGACCGAACAACGGGATGAGATGGTCGATCTCGGGGAAATCGGACAGGGGCGTGAACATGTGGACCCTCCTCCCGAGGCGCTTGCGGAAAGGGCATCGCGCGCGCCGACCTCTCCAGTTTAGAGGGGTGCCTCAGACAGGAACCGCCTCGTGACGGCGCAGAATGCGTGTGCATCGTTCCCGTGTGTTGTGGCTTCGGGCGAGTACCGTTGAGGGATGACGTTCAATCCCAACGCCGATGTGAGCGACAACACCGCGCAGCGTCGCGGCGGTGGCCGTCGTACCGGCATGGTGGTGGGCGGCGGGGCCGTCGGGCTCGGTGCCATCGTGGTGGCGCTCGTCGCCATCCTGACCAACGGCCAGGTGGATCTGAGCGGGATCGTCGGCACCGGCGGGCAGCCGCAGCAGCAGGAGACGACCGCCGCCACCGGCGAGTTCGCCGATTGCAAGACGGGCGCCGACGCCAACGCCAACGACGACTGCCGGCTCGCTGCGGCCAGCCTGCTGCTCGACGATTTCTGGGCCGCGAATATGGACGGCTACGTGAAGCCCACCGAGGTGGTGTACTCCGGCACGACGGAGTCCGCATGCGGCACGGCCAGCAACCAGATGGGGCCGTTCTACTGTCCGCCGGATCAGAGCGTGTACGTGGATCCGTCCTTCTTCGAGATCATGCGCCAGCAGTTCGGCGCCAGCGCCGGCGACCTCGCGCAGCTCTATGTGGTGGGACACGAGTACGGCCACCACGTGCAGAACCTCATCGGCGTGATGGAGAAGTATCCGAACAACGGCACCGGCGCCGACAGCAACAGCGTGCGCACCGAACTGCAAGCGGACTGCTTCGCAGGCGGATGGATCAAGAACATCACGCAGTCCAAGGACAAGAACGGTGTGCCCTACATGAAGGAGCCCACTGAGGCTCAGATCAAGGACGCGCTGAATGCGGCGGCAGCCGTGGGGGACAACAACATTCAGAGCCGCAGCGGCTACGTGAATCCGGACACCTGGACGCACGGATCCAGCGAGCAGCGGCAGAACTGGTTCTGGACGGGGTACACGCAGGGGATCAATGCCTGCGACACCTTCGACGGCCCGCTCTAAGAGCACGATGACAGGTGCGCGCCGACAGCGCACCGGTGGGGGAACGACATGACTGACGAGCAGGGGCTCGACGAAGACCTCTATCCGGCGATCGAGCCGTATGAGACGGGACAGCTGCTGGTGGGCGACGGCCACCGCATCTACTGGGAGCAGAGCGGGAATCCGGAAGGCAAGCCTGTGGTGTTCGTCCATGGCGGTCCGGGATCCGGCACCTCACCATGGCAGCGACGCTTCTTCGATCCGGAGAAGTACCGCATCGTCCTGTTCGACCAGCGGGGCGCCGGCAAGTCCACGCCGCACGCAAGCGATCCTGACGCCGACATGCGTCACAACACCACATGGCATCTGGTGGCGGACATGGAGCTGCTGCGCAAGAACCTCGGCATCAGTGCCTGGCAGGTGTTCGGCGGCTCCTGGGGATCCGCGCTGGCGCTCGCCTACGCGCAGACGCACCCGGACGCCGTGACGGAACTGGTGCTCCGGGGGATCTTCACGCTGCGGCGTGAGGAGCTGGAGTGGTTCTATGAGGGTGGCGCCGCCGCGGTGTTCCCGGATCACTGGCGCGCATACGAGGAGCAGATCCCGCCCCTGGAGCGCAACCGCATGATCGAGGCGTACCACCGGCGCCTCTTCGATCCGAATCCCGCCGTGCATCTCCCGGCCGCAGTGGCGTGGTCGCAGTGGGAGGCCGGAACGGTCACCCTTGTCCGTGACGAGGAGGCCGTCGACGAGATGGCTGATGCCAGGCGGGCCGCCGCGTTCGCGCGGATCGAGAACCACTTCTTCATGCACGGTGGATGGTTCCGTGAGAACCAGCTCATCGAGGATGCTGCACACATCCGGCACATCCCCACGGTGATCGTGCAGGGTCGCTACGACATGTGCACTCCGATGATGACGGCATGGGCTCTGCATGAGGCGATGCCCGAGGCGGAGTTCATCATCGTGCCGGATGCCGGTCACTCGGCGGCGGAGCCCGGGACGCGTCGGGCGCTGCGTGCCGCGTGCGATCGGTTCGCGTCCTGAGCGAGCAAGTGCGACACGCCCGTTGTTCACCGGGATTTGTCGTGGGCGTGGGTTCCGCGTAAGTTAGTTCTTGTTCGCCCCACAGGGTAGAGCGGAGGGCCTCCGGGTCCGGCTCCCCTCAAGCTGGTGGACGATCCCCCTCGATGATGATCCTGGTGCTGTTGTGCTGGGGTTGTTTCGTGGTGGTTGCCTGGACTTCGGGTCGCGGCGTGTCGGTTTGACGCGGTGCGGGTTCTGGTCTAGGCTAGAGAAGTTGCCCCGCAGCTAAGCCCCGTGTGGGTGGTGTGTGGGAGCATCCGATCCTTGAGAACTCAACAGCGTGCA
>NZ_JBIZVZ010000005.1:0-343048 GCF_044769785.1 Microbacterium sp. GXS0129 | reverse complement strand
CCACCCCGCCGACGGTTAGCACCGCCCCACTCCACCCCGCCGACGGTTAGCACCGCCCCACTCCACCCCGCCGACGGTTAGCACCGCCCCACTCCACCCCGCCGACGGTTAGCACCGCCCCACTCCACCCCGCCGACGGTTAGCACCGCCCCACTCCACCCCGCCGACGGTTAGCACCGCCCCACTCCACCCCGCCGACGGTTAGCACCGCCCCACTCCACCCCGCCGACGGCCAGCACCGGCACCGCATCGCCCCGCCGCCGCCGACGGTGGCGTCGCGGGGACTCACGCCCCCGAGGGCAGGAGTTCCGAGAGGAGGGCGCGCTCCTCCTCGTCGGTGAGCCCGGACGCCGGCTTGTCCGGGACGATCACGTCGCCGAGGGTCTCGCTCAGCGGGCGCAGGAGCAGGCCAGCGGCCTTCGCCCGTTCGTTGCTGTGAAGGTGGATGCCGATGTCGGCGGCGTCGTCCAGCCAGATCGGCAGCGAGCGCGGCCCCGCCCAGCCGTGCACCTCGTGGGCCACGAGCCAGTCCGCGGGCGCGGCGACCGCCGCCCCCTCATGACCGGCAGCATCGCGGGCCACGCGCAGGTGTTCTGCCAGCGTGACGACGTCGCCGGTGGCGTTGAAGACACCGGCGAGCCCCGCGGCAGCGCCCCGCACGATCCAGTCGGCGAGGTCCCGGACGTCGATGACGGCGGCGGGCTGGTCGGGTGCATCCGGGATGAGGACGGCACCGGCCTCGTTGGACGGATGCGCGAAACGCCAGGGCCAGTATGTCGAGCGACCCGAGCCGTCCCCCGGTCCGCCGATGAGTCCTGGGCGGATCACCAGCGATCGCCCGGCGCCGAATCCGCCGATGACGGCCTGTTCGCACGCTACCTTCGCGTGACCGTACTCCTCCAACGACGCCATGGCGTCCGCGTCGAGCGGAGCCAGTGTCGGCGCGTCCTCGTTCTGCCCGCCTGCGTCATGCGTGGCGTACACCGAACACGTCGACACGAATACGAACCGGTCTGCTCTCGGCGCCAGCGCAGCCACCGCCGACCGCACCTGACCCGGCTGCCGGGAGACGTCGACGACGACATCCCACTGTTCTTCCGCCACCGGCGAGTACGCGGCCGGATCCTCGCGATCCGCCCGCACCAGCCGGGCGCCGTCCACGACGTCCGTGCCGCGAGCGAGACACGTGACCTCATGACCCGCGTCGAGCGCGGACCTCGTGATCTCCCGCCCGAGCCACGCCGTCCCACCGAGAAGAAGCATCCGCATGCGCTCATCCTCTCCCGGGCCGGCCGCGGCGTCAGCAGCGTTCACGGTGAGCGAAAGCACGGATCAGCCGTCGCGCAGCTCCCGCTTGAGGATCTTCCCGCTCTGGTTGCGTGGCAGCGCCTCGATGAAGCGCACCGCCTTGGGCACCTTGAACGACGCCAGCCGGTCCTTCACGTGGGTGATGAGCTCGCTCTCGGTCACGGAGGAATCGGGCTTCAGCACGACGCAGGCGACGATCGCCTCGATCCACCGTTCGTCGGCCACACCGATCACCGCGACCTCGGCGACTGCGGGGTGGGTGTAGATCGCATCCTCCACCTCGCGGGAGGCGACCAGGATTCCCCCCGTGTTGATCGCGTCCTTGATCCGGTCGACCACGGTGAGGTATCCCTCTTCGTCGCGGACCACCAGATCACCGGAGTGGAACCACCCATCGCGGAACGCCTCGGCGGTCTCCTCGGGCTTGTCCCAGTAGCCCAGCGCGAGCTGCGGCGAGCGATAGAGCACCTCGCCGGGTTCGCCGTCGGGCACGTCGGCACCGTTCTCGTCGACCACGCGCGTCTCCACGAAGAGGATCGGACGCCCCGCGGACGCCGGTCGCTGCTCGTGCTCCTCGGGACGCAGCACCGTGGCGAGCGGTCCGATCTCCGACTGGCCGAAGCAGTTGTAGAACCCCAGATCCGGATAGCGCTCGCGCAGTCGGCCCAGCACCGTGACCGGCATGATGGAGGCCCCGTACTGCGCCTTGGTGAGCGACGAGAGGTCCGCCGTCTCGAGGTCGGGATGATTGGCCAGCGGCACCCAGACGGTGGGCGCGAGGAAGAGCGAGCCGATGCGCTCCTCCGCGACCGTCCGGAGGATCCGCGCGATGTCGGGGGCGGGAAGCAGCCGGATCGTGGCGCCGATGGCCAGATAGGGCAGCATGAACACGTGCATCGCGGCCGAGTGATACAGCGGCATGCACACCAGCGGGGCATCGTCGGGCTTCTGGTCGAGTGCCACGATCACCGACGAGTACTCGGCAACCAGCGCGGCATGCGTGAGCATCGCGCCCTTCGGCTGCGAGGTGGTGCCCGAGGTGTACAGCAGCTGGACGAGATCGTCACCGTCCACGTCCGCCGGGATGTCCGTGACCTCACCCGCCGTGGCCGCGGCGAGGAACGAGTCCTCCTCGTCGCGCAGCCCGCGCACCTGTTCGACGGCGGTCTGCGCGCGCACCGCATCGAAATGTGCCCGCAGCTGGGGATCGACCAGCGCCGCACGCGCGCCCGACTGCGTGACGAGATAGGCGAGCTCGGCGCCGTGCAGCGCGTAATTGACCGGCACATGCACGAACCCGGCCCGCGCGATCGCGAGGAAGGCGATGACGTACGCATCGGAGTTCGTTCCGTAGGTGACCACCCGATCCCCGGGCGCCAATCCACTCGCACGCAACAGGGCGGCCCCACGGCTGACGGCGTCGTCCAGCTCTCGATAGGTCCACTCCCGGCCTTCGAAGCGAAGAGCCGTCACGAGCGGCGTGCGGGCAGCACTTCGTCGCAGCACTCCGTCCACGGTGTTGGTGCGCCAGTGCTGGGGAGGGGACATCGTCGTCATGCCCTCACGCTAGCCACCTTGATGCGCGGACGCACGCGGCCCACGCCGTTACGAGAGCGCTCGCCGGGAGTAGCTGCCACTCATCACCGGTGCGAGCCCGCCGCCGGCGGCCGCTGTCGCCAGGTGCAGGTCGATGCGGTCGGAGCGCGCGATCAGTCCGAGCACGTTTCGCACGCCGTCGTGCTCTCGGTCGAGCACCAGCATGTCATCCTGCCAGCCGGCCTCACCCGGCTGATCGGGACTCGCGCCGTCGGAGTCGAACCACCACAGCCGCTCGCCCGAGATCACCGCATGCGCCGCCAGGTCGTGACCGCCGCCCCGGCGAACGTAGTCGATCACCACACCGCCCGGCCCCGGGGCGATGGAGAGCACTCCGCTCACCGCTCCCGACCCGTCGACGAACTCGTCCGCTCCGGTCCAGTCGCCGATGACCCGCTCGTACCGTGCATCCACCATGCCTCGAGCCTACGTTCCCGATCGGGTCGTGGACACGGGTGCTCCGGCAGGCGCGCATGACGCGAGACGAGGACGATCAGGGCGGACCGCTTCCCCGTCTCGGTCGGCGTCAGGCGGGGCGCTCCTCGTAGGCGACGGTGCGCAGCGTGACCCGGCTGGGCACGGATTCGATGTGGGAGGTGTGGATGACGGCGCCGTCCCGATCGAGCGCGACCTTCTCGATCACGATCAGGGGCTCGTGCTCGGGGCGCTGCAGCCATTCGGCGGTCTGCGCCGTCGTGTAGCCGAGACGCACCTCACGACGAACCTCGGCGAAGTGCACCCCGTAGTCCTCCCGCAGCACGCGGTAGGTGGAGGTGTCATCGGAGATCCGCTCGGCGAAGCCCGGGTATCGATCGAGCGAATAGACGCTGCGGTCCAGGGCCAGCGGCAGCCCGTCGATGCGGAACACGCGCTCCAGCACGAAGATCGGGGAACCTGTCGGGATGCCGAGTGCCGACGCCCGCGCCGCGTCCGCGGTCGTGGTCACGGCACGCATGATGGCCCGGGACTTCTCGCCGCCCTCGGAGATCTGATCGGCGAATCCACCGATCGCCATCGTTCCGAGCACGTCGCTGCGCTTCGTGATGAACGTGCCCGCGCCCTGACGACGACGCACGATCCCGAGCTCTTCGAGGTCGGACACCGCGCGCCGCACGGTGATCCGGCTCACCCCGAAACGCTCGCACAGCTCGGGCTCGGACGGAATGCGCCCCGAGTCGTCGTAGCGACCGTCCTGGATCTCCTGCGCAAGGGCTGCGCGGACCTGTTCGTGCAACGACGCCGTCGATCCGATCACCACGGCGACCCCTCCCCTACGACGCGCTGCGCGCCTCTCGTCGGCCCACAGGATGACGCTTCACGAGCTGTACCCGCGCGTCCTCTCCCGCTCCGACAGGATATCCGAAGGCCCCGCGCAGGGTGCAGGCGAGGGCGCCGGTGGTGGCGGCGACGTCGAGACAGGCATCGAGCTCGGCCCCCGCGGCGGTGGCGGCGAGGAAGCCCGTGATGAACGCGTCGCCGGCGCCAAGCGCGTCGACCGCGGCCACCGGCTTCACCCCCACCGCGGTGCGGCGGCCACGCTCGTAGGCCATCGCGCCCTGCGCGCCGCGCGTGATCACCACGATCCCCATCCCGCTCGCCAGAGCGAAGTCGGCGAGATCGTCGCGCTCGCTCTCGGTGAGGGCACCCCCGGAGAAGAAGCCGACCTCGACGTGCGGTGCCGATGCCGCGACATCGTCACGACGCGCGTCGTCAGAATAGTCGTAGGAGATCCGCGTGCCGCGCTCCGCGATGCCCGCCAGCTCGCGATCGATCGCCGAGTACACGGAGGTGTGCATGCGCGTGAACCGTGCGATGTAGTCGTGGTCCTGTTCGGTGATGCGAAGCCGGAGCTCGTGCTGCACCCCGCCCCGGTTGGAACCCACGAACCGACGATCACCGTCGTCGTCGAGGGCGACGAACGCCATGCCGTTCCACCCGTGCGCGGTGCGCGCCCTCTGCCGGTCGACCCCGATCTCATCGAGCACGCCCCGCAGGTGATCCGCGAACCGGTCGTCCCCCATGATCCCGATGAACCCGGCGTCCCCGCCGAAGAACAGCCGGGAGTAGGCGGCCACATTGAGCGCGTTTCCTCCCGGATACGCCAGGTCCTCGTGAAGGTAGCAGTCCAGCACGTTGTCGCCGATGCCGACGAGTGACGGCGCCGGCACCGTGCTCAGCAGTTCGCGCAGCTGATCGGAGGAGTACATCGTTTGTGGTTCCTATCCCTTGACGCTTCCGGCCGCGATGCCCGCGACGAAGTACCGCTGCAGCAGCAGGAAGACGATGATGATCGGCAGCGCCGCGATGACGAGTCCTGCCAGCAGCACGCCCCACTCCGTCGAGAGGGCATCGCGGAAGGACATGAGGCCGGCGGGGATCGTGCGGCTGGAATCCGAGTTCACGAAGACGATCGCGAAGAGGAACTCGTTCCACGCGAAGTAGGCGGTGAGCACCCCGGCCGTGACGAGGATGGAGCGGCTGAGCGGGAGGTACACGTGACGGAACACCCCCAGCGAGCGGCATCCGTCTATGGTGGCGGCATCTACCAGCTCCAGCGGGATCGCGAGGAACACCGACCGGATCAGCAGGATCGCCATCGGCAGTCGGAAGGCCACGTACGGCAGGATCATCGCCCACAGCGTATCGAGCAGCCCCAGCGCATCGAGCATCTGGTAGAGCGGGATGAGGCTCACCTGGGGCGCGACGACCAGGCCTCCCACGGCCAGGATGAGGACCACGCCTGCCACCCGATTGGCCATCCTCACCATCCCGTATGCGCACAGAGCCGCCAGCAGCACCGTCGCGATGGTCGTGACGACGGTGACCACGAGGGAGTTCACGAAGTACCCGGAGATGCCCTTCTCCCACGCCTGGGCGTAGTTCTGCACCAGCCAGGTCTGCGGCAGTCCCCACGGATCACCGTAGATCTCCGCGGAGGTTTTGAAGGAGGAGATCACCATCCAGATCAGCGGATAGGCGATCACGATCGCGTAGACGGCCAGGAGCAGATAGACCGGACTGTTCCACACGTGCTCCCGCGTGCGCTTGGGCTTGTCGTGGATCGTCGAGATGGTGGTCGTCGACATGGCTCAGTCCTTTCCCGTGCGGAACGAGATCATCTGCACGAGCGACAGGATCAGGGTGATGAGGAAGATGAGGGTGGCGATGGCCGAGGCATACCCCATCTGGTTCTGGAAGAACCCCTGGTTGTACATGTAGGTGGCGAGCACCTGCGTGGTGTTTCCCGGTCCACCTCCCGTGAGGATGAACGGTTCGTTGAAGACCGTGAACGCCCCCGAGACGGTGAGGATCATCGCGACG
The DNA here is from genome assembly GCF_044769785.1 of Microbacterium sp. GXS0129. NCBI lineage: Bacteria > Bacillati > Actinomycetota > Actinomycetes > Micrococcales > Microbacteriaceae > Microbacterium > Microbacterium sp. GXS0129. Next base: position 336,823 of record NZ_JBIZVZ010000005.1, on the reverse strand, counting down.
AAGATCATCTCCTTCGCCTGCGGAACGGTGATGCTGAAGAACTGACGGATGCGGCCGGCGCCGTCGAGCGCGGCGGCCTCGTAGTAGTCCGCCGGGATCTGCTGCAGCGTGACGATGTAGAGCATGCAGATGTAGCCGATGCTCTGCCACTGGGAGACGGCGATCACCGCCCCCATGGCCGTGTCGACGTCGGCGAGCCAGGCCGTCTGCAACCCGCCCAGCCCGATGAGTTCGAGGAAGGCGTTGAGCAGCCCGCCGCGCGAGCTGTAGATGAATGTGAACATCAGCGCGATCACGGTGATCGAGATGACCGCGGGCATGAAGTAGACGCTGCGCAGGAAGGTGGCCATACGAGGGCCGAGCAGGTGCGTGAGCCATGCGGCGAGCACGAGGCCGCCGCCCACCTGGCAGATGATCGAGACCACGGCGTAGATCACGTTGTTCAGCAGCGCCGTGTGCACGATCGGATCGGTGATCAGCCGGGTGAGGTTGTCGAACCCGACGGGGCTCATGCCGCCCGAACCCGCGCGGAACGAGAAGAAGCTGTAGATGAGGTTCGCCAGCAGCGGGTAGTAGACGAAGAGTGCGATGAGGATGAGGGCCGGCAGCACATAGAGCCAGCTGCCGAGAGCACGGAGGCGAGGCTTCATCGTCGATTCCTCTTTCAGTATGGGCTTCGCCATCGGCGAAGCGGTGTCCGGGGCGGGCCGCCGGCGGCAGGAGGGACGCCGGCGGCCCGGGTTTCAGGACGCGTCGCGCACGCGCTTCGCGGTCTCCTGCACCTTCTCCATGACGCCCTCGGGCGTCTGCTGTCCGCCGAGCATGAGCTGCGTCTCGGTGAGGTAGGTCGCCACGATCTGCGGGTCGTAGGCGTTGTCGAGCCAGGCCGTCATCTCGCTCGCGTCGAGGATCTGCTGTGCGAGTTCCTTCGTCGTGTCAGAGACGTCGGCCTCGTCGACCGCTCCCTGCACCGCGCTGAGCTCGCCCGTGGTCTCGGTGTAGGCGATGCCGTTGGCCTTGCTCAGCATGAACTTCAGGAACTTCTTCGCTTCCTCGGGGTGCTTCGTGTTCTTCGAGATCGCGAAGCCCTCGGGCGCACCGGTCAGCTGATCCGGGTCGCCCTTGCCGCCCGCGACGGCGGGGAAGTTGAACACCGAATAGTCGAACGCGACGTCCGTGAAGTAGCCGATCTCAGCGCTCTGCGCGTAGAACAGCGGGGCGCCCTCCCCCGACATCCAGGCGTTTCGCGCCATCTCATGGTCGATCGCGAGGAAGTCGGCGTTGACGTGCTTCGAGATCTCGGCGAGTCGCTCGAGCGCCGTGACGTACCCGGGATCGGTGAACTCCCCCTTCGCCGGATCCTGATCCGCGACGAAGACCGCGGGGTCCACGACGCGCTGGTTGAGCGTTCCCAGGTAGTGCGCGATGGTCCACGTGTCGACCGCACCGAACTCGATCGCGTGCTTGCCCGACTTCTGCTCGATGGTGTCGAGCACCGTGAGGAACTCGTCCCATGTCTTCGGAGCGGTGAGACCGTACTCGTCGAAGATCTCCGTGTTGTAGTAGAACACCTTCGAGTGCATGCCGATCGGCAGGCCGTACTGGGCGTCCCCCTCCGCGAACGGCGGCAGCTGGCTCTCGTAGAAGCTGTCGCGGAAGTCGGTGTCCTCCGCCAGCCACGGGCCGAGGTCCATGAGGGCGTCGCCCTTCACGAGCTCGGCGATGAACGAACCGCTCCAGGTGAACATGACGTCCGGCGCGTTCGCGGACCCCGCGACGACCTTGATCTTGTCCTTGTAGTTGTCGTTGAGGACGCTCTCGGTTTTGATCGTGATGTCGGGGTTCTCGGCTTCGAACTCCTTCACCAGGTTGTCGAAGTAGGTCTTCTTCGGCTCGTTCGGCCAGCGGTGGAAGAAGTTCAGCTCCACCTGGCCGCCGGCGCTGCCACCTCCGGAGGAGTCTCCTCCGGAGCAGGCCGCGAGCGGCAGGGTGAGCGCGGCGACCGCCAGGGCGGCCGTCGCGATCCGGGTCTTGATACGCATCGTTGCGTGCCTTTCTTCTCAGTACTCCATGCGCCACATGTACCGGCGAACGCTCAGGGGGTGGCCGCGGTGGTCGGCCAGAGCGTCGGCGTACGTGCGGAGCACGATGTTGAACAGGATGTGAGCGAAGTCGCCGCGGATGCTCTCGGCGACATCGTCGAGACCGAATTCGTTCGCGTCGATGACGAGGACGTTGCCGGAGTGGGCGGTCGCGAAATCGATCGCGCGCTGTTCGACCGGGCGCGTAGCGTCCAGGCCCAGCAGCGCGATGAACGGAACGTCGACGTCGGTGACCTCGAACGGCCCATGGAAGTACTCACCCGCATGGATGCAGGCGGAGTGGACCCACTGCATCTCCTGCAGCAGGCAGATCGCGAACGAGTAGGCGCTGCCGTAGTTCGAACCGGAGGCCATCGTGTAGATGAGCTCCTCGCGACGGTTCGCGAACGCCCAGTCGTTCGCGCGGTCGGCATAGGCCTGCCGGAGAGCGGGCGCGCGCTCGGCGAGGCTCGCGACGGCGGCGTCGGTGTCTGCCGAGAGGGACGTGCCGTCGCGGTCGTCGACGATGCCGGCGGCGAGGCGGAGCAGCAGCGTCGGGCCGATGTGCGCTTCGCTCTTACCTTCACCGTGCTGGTACGCGATCACGTACTCCGACTCCTGGGCGAGCGGTGACGCGGGGTCGAACGTGTACGCGATCGTCAGCGCGCCCCGTTCACGGGCGTGCTTGGCGGCGGCCACCGTCTCGGGGGTGGTGCCGGAGTGCGAGCAGAGGATCACAACCGTGTCGGCGTCAATGCGCGACGAGTTCCGCGAGGTGAACTCGGCGGCGTTGATCGCCCGCGACTCGACCGAGGCGGCACGGGTGTCGAGGAAGTACTCGATCGGCATCATGTTGGCGTACGAGCCGCCGCACGCGGTGAGGATGATGCGGGCGACGCTCGGACGCGCCGCAACGGCCGCACGGGCTGCGGTGAGCTGCTGCTCGATCGTCTCGGCGTCAACGAAGGGGGCGGTGGCAGTCAAGAGTGACCCTTTCTCCAGTGAAATTCGTCATGACACGTTCTATAACGTCTCATGACGACTCAACGTACAGAGCGGCGCGTTCGCTGTCACGAGATTTCTCGGAAGAGAAAGGTCACGATTCAATAACGCCCCGGCGGGACGATCAGGAGCAGTGCAGCAGCACCGCGCGCACGGCAGCACGGTCATCTGCGGGCAGAGCGAGCCCGTAATCGGCCACGACCTGGGTGAAACGTGTGGCGTAAGTGCAGTGATAGGCGGCGTCAGGGGGGAGCCAGCGGGCGGGTCCCGACGCCGACTTCGACTGGTTCGCCGCACCGGCGACGGCCTGCAGGTTGGCCGGGTCGTTCGCCAGTTCCAGCCGGCGTTCGGGGCTCCAGCCATCGGCACCCTGACGCCACGCCCACGCCAGCGGGACGATGTGGTCGATCTGCACCAGTTCGCTCGTGCCCTGGCCACGACGGAACTCGATCCGCTCGCCGGTGTAGGCGTCATCGAGCACTCCGGTGAGCACGACGCACTCGCGGGTACCGGGTTTTGCCACCGCATCGTGCAGGTCGCGGCGCAGCACGTCATTGCGGGTGTCGCAGCCGTTGTGGTCGGTGTCGGCCCAGCGCTGACCGAACGCGTCACGGTCATATGGCAGACCCGAGGAGAGGGCAGGACCGGCCGGAATCGTGTCGAGGACCGCGAGCGCGGCGAGGATCTCGGCCGGGGAGGAATGCTGGCTCGCCGGGCCGTCGGCGCTCGGCGTGGCCGCGCCCGTCGGCGACGAGGGCCCTCCACCGGGCTCGCCCGCGGGCGTCGTCGCCGTGTCGGCCGGCGCCGTGGCACCCACCGACGACGTCGGCCCGGCGTCCGGAATCAGTTCCGGCAGCACCGCTCGCATCCCACCGAGCACCGCGACGGCCACGATGATCCCCACGATGACAGCGATCGGGGGAATCGCGGTACGTCTGCGCCGCCTCACGGGCCGGCGAACAGCGCTTCGCGCACGGCGGTTCAGGGCGTGGATGAGACAACTCCAGGTCGGGCCTTCCATCGTGTCACGCACCTCCGACACGGCCCGGCGCGCGCCGTCTGCCGCACCGGCACGAAGCCCCGCACCTCGGCGGGACCCGACGCACCCGGGCGTGAAGTCTGCCGCACCTCGGTGACCCGCTCCGCACCTCAGGGGAGATGCATTTCGCATCGCGCAGGCCCCCGCGCGATGCGTTTTCGATCCCCCAGCCCGCCGAGCGCACAACGAAGGCCCGCGACGGAGAGAGGATGGAGTCATGACGAACCCCGCGCCCGTCTCGCGCGCCATGGACACCGCAGCCCCACCCGCCATCTCCGCTCGCGGACTCGTGAAGCGATTCGGCGGTTTCACGGCTGTCGACGGTGTCGACCTGCACATCGAGCAGGGCGAGGTGGTCGCCTTCCTCGGGCCGAACGGCGCGGGAAAGACCACCACCATCGACCTGCTGCTGGGGCTGTCCCAGCCGGATCAGGGCTCGGTCGAGCTGTTCGGCGAGACACCGCGCGCCGCCATCGGCCGCGGCCTTGTGTCGGCCGTGATGCAGACCGGCGGGCTCCTGAACGATGTCACTGTCCGGGACACGCTGAGGATGACGGCGTCACTGTTCGCCCATTCCACCTCGGTCGACTCGGCGCTGCAGCGTGCGGGCATCAGCGAGATCGCCGACCGCAAGGTCGGCAAGTGCTCGGGTGGGCAGCAGCAGCGGCTGCGATTCGCGATGGCGCTGCTGAGCGATCCGGGACTGATCGTGCTCGACGAGCCGACCACCGGCATGGATGTGGAGGGCCGCCACTCGTTCTGGCAGGCGATCCACACCGACGCCCAGCGCGGGCGCACCGTGGTATTTGCCACCCACTATCTGGAGGAGGCGGACCGCTACGCGAACCGGATCATCCTCATCCGCAAGGGTCAGATCGTCGCCGACGGCACCACCGCGGAGATCAAGGCGATGGCCTCGGGGCGCACGATCGAGGCGGAGCTCCCGGGCGCTGATCGCGCCTCACTCGCGGCCCTCCCGGGCATCGACTCGGTCGAGGTCCAGGGCAATCGCGTGATCATCCGTGCCGCCGACTCGGACATCGTGGCCCGGCACCTGCTGACGCAGACCGAGGCCCGCGACGTCACCATCACCAGCCAGAACCTCGAGCAGGCGTTCCTCGCCCTCACCGGCGACGAGCAGCAGGAGGCCTGAATGTCCATCGATTCGCAGCGCCGGGACCGCATCGATCCCACCACGCGCCGGGTTCCTCCGCTGGGAGGGTTCAGCTGGACGTTCCTCGGGATCGAGCTGAAGCGCGTGTTCCGCAACTTCTCGGTGGTCGGTTTCACGCTGATCTTCCCCATCGCGATGCTGTTCGCGATCGCCCTGCCGAACAAGGGCTACTCGGCCACGGACGTGCCGGTCGCGGACGGCGGCATCTCGGCCGCGGTGCCGATCATGATCTCCATGGCGGTCTATGGATCGATGGTCGCCGCGTCGATGACCGGCGTCTCGGTGGCCGCCGAGCGCGCACAGGGGTGGAGTCGTCAGCTGCGGCTCACCCCCCTCAATCCGCTGGTCTACATGCTGATCAAGGTGATTACCGGCCTCGCGCTCGGGGCCATCGCGGTCGCGGTCACGCTGATCGCGGGCGCCATCCTGGGCATCACCGCGCCGCTCGATCACCTGATTCCCGCCGCGCTGCTGGCCTGGCTCACCGCACTCAGCATGACCAGCCTCGGCCTGGCCGTGGGTTACGCCTTCCCGGCCCAGAACGCGATGCGCTACCTCGGCCCGCTCCTGCCCATCCTCAGCTTCATGGGCGGCCTGTTCGTCCCCCTCCCACTGCTGCCCGAAGGCCTGCAGACCGCGGCCACCTTCACGCCGCTGTGGGGCATCGCCGATCTCTCACAGAAGGCGATCATCGGAGCGCCGCTGGACCCGATGGCCTGGGTGAACCTCTTCGCCTGGTTCATCGTCTTCACCGGACTGGCAGTGCTGATGTTCCGCCGCGACACCAAGCGCGTCTGAGGCGGCTCTCCTCATCCGCGAGGAGCGGGCGACGGGGTGGCTTCGCTCGGAGGTTGCCGAGAAGTTGCACAAGTGAGTGCACTTTAACTTGCACAGGACTGTGCAGATTCATACGCTGGGTACATGAGCACCGTTTCGATCCCGCGCCGACGCGACGCCGAGGAGAACCGCGCCGGCATCCTCGCCGCCGCGGTGGGCGTTCTCGCCTCCGACCCGGCGGCGTCCGTCGACGCCATCGCACGCGAAGCGGGACTCAGCCGGCGCGCGCTGTACGGGCACTTCGAGGACCGCGATGCGATCGTCGCCGCGGTGATCGCCGCCGGGGCCGAGAAGTTCAACGGCATCGCTGAGACCGTGCAGGACGACGATCCCCGGGCAGCGCTGGCTCACCTCGCTGCGGCACTGTGGGCGCAGGCCCGCCACGTCCACGCGGCCGCAGCTCTGGCCCTGAACGAGAAGCTGGTCGCGCAGACGGCCGAGGCCATCCTGCCGCTGCGTCGTCGGCTGATCGAGATCTGCGAGCGCGGCGCGGAGCGCGGGGTGCTCCGTCAGGATCTGCCGCCCCACCTCACGGCGCGTCTCGTCGAGGAGGCCGCCCGTGGCGTCATCACCCACGTGGACTCCCAGGAGGCCGACGCCACCCGCCTGGCGACCCGCGCAGCATTGAGTGCAGCAGGCCTGTCCTGGCGCGAGGTCGACACGCTCGTTCGCGAGTACGACGCCACAGAGTCTGCCGACCGTGCAGAATCTGCATCAACCACATCGACCACCGAGACCACCGGAACGAAGGTTCGCGCATGAAGCGCCGCCCCCTCTTTCGCGCCCGCCGGGCGTCCACCGACCCGCTGCGGATCGAGCTGATCGGCGTTGCGAAGGGATCGGAGCGATCCCCCATCCTGGCCCCGACGACCACCGGATACGCCACCGGTGAGGCAGTGCTGGTGGAAGCCGAGACCGAACAGCGCCCCACGGTGCTCGGCCTCATCGCCAGCGGACGCATGAAGCCGGACGCCGGAGAGGTGCTGATCAACGGCCGCCACCGCGCCGGGGAGCTGCGCCGTAAGGTCGCCCTCATCGACGCGCCGGATGTGAGCGACCCCGATCCCAACGTCATCACGGTGGGAGTCGTCGCGGAGGAGCTGATGTTCGCGGGACTGCCGTCCAATCCGATCTCCGCACGCAAGTGGATGGGCGAGCACGGCTTCGCCGACCTCACGATGATGCCGATCGGCAGTGTCGAGCCGTCGCGACGCGTTCGTCTGCTCACTGAGCTCGCCTCGCAGCGGGAGGGCGTCGAGGGCCTGGTGATCGTGTCGCCCGACCGTCACGGCGGCCGTCCGCAGACGTGGTGGGCCGTCGCGGAGGACTTCGCCCGCCGCGACTTCGCCGTCCTCGTGATCGCAGGGCGCGCGTCCTGGCAGGTGCTCCACGAGGACCGCACCGACACGGTCGGGCTGGCCGACGACGAGCGAGATGCCATTCTCGCCGCCTTCAGCCAGACCGAGGTGATCGTGTCCGATGCCGCCACCGACGAGGAGGAGGCGATCGCCGAGCACGCTCTCGGTGCCGTCGACTTCGACGAAGCGCTCACCGATGCCGGCGACCCACCCGACGAGGAGGAGGCCGTCGCCGAGCACGCTCCCGGTGCGGGCGACGTCGGCGAAGCGCTCCCCGATCCTGAAGACGCCACGGCGGCTTCGCCCGAGGACGCCTCCGCAGACGACGACGCCACCGACGACGCCACCGACGCCCTCGGTGCGCTCGACTTCGACGAGCAGCTCGCCACCGCGATGGATGACGCCGCCGAAGACGCGGCAGCCCTTCCGCACCCCCACACCCCGCTCCCGGAGGATCCGTCCTCCGGGGAGACGAACGACCTGTCCGCAGCGCGACCGGAGACGGCCGGCGACGACGCGGAGGATGCACGATGAAAATGCCCCAGATGATCGCAGCCGAGTTCCGTCGGCTGTTCTCCACCAAGATGTCGGTGATCGCCCTCATCGCGCTGCTCTGCGTCCCCATCCTCTACGGCGGGCTGTACCTCTGGGCCAACCAGGACCCGTACAGCAACCTCACCAACGTCCCGGTGGCCCTGGTGGTCAACGACAACGGCGCCGAGGTGAACGGCAAACAGCGCGACATCGGCGATGAGGTCGCCAAGGAGCTGCTGGATTCCGACACCTTCGACTGGCACCGCGTGTCCGCCGCGGAGGCGGAGAGCGGCCTCGATGCCGGCGCCTACGACTTCACGGTCGAGATCCCCGCGGACTTCACCGAGGGCATCGCATCCATCGCCACCGATGATCCCCACCCCGCCGACCTCGTGTTGCGCACCAACGACGCCAACAATTACCTCGCCTCCACGATCGGCAAGACGGCGATCGAGACCATCCAGCGCACCGTCACCGAGAAGGTGGTGTCGGAGGCCGGCCTCACCATGCTCGATGCGCTGCACGAGATCCGCACCAAGCTGGTCGACGCCACGGACGGCGCCACCCAGCTGGTCGATGGTCTGGTCACGGCGCAGGACGGCACGAGCAAGCTCGGCGATGGAGCTCAGCAGCTGGTCGACGGCTCGCAGGCCCTTGCGGATGGTGCCACCACGTTGGCGGACGGCGCGAGCCAGGTGGCCAGCGGATCCGCCAGCGTGCGCGATGGTGCCGGAACCCTCGCCGACGGCACCGTGCAGCTGCGTGACGGGCTCGCCACGCTCGCGGACGGTGCGAGCCAGGTGGCCGGCGGAACCGGTCAGCTCGCCGACATCGCCGACCAGATCGGCGATGCGGCTCAGAACGCGGCCGATCAGCTTCCCGCCGTGCGTGAGGACATCCGCACACGCCTCACCGAGCAGGGCCTCACCGCCGATCAGATCGATCGCGTGCTGGCGGCCCTCGACCCCGTGGGAACCGAGCTGACGAACGCCGTGGACAAGGTGCAGGGGGCGCGCGACAAGATCGACACGCTCAACAGCGGCGCGGTCCAGGTGGCCGACGGCGCCTCACAGCTCCACGACGGGGCGGTGACCGCCGCCGAAGGCGCCGCTGCGCTGCGCGACGGTGCGAGCCAGGTGGCCGACGGCGCCTCCCAGGTGAGCACCGGTGCCGCCACCCTCCGCGACGGCACCGTCACGCTCCACACCGGAACGGTGACGCTGAAGGACGGCGTGGGAACGCTCGCCGACGGCCTCACCCAGCTGCACGACGGGGAGGTCACTCTGCGCGACGGCCTCGCCGCCGGTGTCGAGCAGATCCCCAACAGCGACGACGCCACCCGCTCCGCCCAAGCGCACACACTCGGCGCCCCCGTACAGATCGCGAAGACCACGCTCACGCAGGCCCAGAACTACGGCGCCGGCCTCGCACCGTTCTTCGCAGCGCTCGCCGCGTGGATCGGCATCTACGCCCTGTTCCTCATCGTGAAGCCGATCTCGCGCCGCGCTGTCACCGCACTGCACTCGCCGGTACGCGTGACCCTGGCGGGCTGGGCGACGCCCGCACTCCTGGGTGCCGTGCAGATGGTCGGCCTGTTCGCCGTGCTCTCCATCACGCTCGGCTTCAACTTCGCGAACCCGGCGGCGGCGCTCGGGCTCCTGGTACTCGCCTCGGCCACCTACACGGCGATCATCCTCGCGCTGAACGTGTGGCTGGGATCGGTCGGCCAGTTCATGGGCCTCATCCTGATGGTCCTGCAGCTGGTGACCGCCGGTGGCACGTTCCCGTGGCAGACGCTGCCCGCCCCACTGGCATCGCTGCACCACATCCTCCCGATGGGCTACGTGGTCGATGCGATGCGCCAGATCATGTACGGCTCCGGCGGCTGGGACCGGGTGTGGAGCGACATCGGCGTGCTGCTCATGTGGCTGATCGGAGCCGTGGTGCTTGCGATCCTCGGGGTCTCGCGGATGACGCGTCGCCGGACGATGCGCGACCTCGCCCCGAGTCTGATCGGCTGATCTGCGCCTCGCGCGCGTCGTCTCGCTACGCGGTCGCCGACCGATCGTGGCGAGACGACGTGCGCCGGGAACCGAGCAGGACGGCGGCACCGAGCACAGCGCATAGCGGCCGGTAGGCACGCGCGTCGAGTCGGCGGAAGCGCGGATCCGCCGGCCCCATGCCCAGCACCCGCAGCGCGACCTCGCCGCCGAGAACCGCGCGTGTGAGCAACCCCAGGCCGATCAGCCGGCGCCCCGACACGATGAGGCGAGACTCGCCGAGCGCGCCCGCCGTCACCACTCCTCCGACGAGCGCAACCGCCCCCACCACCGCGGTGGGCCCGGGCGCCGGCATCGCGCGGGCGTTTCCCACGGTGGCTGAGGCGAGGCGAGCGCGGTTCTTCGCGGGCCAGTTCAATCCGGCCGACCAGCAGAGGTGAAGCACTCCCACACCGGCCAACCCGATCCCGCTGATGACCCGCGCGGCACCCCGGACGAAACCCATGCTCTGAGCCTAGGCGCAGGAGAGCACGCGTTGCGGTTGCCCCAAGACCGTGTGAAAATTACTCCCACGATCACGGGATGATCTGAAAAAGATTAACCAGTCCTCATCTACGGAGTTGCAATGACGCCCCCATCGATCCCCACCATGAACCGCCGCGGGTTCCTCACACTGGCCACCGCGGGTGCCGCCGGCGCTCTCTTCAGCGTCGCGATCGGTCCGCTGTCCGTCGCCCACGCGGATGACTCCACGAGCGCCGGCGTGACGCCCGGCACCACCGTCCGCAAGCGCGAGCTGCGCGCGATGTGGATCGCCTCCGTCGTCAACATCAACTGGCCATCGCGCACGGGATTGTCGGCCGACGAGCTCAAGGCCGAGCTCATCGGGTGGCTGGATCTCGCTGTCTCCTACCGCCTCAACGCGGTCTTCATCCAGGTGCGGCCCACCGCCGACGCGTTCTGGCCGAGTCCTCTCGAACCCTGGTCGAAGTACCTGACCGGCACGCAGGGCGGTGACCCCGGATTCGATCCGCTCGCCTTTATGGTGGAGGAGGCGCACGCCCGCAACCTCGAACTGCACACCTGGTACAACCCGTACCGCGTGGCCATGGACACCAATCGCGATGCCCTGGTGCCGGAGCACCCCGCGCGGGTGCACCCCGAATGGGTGTGGGCGTTCGGCGGCAAGCTCTACTTCGACCCGGGCCTGCCGGAGGTGCAGGAGCACATCTACGCCGCCATCCTGGATTCCGTCGCCAAGTACGACATCGACGGCGTTCACTTCGATGACTACTTCTACCCCTACCCGGTGGCCGGTCAGACCATCCCGGATGCGGCGACCTTCGCTGCTCACGGTGGCGGATTCACCGATATCGGCGATTGGCGCCGCCACAACGTCGACACCTTCGTCCGCACCATCAGCGAGCGGATCAAGCAGACCAAGCCCTGGGTGAAGTTCGGGATCTCGCCGTTCGGCATCTGGCGCAACCGCGCGACCGACCCGCTCGGCTCGGACACCAACGGCTCCCAGTCGTACGACGGGCAGTTCGCCGACAGCCGCAAGTGGGTGCTGGAGGGATGGCTCGACTACATCAACCCGCAGATCTACTGGCAGATCGGCCTCGCCGTCGCCGACTACGCGAAGCTCGCGCCCTGGTGGGCGGATGTGGCGAAGGCGTCGAACACGCAGCTGTACATCGGCGAAGCGGTCTACAAGGTCACCAGCGGAGCGTTCACCGACCCTGCCGAGCTCAGCAACCACCTCGCGCTGGATGCCCAGCTGACCGCGAGCGGCCGGCCGGTGCATGGCAACGTCTACTACTCGTCCGGCGATGTCCGCACCAACGCCCTGGGCGCCATGACCCGCGTTCGCGAGGACCACTACGCCCACCCCGCGATCATCCCGACGATGCCGCACCTACCCGCGGTCGCCGTCCGCCAGCCGGTGCTGTCCCGTGCCGCCGCCTCCGCCGGCGGCGTGGAGCTGCAGTGGCAGGACACCGGTCCCGCTCGCACCAAGGCCACCTCCTTCGCGATCTACCGCGTCGCCGGATCGGTGCGTTCGATCGACACGGATGACGCGCGCAACCTGATCGCCACCGTGCGCACCCAGGGCGGGACCGTCCAGCGCTGGGTCGACGCCACGGCCATCGCCGGAACCACGTACACCTACGTGGTGACGGCGCTCGATCGCCTGTGGAACGAGTCCGCCGCCAGCAAGCCCCGCACCACCGGGAACTGAACGCACGAAGTCGCCGGGGGCGCCCGTGATCGCTAACATCGAGAATGGGCGCCCCTGGCGCACTGCTGTTCGTGGGGAGCAGCGGGGAGGGAAGTTCTCAATGGCGAAGACACCTGGCGGCACGCGTACCCGAGGGCGCGCCCGCATCATCGTGACCCGGACGCTGTGGATACTACTGGCGGCCGTCGTCGCGATCATCGTGGTGGCGGGGGTGCTGATCAGCTGGACCATCCAGCGCTCATTCCCGCAGGTGCGCGGTGAGGTGCAGCTGTCCGGGCTGTCGGCCGAGGTCACCGTGCAACGCGACGCGGCCGGCGTGCCGACGATCACCGCCGACACCACCGACGACCTCTTCTTCGCCGAGGGGTTCGTGCACGCGCAGGACCGCTTCTGGGAGATGGACTTCCGCCGGCACACCACATCCGGGCGCCTGTCGGAGCTCTTCGGCGAATCGCAGGTGGACACCGACAAGTTCCTGCGCACACTGGGCTGGCACGAGATCGCGGAGCAGGAGGTGGCGGCGCTCGATGACACCACCCGCAGCTACTACGAGTCGTACGCGAAGGGCGTGAACGCGTACCTGGCAAAGCACCACGGTGCAGACGTGTCGCTCGAGTACGCGGTGCTGGGCCTGCAGAACCCGGACTATGAGATCGAGCCGTGGACGGCGGCGGATTCCGTGGCCTGGCTCAAGGCCATGGCGTGGGATCTGCGCACCAACATCGAGGATGAGACCGATCGCGCCATCCTTGCGCAGGACTTCACGCCCGAGCAGATCGCCGAGCTCTACCCCGCCTACCCGTTCGATCAGAACCCCACGATCGTGCCGCCGCTGCCCGAGCAGAAGAGCACCGGTGCCGTTCGCGTGCCGTCGGTGTCGGACACCGGCATCGAGTGGAGTGAGGTCGGCACGGTCATCGAAGCCGCCGACGCGCTGCTGGGCGACCCGGGCGAGGGGATCGGATCCAACTCCTGGGTGGTCGCAGGCGAGTTCACCGACACCGGTCTTCCGCTGCTCGCCAACGACCCGCACCTCGGCGCGGCGCTCCCCAGCGTCTGGTACCAGGTGCAGCTGCGGTGCTCCACCGTGTCGGAGGAATGCCCGTTCGATGTGGGCGGGTTCAGTTTCTCCGGGCTTCCCGGTGTGGTGATCGGCCACAACGCCCAGGTGGCGTGGGGTTTCACGAACCTCACCACCGACGTCGCCGATCTCTACATCGAACGGCTGCAGGGCGATCAGTACTGGCGCGACGGCGCACTGGTTCCGATCACCGAGAAGCAGGACGTCATCACGGTCGCCGGCGGCGCCGATGTGCCGCTGACGATCCGCTCCACGGTGCACGGCCCGATCCTCTCCGGCCTCACCGGCGACTTCACCTCCATCGCGGAGCATGCCGACATCGCGGGAGCCCCCGCCGGTGACGCATACGCCGTCAGCCTGCGATGGACAGCCCTTCAGCCGGGCAACACCGCGAAGGCGATCTTCGTGCTGAACACCGCGAAGGACTTCGACGATTTCCGCGCGGCAGCATCGGTCTTCGACGTTCCCGGCCAGAACCTCATCTACGCCGACAAGGAGAACACGATCGGCTACCAGGCTCCGGGGCTGCAGCCCATCCGCGGGGCCGGTGACGGATCCGTGCCCGCTCCGGGCTGGGACAGCTCCTACGACTGGACCGGCTACATCCCCTTCGATGAGATGCCGATGGTGAAGAACCCTGCGCAGGGCTTCATCGTGACCGCGAACAACGCCATCGTGGATGACAGCTACCCGTACTTCCTCAGCCAGGACTGGGACCACGGCTACCGGGCAGCGCGGATCACCGAGCTGATCGCCCAGACGCTCGCCGAAGGCAAGATGGACGCGAGCCGGATGCAGGAGATCCAGAACGACAAGCAGTTCTGGCTCGGCCCGCAGCTGGCATCCGCCATCGCCGACCTGCCGATCGACCGGAAGGGCCCGCAGGCGGCGGTTGCGCTCCTGGGCGAGTGGGACGCACAGAACTCGATCGACTCCCCCGCTGCGGCATACGCGAACGTGCTGTGGGACACCCTCGGAACGGCGCTCTTCCGGGATCACGAACCGGCCCCCGCGCCGGTGAGCGGTCAGGGCCGGATGTTCCAGGTGGTCTCGACGCTGCTGGAGCAGCCCGACTCACCCTGGTGGGTGGACCCGGTCTCCGGGGCCACCGGCCGGGACGCCGTGCTCACGGCCGTGGCGAATCGCGCTTACGACCGACTCGCCGCGTTGCAGGGTGAGGACGTCACGAAGTGGAACTGGGGCTCGCTGCACGCCATCACGCTGACCAGCGCGACGTTCGGGAAGTCGGGCATCGCTCCCATCGAATGGCTCTTCAACCGCGGCCCGTACGCCGTGGGCGGCGGCTCGTCCGTTGTGGACGCGACGGGGTGGAACCTCGGTTCCAGCTTCGCCACCACGTCGGTGCCGTCGATGCGGATGGTGCTGGACGTCTCGGACTTCGACAAGTCCACGTGGATCCACCTCACGGGCGCGAGCGGCCACGCCTTCCACCCCAACTACGTGGATCAGACACCGGACTGGTCGGTGGGCGTACAGCGCCCCTGGGCCTTCAGCTCCGACGCCGTCGCCGCGGCCGCGACGGACACCCTCATCCTGCGGCCCTGATCCGGCGAGACTCCCCGCGTGGGCGAGAGACAGCGCGTTGTTGGCAGTTCTCGCCCACGGACGGGCGTCTCAGGGGACGGGGCGGTGCTGAGAGCGCTCCAGTGCGCGGGAACGGTAGCCGAAGATGATCCACAGCAGGCCACCGGCCACCAGGAACGCACCGCCGATCGAGGCGATGAAGATGGCGATCCCGTCGGCCCGTGTCGCATTCAGGAGCACGATGCCCAGCGCCAGGAGGACAGCGCCCGCGATGGTCAGCGCCATGCCCATTCGCGTTGCGATGCGAAGCGAGCGCTCGACGCCGTAGATCGGCTCCACCTCGCCGTTCTTGGCGACGTACTGCGACCAACGCGCTCCCGTCCACCACCGTGTGCGGCCGGGCTGATCGCCGGGATACCAGCCTGCGCCGGCGGCCTCGGCCTCGCCCGGCAGAGGGCGAACAGCATCGAGCACGATTGCGGCGTCCACGGGTCGCGGTGCCCGTTCCCGCTTGCGAGCCCGCAGCGCTCCATAGAGCCAGAACGCGCCGAGCGCCAGGAACAGGCCGCCGCTCGCGATGAACCCGCGGTTGCTGATCGCCAGCGATGTCTGCATCATCCCGACGATCAGGTAGAGGATCGCGAGGATCAGGCCCTGCGACGAGCGCTGCGAGCCGGTGATCCGATCGGGCTTGGGAACGCCGTCACGCAGCGAATAGCCCGACCAGATCGTGCCGGTGTGCCAGCGCACCTCGCCGGTGCTCGGCATCCGGTACCAGCCCGGGATGATCCTCATATCCGGTGCTGCGGTGCCGGTCGCTGATATCGGGCCTGCCCCGAACCCAGGTGCCGGCGACCCGAGAGGCGCCGGCGGTGCCGGTGTCGTTCGCACGTGCTCCGTCCACCCCACACCGTCCCACCACCGCTGGAGTCCCGGCTGCTCAGCGTCGTACCATCCTGGCTGCGCGCTCATTCTTCCCCCTGTCGTCTTCTCCATCGTGCCGCGAGAGCTCTCTCTGCGGGCGAGACTCGGCGCGTTGCGGTGATTCTCACCCGCAGATGGACGTCTCGTGTCAGTCGTCGTTGTCCGAGGACTGCGCGTCGGCGAGCTCGTCCACCAGAAGCGAGTCCTGGTCGAGAGTGCGGTTGCGATAGGCCTGACGCCCGATGATGTGCGCGGACAGCGGAGCGGTGGCGAACTGCATCAGCACGATCGCCACGAGCATCCCGACCGCCGGCCAGGACCGCACGGAGATGCCCACGGCCAGCGCGATGAGCACGAGGCCCAGCACCTGCGGCTTGGTGGCGGCGTGCAAGCGGGTGGGCACATCGCGAAAGCGCAGCAGACCGATGGCGGCCACCAGACACAGCAGCGCTCCGATCAGGATCAGGACGAGAGCGGCGGTGTCCCAGAGAATGTCCCAGCTCACGGCTTCTCCCTCCGGGCGACGAATCGCGCGACGGCAATCGAACCGAAGACCCCGACCGCGGCGACGATCAGCAACACCGGCAGGTTGCGGGTGTGGTGGTTGATGGCCATCTCCGCACCCAGCACGCACAGCACCTCGGTGAGCAGCACGTCGGATGCGACGGCACGGTCGAGGATGGAGGGTCCGCGCACGATGCGCACGAGCGTCAGCAGCGCCGCGATGCCGAACACCACGATGATCACGATCAGCAGGGGATTCATGCCTTCGCCTCCGCTCGTCGCAATGCGTCCATCTGGTCTCGGGAGCCCACCGCACGGACGATGCGCCGCTCCCACCTGCGCACTTCGGCCTTCGCTTTGCGCAGGCTCTCCTCATCGTCGATGTCCAGCACGTGCAGGTACAGGATGCGGTTGGTGCGATCGGTCTGTACCACCAGGGAGCCGGGGATCAGGGAGGCCGTGACGCCCACGTGAGTCATGATGAGGTCGTCGTCCGTCTCCAGCTGGACGCCGATGATCGCGGTGCCCGGATAGCGGCGCGGGTTCAGCACCTGCAGCGTCACATGGAGCGAACCCGCCACCACGGCCACGCTGAAGGTCACGGCCAGCACCGCGAGGTACCAGACGTTCACGCGCCCGGACAGTTCGACCGGCGGCAGCAGGAAGATGCGCGTGACGACGAAGGCCACGATGACGCCGCTCACCAGTGAGAACGCGGAGAACTCTCCCCACAGCAGCATCCACACCACGATCAGCCAGACGAAGAACGGCAGCTGCCGCCAGAGTGATTGGCCGAACGTGCGACGGGTCTCCGGACTCATGAGGGCACCTCCTCCTCGAGCTGCGAGAGCGTGACGGGTGTGGTGAGTGCCGATCCGATCCGATCGCACAGCTCGAAGAGGGGACCGGCGAACACCGTCAGCGCGATGGTGACGGCGACCAGTCCCGCGGTCGCCGCGGTCATGATCCGGGAGTTCGCGCGCTGTTCGGACGCGTCGTCGGCCGCGGGTGCGTCGCCCAGGTGCCGGATGCGCGGCTCGATCTCGGCCGCGTCGTCTTCTTCGCGCCAGAACGCGAGGTTCCAGGCGCGCATCAGCGCGTACAGCGTGAGGAGGGAGGTGATCACGCCGGCGGCGATCATCACCCACATCAGCGGTGTGCCCACGTCCGCTGCGGCGACGAACAGGGCGTACTTGCCGATGAACCCCGAGAACGGCGGGATGCCACCGAGGTTGATCGCCGGGAGGAAGTAGAGGACGGCCAGCAGTGGAGCGGCCGTCATGAGGCCCCGCACGCGCAGGATCGAGGTGGACCCGGCCCGCCGCTCGATCAGCCCCACCGCGAGGAACAGCGTCGTCTGCACGATGATGTGGTGCACGGTGTAGTAGACCGTCGCGCCGTAGCCCGCCGAGGTTCCGATCGCGATACCCAGCACCATGTAACCCACGTGGCTGACGAGCGTGAACGACAGGATGCGCTTGAGCTCCGCCTGCGCGACGGCGCCGAGCACTCCGACCACCATCGTGGCCACCGCCACGACGCCCAGCACCAGGGACATGTCATTGTCGGGGAAGAGCTGGGTCTCTGTGCGGATCAGCGCGTACACGCCGACTTTCGTGAGCAGGCCGGCGAACACGGCCGTCACCGGCGCGGGCGCAGTCGGATACGAGTCCGGCAGCCAGAACGACATGGGGAACACGGCGGCCTTGATGCCGAACGCCACCAGCAGCATCACGTGCAGCACGGTCTGCGTCTCCTGCGGCAGCGTGGCCAGGCGCTCGCCGAGCTGCGCGAGGTTCACCGTGCCCACGGCGCCGTAGATCATCGCGATCGCGGCGAGGAAGAGGATCGACGACACCAGCGAGACCACGATGTAGACCACGCCGGTGCGGATGCGCGCCGCCGTGCCGCCGAGTGTGATGAGGACGAACGAGGCCACGAGCAGGATCTCGAAGCCGACGTACATGTTGAACAGATCGCCGGCGATGAACGCGTCGAAGATGCCGGCGCCGAGGATCAGATACGACGGGAAGAAGATCGACACCGGGGTGTCCTCATCCCGATCCGCCGCGCCCTGTCCGACGGAGAACAGGAGGACGGCGAGCAGCACGACCGCGGAGACGGCTACGAGCAGCGCCGAGAGCCGGTCGACGTAGAGCACGATGCCGAACGGCACCGGCCAGCCGCCGACGGATACCGCAAGCGGCATATCTCCCTGGTCGACGATGATGAGCATCGCAGCGGCCACCAGGAAGACCGCGGACAGCGTGATGACGGAGACCAGGATCTGCGTACGTCGCTGACGACCGAACACCAGCGTGAGGGCAGCGCCCAGCAGCGGCAGGATCACCACCATCGGGACGAGCGCGTGAGCGGTCATGCGTTCCCCTCCCGCGAGTCGTCGTCATCATCGGCCTTCGTGACGGGAACGGGCCGGTCGACCGGCGCGTC
Organism: Microbacterium sp. GXS0129; assembly: GCF_044769785.1. Taxonomy (NCBI): domain Bacteria; kingdom Bacillati; phylum Actinomycetota; class Actinomycetes; order Micrococcales; family Microbacteriaceae; genus Microbacterium; species Microbacterium sp. GXS0129. The sequence continues at coordinate 318,051 of NZ_JBIZVZ010000005.1, read as the reverse complement.
CTCGTCGATTCCGGGCACGTCCCAGCTGTGCAGGATGGTGATGGGCGATGTGTCGACGCCCACGAAGTCGGTGGTGGCGTCGTCGGCACTGAGGTCGGCGTCGTCGTGGATGACGTCTTCCTCCGCGTCCGAGCGCTCGCGCACCGCAAGGTCCTCCTCGTCGTCCTCGACGGTGTCGGCCTGCCCCAGCTGCCACGAGCGGTAGATCAGGGCGAGGAGGAACGCGCTCACGGCGAACGTGATCACGATGGCGGTGAGGGTGAGCGCCTGGGGCAGCGGATCGCTGATGTCGTCCGCGCTGGCGGGGTTGTCGGGATCGTAGAAGGCGGAGATCCCGGGCGCTCCCATCACGATGAGCAACAGCAGATTGATCGCATTGCCCAGCAGCAGGAAGCCGATGAGCACGCGGGTGAGGCTGCGCTCGAGCATCGCGTAGACGCCCGCCGCGGCCAGCACGGCCATGACGATGATGAGCACTCCGGATACGGTCATGCGATCACCACGTCATCAGCCGGGTCGTCGTTCTCGTGCAGCTGCCTGTCGACTTCCGCGCCGAGGCTGCGCAGCACGTCCAGCACCAGGCCGATGACCACGAGGTACACACCGAGGTCGAAGATGGTGGACGAGCCGAACTCGATGTGCCCGAGGAAGCCGGCATCCACACTCCAGAACGATGAGGTCAGTGCCGCCTGGCCGAACAGCATGGGAATCAGCGCCGACCCCACCGCGAGAAGCATGCCCACGCCCAGGAGTCGTCCCGCATCGGTCGGAGCGGCGGCGCCGAGCTCGTACCGGCCACCGGCGATGTAGCGCATCACGAGCGCCATTCCTGCGACCAGACCGCCCGCGAAGCCGCCGCCGGGGAGGTTGTGCCCGGCGAAGAGCAGATACACCGAGACCACGATGATCGTGTGGAAGAGCAGCCGGACGATCACCTCGAGCATGATCGAGCGGGACCGGGGGTCCATCGTGGAACCGCCCACCAGCCAGGCGCGCGGCGCGAGGGCGTTGCTCGGATTCTGCACGGCGATGCTGCCGGTGGTGGTCTCGACGAAAGGGCGGAGCCGGGCTTTGCGGTTGCGCGCCTTGGGCACGGCGCGCACCTGCGAGAGCAGATCGGTGCGGTTGGTGACGAACACCAGCGAGGCCACACCGGTGGCCGCCAGCACCAGCACCGACAGCTCCCCCATGGTGTCCCAGCCGCGCAGGTCGACCAGCGCCACATTGACCACGTTCTTGCCGTGGCCGAGTTCGTAGGCGAGCGCGGGGAAGTCGTCGGAGACGGGCCGCAGACTCCGGGCGTCGGTGGCCACCACCACGATGAACGCCAGCGTCAGGCCCACGGCGGCACCGATGATGGCGCGGGTGACCGGCCAGACGCTGGCGTGGCGGTCACCCATCCGGGCCGGGATACGGCGGAGCACCAGGGTGAAGGTGACGAGGGTCACGGTCTCCACGAGCACCTGGGTGAGTGCGAGGTCCGGGGCACCCATCGTGGCGAACAGCACAACCATCCCGAGACCGGTGACGGAGACCAGGACCACGCCGGTGTAGCGCTTGCGGGCGCGCACCGCCACGATGCCGGCGATGATCATCACCGGGGCGAGGACGAGCTGGACGGGATGCTGCCAGGCATCGATCGCACCGCGCCACGATGGCGACGCGAGCAGCGCGGGGATCTCGGCGCCGACGAAGACCACGAAGATGGTGCCGACGTAGATGGGAAGCGAACCCCGCTGGAAGAGTGCGGTGACCAGCACGGAGAGCCGGTCGACGGCGTGCTGGGTGCCGACATACGCATCGACGCCCGTGAACGGCAGCAGGTGCGGACGACGATCCCAGGTGGCGGCCCGGCTCCACCAGAACACCAGCGCACCGATCACGATCGCGCCGATGGTGATGAACAGTGGAGCCTCGAATCCGTGCCACAGGGACAGATGCGCGTCATATGCCGGTTCGGGAATACCGCTCGACGAGCGCGGCGCCGTGTCCGCGTAGAGCGCCAGGGGGTGATCGAGCAGAGGCGCGACGAGGCCGGCCACGAGGCTCAGCGTGGCCAGGATCGCCGGGGCCAGCACGAAGCCGAAGGGCGGCCGCGGCCAGGAGATCGTGGGCACGGCCACGCCTGACTCATCACGCTTGCTCCAGAACGCGCCCCAGACGAAGCGGATGCCGTAGGCCACGGTGAGCGCCGAACCCACCGCGAGGCCGACCAGGCCGATCCATCCCCACACCGATCCGCCGAACGCCTCATCCCAGAAGGCGGCGAGCGCGCCCTCCTTGCCCGCGAAGCCGATCGTGGGCGGAAGTCCCGCCATACAGGCCACCGCGATGATCGACACCGTCGCGAGGGCGGGCGCTTGACGACCGAGACCGGAGAGCTCGTAGACGTCGCGGGTGGACAGCTGGCGGTCGATCACGCCCACCACCAGGAAGAGGGCCGACTTGAAGAGCGCATGCCCGATGAGCAGCGCCATTCCGGCCAGCGCCGCGTCGCGCGTGCCGTAGCCGAGGATCGCGGTCAGCATGCCGAGCTGGCTCACCGTGCCGAAGGCCAGGATGCGCTTGAGGTCCGTCTCCCGCAGCGCTTGCGCACCGCCGAGCAGCATCGTGACGATGCCGAGGATCACGACGACCGGCCGCCACGGCATCACGTCCGCGAACGCCGGGGCGAAGCGGGCGAGCAGGTAAATGCCGGCCTTGACCATCGCCGCAGCGTGCAGATAGGCGCTGACCGGCGTGGGGGCGGCCATGGCTCCCGGAAGCCAGAAGTGGAAGGGGAAGATCGCCGATTTGCTGAGCGCGCCCACGAGGATGAGCGTGAGTGCGAGGCCCAGCCAGGCGTTCTGGGGCGGATCCGACAGGATCGCCGTGATGCTGGTGGTGCCGGACTGGACGACCAGCATCACCGCGCCGACGAACATCACCAGTCCGCCGAGTGTCGTCACCAGAAGCGCCTGCAGTGCCGCACGGCGACTGGCGGAGCGGCTGTGGTAGTAGCCGATGAGCAGGTAGGAGAGCACGCTCGTGGTCTCCCAGAACATCACCAGAACGATCAGATCGTCGGTGAGGACCAGCCCGTACATCGCACCGGCGAAGGCCAGCAGAACCGCGCCGAACAGGCCCAGGCCCCGCGCTTCCTTTCCCGCGAAGTACCACCGGCAGTAGAGCAGCACCAGCGCGCCGACGCCGGTCACGATCAGCGCCATAATCCAGCCGAGCAGATCCATGCGCATCGAGAGCGAGATGCCGAGTTCCGGAATCCAGGTCAGGCTCTCGTCCACCTCGCCGCCCGCGAGCACGGACGGTCCCTGCGCGGCGGCGTGGACGAACGCGGCAGCGGACAGCGCCGCTCCGATGAGAAAGCCATCAGAACGCCAGCGCTTCATCACCGCGGGCAGGATCAACGGAACCACCGCGAACGCGGTGAGAAGAAGCAGCATGGGCGACCTCCGGACTCGTCGGTCGGCAGTACGTCGACACAGGCGGGCGGGGTACGACCATTTTACAGGCTGGCTGCCTGTCTCCGGCGAAAAAACCAGGATCGCGGTAAAAGACGGACACGATGGCCCGCCGCAGATCGTCACCTCGGGCGGAGCACGCGGCCTCCTCCGGCACTTCTCCACATGGTGGATGCACAACTAAATGAGGACCCTCACATACACGTACGATCCGATCGACGATTCGCCCGAGTCGTCGCAGCCGTGTGGGGACGCGGCTATTTTCACAACCCTGGGGAAAGGTCACAGCAGTGGCTCACATGCGACTTGTCGCGCGCCCGAGACGGCATCTCGGCGCCGCACTCGGCATCGTTCTGGCGCTGGCCGCCGGGACGATGGTCAACATCAACAATCCCACGTCCGCGGCAGCGGAGACGGCACCGGTGGCAGCGGGCGATCCGTCTCCCGCGACGGTTTCCGCCGATCCGCTGCCCACCGTCCAGATCAACGGCGTCGTCTGGTCGCAGACCGTCGTCGGCGACTGGGTGTACGCCGGCGGGCAGTTCACGCAGGCGCGGCCCGCCGGTGCGGCACGAGGGGTCGATGAGACCCCGCGTCAGAACTTCCTGCGCTACAACCTCCAGACCGGTGAGATGGATCCCAACTTCAACCTGCCGGTCAACGGGGCGGTCTACGCGACGGAGCTGTCGCCCGACGGGAAGACGCTCTACGTCGGCGGCGCGTTCACGCAGATCGGCGGCCAGCAGCGCTACCGTCTCGCCGCCATCGACACCGCGACCGGCGCCGTGAACGCCCTCAACGTGGGCACGAACGCGGCGGTGTACGGGATCGCAGCCACGGACGACACGGTGTACCTGGCCGGCGGATTCAGCACGCTGAACAATGTGGCCCGCACCCGGGTCGGCGCGGTCAGCGCCACCACCGGCAAGGTCCTGCCCTTCCAGGCCACCCTCACGGGGAACGGGATCGCGCGCAGCGTGGTCGTCTCCCCCGACCGGTCCAAGGTCGTCGTCGCCGGAAGCTTCGAGCGCACGAACGGCTCGACCAACCCGGGTCGTGGCATCGCCGCCCTCGACGCCACGACCGGAGCGCTGCGTCCGTGGGCGATGAACTCGATCATCTACAACGCGGGATCGTCCGACGGCTTCATGGGCCTCGCGTCCGACGATCGCGGCGTGTACGGATCCTCGTACCAGTTCGCCACCGGCGCGGGCAGCGAGGGCACCTTCTACGCGAGCTGGGATGACGGATCCATGATCACGATGGAGGACTGCCACGGCGACTCCTACGACGTGGCGCTCTTCCGGGGCCTGATGTACAAGGCCACCCACCAGCACTCCTGCGACACCGTGCCCACCGGCTACCTGCGCACGAGCCCCGAGACCTTCTTCCACGCGTTCGCCTGGGACATGCGCCCCACCGAGGCAACCCTCACCAAGTCGCGGTACGGGTACAAGAGCTTCCCGGGTCAGCCGGCCGCGAAGCTGATGCACTTCAACCCCGCCTTCACGATCGGCACGTACACCGGTCAGCGCCAGGCCACCTGGACGGTCACCGGCGGGGGCGACTACGTCATCTACGGCGGCGAGTTCCTCGCCGTGAACAACACGCCGCAGCAGGGCATCGTCCGATTCGGAACCCGCGAGGTCGCACCGAACAAACAGGGTCCCGTGCTCACCGATCCGGCATCGTTCGCCCTCAAGGCGAGCAGCCCCAAGCGGGGACAGGTGCTGCTCACCTGGACGGGGAACTTCGACCCGGACGACGCCGAGCTCACCTACACCGTCACGCGCAAGGGCGTCGCAGCCCCCGTCTACACGACGAAGGCGACCTCGACGCGCTGGAACCGGCCGCAGCTGACCTTCCGTGATGTGGGCCTCACCCCGGGCACGGCGTACGAATACCGGATCACCGCCACGGACCCGTACGGCAACAGCGCCCAGAGCTCGTGGGTGAAGATGACCGCCACGACCTCGGCGGGAAGCAACGTCGCCCCCAAGGCCGCGTTCACGTCCTCCGTGACCGACGGGCTCGTCTCCGTGGACGGCACGACGTCGGTCGATCCCGACGGCGGCATCGTCAAGTACTCGTGGGACTTCGGCAACGGCCTGACGGGTGAGGGCGCCAAGGTCGACTACCGCTATGCCGCGGCAGGCAGCTACCCGGTGAGCCTGACCGTGACGGACGACTCCGGCGCCACGAACAAGGTGACGCAGACCGTCACCGTCGACGAGACGGGCATCATCGCGGAGAACGTGGTGGCCGCAGACGCCTTCGAGCGCACGACCACCGCGGCCTGGGGTGCCGCCGACACCGGCGGTGCCTGGGCGACGGCAAACGGCAGCACGTCGTTCGATGTGGACGGCAAGGCCGCCACGATGACGCTCGCCGCAGCGCAGACGCGCACCGGGCTGCTGAAGTCGGTGTCCGCCGCCGACACCATCTCCACGGTGCGTGTGTCGCTGCCCGCGGCACCCGTCGGCGGAGTGGTGAGCGCGACGGTCCTCGGACGCGTGGTCAACGGCATGAACTACTCCGCGCGCGTGCGGTTCGAGCCAGGCGGAACAGTGCGTCTGTACCTACTGCAGGGCGAGACTCCGCTGGGCGGCAAGAGCGTCGTGCTGACCGACTACAAGCCGGGAACCGACGTCTTCGTCTCCGTGAGCGTCCGGGGCTCTTCGCCCACAGAACTGGGGGCCAAGATGTGGTACGCGTCGACCGTGGAGCCGGTGACGTGGCAGATCGCCGCGATCGACTCGACGAACGAGCTGCAGACTCCCGGGGCCGTCGGGCTGATGGGCTCGGTGAGCTCGCTGTCCACCGTGCCGCGATCGGTCATCCGGTTCGACGACTACTCCGTGACCGACGGCAAGCCGCTGGTCGTGCCCGGTCAGAACAACCCGCCGGTCGCCGCCTTCACCGCCACCACCACTGGCCTGGACGTGGCGTTCGATGCGAGCGAGTCCTCCGACGTCGAGGGCCCGATCGTGAAGTACTCCTGGGACTTCGGCGACGGTCAGTGGGGCGAGGACGATGAGGGCGTCACCAGGACCGCCATCACCTACGCCGCCGAGGGGCAGTACACCGTCAAGCTCACGGTGACGGACAACACCGGCGCGACCTCGGAGACTTCGCAGGTGGTCTCCGTCACCGCACTGCCGCCGGGCGACGTGCTGGGACAGGACTCCTTCGCACGCTCGGAGGCCGGACAGTGGGGCACCGCGGCGACCGGCGGGGTGTGGCAGACGCTGGGCGGTGATTCGGCCTTCGCCGTAGCCAATGGCATCGGCGGCACCATGACCGTCGCCCCGTCCTGGACGCGTTCGGCGCTGCTGTCCGCTGTGCAGACCGATTCGGTCGTGGTGTCGACGGCATTCCGTGCCGACGCCGTTCCGGCCGGCACGGGCGCGGTCGCCCTGACCGTGGTCGGGCGGCAGACGGATACGGGCGCCTACCAGGCACGCGTGCGGATCGAGCCGAACGGCACAGCTCGCCTCTACATCCTCCGGGACGAGGCGGCGCTGGGCGGAGCAAGCTACGTGCTGCCGGGGAAGTACAACCCCGGGACGCTGATCCACGCTTCCGTCATGGTCACCGGAACGGGCACCACGACGGTGTCGGCGAAGGCGTGGATCGATGGCACGACGGAACCGACCAGATGGCAGCTGACGGGAACCGACAAGACGGACGGTTTCCAGAAGGCGGGCTCGGTGGGCCTGCGCGCCTCGATGTCGTCGACCATCACCAGTCCGCAGGTGATGTTCACCGTCACGGACTTCATCGCCCAGGCACGCGCCGCCGCGCGCTGATCCCGGATACACCGCAGACGCCCCGTCGAGCCCAGCTCGGCGGGGCGTCTGCGATATGCAAGCCGCCGCGAGCCCACCGACACACACCAACACCACAGCGGCAACCGCATGCGTCCCGGGCGGGGTGCGGGTAGCGTGGTCGTCAAGGGGGAAAGGTGTCTGCCGTCCCCGCGCACTGAAAGGGATCACGATGCAGCAGTCCGCCGCCGCACCCACCGAGCAGGAGATGGCGCGGGCGCGCGACGTCCTGAAGATCGTGTCTGATGCCTACTCGGCGCGCATGGTGGGACAGGAGCGGCTGCGCACCAGCCTTCTGATCGCGCTGATCGCCGGCGGACACATCCTGCTGGAGTCCGTGCCGGGCCTGGCGAAGACGACGGCCGCTTCCACTCTGGCGGCCACCGTTCAAGCCGACTTCAAGCGCATCCAGTGCACGCCCGACCTGCTGCCGAGCGACATCACCGGAAGCCAGATCTACGACGCGGCGCACGGCACCTTCCGCACGGTGCTGGGGCCGGTGCACGCCAACTTCGTGCTGCTGGACGAGATCAACCGGTCTTCCGCGAAGACCCAGTCCGCGATGCTGGAGGCGATGCAGGAGAGGCAGACCACGATCGGCGGCGAGCTCCACAAGCTCCCGCGGCCGTTCCTGGTGATCGCGACGCAGAACCCCATCGAGCAGGAGGGCACGTACGAGCTGCCCGAGGCTCAGATGGACCGCTTCCTCCTCAAGGAGATCGTCGACTACCCGAGCCCTGCGGAGGAGCTCGAGGTGCTGAATCGCATCGATGCGGGCATTCTGGACCCCGACCATCCGGGTGACGGGAAGGTGACCCTCGACGACGTGCGCGACCTCCAGTCGATCGCCTCCCGCGTGCACGTGGATCCGGCCATCCGCAACTACATCGTCTCGCTCGTGTACGTCACGCGGAACCCGGCGCCGTACATCGGCGAGGACCGCGCCCGCTACATCAAATACGGCGCGAGCCCGCGGGCCAGCATCGCTTTCCTGCAGGCGGCCCGCGCGTTCGCGCTGCTGCAGGGGCGGGCCTATGTGATTCCCGAGGACGTCCGGTCACTGCGTCACGTGATCCTTCGCCACCGCGTGCTGCTCACCTTCGAGGGTCAGGCCGACGGCGTGCGCGGCGAGGACCTGATCGACGCGATCTTCGGCGCCGTGCCCACCCCGTAACCGGACGCGAAACCTCTCATGGCCAGTCTCCTCCCGCAGGTGAAGAGCAAGCTCTTCATCTCTTCCGGGCGATCGTCGATGCACCAGCTCGACGGCGCCTACAAGTCGCTGCTGCACGGGCGCAGCCTCGACTTCGAGGACCTGCGACGGTACGAGACCGGTGATCAGGTGCGCGACATCGACTGGCGTGCATCGGCTCGCCTGGGCAACCTCGTGGTCAAGCGCACGCGCGCCACGCGAGCACAGACCGTGCTGTTCGTGGTGGACACCGGTCGCACCATGGCTGCACTGGCGGAGGATGGCGCCCCCAAGCAGGAGCTGTCGATCCTCGCCATGGGAGCGCTGGGCTATCTCACCGTCCGCCACGGCGATGACGTCGGCCTCGTTTCCGGCGATGCGGATCGGGTGCGGCGCATGCAGACGGGAAGCAGCGAAGCCGCGCTGGAGCACATGCTCCGAACGATCGAGACGACCACCGCGGCTGCGACCGCGCCCGGTTCTGTGGACGACCTGCTCGACTTCGTGGCGCGCACGATCGCACAGCGGATGATCGTGGTGGTCATCGCGGATGAGGATCCGCTCACCGAGCGCACCGAGCAGCTGATCCGGCGGCTCCGGTTGCAGCATGACCTGCTGTGGATCACCGTGGCCGATGCCGACGTGGTGCTGGCGCACCGGTCCGCATCGGTGCGCAGCGACGTGGTCAGTGGCTGGCGGGTGCCCGACTTCGTGAACGGGGACGCCGAGGTACTGGCTGAGCTCACCGAGTTGCGTGAGCAGGCGGAGGATCACCGCCGCGAGTTCTTCAAGCGCTGGGAGATCGATCACACCGTGCTCCGCAATCAGGACTATGCCGTCGGCGAAATCCTGCAGATGCTGAATCGGAGGTCGCGTGCCCGCTCCTGACGACCTCTACCCGCCCACCCAGTACGGTGGCGGCTGGCTGCTGCTGGCGTTCGGGATCATTCTGTTCATCGTGATCGCGGCGATCCTGCTGGTTCTGCTCACGCGCCCGAAGCGGGTCGCCGATGCGATCGCCGATCAGCCGGAGGCGCAGCTCACCCTGCCCGAGGTCGTGGCGCGGCTGCAGGGCGACTACCTCCATCAGATCGACGCGATCGAGCGGGCCTACCGCGAGCGCACGCTCCCGCCGCGCGAGGCCAATGTCCGGCTCAGCCGGCTCGTGCGCCGCTACGTGAACGAGTACAGCGGTCTGGAAGCCCCGGTGCTCTCGCTGCAGGATCTGCAGCAGCTCGGCGTCAATCCATCTCTGATCGACGCGCTTCGCCGCCACTACTACCCCAGCATCTTCCGCAGCGGCCCGCCCGTGGACCCGGTGGCCGGCGCAGAGGCCGCGCGAACGGTGGTGCGGTCATGGCGTTGAACTGGCCCTTCATGCTCCTCATCGTGGCCGGGGTGCTCGTGGTCGCGATCGGCATCGGCGTGGCCATCGGCCTGGCCGGTACCTCCCGGCGCGCGAGCGGCGGCGGCGCCCAGCTGGCGCGCGCGGAACGTCTGCGAGCGCTGCCCTCGTTCTCCCGGGCGGTGCGCACGCGGCGGATCGCGCTTGCGGGCATCCTCGTGCTCGGCGCGCTCGCGGTGCTGTCGGGAGGCATCGCTGCGGCACGTCCGATGACCGCGCAGACCATCCAGCCGGTGAGCACCAACCGGGACATCATGCTGTGCCTGGATGTGTCGGGGTCGATGAGCGAGGTCGACCTGGAGATCATCGACGTCTTCGAGAACCTGCTCGACGGCTTCCAGGGTGAGCGGCTGGGACTAACGATCTTCAACTCGTCACCGGTGCAGGTCTTCCCGCTCACCGACGACTACGACTTCATCCGTGAGCACCTGCAGAGCCTGCGTCGCAGCTTCGACTACACGGACAGCGTGCCGGAGCACTACAGCGGCACGCTCAACGGACCGGGCGCTTCGCTGATCGGCGATGGGCTCACCGCCTGCGCGATGCGGTTCGATCATGTCGAAGAGGAGCGATCACGCACCATCATCTTCGCGAGCGACAACGAGGTGAACGGCGCGTCCATCGTGTCGGTTCCTGAGGCGGCGGCTTTCGCGAAGTCGATGGGTGTTCGGGTGTTCGCCATCAACCCGGTCGCGGGCAAGGACGCCGCGATCACACAGGAGCTCGCCGACGCGGCGACGCTCACCGGGGGCAAGGCGTACGAACTGCGCGATGCCACCACCGTCGACGACATCGTGACGGAAGTCCAGCAGCAGGCGGCCACGCAGCTGAAGGGGCAGGTGCAGATCATCTGGAGCGATTCGCCCAACCTCGCGCTCGCCGTGCTGGCCGTGCTGTCGATCGGATTCGTGGCACTGATGTGGAGGGTGCGGCTGTGATCTTCCACCCGGTCCTGAACGTCTTCGTGCTGATCGTCCTCGTCGGCGGCGGCGTGTTCGTGGCGGTGCGCAACATCGTGACCGCACCGACGACGGCGCGGCGCTGGCTGTGGGCCGAGCGGACCCTGCTCGTCCTGCTCTGCTTCGTGATGCTGCTGCGTCCGGCGGTGCCGGGCGGGCAGACCCAGACCCTCACCACCAACACGGACATCCTCATCGCCGTCGACACCACGGCAAGCATCGTCGCGGAGGACTGGGGCGACGCACAGCCACGACTGGAGGGCGTCCGTCAGGATGTCCAGAGCATCGTGGATGCCTATCCCGGTGCGCGCTTCGCCCTGATCACCTTCGATGCGGAACCGGTTCTGCGCCTGCCGTTCACCACCGACGCGAACGCGCTGATGAGCTCGATCGATGTGCTGCGTCCCGAGGTCACCGGGCAGTCGCGCGGGAGCTCGGTGGGAATCGCCGCGCCGCTCGTGCAGCAGACCCTGCGCAGCGCCGCCGAGGCGGAGTCGGGGCGCGATCGCTCGCGCATGCTGTTCTATCTGGGTGACGGCGAGCAGACCGTGAGCCAATCGGTCGAGTCGTTCTCGGGCGCGAAGAAGTACGTCGACGGCGGACGCGTGCTGGGGTACGGCACCGCGGAAGGCGGGCCGATGAAGATCACCTCCGGCCGCGCCGACGGCGAGGACCCGGGCTACATCGAGTACCAGGGCGCCAACGCCATGTCGGTGATCGACGAGGCGAACCTCCAGCAGATCGGATCCGATCTCGGTCTGGAGTACGAGCACCGCACCGCCGACACGGCGATCACGCTGCCGGACGCGCCGCAGTCGTCGACGAACTACTCGGAGGCGGGAAGCACGGGCAACGTCACCGAGCTGTTCTGGGTCTTCGCGCTGGCCGTGGTGGCTCTGCTCGCCTTCGAGCTGGCGCGGGCGGCGCTGCTGGTCACGCGCATGCGCGGACTTCGCGCGACGAAGGCGGGTGCATCATGACGGATCCCCGTTCCACCGCCGACGCGCTGATCCGCGGCAACCGGACCCGGCGGCGCGTGCGATTCTGGGTCGCGATCGGGACGCTCCCGCTGACGATCGCCGCCCTGGTACTGGTGGCGAAGCTGTTCAGCATGTTCGTGTTCGCCCATTTCGCGATCACAGACTACGTCGGCGGCGACGGCGAGGGCACCGTGCGCAACGCCGGCTGGCAGAAGCCGCTGAACTGGTTCGAGCCCTACAAGGCGCCGTACAACGCCGGTGACGGATACGCGCTGTCGGAGAAGCTGCCGGAGGCTCGCGCGGAATTCGAGGACGCCCTCTCCCTGGCCCGCGGCCTGGAGGTATGCGCCGTGCGCATCAACCTGGCGTTCGTGATCGAGCGCCAGGGAGACGCCGCCACCGAGGCTGGCGACCTGAAGTCGGCGCAGGCCTTCTACGCGGAGGCGCTCACCGTCAACGCGGAGACACCGGAAGAGTGCAAGAGCGACGAGGCGCAGGACCAGTCACCCGACCCGAACCGCGACATGTCGGACACCCTCGAGCAGCAGCAGAAGGATCTGTCGGAGAAGCAGCAGCAGAATCAGCAGCAGCAGGACAGGCAGCAGAACGGCGAACAGGACCCGCAGCAGCCCACCGAGCCGGACGAGGAGAAGCAGCAGGACCAGCCGTCGCAGGAACAACTGGACGAACTGCAGCGGAAGCTCGAAGAGGGCCAGCAGGAGCGTGACCAGCGCGGGGACGACGGCACGGGCGGCGGCGGAACGGAGAAGCCATGGTGAACGACTCCGATCCGCGTCCGGAAGGCATCGAGGGCGCGGGCCGCATGGGTGATGTTTCGGGCGCTTCCGGTGCTTCCGGTGCACGATCGCGTGCGGAGTCAGCGACCACACCGGGTGCGCCAGCGCGCCCTGACCCGGCAAGCGCCGCACCGCTGAGCTCCGTGCCATCGGAGTCGGTCCCGGAACCGGCCCCGGCCCCGCCGTCCGCTGCGGTCGGCATGCCACCCGTGCCTCTTGCCGGGCAGAGGCCGGATGGCGGGTCCTCCGTCGCGGTGCCGGATGGGCCCGAGCGTCCAGGCACCCGCTATGTGACCAGTTCCGAGGGTGCCCCTCCCGTGCCCCCGCCCGGTGGTTATCGCGGCGCGCGCAATCCCGAGCTGGAGAAGGCCCGTCACGCCCTCGTCTCGCCCCTGGACGTGCTGGCGCGTCCCGTGGCGGCGCCACCCCCGATGGCCGACGGGCCTCGTCCCCTCGCTCGCGTGGGCGTGGCCGCGCTGGTCGTGGCCATCGGATGGGCGGTCGTGCTCCTCGGCGCGCTGGCGGTCTCGGCGACGGACTTCCTGTTCAACCTCAACGTGGTGGTCATCCAGCTGCTGATCGTCGGCGTGATCATCGCCGCCATCGCCCTCAAGGATGCACGACGGCTCGGCGGCATCGCACTGGCGATCGCCTTGGTCTTCAACGTGGTCACCATCGGCGGAGTGAGCGCGGTTCGCACCGCGGCTCAGGGCAGTTACGAGGGGCAGAAGAGCGACGAGCAGAAGTTCTGGGAGAAGTACCCGGGCGTGAAGGGGATGTCGGCCTCCGAGATCAAGGCTCAGCCCTCGCTCGAGGAGGTGCGCGCCCGCACCGAGGAGATCCTCGCCGCCGTACGCGAGAGGCTGAGCGCGGACTATGGCGTCACCTGGGTCGAGCAGCCCGTGCCCGAGGACATCTCACCCGAGCGCAATGGTTACGGCGGGGAGTCGATGCTGCGCACGTACACCTCGACGATCTGGTCGACGAACGAGGCCATCACCGACAACTCGCTGAAGCTGCAGATGATGAACACCATTGACGAGGTGCTGTACCCCTACGGCATGTCGCAGTTCTACCCGGTGAACGATCCCGCCGAGTCGACCATCGATCCGTCGATCATCGAGAAGATGTTCGGCTCCACCGATCCCGATCTTCAGGCGCAATGGGAGTGGGCCTCCTACGACTACGACACGGGCGGCTGGTTCTACGGCGATCTCTATGACCTGTCCAAGGACACGACGGGTCGGTTCCGCACCGAGAGGCAGGCCGATCACGACCGCACCGGTGTGCCTCTGGAGGGGCTCTCCATCATGCTGCGCGCCGAGAAGCTGCTGAGCGAGAGCGACGTGCAGACCTTCGACCAGCGGATGTCGGAGTACGAGTAGTCCGAAGCTCGCCGCCCCGTCCGTATCGCGTCGGCGACGGCGACCGCATCGGCATCGGCATCGCTTCGGCGACGGCATCCGCATCGGACGTCGCCAGCGGCATCAGGCGTTGGCATCGGGCATCGGGCATCGGGCATCCGGCATCGGGCATCCGGCGCCGGCACCGGCACCGGCACCGGCACCGAGCATCGGCATCGAGCATCGGCATCCGCATCCGCATCCGCATCGGCATCGGCACCGGCATCGGCATCGGCATCGGCATCGGCACCGAGCATCGGCATCGGCATCGGCATCGGTCCCCGATTCGTCGAAACCTCCTCGACCGACGACCCCGGTATCAGGCCAGACATCAGCGGAAGCGCAGCCGCTGAGGCACCGCTGCCCCACCCCGCCCCCGGAGGACTGTCGCGAGAACAGGAACATGACGCCAAACAAGGACCACATCCAGCGTCCCGTCCTCGTTTGAGCGAGATCCCCTCATTTCACGACCCCGCACCGCCGTCGAGCTCAGCCCATACCGGCCCGCTGAGGCATCCCTGCCCCACCCCGCCCCCGGAGAACTGTCACGAAAACAGGAAAGTGGCGCCAAACAAGGACCAGGTCCAGGATTCCGTCCTCATTTCAGTGAAATCCCCTCGTTTCACGACACCCGCACCGCCGCCGAACTCAGCCCAAGCCAGCCCGCTGAGGCACCGCTTCCCCCTTGGTCCCCCAGCGACTCGTCGCGAAGACAGGAACATGACGCCGAACAAGGACCAGATCCAGGATTCCGTCCTCATTTCAGCGAAATCCCCTCGTTTCACGACACCCGCACCGGCGCCGATCTCAGCCCATGCCAGCCCGCAGAAGCACCACTGCCCCTCCGGCCCGCGAAGAACCGTCGCGAAAACAGGAAAATGGCGCCAAACAAGGACCACATCCAGGATTCCGTCCTCGTTTGAGGAAGAATTCCTTGTTTCACGACCCCGTGTCGCCGCCGAACTCAGCCCGTGCCGGCCTGCTGAAGCACCACTGCCCCTCCGGCCCGCGAAGAACCGTCGCGAAAACAGGAGAATGACGCCGAACAAGGACTCTGTCCAAGATTCCGTCCTCATCTGAGCGAAATCCCCTCGTTTGACGACACCCGTACCGCCGCCGGCCTCGGCCCAGACGAGGGGCAGGGCGGTGGGCACCCAGGACGGAGGACGCCCGCGGTCAGACGGGGGCCGGGCCGGTGGTGTTGCCCTCGATGAACTCACACGTGAAGCGGAAGGAGGCGGCCGGTTCGTCGGCGAGGAGGCGCGCGAGGGCCTCACCGGCAGCGCGACCCTTGTCGAGTGCCGGCTGGGCCATGGTGGTGAGCCGGTACGGCGCGATGCCGTCCACCGTGATGCCGTCGAAGCCGGTGATGGAGACCTCCTCCGGCACGCGGAGCCCGGCGTCGAGGGCGGCGCGCAGCACGCCGGCCGCCAGCATGTCGCTCTGCGCGAGCACCGCCGTGGGGCGTTCGCCCGAGCCGAAGAGGAGCCGGCCAGCCTCATAGCCGTTGTCGATGGTCGAGCGTGCCGTGCTGACGACCACCGCGTCGGGGAAGATCTCGCGGGCCCCTTCGAGACGTTCACGCGTGACGTCGACCTCGGCCTGGACGGCGTGTGCGGCACCGGCCACCGACATCCCGGTCCGGCGGCTCAGCGGCAGAGTGACGAGCGCGACGCGCTCATGCCCGAGGGAGCGGACGTGACGTGCCAGCTGACGCTGGGCCTCCAGCGAGTCGATCGTGATCTGCGGAACGTCGGGTCCCGCGTCTCCCTCGATCACGACCATCGGAATGCCGCGGGAGCGCGCGGCATCGAGCGAGTCACGAAGCGTGGGGTTGCAGCCGATGAGCGCGACCGCGTCGATGGGCGCCGTGGCCAGTGTGGGACCGCCCCATTCCGGGTCATCACGCAGCAGCAGGATGCCCGCCCCGGACGAGGCGATGGACTCCGCAACGCCGTCCATGGTGACGGTGAGGATGGGATCCGCGAATGCGCTGCGCAGGTCGGAGCCGACCACGACCCCGACGATGCCGCTGCGACCGCGCCGCAGCGAGGCGGCGCGCGGGTCGGGCCCGGCATAGCCGAGTTCGGCGGCGGCGGCGAGCACCTTGTCTTTCGTGGTCTCCGCGACGGCAACCTTGCCGCTGTAGACCACGGATGCGGTCGAGGCGGACACCCCCGCTCGGCGGGCCACGTCTGCGAGCGTCGGTTTGCGCGTCATTCCGCCAGTGTAGCCCGAGCGTTCACACGACGACTTTCAGGATCGAATCGATTCGATGTAGGGTGTTGCCTATGCAGGTCACCCTCACCCATTCGCAGTTCGTGCGCTGGCGCGCGGCCATATTCGTGATCTTCGCCGCCTGCGGCCTCGGTTTCGCGACCTGGGCATCGCGCGTTCCCGCGATCAAGGAGGGCCTCGGCATCACGAAGTCCGAGGTGGGCCTGCTCCTGGTCTCCAGCGGCATCGCCTCGATCATCGGACTGTCGGTGTCGTCCGTCCTGATGCTCCGCTTCGGCGCGCGCCGGGCGATGCTGGGACTGCTGCTGGTGGCAGCCGCCGGCATCACCACCATCGGTCTCGGGGTCGACGTGTTCCACTCGTTCGGCGTCGTGATCGTGGGTCTGGCTTTGTTCGGTTTCGGCAACGGCTGCTGCGACGTGATCATGAACGTCGAGGGCGCCGGCGTCGAGAAGCACGGCGGCAAGACCGTCCTCCCGATGATGCACGGCTTCTTCAGCCTGGGCACGTTTGCCGGTGCCGGACTCGGCGCCATCGCGGAGGGCATCCGTCTCCCGGTGAGCGTGCACACCGGCGTCATTGGCGCTCTGATCGTGGCCTGCGCGCTGTGGGCGGTCGCGAACATCCCTGCCACGACGGATGCTGAGACGGCACCCGACGAAGGCGCGGGGCACCAGAGTTTCGGCGCGCGTCTCAAGGTGGCGCTATCGGCGTGGACAGAACCGCGTACCTACGGCCTCGGCCTCGTCATGCTGGGCATGTCCTTTGCTGAGGGCGGCGCGAACGACTGGCTCGCGCTCGGCATCGTCGAGGGTCACGACGGCTCACCCTCACTCGGCGCCGTGGGCCTGGCTGTCTTCTCCGGCGCAATGACCATCGCCCGGATGTTGGGCGGCCCGTTGGTCGATCGGTTCGGCCGAGTTGCCACGCTGCGCACGCTGGCCGCTCTCGCCGTCGTCGGTCTCCTGCTCTTCATCTACGCGCCGAACATGCCGCTGGTGATGGTCGGAACGGTGCTGTGGGGCATCGGCGTGTCGTTCGGCTTCCCGTTGGGCATGTCGGCCGCCGCCGACGATCCGTCCAAGGCAGCCTCCCGCGTCGCCGCGGCGTCGACCATCGGTTACGTGGCGTTCCTGGCGGGCCCGCCGGTGCTGGGCTTCATCGCCGACCACATCGGGCTGCTGAACACGCTGCTGATCATCGCCGGCCTCGCTCTCGTGTCCGGTCTCGCGTCGAACGCCGCGAAGCCCATCAAGAACTAGTTTCATTGCGCGCGATTGGCTCCCATCCCGCGGGTTTGGGAGCCGATTGCGCGCTATGAACGGGGGTCGCGAGCGATCGCGGCTGCCTCCGTGCGACTCTCCGCGCCGAGCTTTGCCAGCACGTTGGACACGTGGGTCTTCACCGTCGGCACGCTGATGCCCAGCTGACGGGCGATTCGGGCGTTGGAATGCCCCGCGACGATGCCGGCCAGCACCTCGTTCTCACGCACGGTGAGCCCTTCCGGGGCGGCGACCGGCTCTGGCGCCGCGGACACCGCGGCGAGGGCCCGTCTCGTGACCACCGGATCCAGCACACCCTCACCCGCCGCCACCCGCCGCACCGCGTCGGCGAGGGCGGGGCCGTCCGTGGTTTTCAGCAGAAAGCCCACGGCACCCGCACGAATAGCGCCGAGCACCAGCTCATCCTCGTCGAAGCTCGTGAGGACCAGCACGTCCGCGAGCGCCTCGGCAACGATCTGCGCCGTGGCGGCGATCCCGTCTGTGCCCGGCATACGCAGATCCATCAGCACGACGTCCGGACGCAGCGCACGCGCGTTGCGGATGGCGACCGCTCCGTCCGCAGCCTCCGCCACGACCTCGACGCCCTGTGCCTCGAGGATGAGGCGCAGACCCTCACGAATGGCCGCGTGGTCGTCCGCGATCAGCACCCGAACCGTCATGACTCCTCCGCTGCGACCGCGGCGCACGGCACCGACGCCTCCACCACCCACGACTCCCCCTGCGCCCCGGCGCGGAAATCGCCACCGAGCGCGCGGACATCCTGATCCAGGGACCGCAGCCCCCATCCGCCTCCCGGCAGCCGCGGCACCGGCTCCACCGCGAGCGGTGACACCACCCGCACACGTGCGAAGTCGACGTCGGCCGTGACGTCCACCTCGACGATGCCCGCTCCGGCATAGCGCGACGCATTGGTGAGGCTCTCGCGCACGACTCGTGCCAGCGCGCGCCCGGCGGACTCGGGCAGCGCGGGCGCGGCCGCGATGTCGGCAGTCACGGTGAGCCCCTGGTCCCGCGCCGCACCGATCACGCTCGCCAGTTCGCTCGTCTCCGAACCTGGCGCCGTGGTGGGATCGGCGAGAACGTCGATCATCCGCCGCAGCGCCGCGTGGGCATCGAGGCTGGCGCCGCGCACCGATCGCAGGGCCGTGCGCGCACCGTCGAGATCCGTGTCGGCCACCAGCGCCGCTTCGGCGCGCAGCGCCGCGGCGGAGACGTGACCGGCGACGAGATCATGGAGTTCGCGCGCCATGGCACGCCGGTCACTCGCCCGCTGCGACTCCAGCTCGACTCGGGAACGCGCCTGATCCTCCCGGCGCAGGCGGGCCTGCAGGTCGGCCAGTTCATGCGCCTGACCCAGCGACATGGCGGTGGCGAACGTGACGCCGAAGAGCGAACCGAGGCCGAGAGCCAGCATCACCGCCAGCTGGACGTTTCCCGAGCGCACACCGCCGATGAGCACGAGCGCAGCTACCCCGATCACCACGGTCACCAGGATCCGTCGCCGTCCCCGCTGATCGGCACGTCGAGTGGCGTTCCACAGCAGGTCCATGAGCATCACCATCGTGCCGAGGCTGCCCACCGTGACCAGATCGATGAGCCAGAGCACCGACCCGAGAACGAGCATCGCCATCGGAGCGCGCAGCTTGCCGAGGATCAGCAGGCATCCGGGCAACGCCGTGACGAGCCCCCACCACGGATCGGGCGCGGCCGGAAGCACGGAGAACACGTCCCAGAGGGCGCGGACTCCGAGCGACGCCGCAAGAACGGCGATGCCCGCGATGCCCGCGGCATCCACCGGCGCCTGGTGACGCGCGTACCAGCCACTGATCCCTGTGCCCACTCGCCCATGCAAGCACACGGCCCGGCGGCGTACCTCCGACCAAAGGATGAGGGGCATTCGGTCCGATGCCCGATCCGCGCGCGAGCGCGACGACGGACGCTGGGAGCATGGACGCACTTCTCGACGCCTCGCTCTCGCTTCCGCTGCTGGGCTTGGCCCTGCTGGACGGGCTGAGCATCGGGACTCTGCTCATCCCGGTGTTTCTGCTCCTGGCACCCGGGCGGCTGCGGACCGGCAGGATCGCCCTGTACCTGGTCACCATCTCGGTGTTCTACCTGCTGGTGGGAGTGCTCTTCTCGCTCGGCCTGGTGAACCTCGTATCGGTGGCCTCTGGGTTCCTCGACTCCACGGCCGGGCTGGTACTGCGGTTGATCGCGGGGGCGGCGCTCCTGCTGACCGGCATTCTGATGCCCACAGGCAAACGCAAGAGGGAGCGGGAAGCTGTAGCCACGGCAGCGACCGCCGGCGGTGATGACCCGCTGCTGCCACCCGCACCAGCACCGACGACGCCGACGACCCCGCCGCGCGCTCCCCGGCTGCTGCGCTGGCGCGACGCGCTGCTGGACGCACGCACCTCCCCCCTCGCCGTGATGGGCATCGCCCTGGCGGCGGGCATCGTGGAAGTCGCCACGATGCTCCCGTACATCGTGGGCATGACCATGATGGCGGAGGCGGACCTGCCGCTGTTCGCACGCGGCCTCGGTCTCGTCGCCTACTGCGCCGTGATGATCCTTCCGGCGGTGGTCCTGCTCGTGCTGCGTGCCGTCGCCGCCGGCCCCATGCGACGCCCCCTGGAGACGATCGCGGGCTGGATGCAGCGATCCGGCGCCGAGACCACCGCGTGGATCCTCGCCATCATCGGCTTGCTCATCGCCCGCGATGCGGCGAACAAGCTGGGGCTGTTCTCCGCGCTCGACACGATCACGAGGTGACTCAGGCGGTCTGCCCCCGCTCGAAGTAGGCCACCAGTTCGGCATCCAGCGCGGGCACCGCACGCGCCGACCCGTCGGCCCGCAGCGATTCCGTGGCGAGCACACCCGTGGCCACGGCCTCACGAGCGGCCACGGGCGAGGTCTGCGTGCGCCCGCCCTCGCGGACGAAGCGGCAGAACTCCGCCACCAGAAGGGCATCCGCTCCGCCGTGACCGCCCTCCGCGTCGGGGATCTCGAAGGACTCGTCCGGCTCCGCCCACCCGCGATGACGCCGGTTCCACAGCCCCACACGCTCGCCGGCACCGTCTCCGAAGTTCTCGATGCGCCCCTCGGTTCCGATGATCGTGTAGTTGCGCCAGTAGTCGGGTGTGAAATGGCACTGCTCGTACGAGGCCAGCACACCATTGTCCAGCCGCAGGTTCAGCTGGGAGATGTCCTCCACATCGATCACCGGGTTGAGGCCCGTGAGGGAGGCGGGCGGCCAGTTGTCGAGGCTGAACCAGTCGCCCATACGCTCGCCGGAGCGATCCCGGCGATCCGCGATGGCACCGTAGAGCACGTTGTCCCCCATCGCCGCGACGCTGCGGGTGTATCCGCCGGCCAGCCAGTGGATGACATCGAGGTCGTGCGCCCCCTTCTGCAGCAGCAGAGACGTGGTGCGCCGGCGGTCGGCGTGCCAGTCCCTGAAGTAGTAGTCGCCGCCGTGCCCCACGAAGTGGCGGCACCACACCGCCTTCACGTCACCGATGCGCCCGTCGTCGATCAGCTGCTTCATCAGCGTGATCACCGGCATGTGACGCATGTTGTGGCCGATGTACAGCCGGGAGCCCGTCCGGCGCGCCGTCTCGAGCACGCGGTCGGCATCGGCCACCGTCACCGCGAGCGGCTTCTCCACGAACACCGCGGCTCCCGCTTCGAGGGCTGCGGTCGCGGGAGCGGCGTGCAGATCATCGGGAGTGAAGATCATCACCGCGTCCAGATCGAGTGCCAGCAGCTCGTCCAGCTCCGCGGTGACGAGTGCGTCCGGGTATGCAGCACGCGCATCGGCCGCTCCCCGCTCGCTCACCTCGCACACCGCGACCACGGCGGCGGCGTTGCCGTCCCGCTCCAGCTCGCGGGCCAGCCGCGCCCGCTGGCCGTAGCCGATGAGACCGATCCGAAGTGTCATCTGTCTTTCCCGTCCTCCCCCGCCGCGGCGGAGATCATTCGTGTGGCGTCCTGCACGCACGCCAGGAGCACGACGGCTTCGTCCGCGAGCGCGATGACGTCCCCCTCCGCCGTGCTGTGGATTCCGTGGCGGTCCACGCTGTCCACCCAGCTCTGGTCGCGAGCCCACCATTCCGCTTCGGTGAGGGGCGCGGCGCCGCTTCCCGGCCGCGCCGCCGCGAGGAAGGCCGACCAGCGTGACCGGTAGAGCGTCCCGACGAGGCCCTGGGCATCCCGCCCCGCGTAGTCGGAGAGCTGACCCTGGGTGGCGGCGCGCTCCGGACCCCAGCTCGTGAGGATCAGGCGCTGACTGCGTTCGAGCCGATCGCTCTCGGCTTCATCCTCGCCTGCCGCGCGAGCCTCATCCAGCAGACGCCCGAGCAACCACAGCTGCTGTGTTCCCGCGATCCGGTCCAGCAGATCCATCGCCGACAGCCACAGGTCGGTGGCATGGTCGTACCGCGCGAGCTCTCCGGTCGCCGCGGCCTCCGCCAGAACCGGAAGCAGCTGGCGCGCGGTGTTCGTGACGGCCTGACGGGCGACGTCGGCGAGATCGAACCGGTAGGCGCGGTGCCCTGACAGTTCCTCGGCCGCAGCGAGCAGCACCGGCAGCGCCGCGGCGAATGCCGGCAGGTCGTAGGTGTCCTGCGCGGGAGAGAACGAGGACGAGGTGCCCACGGTGAACGACGGCCACGCGGCGAACAGCGAGTCGTGCGGTTCGGAGAAGCCGTTGTCGTCGGGCAGCGAATAGGCGGTGCGGACGATCCGGCGCCAGGCCTCCTCGGCCGCGACGTTGCTGCTCCCGTAGCGCTGCCGGACCCACTCGGTGGCCCAGGGCTCCAGCTGCACGGCATCGGCACGCCAGCTCAGCTCCGCGAGCAGGTCCATGGCCAGCGGATTGTTGAACCCGCCTTCGGGCATCGCGGCGACTCCGCGCAGGCGTGAACCAGGCCGATCCCGCCAGCGGGTGAAGCGCTGGGTCCAGGTGCTCGCCTGCGCACCCATGGCCGTGTCGCCGCCGAAGTTCCAGATCCCGCCGAAGGCGTAGTCGGTCCCGAGGAACTCCTCCTCACGATCCGTGTCCTCGTAGCGATCGGACAGACCATCCACGACCAGCACCCGATCCCGCTCGACGGCGGCCAGCACCTCGCGCGGCGGGTTGTGCTGCCAGCCGAGCATCACCCAGGTCGACTCCGGCGCCGCCGCGAGCATCGCGCGCTGAACGGCGACGCCTGCCGCACTCACATCGATGTCGCCGGGCTGTCCGCCCTCGTGCAGCAGATCCGTCTTGTACATCGTGACCGCACCGAGATGGCGAGCGGAGGAGGCGTAGAAGGTCGCAGCGAGGGCCGGGAACATCGGATCGGACGGATCCAGCCACCCGGGCCGGTCGAAGCCCTGCCAGTCGCCGGAGGGAACCGTGACGTGGGCGCCGGGATTGCGCTCGCCGAAGTCGCGAGGCACCGTCCCGCCATAGCCGGGGAGCACGGCGCGCATCCCGAGCTCCTGCAGTCGCTCGACGATCCGTCGTCCCAGCGTCGTGCGCTGTGCGAGCAGTCGCTCGTTCATCCCCGAGGGATATCCGGACATGTTCTGCAGCAGCCACCAGGGCTGATGGCTGGGCAGCGGGATCCAGGCGAGCGCTTCCTCGCGCGAGTACCCGTACGCGGTGAGCAGATCGACGTAGGCACTCTCCGTCCCCACCGGCACGAAGACCTCGGTGTAGCCGCGTGCGGCGATGCCGTCGATCAGGTCCTCCCACGCGGCGAAGTCGCGGTACGGCCCGACGTAGGCGTCTTCCGTGTCGTTGCCGTAGAACCGGTGAGGAAGCGTGAAGACGCGACGCAGTGGCTGCGCTGGCGGATGCGGCACGGCCCCGCGCGCGCCCGTGAGGATCTCGTCGAACTGGTCGCCCGTGGTCGCAAGGCAGGCGCGCAGTCCCGCGAGGGAGAGGGCCGGAGACGATGCCCGGATCACCGTGCGCCCGTCGCGGGCAGAGACCTCGAAGAAGTCCGGCGAGGACTCCTCGATGCTGACGTCGACGGTGGCCGCGCTGTTTCCGAGCACGCGTCTGATCGCGGCCTCAGCGGCCGCAGGGAAGGGTGACATTTACTCTGACTCTCCGTGCACTCGCGCGTGCGCTGCGCGGTCGGGAATGGATGTGGAGGCTCGGGCACGCAGCGACCAGTCGAACTCGTGCACGCTCCCCGTCCCGGGCGGCCGGTCGGCGGCCGCGATGATCAGCTGGGCCTCACGCGTGAACGCGTCGTCCGGGCCCGCCGAGGTGAGCGACGGCGTGGACTCCTGCCCGTCCTGCGTGTTGTCCATGCCGGCGATCAGCACGTCATCGGGGACGCGCTTTCCGAGGAAGTAGGCGGCCTGGATGACCTGCAGCGCCGCATCGTCGGTGTGGCACATGACAGCACGCGGCGCGCCGTCGCTCTGCAGCAGGGCCACCGCCTGGCGGAACGCGTCCGCGCGGCTGCCGTCGTACACCGTGACCGCACGCGGGCGGATGACGCCGCTGCTGACAGCCGCGAGATAGGGACGCGCGCGCGAGTTGTCGGCGAGGCTGTGCGGCTCGGTGGTGAGAAACGCGATGTCGTCGGTCTGCTCGGCCAGGTGCGCCACGATCTGCGCGGCACCGGGCTCCGGGCGAGGACGGATGACGTCGTAGCCCTCCGAGGGCATGAGTTCGTGGTGCACGACGATGCGCTGCCCCGCCGCGGTCAGCTCTCGCGCAGACGCACGGGTCTGGGGGAGGTCATCGAGCACCTCGATGAATGCGACGTCGGGCCGGAGCTCCGCCACCGAGTCGTACCAGTCCTCTCCGCGGGCCTCGCCCGGCAGCACGATCGTGGAGCGACCGGTCTCCCGCGCCGCGCGTTTGACGGCGTCGGTGAGCGCCACCGCCCAGGGATCGAACGCGCGATGCAACGACAGCAGGACCACGCCGGTGCGGCCAGTGCGCACCGCTCGCGCTGCGGTGTTCACCCGGTAGCCGAGCCGCTCCGCCACCGCGCGCACACGGGCCGCGGTCTCGGCCGACGCACCGCGTTCGATCCCCCGCAGCACGTACGACGCGGTGGCTGAGGACACCCCGGCCTCGCGTGCGACGGTCTGCAGGGTGGGACGCTGAGAACCGGTCACGTCAGCCCTTTCCGCCCGTGAAGGCGATGCCCTGGATGAACTGCTTCTGCAGCACGATGAACACGATCACCATCGGGATGGTCGCCAGCACCGAGCCTGCCATGAGCACCGGGATATCGGTGAAGTTCATCCCCTTCAGCGTGGCCAGCCCCACCGACAGCGGCATGTTCTCCGACGTCGAGGTCACCACGAGGGGCCACAGCAGGTCGTTCCACGAGTTCAGCGAGGTGAACACCGCCAGCGCGATGATGCCGGGTTTCGCGAGCGGCAGCATCACCTTCTGGAAGATCTGCCACTGGTTGGCCCCGTCGATGCGGGCGGCTTCTTCGAGCTCCACCGGCAGCCCCAGGAAGAACTGGCGCATGAGGAACGTGCCGAACGCGGCGAACATCCCGGGGATGATGATGCCCGGCAGGGAGTCCAGTAGCCCCAGGCTCTGGATGATCTCGTACTGCGGCAGCAGGAAGAGCTGTCCCGGCACCATCAGCACCGACAGGAACAGCACGAACACGAAGCCGCGACCACGGAACGGGATGCGGGCGAAGGCATAGCCCGCCATGGTGCAGAGGATGACCTGCGCGATCGTGCGGCACACGGTGATGATCGCCGAGTTGAGGAACATCTGCCCGAACGGCATCGCCTCGAACGCGCGAGCGTAGTTGCTGAAGTCCCACGGGTTCGGCAGCACCTGCGGGGGCACGGCCGTCGCACCGGCGAGCGTCTTGAACGACGTCATCAGCTGCCAGAAGAACGGGAACACCATGATGATGGCGCCCACGATGAGTATCGCGTGGATCAGATACGGCTGACGCCGTCGGCGTGGTCCGGGCGTAACCCGGTCTCCGGTGACGAGCGTTGCGGTGGCGAGCGTGTCACTCATAGTGCACCCACTTTCGCTGCATGCCGAACTGCAGCACGGTCACGACCAGGATGATCAGCAGCAGGACGAAGGCGATGGCAGCCGCCAGTCCCGGGTTGTGGTCGATGAAGCCGGCTTCGTAGAAGAGGTAGACGATGGTCTTCACGTGCGGCATGGCCGGGCTGGTCTTGGCGACCATCACGTAGATGAGATCGAACGCCTGGAAGGCGCCGATCACGGTGGTCACAGCGACGAAGAAGACGCTGGGCGAGATCATCGGCACGGTGACCGACACGAAGCGGCGCACAGGGCCTGCGCCGTCGAGCTGCGCGGCCTCGTACAGGTGTCCGGGCACTCCCTGCAGCGCAGCCAGGAAGATCACCAGCGTGGTGCCGATGCCCGACCAGATGCCGACGGCCGCAATCGCCCCCAGCGCCGTGGCGGGGTTGGTGAGCCAGCTGGTCCCCGCGATGCCGAAGAAGCCCAGCAGCTGGTTGAGCACGCCGTAGTCGCCGTTGTAGATGACCTTCCACACCGCTGCGACGGCGGCGGCCATGGTCACCACGGGCAGGAAGTAGAGCGTGCGATAGATGCCCCGCCCCTTCAGCCCCGCGGTGTTCAGCAGCGCGGCGATCACCATGGCGATCGGGATCACGAGCAGGGCGATGAGCGTGTAGATCAGGGTGTTCAGCAGCGCCTGCGGCAGATCCGGGTTGGAGAACAGCTTCTCGTAGTTCGACAGTCCCGTGAAAGTCGATCCACCGAACGGGCCGGTCTCGGTCAGCGACATCCAGGCCGTGCGGACGATGGGCCAGAGATAGAAGACCGCGAGCCCGATGCCGACGGGCCCCACGAACAGCAGTGCCCACCACCCGGACTGGCCGGGCGCGCGACCACGGTCGCGGCGCAGGCCCGGCGGGGCGGCGCCCGGCTGCGCCGAGCCCCGCCCCGCGAAGGAGATTCCGGTCATGCGGGAGGCCTCAGTTCTCGCCGTCCAGCGAAGCCTGGAGCGCGTCGGAGATCTTCGTCAGCCCCTCGGCCACGGGAGTGGCACCCGTCCAGATCTGCGTCAGCGTTTCATCCTCCACCGTGTGCCAGTCGGCGCCGGCCAGCGTCGAGGGGTACGGCTCGGCCGTCTCGGCCGCGTCGAGGAACACCTGCATGTTCAGTGAGCTGAAGCCGGCGAGCCAGGCATCTTGCGTGCCTTCGTAGGCGGGAAGGGCGTTGCCTGCCTTCGCCTGGATGTCCGCGGCGGCCTTCCCCGAGGCGAACTCGGCGAACTTCACGGCGATGTCGACGTTCTTGCCCTTGGCCGCCGCGACGTTGGCGAGGCCGTGGATCACGGAGATCGAGCCCGCGGGACCCTTCGGCAGCGGCGCGACCTGGATGTTCTCCCCCTCGGCACTCTTCAGGAAGAAGTTGGCGTTGGTGTTCTGGCTGAACATCATCGCGACCTTCCCGGAGCCGAACATCTCGGTGGGGGCGGTGTCGGTCATCTGCTCCTGGGTGGGCGAGGTGGCGTCGTTGATGAAGGAGAGAAGGAACTCGATGCCCTTCTGCGCGTCGGCGGAGGCGAACCCGCTCTTGCCTCCGGCAATCAGGTCGCCGCCGGCGGAGTAGATGGCCGGGTAGACGTTCTGCTGGGATGCGGCCACCGAGGCGAAGCCCTTCACATCAGCCGTGGTCAGCTTCTTCGCCGCCTCCTGCATGTCCTCCCAGGTCCAGTCCGCGGTGGGCTCGGCCACACCGGCCGCCTCGAACAGGCGCTTGTTGTACCAGAGCGCGATCGAGTCGAAGTCCTTCGGCGCTCCGTAGGTCTTGCCGTCGAGCGTGTACAGGTCGACGATGCCCTGCGGGTACTTCGAGGTGTCCAGATCGGTGAGCTCAGCGAGCTGACCGTTCGAGGCGTAGAGACCGAGGTTCGGCCCGTTCATCCAGAACACGTCGGGACCGCCGCCGCCGGTCATGGCCGTCTGCAGCTTGGTCCAGTAGCTGTCCCACGGTGTGACCTCCACCTTGACGGTGACGCCCTCGTTCTCCGCCTCGAACGCGGTGGCGATCTGCTGCATCGCGTCCTTCTGGGTGTCGTCCCAGATGGCGTAGGTGATCGTCGTCGACCCTCCCGCACCCCCGGTCCCGTCCGCCGAACCGCCCTCCGATGCACCGCATCCGGCCAACCCCAGACCGAGAACGGCAGCCGCTCCCGCGGCGATGATCCTGCGCTTCACGTCATCTCCTTCGACCGTGGCTGCTCGACTCCTTGCTAGGTTAGCTAATCGATTAGCCTCATGAATGAGACGACTGTATGTGATCGAGACTGATCGCGCAATCAGCGTTTCGATCACGTTTACGCAACGAGACGGCGCATCCACGCTTCACCGGCGGATTCCCCTGCTCCAGCGTCACTCCAGGGGATGCAGGTGCAGCCTCTCGCCGATCGAATTGAAGATGCTGATGACCTCCGTGCGCTGGGATCCGTCCGCCCGCATGCGGTGCGGCGTCGTCGTGGCGAACTCCGCCACCTCTCCGCGATGCAGCACGAACTCCGCATCCCCGAGGCCGAGCCGGAGGCGCCCGGACAGCACGTAGATCCACTCGTGACCGTCGTGCACCTGAAGCGGCCGCTCCGGCGCACCCGGATGATAGGTGAGCTTGTAGGCGCGCACCTCCGACTCCTCGCGCGTGAGAGGCGCCACGGTCATCCCATCGCGCTGCACGGCGACCTGCCGCACCCGCGGATCGCGATCCGCGGGCTCCAGAAGATCGTCGACCCGGATTCCTAGTTGCCGCGTCAGTGGGATGAGCAATTCCAGGCTGGCCTGGCGCTTTCCGGACTCGAGGCGCGAGAGCGTGCTGGCGGACATTCCGGCACGTTCAGCCAGTTCGTCCAGTGTCCAGCCGCGATCCTTGCGGGCGGCCCGGAGGCGCGGTCCCAGCCTCAGCAGTTCTTCCATCCGTCCATTCTTGCCGATACTGCAAGAAGACGTGCGATTGTCGCATGAACCTCGCAGACTGGTGCCATGACACAGCGCATCTGGGACGCCCTCATCATCGGAGCCGGAGCAGCCGGGCTCAGCGCCGCGCAGGCATTGGGACGATCCCTGCGCGCCACACTCGTGATCGACGCGGGCGAGCCCCGCAATCGCTTCGCCGCACACATGCACAACGTGCTGGGACACGACGGGAGACCGCCGGCTGAGATCCTCTCCCGAGGACGAGCCGAAGCTGAGGGCTACGGCGTTGAGTTCCACACCGGCTCGGTCACGGCCGTGCGCGAGGGGGACGGCGGCCTGGCGCGACTGATGGTGGAGCTCGCCGACGGCGAGGCGATCGCCACGCGTGCCCTGATCGTCGCCACCGGCGTGCGCGATGAACTGCCCGAGATCCCGGGACTCGCCGAGAACTGGGGCGCGAGCGTGCTGCATTGCCCGTACTGCCACGGATGGGAGGTGCGCGGCCGTCGGCTCGGCGTGATCACGACCTCGCCGGCGGGGATGCACCAGGCCCGGCTCGTGCGTCAGTGGAGCGAGGACGTGACGGTGTTCACCGCGGGCCTCGGTGAACTCGACGAGAACACCACCCGCGAGTTCGCGGCACGCGACGTACGGCTGGTGACCGAACCGGTGGTCGAGGTGGTGGGCGATGCCGAGGCGATTCGGTCGGTCCGTACCGCGGACGGCGCCGAGCATCCGATCGACGCCGTGTTCACGGCGAGCACTCCGGTGACCCGTGACGCGTTCCTGGACGGCCTGGATCTCACCCGCGCCCCGCGCGAGCAGGGCGGCGCGCTGATCGTGGACGCGATGCAGCGCACCAGCCACCCCCGCATCTGGGCGGCGGGCAACGTGGTGGTCCCGTTCGCTACGGTTCCCCTCGTGGCGGGCGCCGGCGCATTCACCGGGTCAGCGGTGAACGCCGCCCTCGTCGAGGAGGACTTCGAGCTCGCCGTCGGCTCCTGAGCGACGGCGGTGACGTAGGCTTTTCCGGTGCGCCTCGTCATTGCCCGTTGCAGCGTCGACTACACCGGTCGGCTCAACGCCCATCTGCCCGAAGCGACGCGTCTGCTGATGCACAAGGGCGACGGCTCACTGCTCGTGCACTCCGACGGCGGCTCCTACAAGCCGCTCAACTGGATGAGCCCGCCCTGCTCGTTCTCCGTCGAGGATCTCGATGACGACGACACCGCCGCGGGCGTCGTGGAACGCTGGCGCGTCGTGCACAAGAAGTCCGGCGACGCGCTCACGGTGCGCATCTTCGAGCTGATCCATGATTCGGCCCACGACCTGGGCGTCGACCCCGGGCTGCAGAAGGACGGCGTCGAAGCGGATCTGCAGCGGCTGCTGGCCGAGCAGATCGGCCTGGTGGAGGACGGCGCACAGCTCGTGCGACGCGAGTACCCCACGGCCATCGGACCCGTGGACCACATGGTGCGCGACATCAACGGCAACCACATCGCCATCGAGGTGAAGCGCAAGGCGAACATCGACGCCGTCGAGCAGCTCACCCGCTACCTCGAACTCCTCAACCGCGACCCGGTGCTCGCCCCCGTGCGCGGCATTCTCGCGGCGCAGTCCATCGCCCCGCAGGCGCGGACTCTTGCGGTGGACCGCGGCATCGAGGTGCTGCTGCTGGACTACGACGCCATGAAGGGCGTGGACTCCGGAGCCCCCACGCTGTTCTGATCAGACCGGGATGCGGCGGGCGCCCGAGCCCGAGTCGCCCAGTTGATCATCCGGGTTGAGCAGGCTGCACGCCTTCATGGAGAGGCAGCCGCATCCGATGCAGCCGGTGAGTTCCTGTTCCAGGCGTTCGATTCCCTGGCGCCGCTGTTCGAGCACCTTCTTCCACCGCCGCGACGCCCGCTGCCAGTCCTCGTGGGTGGGCGTGCTCGACAGCGGCACGCTCTCGAACGCCTCCTTGACGTTCTCCAGCGGGATGCCGAGCCGCTTGGCCACCGAGATCAGCGCCACGCGGCGGAGCATGTGGCGCGGGTAGCGACGCTGGTTTCCCGACGTGCGCAGGGATGCGATGAGCCCCAGCCGCTCGTAGTAGTGCAGCGCGGAGACGGCGACACCGGTGCGATGACTCATCTCGCCGACGCTCAGCAGCTCGTCCGGACGATGCGCGGCTTCCATGGCGTTCCCTTGACTTGACCTCAACTTCACTTGAGGTTTTAGCGTAGCCGTTGTGGGACCCGAAAGGTCCCGGATCATCGTGAGGGAGGTCTGCGTGACCTATGTGATCGCGTTGCCCTGCGTCGACGTGAAGGATCGCGCGTGCATCGACGAATGTCCCGTCGACTGCATCTACGAGGGCGAGCGGATGCTCTACATCCACCCCGACGAGTGCGTCGACTGCGGAGCCTGCGAACCGGTGTGCCCGGTGGAGGCCATCTACTACGAGGACGACCTGCCGGACGAGTGGTCTGCGTACTACAAAGCCAACGTGGAGTTCTTCGACGGTCTCGGCTCCCCCGGCGGAGCAGCCAAGACCGGTCTCATCCCGCGCGATCACCCGCTCGTCGCCGCCCTCGCACCCCAGGAGACCGAATGACCATCCCCGTGATCGCGATCGTCGGCGCGGGCCCCGCCGGGGTGTACGCCGCTGACATCCTCCGCACCCGCGTGCCCGACGTGCAGATCGATCTGTTCGAAAAGCTCCCGGCGCCCTACGGCCTGGTGCGCTACGGCGTCTCGCCGGATCATCCGCGCATCAAGAAGATCCAAGACGCGCTGCACGAGGTTCTCGAGCACCCGGGAATCCGTCTGCTCTGCAACGTCGAGGTCGGAACCGACGTATCGATGGACGAGCTGCGTGCCGCCTACGACGCGGTGATCGTCTCCACCGGGGCGGATCGGGATGCAGACCTCGGCATCCCGGGCGAGCAGCTGCCCGGATCCTTCGGCGGGGCGGACTTCGTCGCCTGGTACGACGGCCACCCCGATGCTCCGCGCGAGTGGCCTCTGGATGCCCAGGCGGTGGCCGTGATCGGCGCGGGCAACGTCGCGCTCGACGTCGCCCGCATGCTGATCACCCACGCCGAGGACCTCGCCCACACGGACATCCCGGACCATGTCGAGCGCGGCTTCGTCCACAATCCCGTGACCGACCTGCATCTGCTCATCCGTCGCGGCCCGGCAGATGTGCGCTTCTCCCCGCTGGAGCTGCGCGAGCTCGGCACCCGCCGGGACGTCGATGTGATCGTGGACCCCGCCCAGCTCGTGCTCGATGAGCACGCGGAGCGCATGATCGCCCAGTTCTCCCAGCGCCGCATCGTCGTGCGCACGCTGTCCGAATGGGCTGCGATCGACCCCGCCACGAGAACCGCCTCCCGCCGCATCCACCTCCACTTCTATCAGCAGCCCGCGCGCATCCTCGGTGAGCATCGCGTCACCGGGATCGAGATGGAGCGCACACGCCCGGACGAACTCGGGCGTATCGCGGGCACCGGCGAGATCATCCGCCACGAGGTCGGAGCGGTGTACCGCACCATCGGCTACCGCTCCTCCCCCCTCCCGGGCGTTCCGTTCGACGAGGCCACCGGCCGCGTGCCGAACGCGGCCGGGCGAGTGCTCGGCGCGGACGGATCGCCCATCCCGGGACTGTATGCGACGGGATGGATCCGGCGCGGCCCCGTCGGTCTGATCGGTTCGACGAAGTCGGACGCCGCGGAGACGGTCGACAGCCTGATCTCAGACCTCGGCGGGAAGGCCGGCGTCGGGCCGGAGGGCTCAGCGCGACTACGTGACCGCCTCGCCGGGGTCGTCGGCTGGGACGGGTGGCTGCGCATCGACACGGCCGAGCGCCTGCTCGGCGCCGAACGCGGTCGCGAACGCACCAAGATCGTCGACCGCGACCTCCTCCTCGACCACGCCCGCACCACGGAGCACGCACGATGACCCCCACCACCGTCGACCTCGCCACCGACTTCAAGGCCGCGTTCCGCGAGCACCCCGCCGGCATCGCGCTGATCACCGCACGCTCGCCGGAGGGGCCGGTGGGGCTGACCGCATCGAGCGTCGCCTCGGTCGCCATCGACCCGGCGGCCCTCGTGTTCTCCGTCACGCGCACCACCGGCAGCGCGGGTCTCATCCTGGCGGCGGAGTCGTTCCTGGTTCATCTCCTCGATGCCAGACATGCCGCCATCGCCGGCGCGTTCGCCGTCTCGGGCGGGGAGCGATTCACGCCGGAGCAGGGATGGGCGACGCTGGCGACCGGTGAACCACACCTCGCGGAGGCCCGGGTGGCCCTGCGCTGCCGGAGCCTGCAGCAGGTGCCGGTCGGCTCATCCATGCTCGTGGTGTCCGAAGTCCTCGACATCCACACCGCGGAACAGCCCGGAGGCGGCGTTCCGCTGATCTACCACGACCGCACCTTCCGAGCCGTCGGCGATCCGATCTGACCTCACCGACGTTTCCTGGCCACGGGCCGTCCGGCCCGCGACAACCGATGAAAGGAACGGACATGTCCGTCTACACCCTCCCCGACCTCCCCTACGACTACAGCGCTCTCGCTCCGCACATCTCCGCGCGGATCATGGAGCTGCACCACTCCAAGCACCATCAGGCATACGTCACCGGTGCGAACACCGCACTGGAGCAGCTCGCCGAAGCCCGCGAGTCGGGGAACTTCGCGAACATCAACAAGCTCGAGAAGGACCTCGCGTTCAACCTCGGCGGACACCTGAACCACAGCGTCTTCTGGGAGAACCTCTCCCCGAACGGCGGCGGCGAGCCCGAGGGCGAGCTGGCCGAGGCGCTCGGGTCGCACTTCGGCTCGATCGAGCGGTTCCGCGACCACTTCACAGCCACCGCCCTTGGCGTACAGGGGTCCGGGTGGGCCGTGCTCGCGTGGGATGACCTCGGCCAGCGTCCGGTGATCTTCCAGCTGTTCGACCAGCAGGGAAACGCCCCGCTCGGGGTGACTCCGCTGCTGCAGCTGGATGTGTGGGAGCACGCGTACTACCTGGACTACGCGAACGTCCGCGCCGACTACGTGAAGGCGTTCTGGAACATCGTGAACTGGGATGACGTGACCCGGCGCTTCACCGCTGCCCGGGGCTGATCTTCCCGTTCATTGCGCGCGAATGGCTCCAGAACCCCCGGTTTTGGAGCCATTTGCGCGCAATGAACGCCGCTACGCTGGGGAGGTGGCGAACTGGTCTTGCGTGCTCTGGGATGTGGATGGAACCGTCGTGGACGCGTCCGAGGGGATCCTCCGCCGCCTGATCGAGGCCCACGAGCACTTCGGCCACGTACCGCCGACGCACGACGACCTGATCCACTGGATCGGCCCGCCGATGTACCAGTCCTTCCAGGAGCGTCTCGGGATGACCTCGGAAGAGGCGACCGGGGCCGTCACCTTCTACCGCACGCTCAACAAGCGCGACGGATATGCCACTGGCGTGCGTCTGTACGACGGTGTCGCGGACCTCATGGCGGACATCGCCGCTGCCGGGATTCCCCAGTCCACCGCCAGCTCCAAGCCGGAGCCGCAGGTGGTGGCCCTCATGGACCATTTCGCCCTCGACGGACACCTCACCGCAACGGTGGGCTCGTCTCCGGATGAGCGCACTCGCGCAAGCAAGACCGACGTGATCCGGGAGGCGCTGCTGCGTCTCGAAGCGCAGGGCGCCGACATCTCGCGTCCGGTGCTCGTCGGCGATCGTCATCACGACGTCGACGGCGGCGCGGAGACCGGTGTTCCGGTGATCTTCGTGTCGTGGGGATTCAGCGAGCCGGACGAGTCAGACGGCGCGATCGCCGTCGCACACGATGCGCTGGAGCTGCGCGCACTGCTGTTGGGGGAATGACATGTGGGAGGCGATCTACCCGTCACTGATCATCTTCGGGGGCACTGCGGTGGCGATCACCGCCCTCACCTGGATCGTGCGACGCGTTCGGCGTCGTCCCTCGGCTGCGGTCGCCGCAGAGGCCGCGCGCGAAGATGCCGGCGGCGCGCTGGTGCGCCTGGACGATGCCATCGCCGAGGCGGACATCGAGCTGGGCCTCGCGGGAGCCGTCTATGGCGGCAGGGAGCCGGCTCTGCTGGCCCGTGCACGCCTGCGGGCCGTGCAGGTGCGCGACGACGGCTTTGCCCGCCATCGGGAGCTTTCCGATGCACCGCCCGCGGTCCCCACGCTCCGACAGCGATCGGAACGGCTGCGGACCGAGGCCGAGAGTGCTGTCGCGGAGCTCGAAGCCGCGCGTGAGCAGCACGCCGCCTGGCTGCGTCGCAACGCCGATGCGCCGCGCCAGATCACGGCGCTGCGGCGGCGCATCACCGAGGTCACCGAGCAGCTCGGCGAACCCGGGGTGCGCGAGCGAGAGCTGGCCGAGCGATTCGCCCAGGACGAGGCGAAGAACACCACTGAACCGCTGGGAGCCGCACGCCGGCACCTCGAGGCCGCAGAGCAGGCGCTGCTCGCGGCCGAGGAGATGCGCACCGACCCCACTCAGCCCATCCTCGAACGCCTCACGGACGCCGAGCGCGCGCTGCGCGATGCCGAGCGCGCCATGCAGTCGGCGGATCAGGCGTACGAGCAGACGCGCGCCGCAGCCAACGCGGCACCGGCAGAGATCGCCTCGGTGCGCGCGGAGATCCGTCGCGTGGTGGCGCTTCAGCGCGAGGTCCCGCCCGTCGCAGCGGCACGGCTCGGCGAGGCGGCCGAGGCGGCGACCGCCGCGGTGGACGCGCTGGAGCCACGTGCAGCGACCGAGCCCAGTGCGGTGATCGCAGGCATCACCCGGGTGCGCGATCGGCTGGACCTGGCCGCCGGCGATGCACGCACGGCCCGGGCGCGACTCGACGGCGCGAAGAACGCGCTGCCGGGGACCCTGGCGACGGCACGCATGCTCATCGGGCGCGCCGAGCAAGCGGTGGCGGCGGGGTCATCGGCCGAGGCCCGCATCCGATTGGCGTCCGCTCGCGATGAACTCGCGCGAGCGCGCAACGCGGACGACGTGGTGGCCGCGCTGGACGCGGCACGCCGTGCCGTCAGACACGCCGAAGACGCCGATGCGCTCGCCGCATTCGGGCGAGCGCATCGGATCTGAGATTCGGGGCGAATCCGAGATTCAGAGGGGGCGGATGTTCTCCGCCTGCAGACCCTTGGGGCCCTGGGCGACGTCGAACTCGACGCGCTGGTTGTCCTCCAGGCTGCGGTAGCCGCTGCTCTCGATGGCCGAGTAGTGTGCGAACACGTCAGCGCCACCCTCGTCGGGAGAGATGAAGCCGAAGCCCTTCTCCGAATTGAACCACTTGACGGTGCCTGTCGTGCTCATTACTTACCGTTCTTTCGGGTGCACTCCTGTCGCGCACCTTTGGGGATTGTGGTCCCAACTTAGTGGAAGCGATTCCCATATCACAGAGCCCCGTCTCGGATGGTGACCGAAACGTGACCGGAATGGGATACGAATAGCCCGAATGGGATACGAAACCGGGCTATGGGGCCTGCGCGTCGATGACCTTGCGGAAGTCGGCCTCGGGAAGGGCACCGGAGAGCACCTCGTCGCCGATCACGAAGAACGGCACACTGGTCACGCCCATCTGCTGCGCGCGAGCGGTGTCGGCGGTGACAGCGGCGGCGAGGGAGGGATCGTCCAGCGCCGCGGTGAAGGCGGCGATATCCGGTACTCCCGCCTTCTGCGCGAAGCCGACGAGGGTCTCGCGCGGCATGTCGGGGTGCCCCGAGGCGGGAGCGGCGGCATAGAGCACACGGAGGAACTCGCCGAAGCGGCCCTGTGCAGCCGCTGCGCGGGCGGCCACGGCCGCCGCGGTCGAGTCCTCGCCGAAGAAGGAGACGTCGTGCACCTCGTAGCGCACAGCGCCGGTGTCCACGTAGTCGGCGATGATGGCCGGCATCGTCTCGTTCGTGTACTTTGCGCAGAACGGGCACCGGTAGTCGACCCACTCCACGATGGTGACGGGGGCGTCGATGTCACCGAACGCCATCGGGTCGTCTGCGGTGCGGCGAGCGACCTGCTCGGCCAGCGGCGCCGCATCGCTTCCCGCGGCCGCGGCGCTGCTGCTGGGAGTGGGAGCCGACGTGGCCGTCGCCTGCGGCGCGGGCGCGGCCTCGGGGGCCGCGGGACGGAGCGCCAGCAGGATCACCGCGATCAGCAGGCCGAGCGAGACCAGCCCGAGGATCACGTTCAGGATCGTCGACGTGCGCAGCCGGCTGCGCAGCTCGCGCTCCAGCAGTGCCTGCGGGGCAGGGGCGCCGGGGACGGTCGTCGGGGATGCCGCGTGCTCGCGGCCGGTCGGGTTCTGGACGGGTTCGGACACCTCCTCAGGGTAGGCGACAGCCGCCAGGCCCGCGGGCCGGCGCAACCAGGCCCACCCGCGAGACCAGCCTCGGGATGGGCCTGTTGCCGTATCGCCGCCGACGGGGTCGGCGGGCGTGTCGCGTCAGCGAGCGGACGCGGCCGTGAGGGCGTCGAGCTCCGTATCGGTGAGCGCGAGGTCGAACGAGGCGACCAGTGCCGGAAGCTGCTCGGGCGTGCGGGCGGAGGCGATCGGCGCCGCGACCGACGGACGCGAACGCAGCCAGGCGAGGCTCACCGCGGTCACCGGCACGTCGTGCGCGGCGGCGACACCGTCCAGCACCTCCAGCAGCGCGAGGTTGCGCGGGTCGTCGAGGTACCGTGCCGAGTTCGAGCGCGCCGTGTCGACGTCAGCGCCCGGACGGAACTTGCCCGTGAGGAAGCCCGCCGCGAGGGCGAAGTACGGCACCTCGCCGATGCCCAGTTCCAGCAGGGTGGGAATCAGCTCGGTCTCGGCGTCGCGCTCGACCAGGTTGTACTGGTCCTGTGCGAAGGAGATCGGGGTGAGCGCGTTCTCGGCGATGACGGCTGCGGCGGAACGAATGCGCGCCGGCTCGAAGTTGGAGACGCCGACCGTGCGGACCTTGCCCGCGCGAACAGCCGCGTCGAAGGCGCCGAAGGCCTCGGCCTGCTCCACGTCCGGGTCGTCGCGGTGGGCGAAGTAGATGTCGATGTGATCGGTCTGCAGACGACGAAGCGAGTCATCGAGCGCCGCGGCGATGTTGGCCGCTGACAGCCCGGGGCGCGATTCCAGGGAGAAGACCTTGGTCCCGATCTGCACGCGATCGCGCACGCCCGGCCGCGCGGCCAGCCACTCGCCGATGATCGTCTCCGACTCACCACCCGAGTTGCCCGGGATCCACGCGCTGTAGACATCAGCGGTGTCGATCGTGGTGCCGCCGGCGTCCACGAAAGCGTCGAGAATGCGGAAGGAGGTGTCGCGGTCTGCGCTCCACCCGAAGACATTGCCGCCGAGGATGAGCGGGCCCACAGTGATCGTCTCAGTCATGCATCCAGCCTAGGAACCCCCGGCGCGGGCGGGGCCGCTGCCGACGAGGATGACGCCGCGTGACGTGGTGATCGGCCACCGGGGAAAGGGGAACGCCGCGCAGGAGCCATCCGCGCGGCGTTCATCCGCTCTCGGAGAAAGATCAGACCTGTGCCCCGTCGGCGGTCCCGGCCTCCTGCTCGGCGATCTGGCGGCGGACGTCGTCCATGTCCAGACCCTTCACTGCGGTGATGACCTGCTCGAGCGCAGGCTCGGGCAGTGCTCCGGGCTGCGCGAAGACGAGGATGTTGTCGCGGAAGGCCATCAGTGTCGGGATCGAGGTGATCTGGAACCCGGCGGCGAGCTGCTGCTCGGCCTCGGTGTCGACCTTGCCGAACACCACGTCGGGGTGCGCCTCGGAGGCCTTGTCGTAGATGGGCGCGAACATGCGGCACGGACCGCACCACGATGCCCAGAAGTCGACGAGCACGATCTCGTTGTCGTTCACCGTCGACTCGAAGTCGGAAAGGGTCAGGTCCTTGGTCGCCATGCTCCCACGCTACGCGGTCGGCGAGGCCGGCGGGCCGATTCCGTCTGTGGATCCCCTGCGCCGTGCACGCGGGTGGTCTACGATGACGGGACAAGCCCCGAGTGGACCGCTGGATCTCGACCACGTCGCCGGGGCTCTGCTCTGTCCACAGGGGCCTTCGGCCCTCATCGCCGGTGAGCGACGATGGCTGCATGTCCGACCTCTGGATCGACTCCTGGCTGAGCGGGCCGCGCTTCCAGCGCTACGTCGATGAATGCTCCGGTGATCGCAGCGCGGCGCTGCGACTGTACGAGTGGAACGCAGAGCTCTCGCACGTCATCATGCACGACATCTCGCACTTCGAGGTCGCGCTGCGCAACGCCTACGATGCGGCCATCATGCAGTCCTGGCCGCACCCCACCCACTGGCTGCTGCATCCCGACTCCCCCGCGGTCACCCCGATCTGGCGCACCCGCGAGATCAACGGCATCAAACGCGGAACCGACGTCAACGAGGCGAACCGCAAGAGCGTGGACGAGGCGATCGCCCGAAGCGGCTACGGGCGTGCGACCCCCGGCAAGGTGATCGCGGAGCTGTCGTTCGGGTTCTGGCGTCAGCTGACCACTGCGGCGATGGAGAAGACGGTGTGGGTTCCCTACCTTCACCGCGCCTATCCGCGCCGGACCTCCCGCCGCCTGATCGATCGCGACATCGCCGCGATCAACACCCTGCGCAACCGCATCGCGCATCACGAGCCGCTTCTGCCCTCGACGATCGACGTCCCGACGACGCATCAGGCGATGCTGGAGTGCCTGCGGACTCTGGCTCCCGAGGCGCACGCGCACGTTCTGACCACCTCGCGCGTCACCGAGACCCTCGCGCGGATGCACTGACGAAGAACCCCCACGCGGGGGGTCGATGCCTCGCTGTGTCAGGCGGCGCACATCTACGATGTTGCGATGACCGCACTCCCGAGCGACTACGCCTGGATGGACGACTTCTTCCTCGGCGACGCCTATTGCCTTGCCGTGATCCGCGATCGAGGGGCCACGGAGATCATCGAGTCCCTGGGCGGCGCCGAGCGACAATCGGCCATCGGGATCGAGGGGCTGGCCGCGCGGGCGGATGAGGAGTGGAACGCGGAGCTGGCGGGTCGTCCCACCATGCTCGCCGGTTTCATCGAGACGCCGGCGGCCACCCTCATGATGGAGCACAACGGCTATCTCGGCACCCTGGATGCTCTCATGCGCCCGCTGTCGCGAGGCACGACGATCGTCTCGCACTTCACGAACGTCAACGCGCTGGATCGCCTCACCTTCTGGTCGGACGGCGTGATGGCGCTGGACATGGAGCCTTTGCTCGCAACCGAGGCGGTCCCGGTACCGGCGCACTGGCGTCCGCAAGCGATCGAGTGCGGACTCCGCCTCGAGGACACCCCGGCACACGGCGACGAAGCGGCCGACGCGGAGTTCCTGGCGCACCTCGCCTCCGGAGTGTTCGCCTTCGCCGAGCGGCTGAGCGGGGTCCCCGTGACGGTCAGCATGGTTGAGGGCTCGATGAGGACAGCACTCATCCCGCTCCCCGCCGATCGCTGAGGTCACGTCGATGGGGGCGCGGCACCAGCGTGCGCCGGCGCCTCAGCGCCTCACCACCAGCGGGGTGCCGGTGACCGGATCGGAGATCACGACGGAGTCGATGCCGAACACCTCGCGGATACGATCCGCGGTCATCAGCTCGGCGGGAGAGCCGGTGGCCACCACCTGTCCCTCTTTCATGAGGACGAGGTGATCCGCGTACCGGGCCGCCTGGTTGAGGTCGTGGAGGACCGCGATCACGGTCTTGCCCTCGCCGTTCAGCGTGCGCAGCAGATCGAGCAGCTCGAACTGGTGCGCGATGTCGAGGAACGTCGTCGGCTCGTCCAGGAGCATCACGGGGGCCTGCTGTGCCAGCAGCAGCGCCACCCACACCCGCTGACGCTGACCGCCGGAGAGCTCATCGACGGCGCGTTCGGAGAGCTCCGCCGTGCGCGTGGCCGTCATCGCCTCCCGCACGGCCACGGCATCCGCCGCCGTCCAGCGCTGCAGCGGGGTGTGGTGCGGATAGCGTCCGCGGGAGATCAGATCGGCGACGCGCATGCCGTCGGGTGCGATGGCATCCTGCGGGAGGAGGCCCATGCGGCGGGCCAGCTCCTTCGTGCCGTACTCCGCGAGCGCCCGCCCGTCGAACAGCACCTGCCCGGCGGCGGGTTTCAGAACGCGGGCCAGCGCCCGCAGCGCGGTGGACTTCCCCGAGGCGTTCGGCCCGAGAATCACGGTGAAAGCACCGGCGGGCAGCTCGAGGTCCATGCCGTCGATCGCGATGCGCTGGTCGTAGGCGACCACCAGGTTCCGGGCCTCGAGCGCGGGAACGGATGAGGACATGATCTCCTTCGGGAAGGCCGCCCGTGAGCGCGGTATCGCGCACACGGGCGGAACAGCGGGTCAGCCGAGCAGCTTCTCGACCTGATCGATGACGAGTCCGGCACCCACCACACCGATGCCGACCATCCAGGTGTCATCGTCAACGGAGTGCGCGTTGCCCGCACTGACCGCCGGCAGCCCGCCCCAGAGGCCGGTGATCTTCTGCTCGGTGGTGGCGGCGGGGTCGCCGCCCGGGCTCGTGTAGAACACGACGTCGCCGTCGATCTGCTCGTACAGCTCGGGGCTGAGCTCCATCATGGAGTATTCGTTCCAGTCGCGATCGGCGCCGAGGTCGAAGCCCATGTCGGTGAGCAGGGTGCCGGAGAAGGTTCCCGGGCCGTACAAACGGAAGTTGTCGGAGCGGAATCGCACGATCGAGGCGGTCTTGCCCGCCGCGCCGACGGTCTCGCCGACGCTCTTCGCGCGCTCCTGGACACCGGCGATGAGCTGATCCATCTCCTTCGTCTGGTTGACGGCGGCGGCGGTGAGCTCTGCCTGCTCGGTCCAGTTGGTGCCGGTGTCCTCCGAGAAGACGGTGGGAGCGATCGCCGACAACTCCTCGTAGAGGGCCTCGTGGCGCACCTTGGAGCCGATGATCAGGTCGGGGGCGAGGTTGGCGATGGCGTCGATGTCGGGCTCGGCGATGTATCCCACCGGCTCGGTGGTGCTCAGCTCGTCGGCGAGATAGGCGGGGAAGCCGCGACCCGCACCGATCTCCGGCGCGCCGACGGGCGTGATCCCGAGGGCGACCAGCGCATCCAGCGGCGGCGAGTCGAGCACGACGATGCGCTCGGGCACCTGGTCGAACTCCTCCTCCCCCATCGCGTGCGTGACGGTGTACCCCGTCGTCGTCGCCTCGGCTTTTTCGGGCTGGCCCGACGCGGGGGCACTGCAACCGGCGGCCAGCAGGGCGAGTGCGGCGATGCCGGCGAGCACGGTGGAGGTTCGAAGGCGGCGCAGGGTGATTGTCTTCATGGGACTTCATCCTATGAAGGTTTGGATAGGCTAACCAAATATGAGTTCTTCGTCCCTGATCAGCAGGCGCGCCGAGGCCGGTGATCGCACCGGGCTGCGTTGGCCATGGCCGGCGACGCTTCTCAGCATCATTCTCCTCGCAGTCGCCATCGTGCTCAGCCTGGCGGTGGGCGCCCGCTTCATCCCGTTCGACGAGGTGGTGCGCTCGCTCTTCGGCACCGGGGATGAGAACGTCCTCAACATCGTGGGCGAGCTGCGCGTGTCACGCACCATCACCGGCCTGCTGTGCGGCGTGGCCCTCGGCGCCGCGGGAGTCTTGATGCAGGCACTCACCCGCAATCCGATCGCGGACCCGGGAATGCTCGGCGTGAACGCCGGGGCGTCCTTCGGCGTCGTGGCGGGGCTCGCGA
The DNA here is from genome assembly GCF_044769785.1 of Microbacterium sp. GXS0129. NCBI lineage: Bacteria > Bacillati > Actinomycetota > Actinomycetes > Micrococcales > Microbacteriaceae > Microbacterium > Microbacterium sp. GXS0129. The sequence continues at coordinate 275,834 of NZ_JBIZVZ010000005.1, read as the reverse complement.
TGTTCGGCACCCTCGGCGTCGGCGGCACGGTGTGGCTGGCACTGGCCGGTGCCGCGGGGGCATCGGCCGTGATCTTCTGGTTCTCCGGTTCCCGCTTCGCGGCAGCGTCCCCCGTCCGTCTCGTCCTGGCCGGCGTGGCGTTCTCGGCCATCCTGGGAGGTGCCACCCAGGCGCTGGTCCTCACCGACGAGCGCATTCTCGACGTGTTCCGCTTCTGGCGGGTGGGCTCGCTCACAGCGCGTCCCGCGGATGAGGTGCTGGGGCTGGTCGCGTTCGTCATCGTTGGTGCCGTGCTGGCCCTGCTGCTGGCACCGGTGCTCAACCTGATGTCGCTGGGCGATGACAGCGCGATCGCCCTGGGCGTCCGTCCCGGACTGGTGCGGGCTCTCGGGCTCGTCGCCGTCACCGTGCTCTGCGGGACGGCGACCGCCGTCGCCGGTCCGATCTCGTTCCTGGGCCTCGTCGTGCCGCACCTGCTGCGACGCGTGGTCGGCCCCGACCTGCGCGCGGTCATGCCGCTCGCACTCGTGGTCGCACCGGCCTTGCTCCTGCTCGCCGACACCGTGGGGCGGCTCATCGGGCGCGGCGCCGAGGTGCAGGTCGGGATCGTGATGGCTTTCGTGGGTGCGCCGCTGCTGATCGCCTTCGTCGTGGGCCGACGACGGGCGGGGCTGTCATGACCGCACTGTTGCCCGACGACCTCGTTCTGACGCGGCGGCGCTGGTCGGTGCGCGCCAGCAGGCGCGCACTACTGTGCGCCGTGGCGATGGGTCTGCTGCTGCTGGCGCTCTGCGTCACCGCGCTCATGGTGGGCGAGTACGTGGTGACGCCGGAGGCGCTGGTGCGCACCCTCCTCGGCGATCCGCCCGCGCGCCTCGACGGCTTCTTCGTACTGGGCCGCCGGCTCCCCCGCGCTCTGGTGGCCATCGTGGTGGGCATCTGCCTGGCCGTCGCGGGCGCCGTCTTCCAGACCCTCACCCACAATCCGCTGGCCAGCCCCGACGTGATCGGCATCAGCAGCGGCGCATCGGTGGGTGCCGTCACGGTGTTCCTCGTGTGGGGCGGGTCGATCGACCAGGCCGCCCTCGGGGCGATCGTGGGTGCGGTCGTCATGGCGGGCGTCATCATGCTGCTCACCGCGCGATCGGGTCTGCACGGGGTGCAGCTCGTCCTCACCGGCGTCGCACTCTCGGCGATCGCGATGGCCGTGGTCGACTACGTGCTCACACAGGTCTTCGTCGCCAGTGCGACGACCGCACAGACCTGGCTCGTCGGCTCGCTCCAGGGTCGCGGCTGGTCGGATCTGCTCCCGGCCGCCGCGACCCTGGTGGTGCTGGTCCCGATCATCGCGACCACGGCGCCCGCCGTGAGGATGATGCCGCTCGGCGACCAGCTGGCCACCGCGCTGGGTGTGCGGCTCACACGTGCACGATGGGTGCTGCTGAGCTGCGCCACCCTGCTGGTCGCGATCGCCGTGGCCACGGCGGGCCCCGTGTCTTTCGTCGCACTCGTCGCGCCGCACATCGCACGCCTGCTGTGCGGTCGGACAAGCCTGATCGTCGCCGGGCTCACCGGCGCCGTGCTCCTGCTGGCCAGCGACCTGCTCGCCCTCTACGCCTTCCCCGCCCCGATCCCCGTCGGCGCGGTCACCATCACTCTCGGCGGCGGGTTCTTCCTGTGGCTGCTGTTCAGAGAAGGAGCCCGTCGTGACTGATCCCACCCGCACCGCCCGCGCCCCGCAGCGGCCCCGCCGCATCGGCGCGCGCGTCTTCCCCGCCACCGTGACGCGGACCCGCCAGCTCACCCCGCACATGCGTCGCCTCACGCTCACGGCGGCGGAGTTCGCCGACTACGCGCCGATCGGTCCGGACGAATACCTCGGGCTCCTGATGCCGCGCGATGAGGCTGCGCCGTTGCGCCTTCCCCCGGAGGGCGGCGAGAACATCCGCGCCGCTGTGGCGGACATCCCCGACCACGAGAGGCCCGACCTGCGCTGGTACACGCTGCGCGAGCACCGGCCGGAGCAGCAGGAGATCGATGTGGACTTCGTGGTGCACGGGGACGAGGGCCCCGGCACGCGATTCGCCCTGCGCGCTCGGGCCGGCTCGGTGCTCGGCGTCCGCGAATGCACCGCCCTGTATGCCGCACTGCCGCAGGCGCGCACGCGCGTCATCGTGGGCGATGAGACCGCACTGCCTGCCATCGCGCGGATCCTCGAGGACACGTCATGCGATGACACCCGCGTATTCGTCGAGATCGGCGACCCCGACGACATCCAGTCATTGGCCGGGGATGTCGCGTGGGTCCTCCGCGGCGACGCGCGGCCAGGCGATCGCCTCGTGGCCGCGGTGCGCGAGGCGCAACTCGCCGACCGGATCGACTACGCCTGGGTCTGCGGCGAACGTCTGGCGGTGCAGGAGATCCGCCGCCTGCTCGTGGAGCACGGCGTCGGGAAGGACCGGATCACCTTCTCCGGGTACTGGCGCCTGGGGGAAGCCCGCCTCTGACCGACCCGCACACGGTTACCCCGCGAGACCTCTGCCGGCAGAAGCCTCGCGGGGAACAGGAGGAGCTAGCGGATCGCGGTGGGTCCGGTCTCTCCGGTGCGGACGCGGATGACCTGCAGCACGTCGGTGACCCAGATCTTCCCGTCGCCGATGGCGCCCGTGCGGGCTGCGTCCTGGATCGCCGTGACGGCGGCGTCCACCTCCTCATCGGCGACGACGATCTCCAGCGAGATCTTGGGGAGGAAGTCGACGCGCACCCGCTGAGAGCGGTACACCTCCACCTTTCCGGCCTGTGCGCCGTGTCCCTTCGCGTCGTAGATCGTCATTCCGGTGATCCCGACCTCCGCGAGCGCTGTGCGAACCGGCTCCAGCGCACTCGGCTGCAGAACTGCGGTGATGAGCTTCATGATCGTGTCCTTGTCTCGGTCGCGGCGCTCAGGAGCGCACGTCGTCCAGGTCGTAGGCGGTCTCGGCGTGCAGCGTGGTGTCCAGACCCGCGCGTTCCGTGCTCTTGCTGACGCGGAGCCCCACCGTGATCTTCAGCAGCCAGGCGATGAGAGCCGTCACGATGAATGTGTACGCGAACACGGCGACGATCGCCAGCGCCTGCGTGCCGAGCAGACTCCAGTCGCCACCGAAGAAGATGCCGGTGGCGCCGGCGGGAGATGCCGGGTCGGCGAGGAACCCGATGGCGAGGGTTCCGAAGATGCCGGGGAACATGTGGATCGCCACCGCGTCCAGGGCGTCGTCGTATCCCAGCTTCTCCTTGAGCCCCAGGGCTGCGAAGGCCACGACTCCGGCGAGGAGGCCGATGATGACCGCACCCACCGGTGAGACGGAGTTCGCCGCGGGGGTGATGCCGACCAGGCCACCGAGGACGCCGGAGATGGCGCCGAGGGAGGTGGCCGCCTTGCGGACGATGCGCTCGATCACGATCCAGCCGAGGAGACCGGCGCAGGCCGCGATCAGCGTGTTGGTCACGGCGACGCCGGCACTGTCGTTGATGCCTCCCGACGACCCGCCGTTGAACCCGTACCAGCCCACCAGCAGGAGCCCGGCGCCCACTACCGCGATCGGGAGGTTGCCCGGCCGGCCGACGTGCGGGAAGTCCCGGCGCTTGCCGAGGAAGAACGCGAGCACGAGGGCCGCCACACCCGCGTTCATGTGCACCGCCGTGCCGCCGGCGAAGTCGATGGCGTGCAGCCCGTTGGCGATCCAGCCACCCGTGGTCGATCCGTCGGCGGAGTCGAACGCGAACACCCAGTGCGCCACCGGGAAGTACACCAGGGTGGCCCAGAGGCCGGAGAAGATGAGCCAGGCCGAGAACTTCATGCGGCCCTCGACCGCGCCGCCGATGATCCCGACCGTGAGACCGGCGAAGATGAGCTGGAACACGGCGATGAGGATGGCGGGCACGGCACCCTCCGGTGTCTCGGCGCCGAGCAGCGACTGGATGCCGAACAGGTCGGTGGGATCCCCCAGGAGGCCGGCGCCGCCGATGGAGTTGCCGAGCGTCAGACCGTAGCCGAACAGCACCCAGAGCACCGCGGTGACGGCGAAGCCGCCGAGCACGATCATCATGGTGTTCAGGATGTTCTTGGTGCGGGAGAGCCCGCCGTAGTAGAGCGCGAGTCCGGGGAGCATGAGCGTCACGGCGACGGTTGCGGTGAGCATCCAGCCGGTATTCACCTGCGAGGTGATGTCCATGTCGTTCCTTTCGTGAGGCGAGTCGGGTGGCCCGGGAGCGTTCGGGCGCTCCGGGCGGGTGTCATGAGGTGAGCAGGTCCTGAAGCACGGCGGTGAGCGCCGCGACGCCCGCCGTGACATCTGCCGCCTCGGCGGTCTCCGCGGGGGTGTGCGAAGACCCGGTGGGGTTGCGGACGAAGATCATCCCGGTGGGGATGACCTCCGCGAGCACACCGGCGTCATGGCCCGCACCCGTGTCGAGTACGGGAGCTTCGGGAAGGACGCCCTGCATGCGATCGCGCAGGGCGGGGTCGAAGGCGACCGTGGGTGAGAAGGACTGCTCCGTCACGGTGACGATGCAGCCCTCGGCGTCGGCGGCGCGTTCGGTGGCAGCGCTGACCTCGCTGACGATGCGCCGCACGGCGTCCTCCTCGCGATGACGCACGTCCATCCACAGATCGACCGCGGACGCGATCACGTTGGTTCCGCCGGGGGTCACCGCGATCCGCCCCACTGTCCCCCGGGCATCGTCGATGACGAGCGTGTGCACCCGCAGGGCGCGAATCGTCTCGGCCGCGACGACCACGGGATCCTGCCGGTCCGCCATGCGGGTGGCACCGGCGTGGTCGCCGCGCCCCTCGATGCGCACACGCCAGCGGCCGTGGGCGATGATCGTGCCGGCCAGCGCGACGGGTTCATCGAGGTCGATGAGCCCGCGCCCCTGTTCGACGTGCAGCTCGACGAAGGCCGAGATCGCGGCGAGGCGAGCGGAGTCGGCGCCCAGGGCATGCGGATCGAGGCCCGCCTCTGCGGACACCGAAGCGTAGTCACGACCGGACCCATCCGTCAGCGCGCGCACCCGCTCCGGAGTGATCGCGCCGGAGAGAAGACGGGAGCCGAGGCAGGCCACGCCGAACCGCGACCCCTCTTCCTCGGGAAAGACGGCGACGGCAAGCGGCCGCGATGGCTCCACACCGCGCTCGCGCAGCAGGTCCACGGCGGCGAGGGCGCTGGCAACACCTAGCGGCCCGTCGAAGTTGCCGCCGCCGGGAACGGAGTCCAGGTGCGACCCGGTGACGATGACGTCCGTGCGGTCGCAGCCCTCGACATCCCACCACGCCCAGAGGATCCCGTTGCCGTCGGTTTCCACCGCCAGCCCACGCTGCTCGGCGTGGCGGCGGAACCACGAGCGCAGTTCCCGCTCTGCCTCCGAGAACACCGGGCGGGAGTACCCGCCACGCTCGGCGTCGACGCCGATGACGGCGATCTCGGCGAGGAGGGCGTTGGCGTCGGCGTGTGTCGTCATCACACCACCGCCGCGAATCGCTGACCGGTCGCGCGGAAGCGCTCGCTCACGGACGCCCTGCCCGTGACGAGGTCGTACACGATCTCACCCAACAGCGGCGCGAACTTCGCTCCCTGCCCCGAGCACGGCGACACCACCGTGATGCCGGCCGCGCGATCGATGATCATGTCGTCGCGCGGAACGTTGGTGAACAGGCACGTGGTCTCCGCGTACGGCTCCGCGACCAGACCCGGCGCGAAGGCCGCGACGAAACGGGCGACACGCGCCCGGTTCGCCGGGTCGACGACACCATCCTGCGCATAGGCGGACACGATCCGCCTGCCGCCGTTGTACTCCGCGACCTTCTGTCCGCGAAAGTGCGCGTCCCGGCCACCCGGGAGGCCATAGGTCTGGATGCTCTCGCCTTTGTAGATGAAGGTGGGCCAGGACGTGGACTCCCCCGGTGCCGGCTCCCCGTGGTCCGCGAGCGCACGGTAGGGGAAGTGAAAGGCGTTCTCCTGGCGTACCTCGAATTCCGGGAGGGACCGGGCGAAGGTGCTCGGCAGATCGAGGTCTCGCAGCAGGGCGGGCAGCCACCCGCCGGCGGCCACGATGACCTGTTCGACGTACAGCGTCTCCCCGGTGGCCGAGGTGAGTACGTACCCGCCGCCGCGATGCGCCACCGAGACCACCTCCCAGCCCGTGCGCACCTGTGCGCCGGCGGCCGTCGCGAGCTCGAGCATCGCGAGCACCGACTCCTCGGCGTCGATCACGCCAGCGCCGGGGTGCCACAGCACGTCGGTGTCGAAGTCCAGGTGCGGCCAGCGTGACGCGGCCTCGTCGCGAGCGAGCAACTCGTGTTCCACGCCGACGTGGTCCAGGACGCCGGCGAGGCCGCGCGGATCGCGCACCGTCCCGAAGTCCAGAGCACCACTGGGCGTGATGAGGCGGCGGCCGCTCGCGGCCTCCAGCTCGTCCCAAGAGCGACGCGCCGTCACCACGAGGCCGGCGTAGAACGGATCCCGGTATCCGTAGCGGAAGATGCGCGCGGACCCGTGGGAGCTGCCCGCTGGCGACGCCGGGACGTCGCGCTCCAGCACGATGACATCGGCACCCGACTGGGCCAGTCGCCAGGCGGCCGAGGCCCCGGTGAGGCCTGCGCCGATGACCGCGTAGGTGGCGGATTCCGCGCGGGCGGAAACAGAACCGTGCATGATCAGGCCAGATCCGGCGTGTTCCAGAGGTTGAGCTGGGTGCCGATGCCGAGCTCCAGGGCGTTCTCGTAAACCGTCTTAGCCCACGCGACGTCCTCGACGCCCATTCCCCCGACGCTGAACAGCACGGGCTGTTCCGGGAACTCGCGACCGGCGGCCGTGCCCTGGAAGACGTCGCCGATGTTCACGACCCGGGACTCGTCGAGCTCGCCTGCATCGATCAGGTCCTGCCAGTACAGCCCGATCATGCCGAAAGCGGTCTCATGTGACGGCGACGGATACTCCTCGGCCCACGCCTCGTAGATCTTCTTCGCGTCGGCGATCAGCCGCGCCTTGCCGGACAGGGTGTACTCCTTGTCCATGCGCAGGTTCGCGGGGAGGCTGAGGAATGCTCCCGGCTTGATCCAGTCGCCGTCGATGTAGGGGTAGTTCTCCGATCCGACGAGCCCTGTCACGGCTTCGGACACGATGTCGCTGTCGCGCACCGCGGCCTCCACCGTGTCGGCGATCTCGATCGTCGTGAACTGCGGGTAGTGCTCGCGCACGTAGTCGGCGAAGGCCTCCGCCGTGGAGCGGCGGCGACCGTTGATGCGGATGGTGTGCAGCGTGGGCCGCGCGGCCGTCATCGCGTGCAGCGCGCTCTTGTTCATGGCGCCGGGACCGATGATGCCGAGCGAGGTGGCGTTCACCGGAGCGAGCTTCTTCGCTGCCGCGCCGGGGACCGCCGCCGTGCGGTAGGCGCTCTCCAGGTTGCCCGACATGATGGCGAACGGCGCGCCGGTCTCCTTGTCGTTCAGCACGATGAGGTGGATCGAGCGCGGCAGTCCCCGCTCGCGATTGTCGACGTTCGAGCCGTACCATTTGACGCCGGCGGTGTCGAAGCGCCCGCCGAGATAGGCCGCCATCGCCATGAACCGTCGGTCGGCGGCATCCAGCGGCATGGTGGGGAACGGGGAGGACTGCGGGAAGCTGATCTGGGCTCCGTGGGAGTTGGCGGAGTTGCCCGCCATCCGGTAGTCGCCGTTCGCGACCAGGATGAGCACCTCCTCCATCACCTCCATGCAGCGGTCCATGTCTTTCACCCCGGCGGCGATGACCTCGGGCTCGCTCAGGTAGAGCATGTCGATCCGGGTGTCAGCAGCGGTCTGTGCGGTCATGGTGGCGGCCTTTCATCGAGTCCTTCCCCCTCAGCGAAACCGCCGGAACAACCCCCGGTCAAATACCTTTTCCAGCACCGATTGATAGCGTTTCGCTCGCAATCGCCCCGAAACGTCTCGGTAATACGAGGCGCGTATCGTGCCGGCATGGAACTTCGTCAGCTGCGCTACTTCCTCGCGGTGGCCGACGAGCTCCACTTCGGCAGGGCGGCTCGCCGCCTGCACATGTCACAGCCTCCGCTGAGCGTCCAGGTGGGCCGGCTGGAACAGGAGGTGGGCGTCCCGCTCTTCGAGCGCAGCACGCGGCGCGTCACCCTCACTCCCGCCGGGCGTCACCTGCAGGAGCGGGCGCGACGGATCATCGATGAGGTCGACGGCGTCCGCGCCGAGATGCGCGACTTCGTCGACGGAATGGCGGGGCAACTGGCGGTCGGATTCGTCAGCTCCGCCAACTACACGGTTCTGCCGGAGGTCACGCGTCGCTTCCGGGCCGAACGCCCGCGCGTCTCCCTCTCGCTGTTCCCGCTGACCTCCGGGGAGCAGTTCGAGCGGCTGCGCGATGGCACCCTGGACATCGGAATCGTCCGTGATGATCTTCCCCGCACCGTCTCCGGTCCCGTGCTGGCGACCGAGGTGGTGTTCGAGGAGCGACTGGTGATGTGCCTGCCGCGCGATCATCCGCTCACCGTCCGCGCCGAGGTGAGCGTGTCCGAGGTGCTCGACGTGCCCATGATCTCGTACCCCCGCACGCTCATGGCGGGGTTCGTGGCGCGCGTCGACGACACCCTGGGGATCGCCGCCGGCGCCATGCGCGTGGTGGAGGAGGTGGTGCACCAGGAGACCGCTCTGGCCTTCGTCGCGGCCGGCGTGGGCGCCAGCATCCTCCCGGAGTCGGTGCGCCAGCTCGCACCGCCCTCGATCACCGTGGTGCCGATCACGGGGTCCCCGACCACGCGCCTGCTGGCGGCCTGGCGCGAGAGCGAAGACGAGGACGCCGCTCGCCACGCGTTCATCGGCTGTCTGCGCACGGCGGCGGCGCTCGTGTCCGCGGCGTGACCCCCGCGAGAGATCGCGCATCGGCAACCTCTAGGGTGGGAGCGTGAGTGACGCACCCGATCTCGGACTCCTGCTCGACGTGGACGGCCCCATCGCCTCGCCGGTCAGCCGCACCATCGCAATCCCGACGATCATCGACGACCTGATTGCGCTCACCGCCGCGGGCGTTCCCATCGCCTTCGTCACCGGACGCTCCGACGCCTTCATCGATGCCCAGGTGGTGGCGCCGCTGATGGCGCATGGCCTGGCCGACGCGCTGCGCGTTCCCGGCGCCCGGATGTTCGGGGTGTTCGAGAAGGGCGCGGTGTGGGCGCCCATCGACGAGAACGGGCTCGGTGAGATCACGGTCGACGAATCGGTCGCCTTCCGCCCCGCGGACATCGCCGCCATCCGCGAGCTCGCCGAGGGCACCTACGGCGACACGATGTTCTTCGATGAGACCAAGCGCGCCATGATTTCGGTCGAGCAGCGCACCGACGTCGATTCCGCCCGGTACTACGCCGCGCAGTCGGCGTTCCAGAACGACGCCTACGCACTGCTGACCGGCCGCGGCGTCGGCCTGCGCTACGGCGAGCGGGAGCAGGCCGACAACACGGGCGCCGTACCGTTCCGGGTGGACCCCACCGTCATCTCCACCGACATCGAGTCGGTTCTGCTGGACAAGGACCGCGGTGCCGTTCGCGCCCTGGAGCACTTCGCCGAGCGTGGACCCCTGCCGCGCACCTGGCGCTCGGTGGGCGATTCCCGCTCCGACTACAAGATGGCCGACCAGCTGCACGCCGACGGATTCGAGGTGGCGCACGTGGACGTGCGCCCGTCGGACGGCGTGCTCGACAAGCCCTATCGCGTGATCGTGGAGGGGGACCTCATCCACGACGAAGCGGGCGCCGCGTTCCTGCGCCACTGGCGCACGCGGTTCGGCCTCTGAGGGTGGGCGTCCGCCGCTTCGACGTGTCGATGATCGACGCGCGGTGGGCGCGCGGCTACTTCGCCGTTCAGGCCCTGGCGGGCGCGCTGTGGTGGATCGCTGTGTTCACGGTCCCGCCGGTGCGCGCGGCGACGCTCGGCGATCTCGATGCCGGGCTGATCGCGCTGGCGGACATTCCGCTGTTCGTGGGCGGATCGCTGCTCGCCGTATGCGGTCCGCGCTGGAGCGCCTGGATCATCACGCCGTGGACGCTGCTGGTCACCGCGGGCATGGCGCTGTATGCGACTCTCACCACGCAGGCCGGATGGGGCGCCCTCCTCATGGTCGCCGCCAGCGCCGGATCGGTGGCCGCGGGCGTCGTCCTGCTGCTGAACCGGGTGCCGGCGGAGTGGATCTTCCAGGGGCCGTTTCGCATCCGGCCCGCACGCGGCACCGGCGCGCGGCACCACCTCCTCAACACGGCGGCCCAGATCGTGGTGTTCTGGGCGGTGCTGCTCTGGCTGGTGCCGATCGCGATCCGGTTCATCGAGGAGCGCTGGCGACTGGATCTTCCCGTCCCCGGCTGGGTCCGCATCGCCGGTGTCGTCCTGTTCGCCGCCGCGGCTCCGGTCGGGCTGTGGTCGGCGGCCGTCATGGCGTCCCTCGGCGAGGGGACTCCGCTGCCCGCTGCCGCCGCTCGCGATCTGGTGGTCGTCGGACCCTACCGCGTCGTGCGCAATCCGATGGCCGTGGCAGGCATCGGCCAGGGCGTGGCCTCCGGACTCATCCTCGGGTCCTGGCTCGTGGTGCTGTATGCGCTGGCCGGCGCTCTCATCTGGAACTGGCTGGTGCGTCCCGGCGAGGAGGCGGATCTGGAAGCACGTTTCGGTGAGCCCTTCCGCCGCTATCGCGACAGTGTCAACTGCTGGTTCCCGCGCCTGCGCCGAAGTGCAGTCAGAACAGGGTCCAGCGCACCGCGAGGGTGACGCTCTCCCCCGGAGCGAGCTCGACCAGCGGGCTCAGCAGTTCCAGCTCCAGCAGCGCCGCCGTGGCATGGAACCCGCCCAGCTCGGCGATCGGCTGCGGCACCGGGGTCTGCATCCACAGCTGCGCCGGACTGTCGTCCGGGTGGGAGCCGGTGTGGAGCGCGCTCGACAGGCGCAGCCCGGTTCCCGAGGCCCGGCGGTACTCGATCCATCCGTCGTAGTCGGGGAATCCGAGTTTGCCCACCGCTTCCGCGATCGAGACCTCGGTGAACCCATCGCTGACCGAGACCGGCAGGTCGCCGACCAGACGATGCAGCACACGTGGTGGTCGCGTGTTCGACGTGCACACGCGTACCGAGCCGGAGCGCAGGTCATCGTCGTCGATGGGCAGCTGCACCACCTCCCAGGCCGCCCACCTGCGTCGCACCGCGCTGACGTTGGTGAGCGTGGTCTGCACGGTCACACCGTCACCGTGCAGGGCGATGTCCCGCCGCATCCTGAGACCCGTGGCGGGGTCGTCGCCGCTCACCAGGCCGACGGCATCCGCGTGCTCGTCGCTGACCGCGAACGCCCCGCCGTCGAACGTCGGGTCCGGCGGACCATGCCACTGCTCCGGCCCCTCCCACCCCTGCGGTGCCACCCAGGACTTGTCCCCGCCCCAGTTCCGCCAGTCACCGAAACCGGCCGCGGGCTCGGATGGCACCGCTGCGCGTGGCTGCAGATCGGGACCGAGGAGGTCGGTGTTGCGCCACAGCACCTCACTCCCCTCCCGCGTGAGGGAGAGGATGCGTCCGCCGAGTTCGGGGGCCACCGTAGCGACGAGGTCGCCGGAGCGAAGCACCAGGAGCAGGGTCATGCGTGCTCGGCACGGGGGTCGTAGGTGAACAGCAGGACATCGGGAAGGCTGGTGGCGAAGTAGTCCGTGCTGCCGTCCTCGTGCTGAGCCACCGGCGCGGTCACCTGCGGCCGCGCTTCACCGAGGCTGGCAGGGGGATCCGCGAGCGTGAGGCCCTGAGCGGCCCGTGCCTCATCCCAGGCCGCGAGAGTGCGCCCTTCGCCGCCCTCCCAGGGCTGGAACAGGTGACTCTCCAGCAGCTCCAGCGCGCCACCCGGATCTCCCGCGGCGGTGAGGAGACGGGCGTACTCGACCGTCAGGTCATCGCGCGTCTCGACCACATCGATCCGCGCTCGGAGCCGATCGAGCCGCTCGCTCACCGCGTGCCCGAGGCGGGCGGCGAGCTGATCCAGCTCGAACAGCAGACGCGCATCCCGGGGGTCCGTCTCCGCCGCGCGGAGGTAGTGCGCCCAGGCACCGGCGAGGTCGTGCTCCACCTCGAACAGGCCGAGGCCCAGGTTGCGGTGAAGACGAGCGCCATCGCCGAGCCGTGCCGCGTCACGCCACCGGTTTACGGCCTCGCTTCGGCGATGGGCGTCGTACAGCAGCATTCCCAGCAGCTCGCCCGCCACCGGATCGGCCGGGTCCGCGGCGAGGGCGCTGAGCAGGGCGTCGTGCGCATCCAGCCCCGCGGGGAAGCACCACCGGTTGTCCGCGCTTCGCGCCTGACGACGGGCTTCGGCGGCTCCGGGCACGTCACCGCGGTCGTCGAGCACCTCGGCCAGCACGTACCAGGCCACGGGCGCCGGGTTTCCCGCGCTGGTGGGGGCCGGCGCGGTGGCCGCCCGAAGAACGGTGACAGCATCATCGAGGAGTCCGAGATCGCGCAGGTCCAGCCCGAGATCGAGCCGGAGGCCCGCATCGTCCGGCACGGCGCCGTCCGTCAGGAACGACAGCAGCACGTCGCCGCGAGCGACGCGCACGGCGCGAGCGAGGACGTCCTCGGCTCCTTCGTCGTCACCGAGCCCCCGCAGCGCGACGGCGCGCACGGCGGCCAGCGCGGCATCGTCCGCACGCGTGACCGCGAGCGCCTCGGCATCGGCCAGCGCGCCGCGAAGATCGCCGCGTCGCAGGGCGATCCGCGCTGCCCGTAGCCCCGCGGCGGCGGCCCAGGTGACGTCCCAGCCGGCCCGCGCGAACCAGTCCAGGGCCGCATCGTCATCCCGCAGCCGTTCGCAGATCAGCCCCATCAGGTAGTAGGGCTCGGTATCGCGCAGTCGTTCGTTGCGCGCGGTGAGACGACGGATGGCACGCGCGGCGTGATCGCGCGCCTCCGCATACGACCCGCGCCGCAGGAGCAGCTCGGCGAGCGCCAGATTGGTGCGGGCGTCGGCCGGGTCACGACGCAGCGCCTCGTTCCAGTAGGTCTCGGCGCGGCGTGTGGGATGACGGTACTGCTCCAGATGCAGTCCGGTCAGGTAGAGCTCGTCCACGCTGGCGATCTCCTGCGCCGACGCGGGCGCGGTGGCCACCCACGGCTCCACCGGCTCTCCCGTGGCGGGACGCCACTCGGCGATGACCTCGCCGGCATCATCACGCGCCAGCACTCGCACATCGGCGCCGGTGCTCGCCGCGCGGACCTGCATGACCTCACCGGGCATCAGGTGTCCGCGCTCCTCGGCGGCGACCGAGCCGGCGTCAAGCACCTGCAGCACGATGGTTGCGGGAGAAGTCACGGCGCAGGAGACGACGAGGTCGTCGCCGGACGCGTCCACGTTCAGCGCACCCCGCGGGGTCGCCGCATGTGCGGGACCGATGGCGGGGACCGGGTACCAGAACTGCTCGAAGCGCTTGGTCTCGCCGGGCATGAGCCAGGCGAAGTCCGGCTGGTTGTCGGTGAACACGCCGGCCATCAGCTCGACGTAGGGTCCACCGTCGTCGGTGAGGTGCGCATCCCATGCGTGGCCGAACGGCGAGTTCCCCCACGTCCACTGCTTCTTGCCGGGAGAGATTCGCCGATCCGCCCAGTGCACGATGCCGGCGCCGGCCGCGTGATCGTAGCCACCGAAGAACGACTCCTCGGTATCGACGACCATGTACGAGGTGGGAGCCGGGATGTTGCGGTACCAGTCGATACGGTCGGCGCCCGGGCATGCGCGGCCCCGCGCCGGATAGTCGACGCCGTAGTACGGACGATCCGCCGCAGGGAAGGCGGTGATCGCCCGACGCGCGTGATCTGCCACGTAGTGCACGTCCTGCGGGAAGAAGGACTGGTAGTCCTCGTGCACACGCACCGCGGCGTTCGCCCACCACAGGAAGGTCTGCTTCAGCGGGGTGCGGTTGTGCAGCTGCACGGCGATCTCGATCGCCGTGCTGTCCCGGTGCAGCCGGATGCCGTGCGCCTCGGCCATGCGGGTGAACGGATCGTGATCGGAGCACCACACCGTCCGCGATCCGTCGGCACCTTCCTCGATGGAGAACTGCACCGGCAGGAAGGTGGCAGGTCGGTGATGCTGCGGCCAGTTGAACTCGATCCCCCCGCTGATCCATGGCCCGGTGAGTCCCACGAGCGCGGGTTTGATGACGTCGTTGCGGTACAGGAAGTCGTATCCGGTGGTCTTGTCGAAGCCGGTGGCGATCCGCCCGCCCAGCTCGGGCAGCACGGTCACGTGCAGGTACGCGTTCTCCAGGTGCACCACGCGCCATGCACGCTCCGCACTGTCCCGGGCGACGCCCTCGATGAACGGCAGCGGGTATACCCGCCCCGAGGAGCCCTGATAGACCCGCTGGTCCAGGAACATCGGCAGGTGCGACGGGGCATCGGGCAGGTAGGTGGGCAGCACCACCTCGTCCTCCCAGGCGATCACCTCACCCCGTTCGAGCTGCGCGCGCAGGTGCGCGGGCGGCTCGGTGCGGTAGGGGTCGATGCGGATGTCAGGTTGCATGCTCATACGCTAGGAGCGCCGCCCGCCCGGCTGAATGGCCGAACGTCTGATGCGCCTGGACTTTTCACTGATCTCAACGCGCATAGTGCACTGAAATTGCAGCGGACCTATTCGCGCACCTGGACGATCATCGTCAGTTGGCGTCGAGGATGAGGATGTCGGCGTCCGGCGCCCACGTGAAGGCCACCGCCACTCCGCGAACAACGGCCTCCTCCGCCGTGATCCGCGTGCCGGTCGCTCGCCCGTACCCGTCGAGCACGCTGTAGCGGGTACGAGCGCGGAGCCCCGCCGGGTACACCCGCGCCGCGTCGCGATCCCGGGTCCGGTCACGGTCCCGGTCGAACACGAACAGCACCGTCCGGGAATCCGTCGAGTACTCCACGCTGTACAGCCCTCGACGCGGATCGCCGTGCGTACGCACGTGGCCCGCGAGGATGATGTCGCGGATTCCCCGATAGGCGGTGATCCTGCGACGGCACTCGTCGAGATCCTCGTCGGATGTCCGGGAGAGGTCCAGCCCGATACCCAGGACGCCACACATCGCCACCGCGAACCGGTAGCCGAGCGACGCCGCCTCACGATCGCGATGGCCATCGTCCTCCGCCACCCAGGAGCTCATCGTCCACGACGGGTAGGCGCTGAGGAATCCGTGCTGAATCACCAGCCGGTCGCGCGGACCCACCTGATCACTGGTCCACACCACGTCGGAGCGCTGCAGCACCGCATTGTCGATGCGGGCTCCTCCCGACGCGCACGCCTCGACGACGACGTCGGGGAACTCCGCACGCAGCATGTCCATCACTCGGTAGTAGTTCCGCGTGTGCTGCACGCTCCACTCCCGCCCGTGCGGGTCGCCGGGACGCCCGCCATCGGTCACCGGCCGGTTCATGTCCCACTTGAGATAGCCGATCGGCGCCGAGGACAGCAGCTCCCGGAGGGTGGCCATCACCCACAGCGCGACCTCCTCGCGCCCGAGATCGAGCACGTACTGATTGCGGATCGTCAGCAGCGGACGCCCCTCCGCGCGGTAGACCCAGTCGGGGTGAGCGCGGAACAGATCGGAGTCGGGATTCACGCATTCGGGCTCGACCCACAGCCCGAACCTCATGCCCAGCGCTTCGACGCCGTCCGCCAGCTCGCTGAGGCCCCGCGGGAACTTGGCCGGATCGGGTTGCCAATCGCCGAGACCCGCACGATCGGACGTGCGCCCGCGGAACCAGCCATCATCCAGCACGAAGGTCTCCACCCCGATCGCCGCCGCCCGGCGTGCCAGCTCCAGCTGCTGGGCGATGTCCACGTCGAAGGTGGTGGCCATCCACGAGTTGTAGACGACCGGTTGCGTCCGCGGACCGCGCTCTCGTGCCAGCCCTCGCTGGAACTCGTGCCATCGTGAGGGGAGCTCGGTCATCCCGGCGGCGTGAACTCCCAGGCTGTCGGGGGTGCGGAACTCCTCGCCGGGAAGCAGGGTGATCGTGGTGACGTCGTCGTCCACGCCTGTCGACACCCGCGCATGCGAGCCGACCGCGGCCGATTCCACCTGCAGCCGCCACGATCCGCTCCAGTCCAGCGCCACGCCGTAGACGTGAGTGCCCGACCGTGTCGCGACATCGTCGTCGTCCGGCAGCGCACTCACGCCCACCACCGGGCTGAAGCTCATTCCTGTGACACCCTGCCTGCTGCCGATGCTGAAGGTACCCCAGTGCACCTCGGTGCTGCGTTGCTGGAACTCCCGCGCCCACGACCCCGCCAGATAGTCGACGCGCACGTGCTGGCCCACCGGGGCGTTCCAGGCCGCGGAGAACGCCCGTGGCAGGGTGACGGTGCCGGAACCGCGGTTCGCGACGCGTATCCATCGGCGGATCACATCGTGCTCGCGAGAGCTGCGATAGCCCAGGTACAGCTCCAGCGTTCCCGTCTCGTCCCGGAACGCCAGCTCCAGTTCGTCACCCTGCGGGCCCGAGTTCCACTGCGGCGTCCCATGCAGCTCCCACCGCGCGCCGGTACGGGCATCGCCACGGTCGACGAGCAACTCGCTGAAGGCGGTGTGGCGCTGACCGTCGCTGGCGTACTCGAGCGGCTGAGCGTCCGCGTCGGCCGCATAGCCCACGAAGCGGTCGGGCTCTGACCAGGGTTCGGGGTCCTCCCCGTCCGCGAGCGCGGGGCCCCAGTAGTCGGACACCGCACCGGACGCGTCCGGAGTCGTGCTGAGCACGTACGATGTGCGGCGGGTGCGCAGGTGCCACTGCGGCATGGTGCTCCTTCGGTGGATCACTTGCCCGTGCCGAGCGTGAGGCCCGACACGAACTGCTTCTGGAAGATGAAGAAGACGATCGCGGTGGGGAGTGCGGCGATCATGGCCCCGGCCGCCACCACGTTCCACTGGCTGACGAACCCGCCCTGGATGTTTAGCAGCTCCGCGGTGATGGGGAACTTGGACTCGGTCCGCAGCACGGTGAGGGCCCAGATCAGGTCGTTCCACACCCAGGTGGTGGCCAGCGCTCCGAGCGCGGCGAGCGACGGGCGCGTCAGAGGCAGGACGAGCTGCAGGTACACCCGGAGCTCCCCGGCGCCGTCCACACGTGCGGCCTCGAAGATCTCCGCGGGGATCGAGCGCATGAACCCGTAGAGCACGAAGGTGTAGAACCCGATGCCGAAGGCGACCTGCACCACGATGAGCGCGAAGAGGGTGTCGGCGATGCCGAGCGATTCGGTGATGCGAGCGACGGGGATCAGCAGGATCTGCGCGGGAAGGAGGTTGCCCGCGAGCATGATCAGCAAGATGGTGCGCCGCAGCGGAATCTCGTAGCGGCTCAGCGCGAACGCCGCCCACGAGGACAGCAGCAGCGAGAGCAGCACCGCGAACACCGTGACGATGACGCTGTTCCACAGCGCGTTGCCCGCGAGCCCCTGCGTGAAGACGGTGATGAAGCCATCCAGCGAGAACGAGTGCGGCAGGCCGCCCAGGCCATTGGCCGTGATGTCGGAGAAGGAGCGGAAGGCGACGAAGACCACGAAGATCAGCGGTGCGATCCAGAGCAGGGACACCGGGGCCATCACGGCGTGGAACACCCAGGATGCGCGACGACGGGGGCGGGTGTCCGTGACCTGATGCAGCGTGGCGGTGTGTGTGCTCATCTCAGTCCTCCGATCGCGCGGCGCTGGCCAGGTAGCCGATGATGAAGACGATCGCGAGCAGGAAGATGATCACGGCGATCGCCGATCCGTAGCCCAGATCGACCGTGGAGAAGGCCGTCTGGTACATGTATGTCGACAGCAGCTGGGTGGAGTTGTAGGGCCCGCCTCGCGTCATGGTCCAGACGATGTCGAACGTGCGCAGCGAGTCGATCACCGTCACGGCGAACACCACGGAGTTGACGCCTTTCATCTGCGGCATCACGATGCGCCAGAACCGCTGCCAGCGATTCGCGCCGTCCACCTGGGCCGCCTCCTCGAGCGTGGGATCCACGCCCTTGAGGCCGGCCAGGTAGAGCACCATGATGTAGCCGCACTGCCGCCACACCGCGGCGATCAGCACGGCGGTGAGGGCAGTGCTCGGATCGGCCAGCCACTGGCGGGCGACATCGCCCAGCCCGATGGCGTCCAGCGCCGAGTTCACCGCACCGTCGGGCTGGTACAGCAGCCGCCAGAACAACCCGGTGACCGCGAGGGAGAACACCATCGGCAGATAGATGGCGCTGCGGTAGAAGCCCACGCCCCGACGCGGCCGGTTCAGTGCGAGGGCCAGGAGCAGCCCGATCACCACCGAGGCACCACCGAACCCGACCACCCAGTAGACGTTGTTCAGCAGCGCCTGGATGAACACCGGATCGGTGGCGAGGTTCTCGAAGTTGCGGAAACCGACCCATTCCGGGGCACCGGCACCGTTCCACTTGGTCAGCGAGATGTAGAAGCTGTTGACCGCCGGCCAGAACACCAGGGCCAGCTCCACCACCAGCGGGATGAGGAGGAAACCCCAGATGATCGGTGGGACACGACGGACCGCGCTTCGCCGCCGGCGCCCGGCCACGATCGTCGCGGTCGCCGTGCCCACCGGGCGGCTCACGAGTTCCACACCTTCTCTGCGGCCGTCTGCCACTCCTTGAGGATGCTGTCGACATCATCCGGCTTGGCGAGGAACTTCGTCAGGGCGGTGTCCGCGGTGGTCTGCAGCGCGTCGGACGAGTCGCGGTTGAAGAACTGGGTGATCTCCTCCGTCTCGTTGAGCATCTTCAGGCCCTTCTGCACCAGCGGGCTGAACTGGGTCGCGTCCACATCCGGCGAGGTCGGCAGGTTCGAGGAGCCGGCCTTCTCGATGAACTCCTGCTGCGCCTTCGGGCTGGCCAGGTACGACAGCATCGCGATGGTCCCCTTCGGATCCTTCGTCTTCGCGCTGGCGAAGTAGCCGTCGGTGGGGGCTTCCTCGGCGGTCGGCACCGACGGGTCGATCACGGGAACGCTGAAGAAGTCCAGGTTGTCGGGATTGTCGGTGATGTTCTGGCTGATGAACGCACCCGTGAGGTACATCGCATCCTTGCCCTGCACCAACGGCGTGACGGCATCCTGCCAGGCGTAGGAGGTCATGTTGGGGTCGAAGTACGGCACCAGCTGCGCGTAGTACGACATCACCTTGCGCACCTCGGCGCTGTCGAACGAGTGCTTTCCGGCCAGCAGCTCGCGGTGAAAGGCGGCGCCGTTGACCCGGAGATTGAGGATGTCGAACCAGCCCGATGCCATCCACGGCGTGGTGCCGATGCCGTTGGCGAGGGGGTTGATGCCCATCCCCTTGAGCTTGTCGCACATGGCGATGAACTCGTCCCAGGTCTTGGGCTCGGAGACGCCCCACTTCGCGAAGTTGTCCTTCAGGTAGAACACGCCCCACCAGTAGTAGGAGGTGGGCAGGAAGATCTGCTTGCCGCTGTCGTCCGTCGACAGCGCCTTCAGCGCGGGCGAGAAGTTCGCGGCCGCGCCGCTGCCGGTCCACATCTCCGACAGGTCCAGCAGATATCCCTTGCTGGCGTAGTCCCGCGCCACCGACCCCGCATACCACGTGAGCACATCGGGGGGATTGCTGGAGGAGAGGTAGGTGGACAGCTGTGCGCGGAACTGCTCGATCGCCACCGTGTTCAGGGTGACCTTGCCGCCGGTGTACGCGTCCATCACGGCGGTGAGCGCAGCCTTGGGGGCGGGATCGGACAGCGACGACTGGAGCGTGAGGGTGCCGCTGGCGGCGCCGCCGCTGCCGCCCGTACCCGGGGAGCCTCCGGTGACGCAGCCGGAGAGGGCGAATGCGCCTCCCAGTGCGAGCGCACCCGCGAGGAAGGTGCGACGTGTGACCTGCAGTTCTGGTGCCATGGTGTCCTCCTCGACGACCGATGGATGGGGCGCGTGCGCCTAGTGGGTGAGATGTTCGGTGAACATCCGGTTGCATTCGATCTGGAGCGCGACATCGGCCCACATCGGATGATGCGGAGCCGCGTTGGAGCACACGATGGTGCCCCAGGCCCCGACGCGAGCGGACTCCCGCACCGCTCGTCGGCAGAACTCGCTGCCCACCGGCCCCTCCTCGAAGGTGCCGTGCAGCGGGGTGTAGCCGATCCACCCCTCCCCGAAAGCCAGCGGGACACCGCGCGAGCGCGACACATCGGCCGCGACGTCGAGCCAGATCCGCAGCACACGGTCCATCTCCACGCGATGCCCCTGATAGCGCTCGTAGAGGAACCGGTCGAACGCCTCGGCGTCCACCCAGTCGTGCAGGAAGATCTCGGGCTTGCCGACGATGGTCGCCTCCGCCTTCCACGCGCGCTCGGGCGGCAGCACCCAGCTCTCCGCGTCGGGTGCGTCGGCGCGGAGGATCCCGGCGGCTTCGACGGCGGCTCGCGGGAAGTCGGCGAGCGAGCCGCGCAGATCGAACGCCTGCGTCACCTCGTCGAGCACGCCGTAGATGTAGGGGTGAACGACGAGCACATCGATGTTGTGCGGTATGGCACGCATCGACGCCACCGGCACATGCGCGTAGTTGACCGTCACCGGCTGATCCGGCTGCAGCTCGTGGAAGCGGGCGAGTCCGCGGGTGAGGCGGGGCTCCAGTTCGACGACGGTGCGGGCGTCATCCACGAGCCAGCTGGTGAGCCCGTCGCTCAGATGGCCGATCTGGACCTCGTTGTGCAGCTCGGTGAACGCGATGCGATCGTCCAGACCGTGCTCCGCGAGGAAGTCGATCAGCGCGGCGAACGATTCCGCCAAACGCTCGGCGCGCTCCTCCGGATCGACGGCGCGCAGGGCATCCCACCAGTCGGAGCTGGCCGCGAACGACGATGACTGCTGGTATTCCCACGACGACAGGATCACGAACAGTCCGTGGCGCCGGCACACCTCGAACAGCTCGCGCAGGTGTGCGCGCCCATCGATCACCGTGGGAGCGCCGACGTCGTACCAGCGCACGTTCTGCGCGTAGTCGCCGCCGAGACGGTCCAGTTCCACTGCCGTGGTGTCGAGACCCGAGCCGAACAGGAGGAACGGCATGGCGCAGATGCGGATGGTGTTGTAGCCGCGCTCGACGGCCTCCGCGGCCGCCCGGTCGAGGTTCTCGAAGGGCTCACCCGCCCCGGTGCGGACATACCAGGAGAAGTCCCACAGGGTGATGGCGAGGCGATCGGGAACACCATCACGTGGCGGCACGGGAACATAGCGACCTGTCCGATCGGCTGATGGCGTCATCTCTCCTGTGAGCATGTCGCCACGATATCCGCGGTCAACACGGCGAAGGAATGCTGGTTTCTCCGGCATACCTGGACGATTCTCCGACAAGTGCTATCGTCGGCGCATGCTCCGCCGCGATGGGTTCCCCGGTCAGCGCCTGCGCGTGCTCCCGGTGCCGCTGTCCCGCCAGGCACGGGCGCTGCCGGTGACGCAGCGCCTGCTGGTGACCGACGCCGGCTACTTCCCGCGCGCAGCGGCGCACGGGCGGATCCGGCCGTCCGGCGCCGCGGAGGCCATCGTCATCGTGTGCACGCACGGCGGAGGCTGGGTGATGCAGGACGGCCGGCGCGTGCCCGTGGGCCCCGGTGACGCCGTGGTGCTGCCGCCCGATCGGGCGCACTCCTACCTGGCCGATGAAGACGACCCCTGGACCATCTGGTGGTTGCACGCCACGGGCACCGACGTCCCCGAGCTCGTGGCCCAGATTCGCGGCCCGGAGGACGATCCGGTCGTGCATCTGCACGACGTGTTCACCGCCGTGGCCCTCATCGAGCAGGCGGTCGCCCTGCTGGAAGCGGATGAGACCACGGGGACTCTCCTGCGCGCGGCCGGAGCGGCCTGGCACCTGCTGGCGATCCTCGCTGCGGACCGGCTGCGACGCGAACGCCACACCGCCGATCGCATCCACGTGGTGCAGGAGTATCTGCGCGACAATCTCGCCTCAGCCGTGCCGGTCTCGGAGCTCGCACGATTGGCGGAGCTGAGCACCTCGCACTTCTCCGCGCTGTTCAAGGCATCGACCGGATACAGCGTCGTGGACTACCTCAAGCGGCTGCGAAGCGCACGCGCGCGAGAGCTGCTGGTGACCACGGACCTGTCGGTCGCGGAGATCGCGGCGCAGGTGGGCTACTCGGACGCGTTCTACTTCTCCCGCCAGTTCCGGGCGATCAACGGCACCTCACCGACGCAGTTCCGCGACGCCTCCCGGCAGCACATGCCCTAACGGCCCTCGGGCTCGAAGCTCAGGTCGAGGTGCTCTGCGAGCGCCGCCCTTCCCGCGTCCGTCACCCGGATCGCCCGGGTGGTGCGATCGCCACGGACCCAGCCGTTCTCACCGAAGGATCGGAGGATCGCGGCCCCCAGAGCGCCGGCGAGGTGGTCCCGGCGCTCGGTCCAGTCCAGGCACAGGAGGACACGTGGTCGTCGGGTGCGGGGCCACGCGCCCAGGGGCACGCCCAGACGAGAGCACGCCGCTTCGCCTTCCGCGGTGAGGGAGGGAGATGCCGTCACGTCGATGTACCCGCGGGAGGTGAAGGCGTCACAGACGCGCACTCCCAGAGCCCCGGCGAGGTGGTCGTAACAGGTGCGCGCCGCGCGAAGGCGCTGGTCTCTCTCGACGCCGCGCAGCGAGGCCGCCGGTGCCGCCGGCGAGGTGGCGGAGGCCAATTGTTCGATGAGGGCGGCCACCTGAGGATCAGCCAACCGCACGTAGCGATGCCGCCCCTGACGCCGCTCTTCGACGAGCCCTCCGGCCACCAACTGGTGAAGATGCTCCGTTGCGGTCGATCGGGCAACGCCCGCGTGTGCTGCGAGTTCGGTGGCCGTCCACGCACGCCCATCCAGCATCCCGAGCAGCATCGTCGCCCGACTCGGCTCGGCGATCACGGCCGCCACGTTCGCCAGAGCCCGCCCATTCGCCCGGTCGTCCATGGAGCAAGTCTCTCGCGAGAACACTTCGGTCAGCGCCGAACTCCCCGGCTGCAACCATGGGTGCCATGCGCCGCCATCGAACAATCACGCCGTCAGTCCTCTACTTCGGCACTCCCGTCGCCGTGATCTCCACGGTGAACATGGACGGTACGACCAACCTGGCGCCGGTGTCGTCGTATTGGGCGCTCGATGACCTCCTGGTACTGGGGCTCGGCGCCGAAGGACACACGGTCGCCAACCTGCGCGAGCGCCCCGAGCTGGTGATCAACCTGCCCGAGGATTCCCACTGGCAAGAGGTCGAGACACTGGGGCGGACGACAGGAGCATCGCCGGTGCCCGCGGCGAAGCCTGCAAGCACGACGTACGTGCACGACAAGTTCGAAGAGGTGGGCTGGCACCCGCTCGCCGCGACGACGGTCCGGCCAGCCAGAGTCGCCGAGTTGCCCGTGCACATCGAAGCACGGGCCACACGGGTCGACGAGGAGGACGGTGGGCTCGTCGTCGTCCACGCCCGGTCGACGGCAGTGCATGTCGATGACCCCATCACACTCGCCGGAACGTCGTACATCGACCCGAGCCGGTGGCACCCGCTGATCTACAGCTTCCGGCACTACTACGGCCTGGGGAGGCGGCGCGGCATCGCCCAGCGCGCCGAGGTGCAACACTAGCGAGCACCGGGTGAGGCTCCGTGGCTCCTACTGCACGAAGCCGTCGCGGATCGCCACGCGGATGAGGTCGGCCTTGGTGCGCACCGGCGTTCCCGCGTTGCGGAACTTGAGCTTGACACGGTCGAGGTACTGCCGGGCCGTCTCCCATCCGATGTTCATCTGCTCCGCGACCTGACCGATCGTGAGGCCCGAGGAGTAGAGGACCAGAGCGCGTTCCTCCTGCATGCTGAGCTTCGGCGGCGCAGGCTCTCCCACCGCGAGGCGCTCGGTCAGGCGGGGCGTGACCCAGCTTCGACCGGCGACGACGGCGGACATGGCGTTCAGCACGTCTTCCTCTCTGTCGCGAGGACTGACCAGAGCGCGCGCACCCGCGGCGAGAACGGATCGGGCATGGCGCGTGTGATCGAAGTCGGCGAGGACGATCACCCGGAACCCTGCCGCGTTCAGTCGGGTGATCGTGGTGAGATCCGGCGCACCGGCGTCCACGGGGTCGAAGAAGGCGATCCCGGGTGCCGCGGTGTCGATCTCGCTCTCGAGTCGTTCCAGCAGCTCCTGGGCATCATCACCGCTGAACACCACGGTGAAGCGCACCAGCCCCTGGACATAGCTCGTCAGCCCGAGACGCTGAAACAGCCGCCGCTCGATGATCGCGACCTGGACAGGCCGCCGTCTGAGCGGCGCCACGCGTCCCTCCGCTTCCTCGTCTCAGGCCACCTCGGCATCCGCCCGGCTCATACGGCGCGCCGTTGGAGACGGCGCCGCAGAGGCCGAGCGCATCCCGCCACCGGGGCGCTCGCTGCTGACGAACCGTGGAGGTGTGCTCAGCCTGGAGGCGACCATCGGGACCGCTGACAAGCCTCGGGCAGGCTGCCGAGTCGCTCTCGCGGTGGGGACTTTTTGAGAATAGGAGGCAAGCGCGCGGCAGCGGCGCGACGAGGGCACTGCCATGGCAGAAAGACCCCACTCTTGGGGTCGCCCCGAGCGCGACGACCGTCACCCGACCGCTCAGCACGCGACCGGGCGGCACACCGGCTTGAGCACCGGTGCCGCTTCAGTGACCGGCGACGACCCCGCCGCGATCCGAGACGCTCAGACCCGCTCCCCCGCGAGAAGCGCGGCCAGCGGTGCGAGCTCGGGTTCCTCACCCGCCACCCGCAGCACGTCCTCCAGCGTCTCGTCGTGCACGGGCTTGGCGTGCTCGTAGAGCTTCCATCCTTCGGCGGTGAGCTCGGTGTAGATGCCGCGACGATCGTCGGTGCAGAGAATGCGCGTGAGCAGGCCCCGGTCCTCGAGCCGGGTGACGAGGCGCGTGGTGGCGCTGGGGCTCAGGGCCGTGGCATGCGCGAGCTGCTGCATCCGCATGTGCCAGCCGGCCTGGCGGCTGAGGGCATCCAGCACGGTGTACTCCACGACCGACAGCTCGGCGTGCGCACCGAGCGCCCGTTCCAGTTCGGACTCGATGCGGCCGTGCAGAGCGGCGAGCGTGCGCCACCCCTGGGCGCGGACTTCGACGGCGTCGTCGGAGATCCCCATGACACTCCTCCTCAAAGTAGTTGCTTGCGCCGGATAGTTGCGCGTGCAATTATTATTACTCGCGACGCAATATCCCGCGTTTGCAACTATCTTACAGGAGTGCTCCCCACATGCCTCTCGGACTTCTCGCACTCGCCATCGGCGGGTTCGGAATCGGACTGACGGAATTCGTCATCATGGGCCTGCTGCCCGAGGTCGCACGCGACTTCGGTGTCAGCGAGGCCGCCGCGGGCGGCCTCATCTCCGGCTACGCCCTCGCCGTGGTGGTCGGCGCGCTGGGCCTCACCGCCGCCACCACCCGGCTGCCACGCAAGACCGTGCTGCTGGGGCTGATGGTGCTCTTCATCGTCGGCAACGTCATCACCGCGCTGGCCCCGGAGTATGGCATCGCCCTGGTCGGTCGCATCATCGCCGCCCTCTGCCACGGTGCGTTCTTCGGCATCGGCTCGGTGGTCGCCGCCTCCCTCGTGCCGGCCGATCGTGCGGCCCGGGCGGTGGCCATCATGTTCACCGGTCTCACGGCGGCCAACGTCCTGGGGGTGCCCTTCGGCACGTTCCTCGGCCAGCAGTTCGGCTGGCGTTCCACGTTCTGGGCCATCGCCGCCATCGGCGTGATCGCCTTCGCCGGTGTTGTCGCTCTCGTGCCCGCTGCCTCCGGCCCCACGTCGGCGCCGAGCCTTCGTCGCGAGCTCGCCGCCTTCCGCTCCGGGCAGGTCTGGCTGTCCCTCATCGTCACGGCGCTCGCCTTCGGCGGGATGTTCGGCGCCTTCACCTACATCGCGTACACGCTGACGGAGGTGTCCGGCTTCGCCGCCGGCGCGGTGCCGTGGCTGCTCGTGCTGTTCGGCGCGGGCCTCGTCGTGGGCAATGCGCTGGGTGGCCGTCTCGCCGACAAGCACCGCGACGCCACGTTGCTCTGGTTCATCGGTGCACTGGTCGTCATCCTCGCGGCGTTCGCACTCCTCGCCAGCTGGCAGCCGGCGGTGGTCGTGCTGCTCGCACTGATGGGCGGCTTCGGATTCGGCACCGTTCCCGGCCTGCAGAGCCGCGTGATGGCCTACGCCGAGACGGCGCCCACGCTGGCCTCCGGCGCGAACATCGGCGCGTTCAACATCGGCAACGCCCTGGGAGCCTGGGCGGGCGGTCTCGGCATCAGTGCCGGTCTCGGCTTCACCTCGCCGTTGTGGATCGGTGCTGCGATCACCATCGTGGCCTTCGTCGTGATGGTCGCCGCCGCCCTCACCGCCCGCACTCCGCGCACGGCACCGGCTCCCGCCGTTCCCGCCACCGTCTAACTCATCCCCTCCAGCTCATCCCACAAGGAGAACCATGTCCATCGACATCCCCACGATCACGCTCAACAACGGCGTGTCCATGCCCCAGCTCGGATTCGGCGTCTTCCAGGTGCCCGACGAGGAGACGACCACCGCCGTGACCGCCGCGCTCCAGGCCGGCTACCGCTCCATCGACACCGCCGCCATCTACGGCAACGAAGCGGGCGTGGGCCGCGCCATCGCCGAGTCCGGGATCGCCCGCGACGACCTCTTCCTCACCTCCAAGGTCTGGAACTCCGACCAGGGATACGACGCCACGCTGCGTGCCTACGACACGACGCTGGCGAAGCTGGGCGTCGATGCCCTCGATCTGTACCTCATCCACTGGCCCGCTCCGGCGCAGGACCTCTATCGCGACACCTGGCGTGCGCTGGAGCGGATCCACGCCGACGGCCGGGTTCGTGCCATCGGCGTCTCCAACTTCGAGCCCGAGCACCTGGATCGCCTGCTCGCATCCGCGGAGGTCGTTCCGGCCGTCAACCAGGTGGAGCTTCACCCGGCGTTCCAGAACCGGGCGGTGGTCGCGGCGAACACCGAGCACGGCATCGCCACGGAGGCCTGGAGCCCGCTCGCGCAGGGCGCCGCCCTCGGCTCCGAGCCCGTCCTGACCGCCGCGGCCGCCCACGGCGTCACCCCCGCTCAGGTGGTACTGCGCTGGCACCTGCAGCAGGGACGCATCATCATCCCGAAGTCTGTCACCCCCGCGCGGATCGCCGAGAACCTCGCCGTGTTCGGCTTCGACCTCACCGATGACGAGCTCACCGCGATCGACGCCCTCGACGTGGACGGCCGCACCGGCCCCCACCCCGCGACGTTCGAGGGCTGACCCGCACGCGAGAAGCCCCTGCGAGTCTGAGATCCCCGCGTTGCCGGCTCTCTCGGACCTGCAGGGGTTTCTCGCGTCAGGAGGCGCTCCGGCCGCCGGGTTGAGCGGGCCACACCGTCGGACGAGAGGGCGGACCTCCGGCAGTGCGGAGCTCGGGGAGAAGGATGTTCAGCGTCGCCGCGAGTGTCGCACCGTCGGGATCCAGGAACGGAGCCATCCGGACCTCGGGCCCCGCGTGCAGGCCGTCACCCACCAGCACCAGGCAGACGTAGGTCGAAGACAGCACCCCGCCCCGGCCGGAGACCACGCCCGTGGTGGCCTCACGGATCTGCGACCACGGCACCGTTCGGCGGCGATAGTGCACTCCCGCGCGATCGATGCGAGCACGGGTGCGTGGCCACGCCAGCCGCAGGATCCAGATGATGCCCACGAGGCAGACGACGCCGAACACGGACATCAGCGCGATGCCGATCGACGGATCCAGGAAGCCGCCGAGCGCGACGAGGATGACGCACGGCAGCACCAGAGCACAGCGGATGAGGATCCAGGTCCGGCTGCTCCGCACGACGATCTCGCCGTCGCGATCGAACCTGCGGACGAGATCGGCCACCTCGGGACGCCAGCTCGGCGAGGGGACACGCTCCATGCGACCAACCTATGTCGACGGCGGATACGATCGTTGAGTGACCAGTCCCGCAGACATCCCCGACGTCGAGGTGGACGGCGACATGATCCGTCTCGGCCAGTTCCTGAAGTTCGCGGATCTCATCGAATCCGGTGGCGAGAGCAAAGAGGTCATCGCGGAAGGCCTCGTGGCCGTCAACGGCGAGATCGAGATGCGCCGCGGCCGGCAACTGCGCGACGGCGACATCGTCGACCTCGACGACCGCACCGTTCGCGTCCGGCTGCGGGGCTGACCCGCGAAACTTCCGTCCGCCGTTCCCGCCCCGTGCGCCGTGTCTTCCCCTTCGGTCGACACGCGAGACTTCCGTCTGTGCGCGAGAAGCGCCGCAACGCGGGCATTCTCGCCCACAGAGAAGTCTCGCGGCTAATTCGGACGACGGCGGCGGGGATTGAGCTCGCTCACGACCATGCCCGCGATGATCAGCGCGGCTCCCACGATGGCGAGCGCCGGCAGGCGCTCCCCAGCCAGGCGGCCGAATATCCCCGCCCACACCGGCTCGCCGGCGTAGATGATGGTGGCGCGAGTGGGCGACACGGAACGCTGGGCCCAGTTCATGGCCCACTGGATGGCCGCGCTCATCGCCCCCAGACCGACCGCGGCGAGCAGCCACACCCAGGAGAACGCGGGAACGGCCTCTCCGGTGACCGGCATGGTGAGAAAGGCCAGCAGGCTCGCGACGATCAGCTGCACCACGGTGACGCGCCCGACGTCCACGCGTCCGGCGAACACGCTGATCAGGATGATCTCAGCGGCGATCGCGAGCGTGCTGATCATCGTCACCACCTCACCTTGCCCCAGCGAGAATCCCGCCGCCGACGGACCCGCCACCAGGATCAGGCCGGCAAACGCAAGGACGACGCCGATCCACACCGTCCACCGCGGAGCTTTGCGGAACACCGCCCATTGCAGCAGCGGAACGAGCGGCACATAGAACGCCGTGATGAAGGCCGAGGTACTGGAGTCGATCGTCTGCAGTCCCACGGTCTGCAGCCCGTACCCGAGGTACACCATCACGCCGATCGCGGCGCCCGCGGCGATCTCTCGCGGACGCAGGCCCCGAAGACCGCGATTCAGGACGAGCGCGGCGATGACCCCCGCCGCGAGGAACCGCACGCCGACGAAGAACCAGGGTCCCGTCGTGGTGACGGCGAAGTGCACGACGAGGAAGGTGGCGCCCCACAGGAAGGTGATGGCGACCAGCACCCACTCCTGGCGGCTGAGACGGAGGCCTCGGACGGCGGTCGGGATCACTCCCTCATCCTGGTGCCGCGCACCCCGCAGACGCGAATCCGCGACGACTCCGTCACCACGGAAGGGGTCGGTCGGTGGCTCGCTCGCTGTCGTCGGGGAGATGCGGGAGCTCGCCGCCACCGGATCGGATGCACAGCCACCGCAGTTCCTCCGCGCTGTCCGGCCGCGCGCGCCACGTGCGCCACACCCCTTGACCCACCCGAACCACCGACCCCGGGCCGACGTCGATCACGTCGTCGTCGAGGCCCATCTGGCCGTGCCCGTGCAGGAACACGTACAGTTCCTCGATGCGCGCGTGACGGTGCCAGTAGGTGGCCGAGTCCCCCGGCTGGAGCGCGTTCGCCGTCATCCCGATGTACTGCATCTGCAGATCGTGATCGACCACGTGCCGGCCGGCCCACGTCGTCTCCGGCCGGAAGCCGCCCACATACTCGTGCCAGCGTTCCGGTGCACCGATCTCGACGATCTCGTAGTCAGGCATGCGCTTCCCTTTCCTCGTGTCCGCCACGCTACTGCGTGGCGGACACGAGGACAGCAGAATCAGGTGAGTTCGCCTGTTGCTCCGCCGCGGCTCGCAGCTCTCGCGCGATGATCGAGGGGCAGCGGCCCCCGCGTGAGAGGACGTGAAGACGTCCCGCGGGCGCGGATCGGATGAGGAGGGTGCAGATGACGCCGCATGTGCTGGTGGTCGGAGTCGATGGCGTGCGCGCCGACGTGCTGCGGGGCGCACACGTGCCCCACATCGCCGCCATCGGCGACGCCGGGTTCTGGGAGGACGTCCGGGTGGACGAGCGCAATCCCACGATCTCCGCTCCGGTCTGGGCGACGGTCGCCTCCGGGGTGCATCGCGATCGCCATGGCATCGATGACAACGACCTGCATGGCCACCGGCTGGAGCAGTATCCGGACTTCCTCTCCCGCATCCGTGCCCATGATCCCGCGGTGACGACGTTCGCCGCTGCTGCGTGGGCTCCGCTCGTGGGTGACGCCTCGGGGGGACCCGTGTTCGCGCCCGGCGGGTTCCGGCCCGACCTGCCCGCGGGCATCGAAGACGGTACGGACGATGCCGCGCTGACCGCCATCGCCGTGATGGACGAGGTGGTGACCTCCCGCACGGCACGGGAGCTTCTCGCCCGCGGCCACTCCGCCGTCTTCACGTACCTGCTCCTGCCCGACATGGTCGCGCATGCCGAGGGCGTCACCGACCGCTACCGCGAGGCGATCGAGCGCGCCGACGAGCAGGTAGGCGTGCTGCTGGCCGCCATCGACGCCCGCCCCGACCGCGTGAACGAAGACTGGACCGTCATCGTGGTGACCGATCACGGCCACCGCGACGCGGGACACCACGGCGGAGACAGCGATGCCGAACGCACCGCGTGGATCGCGGCGTCAGGCCCCGGCATCGACGCCGCCTCCGGCACTGGGGTCACGCACGCGGACATCGCCGTCCACACGCTCCATGCCCTCGGGGTCACAGTCCCCGAGGGCATGGATGGACGTGTGTTCGGCACGAGGTCGCCCGCATAACGGCACGGCGACGAGCTGCGGCCCCGGGGGACCCGCACTCAGCAGGGAAGCACGTCAACCCGTGCCCGCGGGCCCGCTTCAGCGCGCGCCGACGGTTTCTGTCGCGGCGGGCGCCGCGTCCTGCCCCGCACCGTCCGCAGCCTCCTTCGGCGCGGTACCGCGCCAGAGACGCCGGGCCGCCGCATCCAGGCGCGCCCAGCTCTTCTCCCGGATGAAGATCGAGTCGATGGCGATCATCGTCAACGAGAACCACGGCAGGCCCATGAGTACCCCGATGGCGATGTGGAAGCTCAGGATCGCGATGAGGGCGATGCGGCGGGTGAACGTGCTCAGCAGCATGAGCAGGAACGCGACCTGGATGATGATCGACCCCCAGGTGGCGATCGTCACCATCGGACCCCATTGCGTGATCAGATCGCTGAGCACCGGCCAGGTGCCGAACCGCATGGTGTGCAGCGGATCGTAGACCGCCCATCCGCCGGCCCACGGCTGTCCCTGCGCCTTGTAGAGACCACCGGCCGCGTAGACGAAGCACACCTGCGCCGTCAGCGCCACGAGGCCGAGGTTGTGAAGCACCGTCCCGATGTAGGCGCCCGATGTCCCCGGCGGGAACCACTCGCGCTTGGCGCGGCGGCGGGCATCCAGCGACCATTTCGCCGCGGGATCGGTGAAGAACAGGATCATCAGGGTGATGCGGAACATGTTGTCGCCCTGATCGCCGACCATGTCGTTCATCTCGATGAAGCTCACCCAGAGCACGAAGAACACCGGCAGCACGAGCCGGAAACGCCAGCCCAGCACGAACAGCACGGCCAGGATCATCAGCAGCACGTACAGGGCGGTGAATGCGAGGTCGTTGCCGGCGACGCGATGGAAGCTGCTGAACAGCCAGATCTTGACGAAGTCGCTCCGGGGCTCGGCCAGCTCGCCGTTCCAGGCCGATCCGGACCCGAACGTGTACAGCCGTGTGCTGAAGTTCGCCAGCAACAGGCCGAAGGCGGTGCTGCCCAGCAGGATACGGGTGACGGCGAGTCCGTGCAGCGCCTTCTTGCTGCTGAAGAGCCAGCGTTCGCCGATCTCGACGAGCGAGCCCAGCATCTCCAGGAACGTGTTGACCGCGGCGCGGACGGCGGCCGTCACGAAGCGCCAGACGTGCGCGATCGCGGGCAGGATCATCTGCTTCACTGCTGACGCATCCTCTCGTACTGCTCCCGGAAGACCCGAGCGAAGTTGTCCTCGTTCTGCCCCGGGTTCACCCGGGGCTCGCGCCAGCCGTCGAGCGAGATCTTGGGCTCGGGTCTCTTCGCTTCCGGATTGTGCCGCTGCCCGAAGGGAATGATGTTCTGCCGGCTCACACGCACCTGCACCTCTTCGACCGACGGCCCCCAGATCGCCCGCGCCACCTGGGTGGCGTAGGCGACGGATCGCTGCTCCTGCTGCAGATACGCATCGACCTGGTCGGCGGTGACCGATGACCCCTCGCCTTCGGTGATCGAACCCTCCAGGTCGGCGCGCAGCTGATCGGCGTTGCCGACGTAGCGCTCGGCCAGGATCGCACGCTGCTGATCGCCCAACGCGTCCCACGCCTTCTTGAAGTCCGATGCCAGCTCACTGGACTGGATGCCCGCACGCGGCGGCGTGAGGTTGTAGCGGATCATGGAGAGCTCCACGTCGGTGGCGCTCACCCAGCCCGTCTCCACCCGTTCGCCGCCCTCGACGATCACCGCGCGGACGTTGAAGTGGTAGTCGCCGTTGATGGGCTCGGGAGCGAAGACGCTCCAGGACTGTCCGAAGAACGGCAGCATGTACGACGACAGCGCCTTCCCAGGCACCACCTCCCGCAATGGAGACGGGGGCGCGATCCACAGGAAGGAAGCGAAGACGTGCCAGGCGGTGAAGAGCACCGCGACGAACGCGACGGCGCGCACCCATCGGCGCGGCGGCGCCGGCGTGCCGGAGCGCTGCAACGGTTCGGAGCGAGGCTTCGTCACGGCCGTCACGGCCGAATCGGCCCCGGGCTCAGCGGGGGTCGTCGACGAGTCGCTCCCCGCATCGATGACGAGGTGGTCGGTCATGGTGCTCCTTCAACGTGACCGGGACGGCAGCCGCCCGCGGGATGCCGGAGGGCCGGTGACTCCCCCCGTGGAAGTCACCGGCCCAACCGCTGGGACCCGAAGGGTCCTTACTCAGCGGCCCCGATTGCCTGGCGGCGGCGAGCCACCAGGGCGAACACACCAGCGCCGAGCAGGAGCATTCCCAGGATCCACAGGGCGGTGAAGTCGCCGCTACCCGTGGTGGGAAGGCCCGAGGAGCTGCCGTTCGCGTTCTGGTTCGCAGACGATCCCGACGCCGACGCCGAGGCGCTGCTGTTGGCGGAAGCGCTGCTGTTCGCGGAAGCGCTGCTGTTCGCGGAAGCGCTGCTGCTGGCCGAAGCGTTGCTGTCAGCCGAAGCGCTGCTGCTGGCCGAAGCGCTGCTGTCAGCCGCAGCCGCAGCCGTGGCGTCAGCGGCAGCCGTAGCGTCGGCCGCAGCCGCAGCCGTGGCGTCAGCCGCAGCAGTGCTGTCAGCCGCAGCAGTGCTGTCGGCCGCAGCCGTGGCGTCAGCCGCAGCCGCAGCGTCAGCCGCAGCCGCAGCGTCCGCCGCAGCGGTGCTGTCAGCGGCAGCCGTAGCGTCCGCCGCAGCGGTGCTGTCAGCGGCAGCCGTAGCGTCCGCCGCAGCCGCAGCCGTGGCGTCAGCCGCAGCAGTGCTGTCAGCCGCAGCAGTGCTGTCGGCCGCAGCCGTAGCGTCAGCCGCAGCCGTAGCGTCAGCGGCAGCCGTGCTGTCAGCGGCAGCCGTGCTGTCAGCCGCAGCCGTAGCGTCAGCCGCAGCCGTAGCGTCAGCCGCAGCCGTAGCGTCAGCCGCGGCCGTAGCGTCCGCACCGTTCGCGGCGGCGTCGGCGCTGGCGTCGTTGGACGACGTCGCCTGCGCTGCGACCGAGGCCGCTGCGCCACCGTCGGGGTTGCCGTTGGCGGCAGCCGAAGCGCTCGCGTTCGAGGAGGTGTTCGACGCGGAGTCGTTCGCACCCTCGGCTGCGGCCTGGGCCGAACCGCCGGCGGTGGCCGATGCGTCGTTCGACGCGTCGGCGTTGGCTGCCGTGCTGGCGGCGGCCTCGGCGTTCGCGGTCGCCGCGGCGTTGGCCGAGGTGGACGCGTCAGCCATGGCGGCAGCCTGCGCTGCGGCCTGTGCGGCCGCCTCGTTGTCGCCGTTCGCGGAACCCGAGGCCGACGCCGAAGCGGAGGCGTTCGTGTTCACGTCACCCGGGTTGGGGGCGTCCGCGTCGGCCTGAACGGTCGCGGAACCGAGCTGCACCGACACCAGCGGCTGGGCCGCGTTGGGCAGAACGCTGAGGGCCAGCGCGCGCACGGTGCGGCTGTCGCCACCGAAGTCGCCCGCGGTGGGCTGCTCGTTGATCGTCAGCGCCACGAGGTTCGACAGCACCGGGCCAACGGCGTCATCGAGCAGGCCGGTGACCAGCGGGTCGAGAACGGCGCTCAGCGTGGGTGCCAGGTTGGCCAGCAGGCCGTCGAGGAT
This sequence comes from Microbacterium sp. GXS0129, assembly GCF_044769785.1. Classification (NCBI taxonomy): domain Bacteria; kingdom Bacillati; phylum Actinomycetota; class Actinomycetes; order Micrococcales; family Microbacteriaceae; genus Microbacterium; species Microbacterium sp. GXS0129. Next base: position 241,455 of record NZ_JBIZVZ010000005.1, on the reverse strand, counting down.
CGGGCTCACAACGGGGCCCACCACACCGGCGAGACCGGCGACGATGTTGCTCACCAGCGGCAGGACGATGTCGAGCAGACCACTGCCGCCACTGGGAACGGGCGTCACGGCCGGGTAGCCCGGGACACCCAGCAGGGAGCCCAGCGAACCCTGCAGCGCGAGAGTTCCGGAGCCCAGCAGCGCACCGCCGTCCAGTGTCAGGCTGATGTTGATCGACGAGTCGTAGATGCCGTCATTGATGAGGGCGACGATCTTGCCGATCAGCGAGTTCTCGCTCGAGCCCACGAGGAGGTCGAGCAGACCGGAGGTGATCGCGTTGACCACCGTGCCGGACAGCACCTCGGTGTTGGCCGGCAGCGAGTTCAGGTCGGTTGCGCCGGTGGCGTCCAGCAGGATCTTGGCCAGGTCGATGTGGATCGAGCCGTCAGCCAGGCTGATCGACAGCGACTCATCGGCGTTGGTCAGCGGGTTGGCGAGCAGCTCGGTGCGGACGGACTCGAACAGCGGGTCGAGGTCGACAGTTGCGGCATCCAGGGAAACGCCGCCGGCGCCGAGGGTGGCGAGCTTCAGCGCTGCGTCGAGGGCTCCGGTGAGCGTGCCGATGACACCCGCGAGTGCTCCGCCATCGAGGTCGAGCAGGTTGCTCAGTACGCCGAACGTGCTCTCCAGCGTCGTATCCACCGTGTCGGTGAGGCCGGCGATCAGGTTGCTCTGCAGATCCATCGAGACCGCGCTGAGCATGTACTCGCTCGTGATGTCGGCGCCGGACTGCTTCAGGTGCGAGCCCAGAGCACCGATCTCGACCGATGCGGTGTTGAGCAGCTCCTCGCGCACCGTGGCGCCGAGCAGCTGCTCGATCACATCGCTGACGTTGAGCGTGGCCGGCTGGAAGTCCGGGTCCTCGGCGGCGTCGATCGCGAGGGCTCCGTCCGAGGTCAGCAGGCCCGAGGACACCTCGGACACGCTCTGGAACGGGGTGTCGGCACGACTGGAGAGCAGCCCCAGCGAGCCGAGGTCGAGGAGTCCGGGCTCGCCCGGCTGCGCGATCAGCGGAAGCTGAAGCCCGCCGCCGAGGTCCACCTCGACACCCAGCAGGTTGAGGTTCAAAGCGTCCTGGTCATGGCTGGTCGACCCGTCGGGCGTCCACTGCGCGAGCGCGGAGGCGGTGCCTGCGACATCGAGGCCGACCACGTCGGCCCAGAGGCCGTGACCGTGTGCAGCCGAGACCGACGTCACCGTCTGGTCGTCGGCGAACGCGACAGGACCGAGGATTCCGGCCGTCGCGATGATCGTGGCAGTGGCGGCGCCGACGGCGACCGCCCTTCTGCCCTTCTTGCGATGAAGCTCGCTGAGCTTCGCGTGGGTCTGTCGCGTCATGTGACGCCCCTCCTGGTTGCGTGGGTGGGAAGCAGCCCCGCGCGCGACCACCGGGTCGGATCCGGCGCGCGCTTTCCTGAGAGGCAGCTGATCCCCACCGTATGGAGCATGCACACCAACCGCGCGGGGCAGTGGGGGGATTACTGGGGGAACCGAGAAGTGAGGGTACGAGTGGGGGATTTTGACGCGGTGTCGGGAATCGGGCACTGGGGTCGCTATAACTGGAGATGCGGAATCCCCCAGTCCGGCTCGCAGCATCTCACGGTGCGCATACCACTGCGCGCGTGAAAGGACGGGGCGATGACCGACCGGATCGACCCGATCCGGCAAGCGTGTGAAGAGTGTCTGGGGGGACGATCGGCTATGGTTCGTGGTCCCCGGGGCGCGTACCCGACTGCGCCTCTTGCCCGTATGCACGCGTCGCCCGCCCGTCACGGATCCACTCCGAGGCCACGATGTCGCAGGTCAGCGACGCACCGCCGCGCCCTCCTTCGGCCCTGCACCCGAGGAGGACCGCCCGGCACCGCCCGCACCCTCCGTGTCCTCGGCCCGCCCCCGGACCCCCGACGGGCCCTCGCCCCTCCCAGAACCAGGTCCCCCCGCCATGGCTCACGCACACTTCGTTCCGCACCTCCGCGCCGATCAAGTCCATCGCTCGGCACTCGTTGAGGCTGCGCTCAGTCAGCCTGCCCCGCTGACCGTTCTCGACGCCGCCGGCGGTATGGGAAAGACAGTCCTCGCCAGCCAGATCGCGCACGAAGCGGCACGCCGCGGTACGGAAACCGTCTGGGTGTCCTTCAGCAGGGACCAGCGTGAATGCGACACCGCCTGGGACCTCATCGTCGACACCCTGGCAAGCGCCGGTGTCGTGCGACCCGGCCAGCTCACCGCACCGGCGCCGGGTGATCCGTTCACCGAACGCAACGCGTGGTATCCGAGAGCGGAGATCGACGAGCTCCTCCTGGTGATCGATGATCACCACCTCATCTGGCGCCCGGACTCGCGCTTCACCGAGTTCGTCACCCATGCCCTCGAGGCGGCTCCCCGCGTGCGGATGCTGATCTGCGGACGGGACCTGTCCGGACTCGGCAGCGATCCGCTGCGCTCGCGGCTGGCGGCCCGGGTGTTCGACGATGCGGCACTCGCGTTCACGGAGACCGAGGTGGCACAACTCGTGCGGCGGATGCGCCCCGACGCCGACGCCGACGCCGCCGCGCGCATCACCCGCCGGGTCCACCGCCGGCTGCGCGGGTGGCCGGCCGCGACCCAGGCGGCCCTGGCGATGCCGCACGGTCTGCACGCGGAGGACCATTCGGCGCACGTGAATGAGAGCTTCCCCCGGGCCGTGCTGCGACGGCGGCTGCGCGAGGCCGATCCGGCGAGTGCGGCTGCCATCCACGCCGTCGCCTTCGCCGGGGAGCTGTCCGCCGAGGTGTGGAGCCGCGTCGCCGCCACGGAGATCGCCTCTCCGCGGGTGCTGCCGCACCTGTCCACCGACCTGCTGCTGTCGCGACGAGATGCCGACGGCACGGTCTGGTACCGGCACCACGATGCCGTACGCGAGCACGTTCGCCGCATGCCCGACCACGGCTCCACCGTTGCGGACAGCGTCGAGGCGGACCGCATGATCGCGCTCCTCCACGCGTACGACCCGGCGCTGGCCCTGCGAGGTGCGGGTGAGCTCGGCCGCTGGGACGAGGTGGACAGAATCCTGCACGCGGACTTCACGGAGGCGATGCTCGCCCCCGGCGGTCCACTCGCCCCGCTCCTTCCGCAGATTCCCCGTGACGTCATGCGTGACTATCCGCTCTTCAGCGCCCTCGAGACCTTCGAGGAGATGTACCGGCCCCGCGGGCGTGAAGGACTCATCCTCGCGAAGCTGCAGCGGATCATGATCGATATGGAGCCGTTCACCGCCGACGACGGACCCCATGGCGTGGTCGCCTCCGCGGCGCGACTCACGGCGGCGTGCTTCGCGGGCGAACCCGCGCTGATCCGCACGATGAGCGATCGCATCGACGACATCCTCACCGACCTGTCGGGTGAGGAGCTTCGTCGTGCCGAACGCACCCTCGCATCGGCCGCCAACCAGCAGGCATCGGGGCTCTTCTACCTCGGCGAATTCGACCGGGCCGAGGCCATCACCCGGCGAGTGACCACCACGAGCACCACGGGGGTCACCTCCGCCGTGCTGCGCGCCATGGCGATGTCCGCGCTGATCGCCGCCTGGCGTGGCGACATGCGAACCGCCGGTATCCGTCTCCGTGCGTGCGAGTCCGCGTTCGCCGAGCGCACCGCCGACGACCTCGCCTCGGCCACGGCCCCCCATGCGGTCGCCCGGGCGCTGTGGCTGCGAGAATCCGGCCGGTACGAGGATGCCGCCGGCGTGGTGGCCCACCTGCTCAGCGACGACGCGCTCGCTTTCGAGTTCTGGCCGTACGTCGTGTGGCTGGACACCGTCCTCATCGAGTCCATGATCGGTCCCCACGACGCGCTGGCTCGCCTCAAGCGCCATCTCGAGCTGCGATCACCACACGCCCCGCTGCTGTCCGAGTGGCAGCTGCTGCTGGACGAACTGCGCGCCCGGCTGAGCTTCCGGCTCTCGATGATCCACTTCGAGACCGATCTCCCGGCGGGCGAGAACCTGGTGGGAGCGTATCGCGCACTCGCCGAAGGCGACCCGCATCGCGCCGCGAACATCGCCGCCGGCGTGGCGGTGCAGTCCACGCGACGGGGAGACTCCCGTCGTCAGCTCCACGCCCTCCTGGTGGGCGCGGAGGCCGAGGCCGCGACCGAGGAAGGCGGCGCGGCCAGCGACCTCACCGCCCACGCGGCGGCTCTGGCGGAAACCTGCGGACTGCGCACCACCGTGATCCGCCCGTCGTCCGGGCCCGCCGACGCGACGGAGGCGGCCATCGCCACCCCGTACAACTTCCGCGCGCTGTCCCCCGCCGAAGTGCGCGCCCTCCGCGAGGTCGACATCGCCGGAAACGCCGTGCGCGCGGCCCGCTCACTGTTCCTCAGCCCGCACACCGTGCGCGATCAGCTCAAGTCCGCGTACCGCAAGCTCGGTGTCTCCAACCGTCAGGAGGCGATCCAGGTGGCGTACCGGGTGGGGATCCTCGGGGCCACGGCGGCGGAGGAGGAGGCCTCCTCGTGACGCGGGATCAGGGTGTCGCGGTGGTCGGATCGGGACCCAACGGCCTCGCCGCGGCCGTCACGATGGCTCGGGCCGGGCTGGCGGTGACCGTGTTCGAATCCGCCGGAACGATCGGCGGCGGTACCCGCACGATGGAGATCGTTCAGCCCGGGGTGCTGCACGATGTGTGCTCCGCCATCCATCCGATGGCCCTGGCCACCGGGTTCTTCCGCGCATTCCAGCTGGAGCGTCGCGTGCGATTCGCCGTCCCCGACGCGTCGTATGCGAATCCGCTCGACGGTCGGCCTGCGGCGATGGCCTATCGCGATCTCGACCGGACCGCCGCCGAACTGGGGCGCGACGGCGACGCCTACCGGAACCTGTACCGTCCGCTGCTCCGTTCGCTGGACGGCGTCACCGACGTGGCCCTCGGCGGCAGCATGCTGCGGGTACCGCGCGACGTCGTGGCGGCGGCCACGCTGGCTGCGCGTGTCCTGGAGCAGGGCAGCGCGCTGTGGGACGTGCGCTTCCGGGACTCCGCGGCACCCGCCCTCCTCGCCGGAGTAGCGGCGCACAGCATCGGACCGATGCCGCGCCTGTCCACCGCAGCGGTCGGCTTGGTGCTGGGGGCGCTCGGACATGCGGGCGGATGGCCGGTGCCGATCGGGGGCTCGCGGGTCATCAGCGACGCCCTCGAGGCCGATCTGCGCGCGCACGGCGGGAGGATCGAGACCTCCCGCGAGATCGAGGATGTGCGCGAGCTCGCCGGGTATCGCACCATCTTCTTCGACACGTCCGCGCGGGGCCTGGCACGGATCGCCCGGAGGGCGCTTCCCACCGCCTACCGGCGCCGCCTGCTGAATCTCCGGTACGGGAACGGAGCCACCAAGGTGGACTTCGTGCTGGACGGACCTGCACCGTGGAGGGATCCGCGGGTGGCGGAGGCGCCCACGGTGCACGTGGGCGGTGATCGATCCGAGATCGCACGCGCGGAACGCGACGTCGCACGCGGACGTCACCCCGAGCGGCCGTACGTGCTGCTGGCGCAGACCGCCCGGTTCGACCCATCCCGCAATCCCGCGGGGACAGAGGCGATCTGGAGCTACACGCACGTCCCGCGCGGGTCCGACGTGGACGTCTCCGAGGCGGTGCTCGCCCAGCTGGAGCGCTTCGCGCCGGGCTTTCGGGAACGGATCGTCGCCATGCGCGTCACCACCGCGGAGGAACTCTCCCAGTACAACGCGAACTATCACGGCGGTGACTTCAGCGCGGGGGCGGTCACCCTGCGGCAGCTGCTGGCACGTCCGACACTGTCGGCGGACCCGTGGCGCACACCGGTGCCCGGGGTGTATCTGTGCTCGTCGTCGACGCCTCCGGGTCCGGGTGTTCACGGTCTTGCCGGCTGGTACGCGGCGCGCTCGGCACTGCGTCACGACTACGGGATCACGTCCGTCGACCTGAGCGCAGACGCGTCGTCCTCACTGCCGTGACCGTGACCGATCAGACGCGGCGGTACTGCCTGACCATCGGGCAGTCGAACGGATCGCGCGCAGCGAGACCGACCGTGTTGAGGTAGTCGATCACGATCGCATACGAGCGCCACAACGACGTCTCGGCATAGGGCACGCTGTGCTTTGCACAGTACTCGCGCACGATCTCACGCGTGCGCGCGAGCTGGGGGCGGGCCATGCTCGGGAAGAGGTGGTGCTCGATCTGGTAATTGAGGCCACCCATGAGGATGGTGGCCCACCATCCCCCGCGGATGTTGCGCGAGGTGCGCACCTGCTTGGAGAAGAAGTCGAGCTTCGCGTCCGGGGCGATCACCGGCATGCCCTTGTGATTCGGCGCGAACGAGGCTCCCATGTAGACGCCGAACACGGCGAGCATCACGGCGATGAAAGCGAACGCCATCCCGAGCGGCAGCACCAGGAAGACGGGGATCAGCACCAGCGCGAACCGTGCCACGATCATCGAGAGCTCCGACCAGCGATCCGTGACCGGACCGCGAGAGAGCAGGTGACGCAGGCTCTGGGAGTGGAGGTTCAGCCCCTCCAGCGTGAGCAATGGGAAGAACAGCCATCCCTGCCGCGCCGTGATCCACCGGCGGAGCCCGCGGGCCTGCACCGCGTCGACCTCGAGGAAGGAGATCGTGTCCACGTCGATGTCCGGGTCCTTGCTCACCCGGTTGGGGTTGGCGTGGTGGCGGCTGTGCTTGCTGTTCCACCAGGAGTAGCTCATGCCGACGACCGCGGCCAGCACGCTGGCGAGGCGGTCGTTCGCGGGCCCCGTGGCGAGGATCTGCCGGTGTCCCGCCTCATGCGCGAGGAAGGCGACCTGCGTGAAGAGAATGCCCAGGGCACCCGCGATCAGCAGCTGGAACCAGCTGTCGCCGAGCAGGATGAAACCGGTGATCGCGCCACCGAAGCCGACGGCGATGGCCAGCGCTGTCAGCGCGTAGAACCAGCGGCTGCGGCGGAGAAGGCCCGTCTCGCGCACCACCTGGGCCAGTTCGGTGTAGGCGCGAGCGATCGGGGGAAAGTCCTCGCTTCGCGCATACGTCTGACGGATGGGACCGAGGGTGCTGACCGGGTCGGCGGTGATGGAGGAGATGAGGACATCGATTCTGTGAGCAGCCCCGTTGCGCGACTGGTGCGGAAGCGCCGGGCATGTGCCGGCGGCTTCCCCCTCACGCTACGTGGCAGCACATGCCGCCGATCGAATACGTCCCGGAATACGACACCGGGAGGGCGCGAATACTCGCGCCCTCCCGGTGTCTCAAGATTCAGAGAACCTGGATGTTCGCAGCCTGCATGCCCTTGGGGCCGCGCTCGGCGTCGAATTCCACCTTCTGGTTCTCCTCAAGGCTGCGGTAGCCGTTGCCCGCAATCGCGCTGAAGTGCGCGAACAGGTCGGCAGAGCCGTCATCGGGAGCGATGAAGCCGAAGCCCTTGTCAGAGTTGAACCATTTGACGGTGCCAGTGGCCATAACGTCATTCCTTCTGTGCTTGGGACCGCGTGTGCGATCCCCGTAACCGTGACGATGCCGCCGCGGAGCTTTGCGGGCGATACGCGAATGGGCGCTCGCCGGGGGAGTGGATGTCGCGGACACGAGAGCGTGGGCGGCATCGAGCGCATCGCGAGCCTCCGCCAGGGTGGCGGTGTACGCGAGCGGCACGGCGTGGGCGTCGTGCGTGACGAATCGTCCGGCGTCTTCAGCGACGAAGCCGGCGAATTCGCCGTGCAGGGTCGCGACGTGAACGTCGTGGTCGGCCTGACGCCACACCAGCTGGGCAGACGTCGGCGGAGGAGGAAATGCAGGAAAAGTGATGAAAACAGCCAATCAAAGTGACGGGGCGTGCACCGACTCTGGTGCCGCGGGGCAGGTGATCCGAGGAACACCCACTCGAAGTAAAACGAGCCATGAAGCCGGTCCGAAGATCTTCGGGGGAGAAACGCGACTTCAGTTGCCTGAACACACAACTCTAGCAGATCAGGACGAAGCGCGCGGCCCTCGTCCGAAATGATGAGGCGAAGTTCACCCGTGTTCACGATGCGGCGGGTGCGCCCTGCTGCTGAAGTGGATGACGGCTCCCCTCCCTCACCGCAAGACAGGACGTCCCATGAAGAAACTGCTCTACGCCGCGTTCGGCTACCTTCTCATCGGAGTCGGTTCCGGACTGTTCTACCGGGAATTCACGAAGGCGAACGACTTCCCCGAGGGCGCGGCCACACAGCTCGGGCTCGCCCACACGCATCTGCTGACCCTCGGATTCATCGTGCTGCTGATCGTGCTCGTCATCGAGAAGGTGTTCTCACTGTCTCGCAGTCCGAAGCTGTTCGCCTGGTTCTTCTGGCTCTACAACGCCGGCGTTGTGCTCACCTCCGCGATGCTCGTCTGGCATGGGATCCTCACGGTCCTGGGTCGCGAAGCGGGCGGGATGATCGCCGGAATCGCCGGCCTCGGTCACATCCTCATCACCGCGGGACTCATCATCTTCTTCGTCGCGCTCCGGCGAGCCGTGAGCGACAGCACCGCGGACGTCGCCGCGGTCGCCTGACGGCGTTAGGCTCGGCCGCATGACCCTCGAGGACCTCCTGCTCCGGCTCGACCGCATCGCGGGCGGACGTCAGGCCGGCGTCCTCATCTCCCCGGAGCACCGCGCGCACCCGCGCACGCGCCGCGCCTTCACCTGGATCATGTGGCTTCTGGTGGCCGAGCTCGTGCTCGGTGCCGCTGCGGTCGTGTTCGCCGTGGCCCAGGCGGCCGCCGGGGAATCCGTGCCGTTCGCGGTCTGGATGCGAACTTTCATCGTCTTCGCGATGACGGTCACACTGTTCTACTTCGCGTGGCGCGCCGCGCGCGGATGGCGGTGGGCCTATCTCCGATTGCGGCTGTTCTCGCAGATCTTCCCCGTCATCACGCTCGTGATGGCGGCTATTCCGGGACTGTATCCCGCGTGGATGGTCACCGAGCAGATCGTCTTCAGCCTGATCATGATCGGGGTGGCCGACTTCCTCACCAGCGATCACATGAGAATGGCCTTCGCTGCTCCGAAGGACGGCGAAGCAGGTGACACGCCCGCCTAGCGGTACCGGCCGACAGGTGGCCGGCGAGCTCCCCGATTTGACCCTCACGTTGCGTGAGGGCAGAGCGTGGAGTCCATGAGCACCTACTACAACGCCTTCGAGGTGAGCCCGGTCCCCGCCCCCGGTCCCGACGCGGTCGCCCCCGAGCCTTTCCACGGGATCTACGGGATGCCGTCCTTCGTGACGATCCCGACACCCGATCTGACCGCGTCCGTCGACTTCTGGACCCGCGGCCTGGACTTCTTCGAGCTGTTCAGCGTGCCGGGCCAGCTCGTGCACCTGCGCCGATGGGCCTTCCAGGATGTCCTGCTGGTCCCGACCACGTCCGTTCCGGATCGGGTGCCGGCGGTGAGCTTCAGCTTCGCGTGCGTGTTGAGCCAGGTCGACGGCCTGGTGACCACGTGCCGCGCCCACGGCGCGGGCGTGGTGAGTGAGCCTCGGGACACGCCGTGGGGCACCCGCGATGTCGAAGTGATCACGCCGGAGCGCGTTCGAGTCGTATTCACTGCCGCGAAGCCGTTCGACCCCGCCAGCCAGACCGCCAGGAACCTCGAAGCGATCGGCATCACCGCGCCAGAGCCCGACGGGGAGAAGAATGGAGCGCATGCCTGATCACCGCGACGCCGTGGATCTGACCGTGGGTCAGGCCTCGGCCCGCGTGGGCGTGACGGTGCGGACCTTGCATCACTGGGATGAGATCGCCCTCGCGAAGCCGTCGTCACGGTCAGCTGCCGGGTACCGGCTCTACGCCGAGGCCGACCTGGAGCGGCTGCGGCGCATCGTCGTCTACCGCGAGCTGGGGCTCAGCCTGGACGCCATCCGGAGCATCCTCGACGATCCGGATGCGGCCGTTGTCGATGCGCTGCGTGCCCAGCAAGACCAGCTGGCGACACGGATCGAGCATCTCAACGCCCTGAGCGATGACCTGGCCCGAATGGCCGCTGCCCACGAACGCGGTCTGCTCCTCACTCCTGAGGAACAGACCGCGACGTTCGGGCCGGGGTGGGATCCGCAGTGGCCGGTCGAGGCGCGGCACCGTTACGGCGATACTCCCGAGTGGAGGCAATATGCCGAACGCTCTGCGTCACGTACCGCAAAGGAGTGGCAGGCCGTCGCCGATGGGGCCACGGCGCTCGATCAGACATTGGCCGATGCCATGGACGCCGGAGTCGAGCCGGGGAGCCCCGCTGCGGACGTTCTCGTGGAACAGCACCGCGCGGTGTTCTCGGCCTACTTCCCGATCACCCGGCGCATGCAGGTCGTCCTCGGCCGTATGTATGAAGCCAATCCGGAGTACGCCGCCCATTACGACGCGATCCGCACCGGCCTGGCTTCGTGGTTGCGAACCATCATCGACGCCAGCGCGCGGACCCACGGCATCGACCCCGATGCGGCCTCGTGGGAGTAGAGGTCGCACGCCCTCACCGGGATGGGGAGTCGCGCCATGACCCTCCGCCCGCGATCCCGCAGGACAGCCGTGCGAGGCGTCACGCGACGGTCAGCGGCGTCCGCGGTGCGATCGCGCCGAGAAGCCGCAGCTTCTCCTGACTCTCCGAGCCTGGCGCCGCAGTGTAGACCAGCAGGGCGTGCGCCTGCTCGGGATCGAGCAGGGTCTGGCAGGTGAGGACGATCTCGCCCAGCTGCGGATGGCGGAACCGCTTGACGGCGCGGGGTCGCAACCCCACCTCCTGCCGGTCCCAGATGGACCGGAACTCCGCGCTGAGCTCACGAAGGGCGCGTCCATACTGCCCGGCGCGCGAGTTATCGCCGCGCCGGGCGATCACCTCGCGCAACCCCGACACCCACAGGCGGGACAGGAACTCGTGCTCGCTCGGTTCGTACAGGTCCCTGCTGCGAGGATCGCTGAACCACCGATACCCGAGGCTTCGCTCCGGCCCGCGCAACAGTGCCGTATCGCCCGTGAGCGCGACGCCCAGCGGTGTCTGCCGCAGGGTCTCTCCCAGTTCCGTGACCACCTCAGCCGGGGTGTCGGCCAGCCGATCCAGGATCCGCAGCATGCCGGGACTGACATGCTCGCTGTCGGCGCCGCGCGCAGGTGGCTGGTGCCCGGCCAGCCGGAACAGATGATCGCGTTCGTCGACGCTGAGGTGCAGGCCCAGGGCGATCGCGGCGAGCATCTGCTCGGAAGGGATCGGACCGTCGCCACGCTCCAGCCGGGCGTAGTAGTCGGGCGACATATGGCTGAGCCCCGCGACCTCCTCGCGTCGCAGCCCCTCGGTGCGCCGCCGCGAACCTCGCGCCAGCCCGACGTCTTCTGGTTGCAGCGACCCGCGCCGAGTGCGCAGGAACTCGGCCAGAGCCGTTCTGTTCACCGTCATCGGATCTCCCCTCGATCAGCACGATCCTCGCATCCATGCGGCGGCGTATCCACGACCTGGGAAGTCCTGGATGACGCGGAAGTGCCGGCACAGGATGAGAGCCATGAACTCGCATCTCGATCTGCCGTCACTCACCCACCAGCGCGCCGTGGTCACGGGCGCGAGCGATGGGATCGGCCTCCGTATCGCCACGCGCCTCGCCGAAGCGGGCGCCGACATCGTGCTCCCCGTGCGCAACTCCGCGAAGGGAGAGGCCGCGATGGACACGATCCGCGCCGCCGTCCCCGCCGCACGGGTGCGTACCGAACAGCTGGATCTGTCAGAGCTGGCATCGGTCGCCTCGTTCGGTGCGATGATGCGGGACCGGGGCGAGCCGATCCACCTGCTGATCAACAACGCGGGCGTCATGACACCGCCGGCGCGGCAGAGCACGGGCGACGGCTTCGAGGTGCAGCTGGGGACGAATCACCTGGGCCACGTGGCGCTGATAGCCCAGCTGTTCCCCCTTCTTCGCGCAGGCCGCGCACGAATCACCTCGCAGGTGAGTGTGGCCGCGAGCCGCGGGACGATCGCGTGGGACGATCTGAACAGCACGCGCTCCTATGACGGCATGCGTGCCTACCGGCAGTCGAAGATCGCGCTCGGGCTGTTCGCCCTGGAGCTGGACCGCCGGAGCGCGCGCGGCGGCTGGGGCATCACCAGCAACCTCTCCCACCCGGGAGTCGCGCCCACGAGCCTGCTGTCGGCGCGACCTGAGCTCGGTCGCGCGACGGACACGCCGGAGGTCCGGATGATCCGCTGGGCCTCGGCACGCGGACTGGTCGTCGGAACGCCGGAGACGGCGGCCCTTCCCGCCCTGCTGGCTGCCACATCCGGCCGCGGGGGTCTGCTCTTCGGCCCCCGCGGCCTCGGGCACCTCGGCGGCATGCCCGCGGAGCAGCGCCTCTACCGGCCGCTGCGCAGCGTCACCGATGCGGAGCGCATCTGGGAGGTGTCGGAAGGGCTCATCGGCACACCGTTGCCCAGCTGACTCAGGCGAGTACCGCGAGAGGCCGGCCCAGCGCACCGGTCAAGGAGATTGTTGCCTCCGGAGGGCGCGGAGCGTACGCTTTTGAACATGTTCAGTAATTCACGATCGCCTCGCATCGCGATCACCGGCGGCACCGGCTTCGTCGGCCGGCATCTGGCGGGTCGCTACCCGGAGGAACAGGTCGTGCTGGCATCGCGCCGGAGCGGCGTGGACGTCACCGATGCCGAATCGCTGGCGCGCGCCTTCGAGGGGTGCGATGTGGTCGCGCACTTCGCCGGGATCAACCGGGAGATCGGCTCCCAGACGTTCCAGCGCGTGCACGTGGACGGCACTGCCGCCGTGATCGACGCCGCGCGGCGAGCCGGGGTGCGCAAGCTCATTCTGCTTAGCTTCCTCCGTGCCCGGCCGGGGACGAACTCCGGGTACCACCAGTCGAAGTGGGAGGCAGAGGAGCTGGTTCGTGCATCAGGGCTGGACTACACGATCCTGAAGGCCGGCATGATCTACGGCCGCGGGGACCACCTCGTGGACCACCTCAGCCGCACGGTCCAGACCCTGCCGCTGTTCGCGGCGGTCGGTCTCCACGAGAAGCCGATCGCACCGATCGCGGTGGAAGAGCTCGTCGACGTCACCGTCGCCGCCATCGACGGCCGGCTCCCGCGGAGCACGGTGGCGGTGCGGGGCGGCGAGACCCTGATGCTCAGCGACGCCGTCCGGCGTGTGGCCGCCACGATCGGACGACGGGTGTGGGTTCTGCGCGCACCCATCGCCTTCCACTACGTCCTCGCGCAGCTGGCCGAGTGGACGATGCGCGTACCGCTGCTGGCCAAGGCCCAGGCGATGATGCTCGCCGAGGGCGTTGTGGAGGCGGCACCTCCCGCCGACGAGCTGCCCGACGATCTCGCCCCTCGTCGACTCTTCGACACCGACGCCATCCGTGCCGCACTGCCCGACGCCGGACGTTTCGGTCTCGCGGATCTCCGCGGGCGCGGATAGCCACCGTCCTGCGGCACGCTCACCCCGCGTCATGGAGCGAACGCGGGAGGACGGCCGGCAGGCATGCTATCGCGGGCGCGGGGACACCGCGTCCATATGCCCGTACGGGCATATGGACCTCGTCGGCCCGATCGGTGATCGTTGCGGATATGACGAAGTGCCAGTCCCTCGGGAGCCCGGTCAAACTCGGAGCGCCCGCGACGGCGTCAGCCCCACGTTACGGCGGCGACGACCTCCAAGAACTTGCGCGCCGTGGCGGAGGGCTCGGCCCCCAGCCACACAGCCGTGAGAGGACGTTCGATCCGCAGCCCACGGATCGGCACCGGCACGAGCCGGGCGGCACGGATGTCATCGGCCACCGCAAGGGAGCTGAGGGCGCCCGGGGCGAGCCCACCCATCACAGCGCTGCGAACGGCGAGGGTCGTCGAGAGCACCGCGGCAGGAGCCGCGAAGTCGCCGTGACCGGCATGGGCCAGCGCGTCCTCCAGCGCCTGTCGCGTGCCACTTCCCACTTCTCGGACCACGAGGCTCGTGGCCGCCAGGTCGGCGGCAGACACTCGACCGCGCGTCGCCCACGGATGCCCACGGGGGACCACCACCACGATGGCGTCGCGGGCGACGACGACGGATCCGAGATCGCCGGGGACGACGGGAGTCTCGACGAAGCCCAGGTCCGCGGAGCCGGAGCGCACCGCCTCGATGACGGCCGTGCTGTTCGCGGCCTCCAGCCGAATGGCGGGGCCGTCGTCGCCCGTCGAGACACGCCACGCGGCCACCCAGGCAGGCATCAGGTGTTCGGCGATCGTCAGGCTGGCCGCGACCCGGACGGTGCCGCGCCGGTCGGTGCGGAGTGCCGCGGTGGCCGCGGCGAAGTCATCGGCGGCGGCGAGCAGCGGCGCCGCCCACCCCACCACGAGTTCACCGGCCGTCGTCAATCGGGACCCTCGGGCAGAGCGTACGAGCAGGACGGCATCCAGTGACGACTCCAGCGCCCGGATGCGCGCGGACACCGCTTGCTGACTGATGCCCAGGTGCGCGGCGGCAGCGGAGATGCTGCCGCCGGTCGCGGCGAGCGTGAGCGCACGTACGGCGTCGAGGTCGGGTTCTGCAGCCATGTTCGCTCCTTCGGTCACAACCATAGCTTGTGACCTGAACGCGAACGCGGACTGCCGCCCGACCCCCGTCGGCACAAGCCTGGAGTCATGACCATCTCCCCCGTCGTTCGGTCCGCCCTTCCCGGAGTGGGCGTGTGTCTCCTCGCCGCAGGCGTGTCGTACGCGGTCAGTCGTGTCGTGCCGGGTGCCAGCGCCCTGATTGTCGCGATCGTCCTCGGCGTGGTCGTCACGAACACGGTTCCGATCCCGACGGCGCTCACGGGCGGCATCGACTTCTCCGCGAAGAAGCTGCTGCGTGCGGGCATCGTGCTTCTCGGGCTGCAGGTGGCTCTCACGGACATCGCGGGCCTCGGCGTACCCGTCCTGATCGTGGTGGCGGGCATCGTCGCGGGCGGGCTCCTGGGCACCCTGCTGCTCGGACGCCTGCTGCGAGTGCCCGCCGGTCTGACGCTGCTCATCGCCTGCGGCTTCTCGATCTGCGGAGCCGCCGCGGTCGCGGGTGCCGCCGGGGTCACGGATCCGGACGATGAGGCCGAGCAGGATACTGTCACAGCCGTGGCGCTGGTCGTGATCTTCGGCACGCTCATGATCGGGCTCATCCCTCTCGCCTCCGCGCTGCTGGGGCTCGATCCCCGAATTGCGGGGATGTGGGCGGGCGGCTCGATCCACGAGATCGCGCAGGTCGTCGCGGCGGGCGGCATCATCGGCGGCGGAGCGCTCACGGCGGCGGTCGTCGTCAAGCTCGCCCGGGTGCTGCTGCTGGCCCCGGTGATGGCGGCGCTGAGCGTCCGGGAGCGCCGTCTCAGCCGCCTCCACCGCACCGACGGGCCGTCCCGCAGACACCTTCCCCCGATCGTTCCCGCCTTCGTGATCGGCTTCATGCTGATGGTGCTCGTCCGGTCGTTCGTTCCGGTGCCCGAGCCCGTTCTCGCGGTCGGCGGCGCGTTGCAGACCACGCTTCTGGCTGCCGCGATGTTCGGGCTCGGCTGTGGCGTTCGTCTCCGCAGCCTGCTGCGCGTGGGCGCCCGCCCGTTCGCCCTCGCAGCCCTGTCGACGCTGCTGGTGACCGGCCTTGCCTACGTCGGCGTGACGCTCGCTGCCTGAGCCGGAACCCCGTTCATTGCGCGCGATTGAACCCTATTCGCGCGGAATTGGAGCCAGGTGCGCGCAATGAAACCGGGGGGCTACTCCGCCACGGAGCCGCCGCGGCCGATCTGCTCGTACGCCGCCGGGTCGATGCGCCGGATGCGCAGCGCCCACGCGATCCCGGCCAATCCGGGCACGATGACGAGCGCGGGCAGGACGAAGGTGGCCGCGGTGGGCTCGTCCTGATCGAGCAGGACGTTGAAGTTCACGAGGATCAGGACCAGCACGATGAAGAGCGCCGCCCCCGCGATGACCGGAGCGATGAGGCGGCTTCCCGCACCCACGTCACGCGCGTCCCGGCGGAAGAAGCCGATCACGGCGAGAGCCACCACGAACATCAGGAGCACGAGCCCCAGCGCTCCGGTGTTCGTCAGCCAGGAGAAGAGCGTCACGACGGGGAAGAGCGGACCCAGCTCCGAACCGGCCCCGAAGGCCGCGAACACGAGAACCACGACCACCGCGATCGCGCTCTGGGTGAGAGACCCGGCCCACGGGGCGCCGTGACGACGGCGGAGGGCGGCGAGGCGC
Source organism: Microbacterium sp. GXS0129 (assembly GCF_044769785.1). NCBI lineage: Bacteria > Bacillati > Actinomycetota > Actinomycetes > Micrococcales > Microbacteriaceae > Microbacterium > Microbacterium sp. GXS0129. The sequence continues at coordinate 225,198 of NZ_JBIZVZ010000005.1, read as the reverse complement.
CCGGGAAGCACGCGTTCGCGACCGAGGGAGAAGAGGTACCGCGCCACGGCGTTGTGGAAGGAGACCAGGGCGGCGAACAGGCTCGTGATGAACAGCACCGACATGAGATCCACCATCAGGCTGCCGAACTGAGCGCCGATGAACCCGAAGAACAACGGCGGACCCGCCTCCTCCGGTGTGATGCCGCTTCCGGTGATCTTGTCCGATCCCACGGCGAGCGCGAGTGCCCACGACGAGAGGGCGTAGAACGCCCCGATGATGAGGACGGCGCTGAACGTCGCCCGCGCCACGGTGCGCTTCGGATCCTTCGCCTCCTCGCCGTAGATGGCGGCCGACTCGAAGCCCATGAAGGCCGCGATGCCGAAGACCAGAACCGCGCCGATCCCCGGCGTGAACAGTTCCGCGGGCGAGATCGGCCGGGCGGTGACGCCTTCGGCAGGGTTCGCGAACGCAGCGATGTCGAACACCAGGACGGCCGCGAACTCGAGCAGCACGAACAGACCCAGCACGCGCGCCGAGAGGTCGACGCGATTCACGCCCATCACCGCGACGACCGCGATGCACACCAGCACGGGGATCCACCACGGCACGTCCCAGCCGAGCTTCTCGGCGAGAAGCGTGGAGACCTGAAAGCCGAACATGCCGTATATGCCGATCTGCATGCAGTTGTACGAGACGAGGGCGATGAGCGCAGCCCCCACGCCGACGGGCCGCCCCAGGCCCTGCGCAGCATAGGCGGAGAAGGCTCCCGCGTTCGTCACGAATCGGCTCATCGCCGCGTACCCGACCGCGAACGTCGCGAGGGCGATCGCGAGGACGACGTAGGCGATGGGGATCGCAACCGAGCCGGTCACCGAATACGCGGTCGTCGCTCCCCCGGCGATCACGGTCAGTGGCGCAGAGGCGGCGATGATCATCATCGTGATCGCGGGCGCGCCCAGGCGACGGCGCGTGGCGGCGGGGGCGGCGGTCAGCAGATCGGGCGAGGCGCTCATGGGAACTCCAGTGTTCATCGAGTGCAGGTGGGGTGCCGTCAGTCTCGTGCGCCGCGCACCACGGGCGTTGTCCGTTTCCGCACGGCTGTTGACCACACTCGAAGGGTGAGTTCGCGCCCGTAGGGTGATGTCGTGGTCAATTCTCCTGGACGTGAAGCCCTGCTGCGCTCGACCATCGCGGTCGTCGCCGATCAGGGGCTGCGAGCACTCACCTATCGCGCCGTCGCCGCCCATGCGGGGGTCTCCCACGGCCTGGTCCGCCACCATTTCGGCTCCCGCGACCAGCTCATCACGGCGGCCCTGGAGTACGCGGTGGAGGAGAGCCTGCGTGAGACCAGCATGCGCACGCCCTCGATGACGGCGGCGGAGTTCGCCTCCGGCATCGAGTCGGCCACCGGCCGGGACATGAGCGTCGAGGCGTTCCAGTACGAACTGCTCCTCGAATCGCGCCGGCGCCCCGAGCTGCGCGAGCATGTCACGCGCTACTACGAGGCGTACCGGCGCGCGACCACCGAGCGGATGCACGAGCTCGGCATTCACGACGACGATCTGATCGCCGCGATCTGGTTCGCCCTGGACGGCATGGTGCTCAAGGAGCTGGTGCTCGGCGAGAGTGCGGACATCGAGCGGGCTCTCGCACGCATCAGACGCCTGATCGCGGAGGTCGCGCGCACCAGCTGACACCGTCAGAGGCCGTCGAACGCCCGCGGAAATCGCTTGACTATCCATTTGGATAGTCCTAGTCTCGGCTCCACTGAGAACGAACCAAAGGCGGTTTTCCATGCACTCGATGCGCTCCCCTCACGTCACCATCGTCGGCGCCGGCTTCTCCGGTCTGGTCGCCGCGCGCGAACTGGAGGCGAACGGCGTCGACGTCTCGATCTTCGAGGCTCGCGATCGCATCGGCGGCAGGGCCTGGACGGACGAACGCCTGGGACACGCGCTGGAGATGGGCGCCACCTGGGTGCACTGGATGCAGCCGTTCATCTGGACGGAGATCGCGCGCTACGACCGCTCGATCCACCCGAGCCCCGTGGCCGACACCGCCTACTGGATCAGCGCCGGTCAGGTGCACTCCGGCACGGAGGCCGAACTGGACGCGAAGCTCGAACGCCCTCAGACGGAGATCTTCGCCGGCTCCCGCGAGTTCTTCCCCTTCCCGCACGACCCGCTGCACATCCTCGACAGCGCCGATGCGGACCTGATCGATCGCTTCCGCGCCGCCGATGAGGGCGGCGTGCTCGACGCGCTCCGCGACGGCGACTTCAGCCAGGAGGAGATCGACCTGGCTGATGCGTACTGGTCGGCCGGGTACAACGGCCACACCGCGAGCGCGTCCCCGCTGATGGCCAAGCACTGGGCAGCTCTCAGCGATCACCGGCTCTCCCTGCTGGACGAGCAGACCCTGCGGTACAAGCTGGTGGGCGGCATGCGCGGCATCTACGAGGCCATCGCCGCCGACCTCCGCGCCCCGATCACGCTGAACACCGCCGTCACCGCCGTGGCTCACACCGAATCCGGCGCCGCCGTCACCCTCGCCGACGGCACGGTCGTGGACTCCGACGCCGTGATCGTCACGGCACCGCTGGGAGCGCTGGACCGCATCGCGTTCGTGCCGGAGCTTCCCGCGGAGGCACGTGCGGTGATCGACGCCGGGTTCAACTCCACGGGTTTCAAGATCTGGATCAAGGTCCGCGGCCATCACTCCCTGATCGCCTACGCACCCACCGGACACCCCCTGGCCCTGATCCGCAGCGAGTACTTTCTCGACGACGACACCACGATCCTCGTGGGATTCGGGCCGGACCACTCGCGCATCGACCTGCACGACCCACAGAGCGTGCAGGAGATCATCCGCGCCTGGCGTCCCGATCTGGAGGTGATCGAGACGACCGGTCATGACTGGGTGGCCGACCCCTGGTCCGGACAGACCTGGGCAACGCCCCGATCGGGGCAGTTCCTCCATGGCTGGAGCCTGTTCCGGGACACCAGCACGCGGCTGCGATTCGCCGGAGCCGACTGGGCGTCGGGATGGAACGGCGTGGTGGTGGACGGCGCCATCGAGACCGGCATCACCACAGCCCGGCGACTGCTGGCCGACCTGAGGCGGTGATCCCGTGACCACGACAGTCCGGGAGCCCCTGCTGGACTTCTCCCAGTTCCGCACCGCGGTGAACGACTCCTTCGTCCCGCTGCAGGTCACCTCCGACCACCCCGACCCGTTCGCGGGCCGTATCCGTCATGCCGAGCGCGATGGCGTCCACCTCTCGCTCGTGGAGGCGACAGCGCACCAGGTGGAGCGCACACCCGCCCTCATCGCCGCGCAGCAACGGCACTGCGTCAAGGTCGGGATGCAGCTGAACGGGCGCGGAATCCTGGTGCAGGACGGTCGCGAGACTCTTCTCGAGCCGGGTTCGCTGAGCATCTACGACACCTCGCGGCCATACTCGCTGGCCTTCGACGGCCGGTTCCGCAACTTCGTGGTGATGATCCCTGCCGATCGCATCGAACTGCCGCTGGATGCCGTGTCCCACCTCACGGCAGCGCCGCTGCACCGAGCGGGCGGCGCTGCTTCGCTGGTGACCGGCTTCCTTCGCTCCCTCGCCGCAGACCCCGGGACCATTACGGGTCCGGTCGGCTCGCGCCTCGCCCGCAGCACGGTCGAGCTCATCGTCGCCCTGCTCTCACAGGAACTCGCCCACGCTCCCGCCGCGGCCGATCCCCGCCGGCAGCTGTTCGAGGAGGTGCTGCTCTACATCGAGGAGCACCTGCGCGAGAGCGATCTGGATCCCGCGCACATCGCCGCGGCGCACTTCATCTCGCCCCGCCTGCTGCACGCCCTCTTCCAGGAGAACGGGCGGAAGGTGAGCACGTGGGTGCGCCGACGCCGTCTCGAGCAGTGTCGTGTGCGTCTCGCCGACCCCGCGCTGGCACACCGCTCGGTGATGAGCATCGCCACCGACTGGGGCTTCACCGACCCCGCCCACTTCAGCCGCGTCTACCGTGCGGAATTCGGCTGCTCGCCCAGCAGCACGCGCACGACCGCGATCGACCACCACACGGAGGACACCAGCCATGCACACCTATGACGACCTGCTTGATGCCGTCGCCTCGGCCCACCACCCCGCGCGCGAGGTTCTCGATCCCGCCACGGGCGAGGTGATCGGCCGCGCTCCCGCCGGCGATGCCTCCCAGCTGGCACCGGCGATCGAGCGCGCGCGCCGCGCTCAGCCGGCGTGGGCAGCACTGTCCGACGACGACCGATGCGCCACGCTGTCACGAGTAGCGGATGCGGTCGAGGAGTCGGCCGAAGCGCTGGCCCTCCTGCTCTCCCGCGAGCAGGGGAAGCCGCTGAACGGACCGAACGCCCGCTTCGAGGTGGGCGCGTGCGTGGCCTGGCTGCGTGCCACCGCTGCGACGCCGCTGCCGGTGGAGACGGTCGTGGACGACGGAGAGACGTACGCGGAACTGCATTACCGGCCGATCGGCCTCGTCGGGGCGATCACACCCTGGAACTGGCCGATGATGATCGCCATCTGGCAGATCGCGCCCGCGCTGCGGATGGGCAATGCGGTGGTCGCCAAGCCGTCGGAGTACACCACGCTCAGCGGACTCGCGCTGGCCGCGGTCATGAACGAGGTGCTCCCGGACGGCGTCCTGACGATGATCACCGGCGACGGCGCGGTCGGTGCCGCACTGGTGGCGGACCCCGCCTTCGGCAAGATCATGTTCACCGGATCCACGGCGACGGGGCAGCGCATCGTGGCGGCGTCCGCGCCGAACCTGACCCGGCTCACCCTGGAACTCGGGGGAAATGATGCGGGCATCGTACTGCCGGACGTCGACCCACGAGCCATCGCCGAGGACCTGTTCTGGGGCGCGTTCATCAACACCGGTCAGACGTGCGCCGCCCTGAAACGGCTCTACGTCCACGACGACGTCTACGACGCCGTGGTGGAAGCCCTCCACGAGGTGGCCGCGGGCATGCCGATGGGTGTGGGAACCGATGAGGCCAACGTTCTCGGGCCACTGCAGAACCGGATGCAGTGGTCGGTGGTCGACCGCCTCGTCGAGGCCGCACGTGACAGCGGAGCACGCATCGTGATGGGCGGGGATCCCGACCGGCAGGCACCCGGGAACTTCTACCCGACCACACTGGTCGCCGACATCGCACCCGAGAACCCGCTGGTGCTGGAGGAGCAGTTCGGCCCGGCACTGCCGATCGTCCGCTATCGCGATGTGGAGGAGGCCATCGCCCTCGCGAACGGGGTGTCGGTGGGCCTCGGCGCATCGGTGTGGACTGCCGACCGGGATCGGGCGCGGGAGATCGCGAGCCGGCTGCAAGCCGGAACGGTCTGGATCAACTCGCACGGCGGGGTTCACCCGCTCATCCCGTTCGGCGGGGTGAAGCAGTCGGGGTACGGCCTGGAGTTCGGCGTGGAGGGCCTGAAATCCGTGGCGGTACCGCAGGTGATCAACGGCTGACACCCACAGGAGGACAGGGGATTCCGCCACCCTCGGGCGGGATCCCCTGTCCTTCCTTTTGTCCCTGCTCACCTCACACCCAGGTGGGCAAACGGTTGCGCTACTGTGTAGCCATGCCACATATCGTCACCGCGACCGCGTCGATTGGAGAATCCATGCCCACTGTTCACGTGCTCTCGTACTTCACCACGGAGGAGGAGTCGCTCCACCTCGCTGTGAGCGTGGACGGTCGCACATTCCACGCGGTGGACGACGGTGGCGAGATCCTGCGCGGCGCCATCGGGTCCGAGAGCATCCGCGACCCGTTCATCGCCGTGGGCCCGGACGGCCGTTTCCACCTGCTCGGCACGAACGGATGGGAATCCGACGCGATCGTGCACACAGCGTCTGACGACCTGCTCACCTGGGACGAACAGACGCTGCTTCCTGTCATGGGTGCTGTCGCAGGCACACTCAACTGCTGGGCCCCGGAGTTCTTCGTGGAGCCCGACTCCGGCCGCGCCCGGATCATCTGGTCGTCGGTGGTGGATCCCCACCCGGTGGACGGACCCCAGACAGACCGGGACTGGAATCGTCGCCATCAGGTGATCTGGAGCTGCCTCACAACGGACTTCACCGAGCTGTCGCGCGCCGAGGTGTACTTCGATCCCGGCTTCTCGGTGATCGATGCCAGCGTTCTCGTCCAGGACAACGAGGTGCTGATGGCCTACAAGGACGAGCAAGGTGATCCGGTGGTCGGTGGCGCGCACAACCGGATTCACGTCCGTCGCACGACCCCATCCAGCTCGGAGGAACTTGGCGCGGTCACACCCTCACCAACGGAGGGCCCGACCCTCTACAGGCACGACGACGAGATCGTGATGCTGTTCGACCACTATCTGGAAGGTCGCTACGGAGCGGTCTCCTCTGTCGACGGGCACACGTGGACCCCCGCCGCCGTGCAGGTCCCCTCTGGCGTGCGTCACGCCGCCGTGATGACCATTCCCTCCGAGCATCCCGCTGTCGCGGCATTGCTCGCGCGCACGATGATCGGCGGACGATGACCGCCTCCCCGCTCCTCCACCTGCGTCGAGACGGCGTTTCGGTCCTGCTCGATGTCTCCGACACGGACCGTCTGCCCACCGTTCTGCACTGGGGCCAGGACCTCGGACCCGTCACCTCCGGCGACGCGGACTACCTTCGCCTCGCCACCGCCCGCATGGCGGGCTCCTCACTCCCGCCCACGACGGGTCCATCACTTCTGCCGGCATCCACAACGGGTTGGTTGGGGCAGCCGGGCCTGGTGGGCCACCGCAACGGCTCGGGGTGGTCCCCTCGGTTCACCACAACCGCGATCCGTGATGAGCGAGTCGACGGAGAAGCCGTTTCCGTCGAGGTGGAGGCCATAGACCGCGCAGCCTCGCTGATGCTCGTCACCACCCTCGAACTGCGACCCGGCGGCCTTCTGCGGCTGCGCCATCTGCTCCGCAACACCGGCGAGAGTGCCTATAGCGTGGAGCGGCTGACCGCCGCTCTCCCGGTGGGGGCTGATGCCGCCGAGCTCTTGGACATGACGGGCAGGCACGCACTCGAACGGGTGCCCGTACGGCTGCCTTTCGAGACGGGCGTCCGGCTTCGTGAGTCTCGCCGCGGACGCCCCGGCGCAGACGCGGCATACATCACCGTGGCCGGTGAGCGCGGGTTCGGGTTCCGGCGAGGTCGCGTCTGGGGAGTGCATCTCGGCTGGTCCGGCAATCAGCGCTCGTTCGCAGAACGTCTGCCCACCGGCGAGCGGATGCTCGCCGGTGGAGAACTGCTGCTGCCGGGCGAGATCGAGCTCGCACCGGGCGAGGATTACGTGACTCCCTGGCTCTACGCCTCCTTCGGAGCGGACGGTCTCGACTCCATGTCCGTCCGCTTCCATCGCTTCGCGCGCTCACTCCCGCACCTGCGGGATCGGCCCCGTCCCGTGACATTCAACAGCTGGGAGGCGATGGGATTCGACATGACCGCGGACCGGCTCATCGCGTTGGCGGAGAGCGCCGCGCAGGCGGGAGCGGAGCGCTTCGTGATCGATGACGGCTGGTTCGGCGGGCGGCGCGACGACCGGTCGTCGCTCGGCGATTGGCATGTCTCCCCCGATGTGTTCCCCGATGGCCTCGAACGCGTCACCACTCGAATCCGCGAGCTCGGCATGGAACCGGGGCTCTGGTTCGAACCCGAGATGATCAACGAGGACTCCGACCTCGCGCGAGCACACCCGGAATGGCTGATGCGCCTTCCGGATCGCGTCCCGATCGCCTCCCGCCACCAGCAGGTGCTGGATCTCACCAACCCCGACGCCTGGTCGACAATCCTCGCGGCGATGTCGGAGATCATCGAGCGCTATGACATCGGCTATGTGAAGTGGGACCACAACCGCGACCTCATCGATGCAGGTGTCGGGCCGGACCGCGTTGCGGGTACCCATGCACAGACCCGGGCGCTCTACGCGCTCCTGCGCGCCCTGCGCGAGCGGTTCCCGCGTCTCGCCATCGAAGCCTGTGCATCCGGTGGGGCACGGATCGATCTGGGCATCCTGGAGCACAGCGATCGGTTCTGGACCAGTGACAGCGTGGATCCCGTCGACCGGCAGGCAATCCAGCGCTGGACGGCACTCGTCATGCCGCCGGAGATCCTCGGAGCACATGTCGGCGCTCCGGTGGCGGGCTCCACTCGACGTCACCATCGCCTGAACTTCCGGGCGGGAACGGCGCTGCTCGGCGATTTCGGCATCGAGTGGGATCTCTCGCACGTGAACGAAAACGAGATTGCGGAACTCGCCGAGTGGGTCGGGCTGTATCGAGCGCACCGCGACCTCCTCCGCCAAGGCACGCTCGTGCACGGCGACGACCCCACCTCCCCCGTGACCGTGACCGGCGTGGTGGATGCGGACTGTTCGGTCGCGCTCTACGCCGTGGCCAGCGTCCGCAGCGATCCGCAGTACACCACAGGACGTATCGTCCTCCCCGGCCTGGACCCCGATGCCCGATACCTCGTCACGGCATGCCCGCCCGCTGTCGCCGACAACGACTACCTCGGCCGGCCTGCCTGGCTGGACGCCCCTGGAGTCGTGCTTCCGGGACGTCTCCTCGCCACGATCGGTGTCGAGGGGCCCACTCTCTGGCCCGAGGAAGTCGCGGTTCTGACCGCGATCCGCGCGGACTGATCGCGCCCGCGGCTGAACCGGCCCCCGATCAGAAGAACGGGAAGTCGAGTTCGGCCGCGGGAAGCGCACCCGATGAGAAGCCGGGGATCAATCGGCAATCCTGGAGCGTGATGCCGCCCTCAACCGTATGGCCCACCGAATCCAGGAGGTGTCGGGCCGCCGAGCGACCGAGTTCCACATGTCCCGGATCGACCGTGGTCAGGTACCGATCCTCGCCGCCCCCGAAGAAGCTCCAGTTGTCATAGCCGACCAGTGCGACGTCCTCGGGGATGCGGATGCCGGCAGCCGTGAGCGCGCGGCCGAGGCCCTGCGCGATGAAGTCGTTTCCGCAGAACACGGCATCGATCTCGGCGATCCGGTCGCGGATGCGCAGCCCCGCCTCGTAGCCCCAGGCGCGATGCCACGTACCGTATAGCGGGGCGCCGAGGGCGAGCGGGAGGCCCGCATCAGACAGCGCATCCATCAGGCCGTCGTGGCGCTCACGGACCGTACGGAAGCCCGGATCGGCGGTGACGTGAGCGATGCGCGTCCGCCCCTGGGCGATCAGATGCTCGCCGGCGAGGCGACCGGCCATCGCGTCGTTGGGAAGGAAGGTCGCGTCTTTCGGGTTATCCGTGACGCCGAAGACGTGCACCTGCGGCGCCGAAAGCATGTGCGAGATCGAGGGCACCGGTGAATCGGTGCCGTCGCCCACGATCAGCACGCCGTCCACCTTGCGGGCTTTGAGTTTGCGGACGTTCTCGGCCCGCAGCGACGGATCGTTCTCATCGTCATAAACGAGAGTCGCGACGTCGTGGGTGCTCAGCTCGTGCACGATGCCCGTGATCACCGGCATCGAGAAGGTCCCGGACGCCTTCTGCGCAAGCACGCCGACCGAGAAACTGCGCCCGAGAGCGAAGAACTGTGCAAGCGCGTTCGGCCGGAAATCCAACCGTTCGGCGGCTTCGATGATCCTCGCTCGCGTCTCTGGTGAGACCCGCCCGGAACCGTTGAGCACCTTCGACACGGTCGGCACCGACACCCCGACCACGGCCGCGACATCCCGGAGAGTCACGGATCTTTCGTCCGCCACGTCTTCGTTCCCCTTTGTTCTGGAATCAGTTCTGCTGTCGGCTGCCATCCGCAGCGATGCTACCCCTTGGTCGCCCCGCTCATGCTGACGCCCCGGAGGATCTGTCTCTGGAACACGAGGAACAGGACCACGGGAATCACCAGCCCGAGGAACATCGCCCCCATCTGAACGCTGAGTTCTGTGGTGTTCGCGAAGCGCGGCAACGCCACTGAGATGGGCTGCAGATTCGGATCCTGTAGCACCAGTTTCGGCCACAGGAAGTCCTTCCAACTCGCAAGAATTGCCAGCACGGAGACCACACCGAGGATCGGCCGGGCAAAGGGGAGCACGATCTGCCAGAAGATGCGGAACGCACCCGCGCCGTCCACACGCGCGGCCTCGATGATCTCCTGCGGGATCGCATCGAAGAAGCGCTTCACGATCAGGATGTTGAACGCGCTCGCCGCCGCGGGGAGCCACACGGCCCAGAACGTATTGAGGAGGCCGATCTGCGTGCCGGGCACCCGGATCACGGTGACATACAGCGGCACCATCGCCACAATGCTCGGGATCAGCATCGTGGCCAGGATCGCCCCTGAGAACACGGGCGCCCACCGCGGGCGCAGAATGCTCAGTACGTACGATGCCGTCGTGGTGACGATGATGTTCGCGATCCACGCCCCGGCGGCCATGATGGCCGTGTTGCCGAGGTACCGCCCCACCTGGAGTTCGTTCCAGGCCACGGCGAGATTCTCGACATGGACACCGTGTGGGAACCACTCCCAGGGTGCGGAGATGATGTCCTGTGTGGTCGACAGCGACGCCTTGGCCAGCCACAGCAACGTTCCGGCACCGGATATCAGAAGACCGATGAGGATCACCGTCTGGGCGATGCGGAGCGTCCATTTCACGCTCGGACGACGGCGATCGGCCCATGAGATCGCGCTGCGTTCGTCGGTCATGGTCACGAGCGGCTCCAACGACGTGTGGCCCACAGATAGAAGGCCGAGATGATGCCGAGCACGACGGCCAGCATGAGGGAGAGCGCTGTCGCAGCGCCATAGTCGCCGTTCACGAACGCATAGTCGTAGATCATCATGAGGATCGTCTTGGTCGAGTTGTTGGGGCCGCCACCGGTAAACAGGAACGGCTCCGTGAACACCTGCAGGGTGCCGATCACCTGCAGCAAGAGCAGAACGAGGATCACGCCGCGCAGCTCCGGCAGGGTGATATGCCAGATTCGGCGCCAGATTCCGGCGCGATCCAGCTCTGCTGCCTCGTAGAGCTCGGTGCGGACGCCAGCGAGAGCAGCGAGGTAGATGATCACCGTCCCGCCGGCGGTTGCCCACGTGACCTCGAGGACGATGGCGGGCATAGCCATCGCCTCGGAGTTCAGCCAGGGTTGGGCAGGAAGCCCCACGCCGATGAGGATGCGGTTGAAGAGACCGTCGGCGCTCGGATCGTAGAAGAAGCGCCACAGCAGGATCGCCACGACCGGCGGGATGACGACAGGCAGATAGGAGAGCACGTTGTAGAGCCCGCGACTGCGTCGCAGTTCTGACATGAACACGGCGAGGAACAGCGGCACCGGGAAGCCGATCACCAGCGCGAGGGCGGCGAACCACAACGTGTTCATCACGACGCGCGGCAGCAGCGGATCACTCAGCACATAGGTGAAGTTGCTCCACCCGACCCAACTAGCTGCATCCACGAGGTTCGTCTTCTGAAACGCGAAGACCACCGACTGCAGGATGGGGCTCCACGCGAAGAGGCCAAACACGAAGAGGGCAGGCAGTGCGAAGACGATAGCCGCCAGCCCACCGCCTCGCATCCATGCGCCAGGGGTGCGCCGTCGGCGTTCGCGCCGGCCGGAAGCCGCGGAATCACTGCTCACCGATTTCTCCGTCCTTCGGATGACCGCCCCGTCCACAAGGACGGGGCGGTCAGTGTCAACGAGCGATCTTGGCATCCACGGCCGCCGACGCCTCGGCGATCAGGGCGTCGATGTCGGCATTCTGGGTAGTCAGCGCGCCCTGCAGCAGGGTGTCCAGCACCGCGTACATGTCCTGCGCCTTGGTCCGCGGCTCGGGGACCAGCTTCTGAGACTCCGCCACGGCGGTGTAGGAGGCGAAGTTCTCCAGCGGAAGGTTCACGTAGGGCGAGATCCACTCCTGATACTGGGCATAGGCGTCGGAACTCACCGGAGAGAGCGCCGGAAGCCCGACGATGTTGCCATCCGCAGCCTCCGCCTCGGCCTTCGCGACCGCGGTGTCCTTGTCGGTGTAGGCGTTGAACCGGTTGAACTTCAGCCACTCCAGGCCTGCCACGATCTGCTCCTTCGTGGCGGAGGGGCTGAACACCTGCACGTTGCCTCCGGTAAGGGTGGCGGATTGACCAGGCGCCTGGGGCAACGCACCGAACCCGAAGTCCTCGGGCTTCATCTTGTACTGCTGCACGAGGCCGGGGTAGTCGAACGGCAGGCTGAGGAGCATGCCGATCTTGCCCGCGGCGAAGTCCTGCAGGGTGGGCTGAGCGTCGTTGACAAAGCTGCTGCCGAGCGAATTGTCGCTCCAGCGCATCTCGCTGAGCAGGTTCACGTAATCCTGCACCGGCTTCGAGTCGACCGTGCTCGCGGTGCCCTCCGCATTCTCGATAGTGCCCCCGAAGCTGGCGACTGCTGCCGTCATCATCCAGCCGCCGAAGTGGTTGGACGTGTACAGGGAGTAGCCGGCCTTGCCGGTGGTGTCGGCGATCTTCTTCGCAGCAGCGCGCACCTCGTCCCAGGTGGCCGGCGGGGCATCGGGGTCGAGCCCTGCGGCGGTGAAGAGAGCGCGGTTGTAGGCGAGCCCCACCGAGTAGACGTCGGTGGGCACGCCGAAGCTGTTGCCGCTCGCGTCCTGCGCGACCGCTGCCACGGCAGGATTGAGGACCTCGCCGAGGCCGGTGCTCTTCAACTCGGCCGAGATGTCGGCGATCTGGTGCGAAGCGATCAGCGACTGCGGCTCGGTGAACGGAACAGTCATCGTCGTCGGCATCGTGCCGCCGGCCACCATGGCCTGGAACGTGTCGGCAGCCCAGCGGGTCTCCACCGATTCGATGGTGATGTCCGGATGCGCCTTCTCGAACGCGGCGATCGACTTGTCGAGCGCCGCGAGGCTCTCCGTCTGATCTGCGGGTGGACGGTCGCCGACGACGATCGTGATCGTCCCGTCGCCAGAAGACTCATCGGCGGGGGCGCACGCGGCGAGAAGGGCGGCGGCGGTTCCCGTCGCGAGCACTGCCGCCAACAGACGGCGCGGGTTCTTCATCATTGAATCTCCAAGAGTGAGCAAGCGGTTGTCCAGATGCGATTGTGCGGGACATACACCGCCATGTCAACTCGGATTGATGGCGGCGGGCCAGGTTTGGGTAATCGGTTGTCCATTCTGCCAGAATCCAGATACTCAGACGAGAGGACCCCGCCAATGACAAGCGAAGTGTTCACGATGACGCGAGAGGCGATCCGCGAGGCACTGCGTGGAGCGGCGGAGATCGAGGAGACCGCGAGCGGCCTGCGCCCGCGGCGGCTGGACGCGTCCGCACGCGCACGCATGTCCGACGACGGCGCACTGCGTGCCGCCGACGACACCGCGGGCGTGAGACTCGTGCTGCTCACCGCCGCGCGGTCACTCACCCTGGAGGCGGACATCAGCCGCAACGCAGACGGTGACGCCGCGCCCGCTTTCCCCGCGGTGATCCTCGCCCTCACCGACGGCCGCGAGGTCGATCGCGTCGTCGCGGACGTTGGCCCCGTGCGGCGCCTGCGTGACGGAGTGATGCAGGAGGAAGCCGGCGAGACGCTCACGCACCGATTCCGCCTCGGCGGTGACGGCGCGCGAGTTCGCGAAGTCACCCTGCACCTGCCCCACACCGCCGCCACGCTGATCCGCAGCGTTCGACTCTCGTCTCCTGCGTTCCCCGCACCCAACGGCTCATCATTGCGATGGCTGCACCACGGAAGCTCGATCAGCCACGGCCACGAGGCGGGCGATCCGCTCTCTTCCTGGCCGGCAGCAGCAGCGCGGGAACTTGGCATAGAACTGGTCGACCTCTCCCTGGCCGGCAACGCAATGCTCGACCCCTTCGTGGCCGACACCATCGCCACCACCCCCGTCGACCTGATCACCCTCAAGGTCGGAATCAACCCGGTCGGCACAGCCGCCCTGCGACCGCGCACTCTGATTCCCGCTTGGCACGGGTTCCTCGATCGCATCAGGGTCGCCCATCCCGACGTGCCGATCCTCCTCATCAGCGCGATCTCGTGTCCGATCCATGAGAGCACCCCCGGCCCCACGCGACGGCGCCCCGATGGCCGACACGAGGGCACTCCACAGCCCGAATCCCCCGACGCGCTGACCCTGGCGATGACTCGCACTGCCATCGACCGCGTGGTGGCGGCCAGGCGCGATCCCCTCATCGGCGTACTCGACGGGCGCCGCCTTCTCGGCCCCATCGACGCACACCACCTGCACGACGAGGTGCATCCGGACCACAACGGCCATGCGCTGATGGCGGATCGGTTCGTCGAGCTCGTGACAGGCGGCGATGCGACGGCCACGTCCGCGCTCCAGACAGCACGACGCTTGACGCTGTTGAAATTGCGACGGTAACATCACGAATCGGTGAGCAACCGCTTGCGCAACATCCGTCCAACGAAAGGCAGTGCAGCCATGTCGCCCTCCCCTCACCGGCGATCTCCTCGCCTGCGCGCCGCCGCGGCGTTCGTCGCCGCCGCCATTGCGTGGTCAGTCTTCTCCGTCGCCTCCCCGGCGGCTGCGATCGGCACGGTCAGTGCACCAGCGATTCCCAGCGGCGTCGCCACGAGCTCCGATTTCACCGTCACGGCCGCTGGCCAAACCGTCGGCGTGTTCGACGCCGGACAGAACGCCTGGGGCAAGCACATCGGTTTCGGGCGATTCGACATGCCCGGCGGCCCCGTCACGGTGAGCGTCACCGTGGGATTCGCATTTTCCACCGCGAAACTCGTTCCCGCCTCTCTCGGACTCGTGCCCGCGCGATCAGGTCAGACCCTGACCTTCACGCTGGACCAGCCGCGAGACGTCACCGTCGTTCTCGACGGTGACTACCAGGGCAGGACCCTTCACCTGTTCGCTCAGGCTCCCGAGGTGAACCCACCGTCGCCATCCGACCCCAACGTGATTTACTACGGCCCCGGCCTGCACGTCCAGACCGGCGCGCCGGTGTTCGTTCCTTCGGGCAAGACCCTCTATCTCGCTCCGGGCGCAGTCCTGCGCGCTCGGATCCGGATCGAGAACGCCACCGGCGCGACCGTCCGCGGACATGGAGTCCTGCTCAGCGACTACAACGCCAGCACCGGCGGCTATGACGACGTCGCGATCGCGGTGTCCCGCTCCCATAACGTCGCGATCTCCGGTATCACCACCAATCGCAGCGTCGTGGGGTGGACCGGGTTCATCAGCGAATCCTCCGACGTGCGGGTGAGTGATTATCACGTGGTCAGCCCCACCTACGCGAGCACAGACGGCTTCGACATCAACAACAGCAACCACGTCACGTTCCAAGACGTATTCATCCGCGCCTGTGACGACGCCGTCTCGATCAAGGGCTATGCACCGCAGGGCGGCTACGACCGACTCGCGAACCCCGCGAACGCCACCCCGAACCACGACATCTCCTATGTCGATTCGCAACTGTGGTCCGACGCGAACAACGCCATCGTGGTGGGTGAGGAGACGATCGCCGCGCGATACGAGAACATCACCTTCCGCAACATCGATGTGCTGCAGAGCTTCGACGACCGCGACCACCCCGACCAGCTCACCGATCGAGCGGCCCTCACCGTGTTGATGTTCAATGCCACGGCGATCTCGGACATCGTGTTCGACGACATCCGGGTGGAGCACGCCAAGCGGCTGATCAACGTCGATGTTCGCAACAGCCTGTGGTTCGACTCGCTGCTCGGCAACCTGGGCTGGCCAGGGTCAATATCCGGGGTCACGTTCTCGAACATCACATCCACCTCTCCGGGCTCCAATGAGATCCGCATGAGCGGCTGGGATGGCGTCCGGCGAATCGACGGGGTTCGCCTAGAGAACGTGAAGATCAACGGATCACCGGTGGCATCGGCGAGCGATCCGCACCTTCGCGTGAACTCGCTGGTCTCGAACCTCACATTCGTCACGCCGACGGGAACGAGCACGGTCAACGGCCCTCTCGGTATCTCGCCCGCGGAAGACTGGACTGCCGCGCGCTACGATGCCGCACACGACTTCACCCCGCAGCAGGGCAATCAAGGGTGGAACTATCGCGTGTGGAAGGCCGGGGTGGGGACACAGTCGATGACCTGGAACATCGGCGAGGGTCGGTGGCGCGGCATGGGATCGTGGGACGCACTCTGGACCGCCGGAGCGGAGACGCTGATGCATCCGGACGGCGACCAGATCCTGGTGGAGTGGACGGCACCGCACGCGGGCACGGTGACTATCACCGGACAGGTGCGGAAATGGGACACCTCCGGTGGTGACGGCATCACTGCCAGCATCTGGAAGAACGGAACCACCACTCTCTGGCCCGCCGGGGGCGGCTGGAAGGTGATCGCTGGGTCGGACGGCGTCGGCGTTGCGACGAACGCCACCGTGACGGTAGCAACCGGTGACGTGATCTCGTTCCGAGTGGACGGCCGCGCGACGACGAACAACGACACGACCGCTTGGACGCCGCGGATCACCTACCAGTGAGGCACCCTCTGAGCGCCCGCCTCTCTCAGGGACGGCGGGCGCTCAGACTCGACGGCGTCGCGGCGAACTCACGAGTGAACGCCACCGAGAACGCCGAAGGTGACGCGTAACCGAGATCGGCCGCCACCTGCGAGACACTGCGATGACGCAGCATCGGGATCGAGGCCAGCAGCAGTGCGCGGGTGCGCCAGGCGGCGGGGCTCATCCCGGTCTCGGCGACGAAGCGCCGCGTGAGCGCGCGCTCGCTCATCCCGACGCGACGGGCCCAGACGGCGTTGGTGACCGCCGCATCGGGGTCCGCGACGAAGGCTCGGCACAGCGCGGCGAACGGCGCGTGCACCGGCAGCGGAACGTGCAGCGGCGTCTCGGAAAGCGTCGCGAGCTCATGCAGGATGAGGGCGATGAGGGCTCCGTCCCGGCCCTCCGGGACGTAGCCCGCGGGGAGGTCGGAGGCTGCCAGCAGAAGCTCACGCAGCATCGGGCCGACTCCCACCACCCGGCACGAAGCCGGCCACCAGGGAACCGCCGACGGCTCGATGTAGAGACTGGACGTCTGCACGTCGAGCATCCTCACGCGATGCGGGGTGCGCGGCGGGATGAGCACGGCGCGTTCGCCGGGCACGGTCCACGCGCCGTCGTCGGTCTCCACCAGCATGGTTCCGGTGGCCGCATACAGGAACTGCGCGCGGCGGTGCTCATGCCAGTCCAGCAGGTGTCCCGGCGGGTAGTCGGTGGCGATCGGCAGCACCGGTACCGGGAGGTGATCGACCACGGGGAGCGACACGTTACGCACGCCTTGAGCATAGGCGCCGGAACTCACATGTTTCCGCCCGTCATTCGAATGCCAGACGATCCGGATCCCGGTGTACTGGGTTCAGTGATGTTTCTTCTCCTCCTCATCGGCGTTCTCACCGGTCTCACCACGGTGCTCTTCGGCTTCGGCGGGGGGTTCGTCACCGTGCCGGTCATCATGTGGGTGGAGCTCGCCGCCGGAGCAGACGCCGGGCGCGTCGCCGTGGCGACGTCCGCCGTGGTGATGGTCACGGGCGCCGCCGTCGCAACTCTCGCAACACCGCGGGATGTGCTCGGCCGGTTGCGGGGGCGCCGGCTGCTGCTCGTGCTGCTCGGTGCCGGTGGGGCCGCGGGTGCCGCCATTGCACTGCACCTCCCCGCCCGCATCGCGTCGGTCGGGTTCGTCGTCTACCTGGCGGTGACCATCGTCGATGTGCTCGTCCGACCGGGCTTCCTGCGTCCCGCCGCGTCGACGGATCGGCGAAGCCGCGCGATCCCCGATGTGCTCGGGTTTCCGATCGGCACCGTCGCCGCCTTCCTCGGTGTCGGTGGCAGCGTGATGACGGTTCCCCTCCTGCGCAGGTCAGGGCTGGCGATGAGCGTCGCCACGGCACTGGCGAATCCGCTGACCCTCGCGGTGAGCATCCCCGCGACGGTCGTCTTCCTCACCGCGAATGCTGCCGCCGTGCCGGGCGGGATGCTGATGATCGGTGCGGTGGACGCGGGCGCCGCCTCCCTCTTGCTCCTCGGAGCGATTCCGACGATCATCCTGCTGCGGCGCCGCCCGCCGCGCATCCCCGACCGCGTCCACGCCTGGACCTACCTGGCTCTCCTGGTCGCGGCCGCCGCCGCGATGCTTCCGCGCGTGCTCTGACCCGACGCGCGGCCTTGCGAAATGAGGAGACTGTCGCCGAAAGAGGACGGAAACCGTGGTTTGGTCCTCGATTGGCGACATTCTCCTCGTTTCGCGGCACCCCCGCTTCGCGGGGCCATTGTTTCGCGGCGACGCCGGCGGGGTTCATGATTGATCCTTGTGATCCTTGCCCTCGTCGGCGGCGTGCTGCTCGTCGCCGGACTCACCGCGGTGGCGACCGGAGTTCTGCCCACAGCCGACGCCCTGCTCGTCGCCGATCGGGTGTGGCCCGTCCTGCTGTTCGTGCTCTCCGTCACCATCGTCGCCGAGCTCGCCGCCCTCGCCGGCGTCTTCGACGCGCTGGCCTCCCGGCTGGCACGGTGGGCCCGCGCGCGCGTGGTCGTGCTCTGGCTGCTGGTGGTCGCTCTTGCCGTCCTGGTCACCGCTTTCCTGTCGCTCGACACGACTGCGGTCCTGCTCACCCCCGTCGTGATCTCCGTGGCGCGCGCCAACGGACTGCGACCGCTGCCGTTCGCCTTCGTCACCGTCTGGCTCGCCAACACCGCGTCACTGTTCCTCCCGGTGTCCAACCTCACCAATCTGCTCGCGGCTCACACGCTCGACGGCGGCGACGCGGGCACCTTCGTGACCTTGATGTTCTGGCCCGCGGCCGTCGCGGTCCTCGTCACCGTCGGGCTGCTCTGGATCATCAGCCGACGCTCGCTGCGCGGCACGTTCGTCCCTGCACGACCGGTCGCCGTCAGCGATCTCACGCTGCTGCGGTTGTGCAGCGTGGTCCTGGTCGTGATGATGCCCCTCCTGGTCATCCTCCCGCCGTGGCTGCCCGCGACGCTCGCCGCGATGCTCATGCTCGCCGTGTTCACCCGGCGAGCGCCCGGCACGGTGCGGTGGACGCTGGTCCCCTGGCAGCTCGTGGTGTTCGCATCCGGACTGTTCCTCGCGGTGGCCGTGCTCGAGCAGCTGGGATCAGCCGCACTCCTGGCCTCCGTCGTCGGCAGCGGGGACGATCTGCTCTCGCTCTGGCAGGTCGCGGGAGTGGGTATGCTCAGCGCGAATCTGGTGAACAATCTGCCCGCGTACCTGGCTCTGGAGGCCACGGCGGGCTCACCTGCCCGCCTGGCCGCCTTGCTCATCGGGGTGGGCGCGGGCCCGCTGATCACACCGTGGGCATCGCTGGCGACGCTGCTGTGGCATTCGCGTCTCAGCAGTCTCGGCGTGGCCGTCCCGTGGCGCCGCTACATCCTCCTCGGCTGCCTGGCCGGCCCGCTCGTGGTCGCGTGCGCGGTGCTTCCGCTGGCCCTGGGCTGACACCGCGCCGGCACAGCGCCGGAAAGGAAACGCCGCCGAACGGGGACGAAACGCCTGTTTCGACCCCGTTGCGGCGGCATTCCCTCGTCCTCGGGAGAGCGAAGACTCAGACGTACCAGTCGCGCGCGGCATTGGCGACGCTCGGCTCGGCGCGGTGCAGAGCCGGCTGGGCGGCCCAGCCGACGCCGTTGGCGAGCACCTGATGGATCTGGGGCTGGTGGTAGACCGGATACTCCTGGTCGCCCGGGCTGAAATAGAAGATCCGCCCCTTGCCACGCGTGAACGTCACACCAGAGCGGAACACCTCACCCCCGGTGAACGAGCTGATGAAGATCAGGTCGTCGGGGTCGGGGATGTCGAACAGCTCACCGTACATCTCCTGCTCGGGGATGATCAGCGGGCTCTCGACCCCCGCGGCGATGGGGTGCGAGGGCTTCACGGTCCACACCAGCTCGCGTTCGCCCTCGTTGCGCCACTTCAGCGAGCAGGTGGTTCCGAGCAGGCGGATGAAGATCTTCGAGAAGTGGCCGGAGTGCAGCACGATCAGCCCCATGCCGCCGAGCACGTGCCGCTGCACACGCTCGACGGTCTCGTCGCTGACCTCGTCGTGGGCGATGTGCCCCCACCACAGCAGCACGTCGGTGCGCGCGAGCGTCTCCTCCGAGAGACCGTGCTCCGGGTCGACGAGCGTGGCGGTGGAGATGTCGGCGTTCGGGTAGTGGGCGCGCAGACCCGCAGCGATCGCGCCGTGCATCCCCTCGGGGTACATCTCCGCCATCGTGGCCGGCTCATTGCGCGCCTCGTGCACACCCTCGTTCCAGACCAGGATGTTCAGCTTCTCCGTGCGGGTCACAGCTGCACCTCCCGGCCCTCGCGAGCCGATGCGTAGCAGGCATCGATCACCCGCGTGCGCTTCAGGGCGAGCGAACCGTCGTGACGCTTCCACTCCTCCTCCCCGGCGCGGACCGCGGCGACGAAGTCGATCACCACGCCCAGGTGCATGCCACTCTCCCCCACCTCGGGCGAGTAGTCGGCGTTCTCGGCGCCGTTGTCGCGGAAGATGCGCAGCTCGCCCGGGTCCCCCGCCACGCGCAGCTCGGCGCCCCCGTCGGTGCCGTACACGAGGAAGTTCATCTCGTCGTCCGGGTTGCGGTAGCTGGCCCAGCCCGCCTCGATGAGAAGGGTGGCGCCACCTTCGAGACGCAGGAAAGCCGTGGCGAAGTCCTCGACTCCGAACGCATGGTCGGTGGCCGCGGCGCTGTACTGCGCGTTGCCGCCGAGGCCGCGCGGACCGAGTTCGGAGTAGGTGCTCGCCGACACGGCCAGCACCTCCGGCTCGCCGAGCAGGTCCAGCGCGTAGTCGAGCACGTGCACGCCGATGTCGGCGAGCGGGCCGCCGCCCGCGAGTGCGGGGTTGGTGAACCAGCTGCCCAGCATCGGAATGCCCTGCCGGCGCAGCCAGGCCGCCTTCGCGAAGTACGGCCGTCCCACTTCACCGCGGTCGATGGCGCCCTTCAGCGCCTGGATGTCGCCGCGGCGACGGTGGTTGAACGCCACGTCGAGCACGCGGCCCGCGGCGCGGGCCGCGTCGACCATCTGCTGACCCTCGTCACCGTTGCGCGCGATCGGCTTCTCGCTCAGCACGTGGATTCCCCGCTCCAGCGCGGCGATGGCGATGGGCGCGTGCAGGAAGTTGGGCACGGCCACGCTGATGGCATCCAGCCCCTCGAGCTCGAGCAGGTCCTCCCAGCGGGCGAACGTGTTCGCCACCGCGTACTTCTCCGCGGCGGCGGCAAGCAGATCCTGCTCCATCGCCGCCACAGCGATGATCTCGACACCGTCGATGGTGCTGTACGCGTCCAAGTGCTGCTGGCCCGCCCAGCCCAGGCCGATCACGCCGACCTTCAGATCCGTGGTCACAATGTTCCTTCTCGTCGACGGCGCTGTCCCAGTAGATTCGGATTGCAAATCAACGCCGATTGCGTCTACTCAACCACTCCGCGGCCGACATCGTCAACCCCGAATCGAATCGATACGATGTCCATTCACCGTGCGCAAACGGCGCCTGTTCCGCCGCCGAAGGGTCCACGTGCGCGCTATGAAGCGGAAGCGGCGTCAGCCGACGGGCGAACGCTCGACCCACACATCCAGCACGCGGTCCCGGGCGGCGACGGAGGCAGCAGCCAGCGCGCCGAGCACCACGACGTCGGCACCCAGCGGGGAGATCACCAGCTCGGGCGCGGGGAGGTGCATGTCCTTCGGCAGATGCTGCCGCGCCGCATCGACGACGGGCGCGATGCCGGCGGAGATCGCACCGGACACCACGAACCGGGCGGGGTCGAACATCCCCGCCATCACACTGACGATCCGGGACAGCACGACGCCCGCCCTCTCGGCCAGCGCGCGGGCGTCCGGGTCTCCCGCGGCCGCGAGGTCGAGGATCGCGCGACCGGTCAGCTCCTCCACGGAGAGGCGCGCGAGCGGAGCGTCGACCGCGTACTCGCCGTGCGCGCGGGCATCGACGGCCCACCGCGTGAGTCTCGTTCCGATACCGTCCGAGCCGCCGACGCCCACAACATTGTCGAAGGCGACCATCTCCCCCACACCGCCGTGAGTCCCGCGCAACAGGCGTCCGTCCACCACGACGCCCGCGCCGAGGCGACCGCCCGCCAGCAGGGCGATGTAGTTGTCGCTCCCGACGGCTCCGCCGACCGATCCCTCGGCCACGGCGGCGAGTGAAGCGTCGTTGTCGATGCGAACGATGGGCGCCCAGTCCACGACGTCGACGAAACCGGGATTGGTGCGCCCCCAGTACCCGAGGGGGTGCTGGGGGGAGCGACCGTCGACGCCCACCGGCGCGGCCACGCCGATGCACACCGCAAGCACGTCGGAGCGGTTGCAATGTGCGCGTGACAGCGCCGTGTCGATCGCGTCCACCAGCAGCGTCGAGCGCGCATCAGCGGCGTCGGTGTCCGAATCCACCTCGATGCACAGCGTGGCCAGGGGCTGCGAGCACAGATCCGCCACCCGCACCGTGATGTGCCGCTCGCCCGCGTCGACGCCGACCAGCACCGCGGCGTCACCAGCCAGGCTGAAGCGGCGCGCGGGCCGCCCCTTGCTGTACTCGCCCACCTCGCGCGCATTGGGCAGCTCGATCAGCAGGCCGAGATCCACGAGCTCGTCGAGCGCCTCGATCGTAGTGGACCGCGTCAGCCCGGTGGCAGCCATGGCGTCCGAGGCGGTGAACTCCCCCGAATCCCAGGCGAACGCCAGCACGGAATCGAGGCGTGCAGGGCGCGAGGGTGCAGCGGCAAGGGGGTTCACGGGTCTTGACCTCTCCGGGATCGTTCTGTCATGATGCCTTCCAGATATTGATTTCGCTAGTAAATCTAATATCCGAAGGTTCTGCCCCGAACGGGCGCAAAGAAGCGGACGGAGACGACGGTGACAGGAAGCAGAAGACGCGCGATGCGCGCGATCGCTGCGGGGGTGAGCATCGGGGTGAGCGCGGCGTTGCTCGCCGGCTGCTCGAGCGACGGGACGGAGACGATCCGCTTCACGTTCAGCAAGCGCGAGGCGATCGAGTTCATGACGCAGGTGGTCAACGACTACAACGCGTCGCAGGACAAGGTGGAGGTCGTCATCGACACCTCCGGCGTGGACGTGGTCTCGGCGAGCTTCGTGCGCGGCAACCCGCCGGATCTCATGCTGGCCAACTACAACATGGAGATTGCGCGGTTCATCGATCGCTGCACGCTCAGCGACCTCAGCGAGACGACGGCCGCCTCGCAGATGACCGACACCTATCAGTCCCTGCTCGACCAGTACGGCGTCTGCGCCGGCCGTCAGAGCGCGCTGCCCTATTCGGTGATGGCGGCGTCCGTCATCTATAACAAGGACATCTTCGACGCGAACGGCATCGAGGTTCCCACCACGTGGGATGAGCTGATCGCCGCGTGCGACAAGCTCAAGGCGGCGGGCATCGATCCGTTCTACGCCACACTGGCCTCCGCCGACGCCTGGACCGTGGGCCAGGGCTGGTTCGACTACGCGGTGGGCGGCTCCCTGAACGTGGTCGACTTCTACAACGACCTCGCCGCCGAAGGCGCCGACGTGGGTCCGGACTCGGAGGTCTCCTTCTCGAAGGACTTCGCCGAGCCGATGGACAAGATGCAGCAGCTGCTCGGCACCTACATCAACGCCGATGCCCGCAGCCGCGGCTACAACGACGGCAACACCGCGATGGCGGAGGGCAAGGCCGCGATGTATCTGCAGGGACCGTGGGCTTTTAGCGAGATCGCGAAGACGGCCCCCGACGGCAACTTCGGCACCTTCCCGCTCCCGATGACCGATGACCCCGACGACCTCGCCGTTCGCGTCAACCTGGACCTCGCGGCCATGATCCCGGAGGGATCACACCACAAGGATGCGGCGCGGGACTTCCTGGAGTACCTCTACCAGCCCGAGATCATCGAGGCCTACAACGAGTCACAGCTCGGATTCACGCCGACAAAGACCGCAGCACCACCGTCCGATCCGCGCGTGGCGGGAATGATCCCCTACGTCGACGAGGGCAAGGTCTACCAGGGCGCCTCGGTGCTCGTCCCCAAGACCATCCCGGTCATGAACTACGCGCAGACCATCGCGCTCGGCGGCAGCGTGAAGAACACGCTGAGCACGCTGGATGCGGACTGGGCACGGCTGGCCTTCCGCGCACCCGCGAAGAAGGAGACGGAGCAATGACAACGACGTCCACCATCGTCACGGCGGGCAAGACCAAGCCGCCGCGCTCCACGCGCCGCGTCGAGCCGATCTACTACCTGTTCCTGCTTCCCAGCATCATCCTGTTCACCCTGGCGATCACCGTCCCGGGCGTGATGGGCATCTTCTTCAGCTTCACCGACTCCATCGGCATCGGCGACTGGAGCTTCAACGGGCTGACCAACTACATCGCGGCGTTCGGGGACCCCGCCATCGTGCAGAGCTACCTCTTCACGTTCGGCTTCTCCATCGCCACGGTGATCGTGGTCAACGTCCTGGCCTTCCTGCTGGCGGTGGGACTCACCTCCCGCATCCGCTTCAAGACGGGCCTGCGCACCATCTTCGTGATCCCGATGGTGATCTCCGGCATCATCATCTCCTACGTCTTCAAGTTCCTGTTCTCGAACTCGCTGCCGGCGTTCGGCGAGGCGACCGGCATTGAGTGGCTGCAGACGAGCATCCTCTCCAGCCCGGACTTCGCCTGGGTCGCGATCGTGATCGTCACCGCCTGGCAGGCCATCCCCGGCACGCTGCTCATCTACATCGCGGGACTGCTCTCCGTCCCCGGCGACGTGTACGAGGCCGCCGACATCGACGGCGCCAGCAAGTTCCAGCAGCTCACCCGCATCACGGTGCCGCTGGTGGCCGGATACGTGGTGATCAACTTCATCCTCGGCTTCAAGGGCTTCCTCAACGCCTACGACATCATCAAGGGCCTCACCGACGGCGGCCCGGGTACGTCCACGCGCAGCGTCGCGATGACGATCATCACCGGCTTCAACGGCGGTGACTACGCCTACCAGATGGCGAACGCGACGATCTTCTTCGTCGTCGCCATCCTCATCTCCCTCCTCCAGCTGTCGCTGACGCGCGGAAGGAACGCACTCTGATGGCCATTCAATCCGCACCCGCACCGAGCACCAGCACGATCGTCCTGGGCGGCAAGCCCGGAAAGTCGCCCCGCGCGGCGATGGAGCGCGTCAACTGGTCGGGGACGATCATCCTCATCCTGTGCGCCGTCACCGTGCTGCTGCCGCTGTACGTCACCGTATCGATGGCGTTCAAGACCAGCGCGCAGGCGGTGGACGGCAACGCCTTCTCGTTGCCCGCGCCGTTCTCCGTCGACGGCTTCGTCGAGGCGTGGAACCTCACCAAGTTCCCGGTGGGGGCGGCGGTGTCGATGTTCGTCACCGCCGGCACCGTGATCCTCACCATCCTGCTCTCCGCGTTCGCGTCGTACGCGATCGTGCGCAACTGGGACAAGCGCCTGTTCCGCTGGTCGTTCTTCTACCTGCTGGCGGCGATGTTCATCCCGTTCCCGGTGGTGGCGCTGCCGCAGATCCAGCTCACGGGCCTGGTGCACCTGGACAACCCGCTGGGCGTGCTGATCCTTGCGACCATGTTCCAGCTCAGCTTCAGCGTGCTCCTGTTCACGGCGTTCCTGCGCTCGATTCCGATGGAGCTGGAGGAGGCGGCGCGCATCGACGGCGCATCCACCTGGCAGACGTTCTGGCGGCTGATCTTCCCGCTGCTCGCTCCGATGAGCGCCACCGTGGGCATCTTCGCGTTCCTCTACGCGTGGAACGACTTCATGATGCCCTCGCTGATCATCTCGGACCCGGCGCTGCAGACGCTTCCGGTGCGGCAGAACCTGTTCCAGAACCAGTTCAGCAACAACTACAACGTGTCCTTCGCCTCGTACCTCATGGCGATGGCCCCCGCCATCGTCGCGTACCTCTTCACCCAGCGATGGGTGATGGAGGGCGTGACCCAGGGAGCCGTGAAGGGCTGATCCACCCCGCGGGTGATCCGATGGTGATCGGATCACCCGCGCCCCTGTCCGCGCTCCCTCCCCCGGAGCACAACCGAGAAAGCAGTCATGTCCGACACCACACCCACCACCGCCCCCTGGTGGCGTCAGGCCGCCGTGTACCAGATCTACCCCCGCAGCTTCGCCGATGCGACCGGTGACGGCATCGGCGACATCCCCGGCATCGTCTCACGTGCCGACTACCTGCACGCGCTCGGCATCGACGCGGTGTGGCTGAGCCCGTTCTATCCGTCGGAGCTCGCCGACGGAGGGTACGACGTGGCGGACTACCGCAACGTGGACCCTCGCCTCGGGACCCTGGACGACTTCGACGACATGGTGACGGCGCTGCATGAGCGGGGCATCAAGGTGGTCGTGGACATCGTCCCCAACCACACCTCAGACCAGCACGAGTGGTTCCAGGAGGCTCTCGCCGCCGGTCGGGGATCGGCCGCCCGCGAGCGCTACATCTTCCGTGAGGGCCGGGGCGAGAACGGCGAGCTGCCGCCGGCGGACTGGCGATCGGTGTTCGGCGGATCGGCGTGGGAGCGGGTCGAGGACGGTCAGTGGTACTTCCACAACTTCGCCGTGGAGCAGCCCGACCTCAACTGGGACCACCCGGAGGTACGCGCCGACTTCGTGAAGACGCTGCGTTTCTGGTCGGACCGGGGAGTCGACGGCTTCCGCATCGACGTGGCGCACATGCTCACCAAGGATCTCAGCGAGCCGCTGCCCTCGCAGGCGGAGCTTGACGCGATGCCGCAGGACGGGAACCACCCGCTCATCGACCGTGACGACGTGCACGAGGTGTACGCCGAGTGGCGCGCGGTGTTCAACTCCTACGATCCGCCGCGCACAGCCGTGGCTGAAGCCTGGGTGAGCACCCCCGAGCGGCGCGCCAAGTACGCGCACCCGGACAGCCTGGGGCAGTCGTTCAACTTCGACCTGCTGGTGGCCGACTTCGATGCGGCCTCCTTCCGCCGGATCATCACGGACAACCTCGCCCAGGCGGTGGCGACCGGATCGTCCACCACGTGGGTGCTGTCCAACCACGACGTCACCCGTCACGCCACGCGCTACGGGCTGGAGCCGCTGAACGGGCGCCCGGTGAAGCAGGGCACAGAGTGGGTCGAGGCCGGCGGTCCGGCTGACTGGCTGGACCGCGAGGGTGGTATCCGCCGGGCGCGGGCGGCGACGATGCTCATGCTCGCGTTGCCCGGCAGCGCATACCTGTACCAGGGAGAGGAGCTCGGTCTTCACGAGGTGGCGGAGATCGCCCCCGATCAGCGCCAGGACCCGGGATTCTTCCGCGGCTCCGAGTACGACCGACTCGGCCGGGACGGCTGCCGTGTCCCGCTCCCCTGGACCGCCGAGGGCTCCTCGTTCGGCTTCGGCCCCGGCGGTGCACACCTGCCGCAGCCGTCGTGGTTCGCCGACTACGCCGTCGCGGTGGAGGACGCGGACCCCGATTCCACCCTCAACCTGTACCGGAAGGCGCTGGAGCTGCGACACGGTCTGCAGACCGACGAGGACCTCGAGTGGATCGAGACCGGCCGCGACGACGTGCTGCGTTTCCGCCGTCCCAACGGGTGGGAGGTCATCACCACCTTCGGCGGCGAGCCCTTCCCGCTGGCAGACGAGAACGTGGTGCTGACGACGGCGCCGCTCGCCGACGGCGCGATTCCCGCTGACACGACGGTGTGGATCGCCTGACCCGAACGCTCACGCCACCGGCCCCGCGCATCTCGCGCGGGGCCGGTGGCGTCTCCTGTCGCTGCGTGGCCGGCCGGTTCCACCCGCACCCAACTTCCAGCCGCAGCCATCAGAGAACCCGTCATTCCCACGCCATGACCGTGCTTCGAATCCGTGATGAATCCGGCGGATTCATCATGGATTGGTGACCGGGTCATCGTTTCGGGACACGCGACGCACACTCACGAACCGCCGCGCGTCAGTCCGCCGGGCCCGCGCGCTGGCGACGAGTTCATGACGCTGCACCGAATCCATGACGAATCCGGCGAATGTTTCCTGGATCCGGCGCCCGGTCATGATTTCATGACCCCGCATCGACACCGGCAGTGCCCATCGCCGCCGGTGCCACGGCGCTCGGCTACGGCATCCGTACCGTCAGCCGCGCGCGGGAACGCCGGATCGCGGAACGCGACGACATCTCGTAGAGCGCACTCAGCGCTCCGCCGCCCACTGCGGGTTCACTGCGATGGCCTCGACCAGAAGATCCCGCTTCGGGAAGTCGATGCCGCGCAGTTCCAGCTCCACGCGACGATCGCCGCTCGCGGTATCAGCACTGAAGATCACCATCCGGTCGAGCCGGTCGTACGCACTCCCCCGGCGCGGATTGATGAACTTCTCCTCGGTGGCGACCCCGTAGACCCGGCCACCCGCGGCCGCGAGCGCGCCCTCATCTGTCCCGGCCACGACATTGGCGTCATCGATGAACCCGCCGAGGTCCGCCACTTCGGTCACGTCCACCGCGTCGCCGAGCTCCGCTCCGACGGGAACCGACCACAGCGTCGACCACGCGGCCCAGTACAGACGCCCCTCCCAGACGAACGGCGTCCCCGAGATCCAGGCGTTGACGGACTCCGGATAGCGGATCTCGACCCCACGGCGCTCGCCGGTGGCTCGATCCCAGATCCGCAGGACCTGGGTCGAGTGGTCCGCGTGGTCGACGATCTCGTCCAGGCCGTACACCCGGTCGCCATCGCACGTGACGCTGCCCACGCCGGTGAAGGCCCGGCTGCCGCTGAAGTCGTCGGTGGCAGCAGTGACCGCACGAATGCCGCGGTCGCCGTCAACCAGAACCGCCTCCCCATCGCAGCTGGTGAGCATCGCGCTGGTGTAGCCGGCGTCTCGCTCCGTGAGGCGGCCAGCCTCGACGTCGACGAAAGACAGCTGGGCGCCCTCGGCCGACCCGGTCAGCACGGCGAATCCGCCGGCGGTGGCCACGCGATCGCGCTCCGATGAGGATTCGACGGTCTGATCCAGAGGAAAGGAGGTGAGGCCGTCGGCACCGAGGACGTACTCCTCGTCCGGTCCCCCGGTGCTCAGCCCGTCCTGGGTCCACAGCACGCGGGAGTCGCCGGATCCGCGCTCGTCCAGTCGCACCGACCGCGTCTCACCGGCGTCGTTCACGAGAGTCAGATACGACTGATGATCGGCGTCGAGCCGGAGCGCGACCACCGCATCCTCCAGACCGAAATCCTCAGAAATGGCGGGCGTCTTGAGCATCTGGATGCCGGCGGGCAGCCCGAAGAACACCGCCCAGATCCCCACCCCCACCAGCACGACGATGCCCCACGCACCGAGCGCGCTGACGCCGGACGTGGCCTTCTTCCCGGTGGCCTTCTCCCCCTGACCCATGGGTCGATCCTGTCACGCCGGATCGATCAGGAACCGCCGGCTAAAACGCAACGTCCGTCACGGTGAGCTGGTGGCGGATCCGTTCCACCGTGCCCAGCACGGCGGTCACCTCGTCTAGCGGATGCAGCGGCGACTCGAGTCGGCCCTCCGCGACGAAGGACGCCAGCGCCGTGGCCTGATATCCGAGGGCGTCGTAGCGCTGCGAGAAGCGATCGTCGATCCACTCCTCGCTCTGCTCACCGCGTGTCAGCCGAAGACCCGATGGCGCGAAGAACGCCGGGAGCACGTCCACGCGAGAGAGGGTGCCGACCACCATCGCCGACGCCGGGGTCTTCGCCAGGAGCGAGGTGGACACGACGGCATCGGCAGCACCTCCGGCAGAAGTGAGGAGCGCGGTGGCTCGCAGGTCGATGCCATCCGGGGTCATCAGCCCGGAAGCCTGCACCCGTTCCGGGGTGCCGAGGATGGAGGAGGCGAAGGAGATCGGGTACACACCGATGTCCAGAAGTGCTCCGCCGCCCTGCGCGGGATCCCACAGCCGACTGGCGGGATCGTAGGAGGCCGCCGAGCCGAAGTCGGCGACGACCTGGGTGATGTCGCCCAGCTCACCCTCCGCGATGAGCTGGCGCAGCACGTCGCTCTGCGGCAGGTACCTGGTCCACATCGCCTCCATGGCCAGCACCCCGGCGGCGCGCGAAGCAGCCGCGATCTCGGCCGCCTCGGCGGCGGTCATGGCGAACGGCTTCTCCACGAGCACATGTTTTCCCGTCGCGATCGCGCGGAGAGCGAGGTCGCCGCTTCGCACCCTTCGCCGCCCCTCGAACGCTTCTCCC
Organism: Microbacterium sp. GXS0129; assembly: GCF_044769785.1. Lineage (NCBI taxonomy): Bacteria > Bacillati > Actinomycetota > Actinomycetes > Micrococcales > Microbacteriaceae > Microbacterium > Microbacterium sp. GXS0129. Next base: position 194,963 of record NZ_JBIZVZ010000005.1, on the reverse strand, counting down.
GTTCTCGCCGACCGTCACGGTTGACCACCCTTCCGACCTTCCGCATCGCGTCTCACGGGCACCACAACCCCCTCAACGCTCACACGAAAGTCTATATCTTGTGGTTGCGCGGGTATTGGAACACAACATGGTGTGTTTCACTCGGGCAGGCGTGTCGGCAATGCACAACGACCGCCCTCAGCACGAAGGGCTGGTGGGAACGCGGGACGAGGCGCCGCGGCTGCGGCGTCAGATCAGATGCGTGCTCCGGCGTCACGGAGCGCGTCGAGAAGGGGACCCTGCGCCCGGAAGTGGTGCGTGATCATCCCGAGTGCCGTGGCGCCGGCGAGCTGAGAGGGTGAGTCGTCGGTGAAGAACGTTCGCGCGGCGTCCACCGCCAGGGCCGACATGACGTGCTCGAACGCCCGGATGTCGGGCTTCGCGAACCCGATCTGCGCCGAGTTGAAGATGGCGTCGAAGTGGGTGTCGATGCCCTGTGCCGCAACCTCGGCGCCGATGGTGTCCGTGCCGTTAGTGAGGATCGCCGTGCGGGTTCCTCCCCGTCGCAGGCGGTCGGAGAGCTCGAGCATGCTCGTATCCACCGTTGGGCACTGAGCCGCCCAGGCCTCTGCCGCCGACGCGTTTCCGATGCGGTGGGCCAGATCGGCCACCCATTCCGCGCGGGACACACGCCCCGTGGTGACCGCGGAGATCAGGGGGCCGGAGAACGCGGCGTCCGCAATCGACCCCGACGGCAGGCCGTGTTCACGTTCGATGGACAGCGTCAGCGACTCATCGAAGTGCCGGATGACGCCGTCGAGATCGAAGAGCGCAAGTTCCAGCATGCCCGTATCGTCTCACGCGAGTGCAGACGTGATGCCTCAGGGCAGCTCCCGCAGTTCTGAGGTGAGCTCTCCGCCCGCATCGCCGGTGTTCACGGTGCCCTTCGGCTCGAAGAGCACCGCCTGCACCTCCTCCAACGCCTTCGGGCAGTGCTCGACGCCGCGTGGCACGACGAACACGTCCTGTGGGCCCAGCACCACATCACGATCGCGCAGCTGGATGGTCAGCTCGCCGCTCACGACGAGGAACAGCTCATCGGTGTCAGGGTGCGTGTGCCAGACGAACTCACCCAGCAGCTTCACGACTTTCACGTCGTAGTCGTTGACGCTGACCAGCCGATGCGGCTGCCAGGGACCCGAAACCGCGGCCAGAGCGTCGTGCAGGTTGCGAACGTCGTCCGTCATGCGTCGGAGCCTACCGCCGGGCGCCCGGGCCGGGGGTCCGGGCGCCCACCGGAGGAGCCCCCCGGAGGAAGGCGGCCTCCCCGGGATCGGTCAGACGCTCACGCTGAAGCTCCATGTGACGCCGAATCGGTCGGTGAGCATGCCGAACCCGCTGCTCCACGCGGACGCGGCGAGGGCCTCGACGACGGTCGCGCCCTCCCTCAGGAGGTTCCAGTGCCCCTGGAGCTCGTCGAGGGTGTCGGATCCGAGGGAGACGAACAGCGCCTGATCGGTCATCGTGGCGTTGTTCTCCCGGCGCGTCGCCCCGCCGCCGACGATGCCTCCCCCGGCCGCGCCCGGGGCGTCGTACCCCATGACGCGGAACCCGTTCGACGCGGTCACCAGACCGAACACGATCCGGTCAGCTCCGGGCAGGTCTGCCGGCATACCGAAATCGGCATATGTGTTGAGGATGAGATGCCCGCCGAAGACGGACTGGTAGAACTCCAGCGCTTCTCGCGCATCGCCGCGGAAGTTGAGGTGGGTGGTGGTCTGAAGGCTCATGGCAACTCCTGTGGTTCGCGAGCCGCACCGGCCCGCAGACCTCACTCTTCTCGCCATATAGGTCAGTTTTTGTCCTCGATGGGAAATACGGTCGTCTCATGACCACCACCTCGCGCCTGCTCGCGCTGCTGTCGCTGCTCCAGACGCACCGTGACTGGCCGGGCCCCGCGCTCGCCGCCCGCCTGGACACCAGCGCGCGCACCGTGCGTCGAGACATCGACCGCCTGCGGGAGATGGGCTATCGCATCGACGCAACAAGGGGACCGGACGGCGGCTACCGTCTCGCCGCAGGGAGTGAGCTGCCGCCGCTGTTGTTCGACGAAGACCAGACGGTAGCAATCGCCATCGCCTTGCAGACTGTCTCCACCACGGGCGCGGGGGTGAACGATGCTGCACTGCGTGCCCTCGCCACGATCCGCCAGGTCATGCCGTCTCCGCTTCGCCACCGGCTCGATGCCGTCGAAGTGACAGCATTGCCACGCGTGGGCGGCGGCCCCGCCGTGACCGCCGCGCCCGCTGTGCTCGATGCGGTCTCGCGCGCCATACGATCGCGCGAGGTACTGCGCTTCGATTACGCGTCTCCGGGACATCCCGATGATGACGCTCCGCCGCGCCGCACTGAACCCGTGCAGCTGATCGCCTCCGACGGGCGCTGGTACCTTCTCGGCTGGGACAGGGATCGCGAGGACTGGCGTCTGTACCGCGTGGATCGCCTGGCGCCGCGAACGCCCAACGGCCCGCGCTTCACCCCTCGCGCGGTGCCCGGGGGTGACGCGGGCGAGTTCGTGGCGGCGCGGTTCCGCGGTAACCACGTGAACGAATGGGCGTGCCACGGCACCGTCATCCTCGATCTGCCCGCCGACGACGTTCGCCCGTTCGCGGGCGACGGAATCGTGACCGCGCTCGATTCTGCGCGCTGCACGCTGTACGCGGGCTCGTGGTCGTGGAGCGCACTCGCGGCCTCCTTCGGCCGGTTCGATGCGCCGATGCGGGTCGTCGGCCCTCCCGAGCTCGCCGCGGCGTTCGAGCTTCTCGCCTCCCGCTACGCGGACGCCGCGGGCAGAGAAGTCAGCGAGGAATGAACGGTGCGTCTCACCCTCGGCACAGGCGTTGTCACCCGTTCCGTGCGAGCCACCGCATCTGCGAGCCAGTGCCGGCGGATTGGCGTGCCGCGGCCGGTACGTGCACGATGGGGGAAGGCACGCGCGATCGAAAGGAGCCGCTCGTGACGCATTCCGCACCCCCGCCCGTGAGGACCACGCACCGGCGGCGCGGCGCCTGGTGGCTGGCCGCAGTGATCGCGAGCGCCGGCGTCATCACCATCGTTGCCACCATGCTCGTGGTGGGTCAGCGTCCGTGGCTCCACACCAACGTGACGATCCCCTTGAGCTACGTGGGCGAGGACGGGAAGACGTACTTCTGCACGTACGACTACCGGACCTCGGACCGCCTGCCGATGCCCACCTCCGTCGCCGACAACATGAATGCGCGGGACTGGTCGCAGACGGGCCAGCTCATCTATGAGTGGGCGAAGACCCACCCCGCCGAGTCCTGGACGACCCAGGATGACATCCCCGCAGACGATCCGCGATCCACGAGGCCCGACGCATCGTGGGCCCTCGCGATGGACGAGTACATCGACTTTCCCCCGTGGCAGATCGAGACGGAGCACGGGTCCGAGTACGAGCTGTGGCACGAAGTACGCCCGGGGAGCACCTGCGTCGACGGCCTGCGCTGATCCCAGGACGGTCCGGGGCACCCGCGAGCGCCCCGGACCACACAGCTCAGGACTGGGCGAGCAGCAACAGGGTGTCCACCACCCGGTTGGAGAAGCCCCACTCGTTGTCGTACCAGGCGACGACCTTGACGTGCTTGCCGTCCACGCGCGTGAGAGCCGAGTCGAAGATCGACGATGCCGGCTGCCCGGTGATGTCGCTGGACACCAGCGGATCCTCCGAGTACTCCAGAATGCCCGCCAGCGGACCCTCAGCCGCGGCTCGATAGGCGGCAAGGACCTCGTCGCGAGTGACTTCGCGCGCGACGGTGGTGTTCAGCTCGACGATCGAGCCGACCGGAACCGGCACACGGATCGAGTCGCCCGACAGCTTGCCGTCGAGACCCGGCAGCACCAGCCCGATGGCCTTAGCCGCACCCGTGGTGGTCGGCACGATGTTCACCCCGGCGGCGCGAGCGCGGCGCGGATCGCGATGCGGACCGTCCTGGAGGTTCTGCTCCTGGGTATAGGCGTGCACGGTCGTCATGAAGCCGTGCTCGATCCCGGCGAGGTCGTCGAGGACCTTCGCGAGCGGGGCGAGAGCGTTGGTCGTGCACGAGGCGTTGGAGACGATCGTGTGCGCCGCCGGATCGTACTGCTCGGTGTTGACGCCATAGGCGAGGGTCACGTCGGCCCCATCGGAGGGGGCGCTCACGAGCACGCGCTTCGCGCCGGCACGCAGATGGGCCCGGGCGGCTTCCGCTGACGTGAATCGTCCGGTCGCCTCCAGGACCACTTCCACGCCGAGTTCAGCCCAGGGCAGGTTCTCGGGCTCGCGCTCGGCGAGAACCCGGATGCGGCGACCGTCGACGACCAGGCTGTCACCCTCCACGTCGACCGGCCGGCCGAGACGGCCGAGCGAGCTGTCGAAGCGCAGCAACTGAGCGAGGGCATCGGGCGCGGTCAGGTCATTGACGGCGACGACGTCGAGGTCGGTGTCGCGCTCCAGAAGTGCGCGCAGGGTGTTTCGTCCGATACGTCCGAAGCCGTTGATGGCGATACGGGTCATGGCTGTCCTCTCGTTTCCTGTGCCGCCTTCCATGCTCGGGACAGTCGACGGACCGGGACAGTGGCTTGCAGGACAGCATGCGCAAGTATCACGCCACGCTTCCTGCCACGGGGCGCGAGGATTCCGCCACCGGGTCGGCCTAGGCCGAGAACGTGTGCCGGTACTCCGTCGGAGATGTGCCGAGGATCCGCTGGAAATGCAGCCGCAGGTTCGCGCCCGTGCCCAGGCCCACCCGGTGAGCGATCTGCTCAACGCCGAGATCGGAGCGTTCGAGCAGTTCCCGCGCGAGATCCACGCGTGCCCGCAGGACCCACTGCATCGGGGTGTAGCCGGTGTCCTCGACGAACCGGCGGGAGAAAGTGCGCTCTGAGACGTTCGCGTTGCGCGCCAGATCAGCGAGCGTCAGCGAGCCGTCGAGCCGTCCCAGAGCCCACGCGCGGGTCTCCGCGAAGAGATCGCCGAGCGGCTCCGGCACGCTCCGCGGGACATACTGTGCCTGTCCTCCGCTCCGGTAGGGCGCAGCCACGAGGCGCCGCGCCACCCGGTTCGAGAGCGCCACACCGTGATCACGCCGGACGAGGTGCAGGCAGAGGTCGATGCCCGAGGCGGCCCCCGCGGACGTCAGCACGTCGCCCTCGTCGATGAAGAGCACGTTCTCATCGACCCGGATCAGCGGGTGCCGTTGTGCCAGAGCGCGCGTGTAGTGCCAGTGCGTGGTCGCACGACGTCCGTCGAGCAGGCCCGTGGCCGCAAGCGCGAAGGCTCCGGTCGAGATGGCGGCCAGCCGAGCGCCGCGGGCGTGGGCGGCGCGCAGAGCAGCGACCACCGCGGCCGGCGGCTCCGTATTCGCCGGTTCGCGGTACCCGGGCACGAACACGGTGTCCGCCTGCTCCAGCGCCTCGAGCCCTTCGGCCACGTGATACGAAAGGCCGTCTCCGCCGGTGACGAGACCGGGCTCGGCTCCGCACACCCGCACCTCGTACGGCATGCTCGCCCGATGCGCGAACACCTGCGAGGGGATTCCGACATCCAGCGGCTTCGCGCCCTCGAGGACGAGGACCGCGACACGGTGGTTCTCGGCAGTCGCCCCGGTTTCTGTGCGCACAGCGGCCGGGGCTGCAGCGGACGGATCGCCGCCCGGGGTGCGCTCACCGGAATCACCCGTGGTGAGGACCACATCGAGGTCTGTCATACGCCCATCTTCATGGACGTCCCGCCCGGCTGGACGCCCGTGCGAAGAACGGCGATTCCCCTCCAGCCCAGCAGCGCCCGTCGTCTCGATCTCCTCGGGCCGCCGTCCGGTGCCGGGGTCACGCGGCGTTCGTCGCTGCCTGCGAGCGTGTGCGGCGCACCCAGAGCGCGGAGTGCCCGAAGAACAGCACGGCACCGGATGCGAAAGCGGTCACGATCAGGGTGTTCGTGTGCGCGTCGCGGGCCCGCCCGCACGCGAGGTCCACCCGGAGGGATTCGATGTCGTTCTTGATGATCTGCTGGTTCAGGAACTGCATGGCGGGGCCCGTTCCGTCAGCGAGCTCCTGGCCGCGGCTCACCGTGGGCGAGTCCCATCGCGACGGGCCGGCGTTGGCGCACCGGATCGTCGTGCTCTCCCCTGCCGTGGCCGACGCGACCTCGACCACCGGGGTGTGAAACCAGGCGAACATCACTGTCGCCAGGGCCGCGACGACCAGAACGAGATAGAGAGGGCGCGTCCAGCGCCGGGGAGTGACGGGAATCGGTCGAGGCTCGCTCATGGCTCTCTCATTTCTCCCGGGTTTCGGCGGGGCCTCCCCGGGATCGCACAGTCCATGCGGCGAGTGCCGCGTCGACCGACACCGCGCCGCCCCTTTCGTCCCGCAGTCTCTCATGACAGGAACCGCGCGCCCCAGGCCGGGACCGGGAAGGCCGATCCCGTCGAGAGGGCCGACCCGGCGCCGTGGAGCAGTCCTTCATCAGATGAAGGCTATGATGGCGCAGGAACTCAACCGGAGGAATGCCATGAGAGAAGACCACGAGTCACCTCGCGGGGGCACCGCGCCCGAGACGGGCGAGCAGGCTCCGCGAGAGCGCAAGCCGGATCCGGCCTCACACGCTCATTTCGATCCCGGAGCCCGGGTGGCGAGCGCCACCCCCGCCACCGCCGACGGACCGGAGCACACGACCCAGCCGTTCGCCTACGACGGGATCTTGCTCTCGGGCTTCGGCGGACCGGAGGGTCAGGACGATGTCCTCCCGTTCCTGCGCAACGTCACGCGTGGCCGCGGCATCCCCGACGAGCGTCTCGAAGAGGTCGCGCACCACTATCGTCACTTCGACGGCGTGAGCCCCATCAACGATCAGAACCGACGGCTGCTGGAGGCGCTCCGCAATGCGCTGCAGGCAGCGGGGGTCGATCTGCCTGTCTACTGGGGCAACCGGAACTGGGCGCCGTACCTGGACGAGGCGCTGACGGCGGCCGCCGCTGACGGCGTCCGGAACCTGCTGGCGATTCCCACGAGCGCGTACTCGTCGTACTCGTCCTGCCGGCAGTACCGGGAGGACTGGGCGGACGCGCTGGAGGCATCCGGACTTCAGGAGGACATGCGAATCGACAAGGTCCGGCAGTTCTTCTCCCACCCCGGATTCCTCGAACCGTTCGTCGAAGGACTCGCCTCCGCGCTGCGCGAGGCCGCTGCCGCCGGCAACAGCCGGGACCAGATCGAGGTCCTCTTCGCCACGCACAGCATCCCCACCCTGGATGCGGAGCTCTCCGGAGCGTCGCTGTTCCCGGACTCCCCCGGTGGCGGATACGCCGCCCAGCACCTCGCCGCCGCGCGGGAGATCGTCGCACGGGTGGAGCCGGACATCTCCTGGCAGCTCGTCTACCAGTCGCGCTCCGGTCCCGCATCCCAGCCGTGGCTCGAGCCCGACATCAACGACGCGATCGAGGCGCTCACCGACCGCACCGCCGTGATCATCGTCCCGCTCGGCTTCGTCAGCGACCACATGGAGGTCATGTGGGACCTCGATGAGGAAGCGACGGAGACGGCGGAGAACCGCGGACTCTGGGTGACCCGCACTCCCACCCCCGGCGTGCACCCCGCCTTCGTGGGCGCGCTCGTCGACCTCGTGCAGGAGCGCCTCGAAGGACGCCCCGTCGAGCAGCGGAAGAACACCACGACGATCGGTCCCTGGTTCGACGTGTGCCGGCCCGGGTGCTGCGAGAACCGGCGACTCGGCTTCAAGCCCGCCGTCGCGGGCCTCGTCCCCTGAGTCATACCCCTTCGGCGGGGAGCTGCGTCTCCGCCGAAGGGGTGCCTGCCCAGCGTCCGCCGAGCGCAGCACGGGCTAGCATCGCCAAATGAAGCTGGATCTCCTGGAAGTCGTCGCCCTTCTGACGGACTACCGGTCGGTACGCGTCGTCGACTGCACCGCGGATGTCATCCTCGGCGATGTGCGATCCGTCTACCGATTGCATGCGGAGCCGTGGATCGACTCCTATGAGGTCGTGGGCGCCGAGGGGCAGGTCGTCGCCGCCTACATCGCCTCTCTCGGGGCCGTCACCGACGGCGAGGAGACACTCCGGTACGACCCGCGGATGATCGTCTGGCGCGCACTCGCCGCGCGCCTGGCCTTCCCACTAGAACTGCCGATCTGGGGCCGATCGATCGACAGTCATCGGATGAGTGCGGTGGATGTCCGAGACGACGGAACCGCCCGGGTCACACTGGCACCGAACCGCGACCGGGCCGGCGCCGGTCACATCGACATCGACCTCGACAGACGACTCGTGACGGACTTCAGCATCCCCAGCCTGCGGATCAGCTATCGAGATTTCGCGCTCGGTCGTGGCCGCCTCTTCCTCGGGTGGGACCGCAGCGCGCCGGCGGCGGGATGACCGGCGCGGGGACACTGCGCGAGATGGGCAAGCCCCGTGATCTGCATTCCCCTGCCCCCGTCGAATCCGGCAACTAGCGCGCGAGTGCGGAGTCGATCAGCGTCTCGGCTGCGGCCCGTGCCTCCGTCGCCACGCGAGGGTCCGACGATATCGCCGCTGTGGTCTGAGCACCTTCGGCGAGGATGGAGAGCTGCGAGGCGAGCGCAGCAGACGCTCCGGCCTCTGCCGCGAGCGCTGCCATCTGCTCTTGAAACGACGCCTTGTGCTCTCGCACGATCTGCGCGATCTCGGGATGGGTGCCACCGAGCTCTCCGAACGCATTGATGAAGGCGCAGCCGCGGAAGTCATCGGCACAGAACCAGTCCTCCAGGTGACGGTAGACGGCGAGCATGCGAGCCCGCGGTTCCTCCCCCGCCGCGCTCACCGCCGCGGCCAGCCCGGACTCCCACTCCTCGTGCTTGCGCTGCAGCACAGCCGCGATGATGTCCGTCTTGGACGGGAAGAGTGCGTACAGGCGCCGGAGCGACACGCCGGCGGCGGTGCGCAGCTCGTCCATTCCCACGGCCGCGTATCCCTTGCGGTAGTAGAGGTCCTCCGCCGCAGCGAGGATTTTCTCCCGCGCTTCCGATTCGGTCATGCGCTCAGTCTACTTGACAAGAGAACGGTCGTTCTCATATGGTCGACGCATCAGGTGAGAACGACCGTTCTCGCTCGTGATTGAGAGGAACAAGATCATGGGATTCATCACCGTCGGCACCGAGAACACCACCCCGATCGAGCTCTACTACGAGGACCAGGGCGAGGGGCAGCCAGTCGTCCTGATCCACGGCTACCCGCTGAACGGGCACAGCTGGGAGCGCCAGACCCGCGAGCTGCTGAGCCAGGGCTACCGCGTCATCACTTACGACCGCCGCGGCTTCGGTCAGTCCTCGAAGGTGGGCACGGGTTACGACTACGACACGTTCGCCGCAGACCTCAACACCGTGCTCGAAACCCTCGACCTGCGCGACGTGGTTCTGGTCGGCTTCTCGATGGGGACGGGCGAGCTCGCCCGCTACGTCGGCACCTACGGACACGACCGGGTGGCGAAGCTGGCCTTCCTCGCATCGCTCGAGCCGTTCCTCGTGCAGCGCGACGACAACCCCGAGGGCGTCCCGCAGGAGGTCTTCGACGGCATCGCCGCAGCCGCCAAGAGCGATCGCTGCTCCTGGTACACGCAGTTCTATCAGGACTTCTACAACCTCGATGAGAACCTGGGCACCCGCATCAGCCAGCAGGTCGTCGACGCCAACTGGAACCTCTCGGTGACCAGCGCACCCGTCGCCGCGTACGCGGTCGTCCCGTCCTGGATCGAGGACTTCCGGGGCGACGTCGAGGCCGTCCGCGCATCGGGCAAGCCGACCCTGATCCTGCACGGCACCAAGGACAACATCCTCCCGATCGACGCCACCGCGCGCCGCTTCCACCAGGCGGTGCCGGAGGCGGAGTACGTCGAGGTCGACGGCGCCCCGCACGGACTGCTGTGGACGCACGCCGACGAGGTGAACGCCGCGCTGACGAGCTTCCTCTCGAAGGACGAGATCAGCTCCTGACACAGCAGGTCGGCCCCCGGCGCAGATTCCGATAGCCGAGCGCCACCTGAGCACACCTGCTCACGTGGCGGCTCTGGCCTCGTGCCCCCCCGGGGGCACGAGGCCAGTTCGCCAATCTGCGCGCACCGGACCCGATCCGCGGCCCATCCCGGTTCGTCCGGCAACGGACTCGCAGGGCTTCACTTGTGGTTTGCATCGAAGTTCTTCAATATAGACGTATGTCAATACAAGGAGGCGGCCCGGCAGAGGTTGAGGGGTCGGCAGTATGCGGAGATACGACGGCGCGGCGGCACCTATCGACGCTCGACCGCTGGCTCCCGCTGTGGATCGCGCTCGCCATGCTTGCGGGGCTCCTGCTCGGACGATTCGTCCCTGGCGTCTCCGAGGTGCTCGCCCGCCTTGAGATCGGTGGAATCTCGGCCCCCATCGCACTGGGGCTCCTCGTGATGATGTACCCCGTGCTCGCGAAGGTCCGATACGACAGGGTGGCCGCCGTCACCGGCGACAAGAAGCTGCTCGTCTCATCCCTTGTCCTGAACTGGCTCGTCGGCCCCGCGTTGATGTTCGCACTCGCGTGGATCTTCCTCCCTGAGCTCCCGGAGTACCGGACGGGACTCATCATCGTGGGACTCGCTCGGTGCATCGCGATGGTGGTCATCTGGAACGACCTCGCCTGCGGGGACCGCGAAGCAGCGGCCGTGCTCGTGGCCATCAACTCCGTGTTCCAGGTCTTCGCATTCTCGCTCCTGGGCTGGTTCTACCTCACCGTGCTCCCCGGCTGGCTCGGACTCGGCAGTCAGGGCCTGAACGTCTCGGTCTGGCAGATCGCCCTCAACGTGCTGGTCTTTCTCGGTGTCCCGCTCGTCGCGGGCTTCGCGTCGCGCCTCATCGGCGAGAGGGCGAAGGGCAGGGAATGGTACGAGGAGAAGTTCCTGCCACAGATCGGACCGTGGGCACTCTGTGGACTGCTGTTCACCATCACCCTGCTGTTCGCGCTACAGGGGCACCAGGTGACCTCCCGTCCGTGGGATGTCGCACGCGTAGCTCTTCCCCTGCTGGCATACTTCGCGATCATGTGGTCCCTCGGTATCGGCGTCGGAAGGGCTGTGGGGCTGGGCTACGCTCGATCCTCGACACTCGCCTTCACCGCCGCCGGGAACAATTTCGAACTCGCCATCGCCGTCGCGATCGCGACGTTCGGGGCCACATCGGGCCAGGCTCTCGCCGGCGTCGTCGGTCCGCTGATCGAAGTACCGGTTCTTGTCGGCCTCGTTTACGTCTCCCTGTGGGCAGCCCGTCATTGGTTCCGAACCGATCCGTTCGCTTCCGCGACCAGCGCCCGGGCGACGTCGGAGATTCTCGCGTGACCGAAGGATGCACTCCCACCACGATGCACGCCATGGGTGAACCGGCCGCCGGTGCTCTGGCGGCAATTCTGAAAGCGCTCGCCGATCCGCTGCGCGTGCGCATGCTCTCGGCGATCTCGACAGACTCCCGCGGCGAGGCGTGCGTCTGCGATCTCGAAGCCCTCGCTGACGTCTCACAGCCCACCATCTCGCACCATCTGAAGGTCATGCGTGACGCTGGAGTGCTCGAATCCGAGCGGCGCGGCACGTGGGTGTACTACCGGATCACGCCCAGCTTGCGGCCAGCGGTGACAATGCTGCTGGATTCCTTTGCGCCCACTGCCGTAGACGCCGACCAGCCCACCGATACCCGCCTTGCGGATGTCGATGCCCAGCTCACCCGCATCGCCGCGGATATGCATCACAACCACCCGGCACTCGATCCGCAGCTCGTTGTGTACGTGGTTCGCGAGTCTTACGCGGGCCTCGCCCGCCGCACCACCGTCTCGCGCCCACTCGTCCCGCTGACCGAGAAGTTCGCCCGCCAGCGCCTCGACGACCTCTCGCGCGACACGACGACGGACGCGCCGCACGTTCTGTTCGTCTGCGTCGCGAACGCCGGACGCTCACAGCTCGCCGCGGCGCTCCTCACCGAGCGCTCGGGTGGGCGCGTCATCGCCCGCTCCGCCGGATCAGCTCCGGCGGGACGCGTTCAGCCCCGGGTACGTGCGCTGATCGAGGAGATCGATCCCACATCCGACCCGTTCCCCAAACCCCTCACCGATGACGCGGTGCGGGCTGCCGATGTGGTCATCACAATGGGCTGCGGTGACGTCTGCCCCGTCATTCCCGGCGTCCGCTACGAGGATTGGCCCGTGGGCGACCCCGCGCTCGCCTCCCCCGCCGGCATCGAGGCCATCCGCGACGACATCGCTGCACGCGTCGAAACCCTCCTCACCACCCTCGGAAAGCGACCATCATGACCACAGTCCTGTTCGTCTGCGTGCACAACGCCGGCCGCTCCCAGATGGCCGCCGGATTCCTGCGCGAGCTCGCCCCCGGCATCCAGGTGCTCTCCGCGGGCTCCATCCCTGCCGATCAGATCAACCCCACGGCTGTCGACGCGATGGCCGAGGTCGGGATCGACATCGCCTCGCAGGCACCGAAGGTGCTCACCACCGAGGCCGTCCAGGAGTCGGACGTCGTCATCACGATGGGTTGCGGCGATGCCTGCCCGTTCTTTCCGGGCAAGCGCTACGAAGACTGGAAGCTCGACGACCCTGCGGGGCAGGGAATCGAGCCGGTGCGCGTGATCCGTGACGAGATCAGGGGACGCGTCGAGGAGCTGATTGCGAGCCTTCAGCCTCGGCCCTGACCAAAGCAAGTGAGAGGCCATGAGCAAGGTGCTCACGGCCTCTCTGTGGTTCATCGGGCTCCGATACCACCCAGCTGAATCAGCTGCGGCGCTGGGGCTGCGCAGCAGCTGCCGGCCGCTGGGGCATCCCCAAAATCACCCGCGCCACCGCACACGCCGGTCTCCGGGAGCACGAGCTCGCTCCGCATCGCGGCTTCGTGGTCGCCCGCAAGTTCGGCCACGACCGAACGCACCTGCTCGAAGCCGGTGAGCGCGAGGAACGTTGGGGCACGTCCGTAGCTCTTCGCACCGACGATGTAGAAGTCCTTCTCAGGTTGAACGAGCTCTCGGGCACCCGTGGCGCCGATGGAGCCGCAGGAGTGCAGGTTCGGGTCGATCTCCGCTGCGATGCCCGCCACAGCTTGGAGTACGTCGTCCGTGCTCGTTCGCACCTCAGAGAGGTAAGAGTAGTCGGGGCGGAAGCCAGTCAGAGCGAAGACAGCGTCCACGTCCTCCACGCGCGCTCCGTCCTCGGAGATGATGCCCCGACTCGTGAACTCCGCCACGCGGAAGCCGCGAATCAGCTCCACAGCACCGGATTCGACGGCACGCTGGGCGCTCTTACCGAGGGCTGCGCGTTCAGGCAATTCGTCGGCGGCACCTCCCCCAAATAGTCCTGACCCCGCCTTGCGGCGCAGCAGCCAGGTCACCTTCGTTGTCCTATCGCGGCGGGCGAGGGCCGCGAGGCGAATCACTGCGTGGGTCGCAGAGTGGCCCGCGCCGATGACAACGACGTGCTTACCGGCGAGCGCGGAGACATCATCCGGGATGTCGTGACGGATGTCCGCAGTGCGCTCACCGAGTGCCGGCGTCCCATCCGCTCCCGCCGGGTTCGGGGTACGCCACGTGCCACCCGCATCGATGACCGCACGAGCCAGGACGCGCGATTCAGTGCCGTTGGGTGCAACGGTGTGAATGACGAACGGCGTCCGCGCGCGAGCGGACGACACGGTGAGGTCGCGGCCCTGGCGAGCAACGCCCGTTACGCGCTGCCCAAATCGAACACGATCACCGAGCGCCGCAGCCAGCGGAGCGAGGTAGCCCGAGACCCACTCGCCCCCACGAGGGTAACCCTCCGTCGGCTCGACCCAGCCAGTTGAGACGAGAATCTCACGTGCCGCAGCGTCCACGAGCTCCGACCAGGCCGAGAGAAGGCGAACGTGCGACCACTCCGAAACGGCTGCTCCGGCCGCGTCCCCTGCTTCGAGAACGATGACCGGCATGCCCCGCTTCACGAGGTGCGCGGCGGCTGCGAGACCCTGGGGACCAGCTCCGATGACGACGACAGGTAGTTCAGACACAATGCTCCTCAAATTGACGAGTGTCGATATGACAAGCATTTCCTTCACATTGAAGAATGTCAATATGAGGGGTACGCTGAGTCCATGACCACCGTTGAGACAGGCACCTGCTGCGCGCCCGCGGCGGTCGCGATGAGCGACGACCAAGCTGAGCGCACCGCACGACTGTTCAAGGCTCTAGGCGACCCCGTCCGCATCAAGCTCCTCGGTCTCATCTCAGCATCGGAGGGACAGGAAGCGTGCATCTGCGACCTCACGGCGCCGGTCGGCCTCACGCAAGGCACGGTTTCGCACCACATGAAGATCCTCACCGAAGCGGGCTTCGTCTCACGCGAGCAGCGTGGCAAGTGGGCATACTTCTCCATCGGCGACAGTGGATTCACGGCCGCCCACGCAGCGCTCATCCGCTAGCCATTCACGCTATTTCTTGCCCCCAACCCGGCCCGCTGCGCCACAGACCTGGAACGGGCACGACAAGGCCCCGTGTTTCCTAAGAAACACGGGGCCACAGCACGGTAATACGCAAGAACCCCCGATCCACAGGATCGGGGGTGTCTGTGCGCGAGGGGGGAGTTGAACCCCCACGCCCTTTCGGGCACTGGCACCTGAAGCCAGCGCGTCTGCCTATTCCGCCACTCGCGCGCATCCGGATCGCTCCGGAAGCACCTGATGAGATTAGCACGGTTTGGACGGTGCTCATGACCATCGTGACCCGAATTCCCAGCCGGTCCCAGCCTCACCGTCTAGCATGGCCCAGTACGGCACGCCTGCCGTGACCTGGCCGGAGGAGAGACGTGGGACTACTGGACAGCTTCGAGAAGGGCTTGGAGCGCGCCGTCAACGGTGCGTTCGCGCGCACCTTCCGCAGCGGCATCCAGCCGGTCGAGATCGCCTCCGCGCTGCGGCGTGAGATGGACACGAACGCGGCCGTCGTGAGCCGGGATCGCATCCTCGCCCCCAACGCCTTCACGGTGCTGCTGTCGCCCGCCGACGAATCGAAGATGTCGAACTACGGCGGCACGCTCACCACCGAGCTGGAGCAGATCGTGCGCAAGCACGCGAAGCAGCAGGGGTACTCGTTCGCAGGCCCACTGTCGATCACCATCGTGGCCGACACGACCACCCCCACGGGTACGGTCAGTGTGGAATCCGAGTCGGCGCAGGCCGCCTCCGTCTCCTGGCGTGCGGTCGTGGACATCGACGGCCAGCGTCATGCGCTCACCAAGGCGCGCACGGTGATCGGGCGCGGGAGCGATGCGGACATCACCATCGCCGACCCCAACACGTCACGCAAGCACGTGGAGATCCTCTGGGACGGCACACGAGGCATGGTGCGCGACCTCGGATCCACCAACGGCTCCAAGCTCAACGGCGTGAAATTCTCCTCCAGCGCGCTGGAGCCCGATTCGACCATCACGATCGGCAAGACCCGCATCGTGTTCCGCGTCGTCGCGCAGCAGGCTCGTCCCGCGCGCTCTACAGCGCGTGATGACGCCACGCGCATCTTCGACGCGAGGGAGCTCAGCTGATGACCGACCTCACTCTCCTGCTGCTGCGCATCGGATTCCTGGTGCTGCTGTGGTTCTTCGTCTTCGGTGTGGTGTACTCGCTGCGCTCGGACCTCTTCGGCGTGAGGGCGCGCAAGCTCCCCGATGGCCCTGAAGGAGTCGACACTCCGCCGCGGCCGGCACAGGCCGTTGCGGCGCCCGTGGCTCCGTCCAACGATCGCACCGCCCCCGTCGAGCCGGTGCGCACGCCTCGGGCATCCGCCTCCGCCGCGACCGGGCCGGCCACCACATCGACCGTCTCGCGTATCGTCATCACCTCCGGACCGAAGGCCGGTCTGGAGATTCCGCTCGGAAACCAGCCGCTCACGATCGGGCGATCGCGTGAGTCCGGACTCGTGATCCGCGACGACTACACCTCCTCCCACCACGCTCGCCTCGTCCTCTGGGGCGATCAGTGGATGATCCAAGACCTCGATTCGACCAACGGAACGTGGCACGACGGCGATCGCGTCGCCTCGCCCGTCCCGATCCGCGTCGGCGCACCCGTCAAGGTGGGCGCGACGACGTTCGAATTGAGGAAGTAAGGGCGATGGTCTTCCAGGGCTCCGCCGTCGCGATCTCCCACACGGGGAAGGTCCGATCGAACAACCAGGACTCCGGCTACGCCGGATCCAATCTCTTCGTCGTGGCCGACGGCATGGGCGGTCACGCCGGTGGCGATGTGGCCTCGGCTCTCGCGATCAGCCGGCTGCAGGCGCTCGACACCGCCCACGCCAGCACCCGCGACGCCGAGAACGATCTGCGCGACGCCATCACCGAGGCCGCCGGCGACCTCATCGACATGACCCGGCGACGCCCGGAGCTCACCGGCATGGGCACCACGGTCGATGCGATCCTGATGGTCGACGACAACGCCGTCATCGCGCACATCGGCGACTCGCGCATCTACCTCTACCGCGAGGGCGTGCTGACCCAGATCACCACGGACCACACCTTCGTGCAGCGGCTCGTGGACTCCGGCCGCATCACCCCCGAGGAAGCGCGCTACCACCCGCGTCGTTCGGTGCTGATGCGCGTGCTCGGAGATCAGGACCCGCACCCCGAGATCGACACCTTCATCATGCAGACGCAGGAGGGCGATCGGTGGCTGCTGTGCTCCGACGGTCTCTCGGGCGTCGTGGATGAGATCCACATGCAGAAGGTCCTGGACCACGGCTACGCGCCGGGTCGCACGGCGGACCTGCTGCTGAAGCAGGCCCTCGACGGCGGGGCCCCGGACAACGTCACCATCGTCATCGCCGACGTCGGCGGCCCGCATCCGGCGTTCGCGACGGCAGGCACCATCGTCGGGTCCGCGGCCAACCCGATCGGCATCGAGATCCCGGCAGCGCGCACCGCCCGCCCCGGATGGCTGCACACCGCTCGCCAGGCCGCAAACGAGCCCACGCACTTCGAACCCGCAGCCGAGTTCCTCGAAGAGCTCATCGAAGAGGACCGCCGCCGCGCCAAGCGGCGCCGGATCGCCTGGTTCGCAGGGCTCGTGGTCGTGCTGATCGCCATCGCGGGTGCCCTGTTCGTGGCGTACGAGTGGACGCAGACCCGCTACTACGTGGGCGCTGATGACGACTCCGTGGTCATCTACCAGGGCATCCAGCAAGGCATCGGCCCGATCGCGTTGTCCCATACGTACGAGGACAGCAACATCCTGCTCGCCGAGCTCACCGAGTTCCAGCGCGCCAACGTCGAGAAGACGATCAGCGCACGCTCGCTCGCCGACGCCCAGGCCATCGTGGAACGCCTGCGCAAAGATGCGGGGGTGAACTGATGTCCGACGCGCTCACGCGAGACGCTCCCGCATCCGGCGACACCGCCGTCATCAAGGCGCTGCGCAAGATCCGCATGCCCAAGAAGCAGCGCAACCGGGAACTGGTGCTTCTGCTGTTCGCCCTGCTGATCAGCGCCGCCGCCGTCTACATCGTCCAGATGGCCACCAGCGGCACCCTCGA
Organism: Microbacterium sp. GXS0129; assembly: GCF_044769785.1. Classification (NCBI taxonomy): domain Bacteria; kingdom Bacillati; phylum Actinomycetota; class Actinomycetes; order Micrococcales; family Microbacteriaceae; genus Microbacterium; species Microbacterium sp. GXS0129. Next base: position 177,370 of record NZ_JBIZVZ010000005.1, on the reverse strand, counting down.
CGCGGAGTACTTCGGCCTGCTCGGCGGCACCGCCCTGCTCGTGATCGTCCTGCACGTCGTCCTGCGGTGGCGCGCGCCCAACGCCGATCCCTTCGTGGTCCCCATCGCCACTCTGCTCACCGGTATCGGCATCGCGGAGATCTACCGCATCGACTTGCACTGGCTGAGCGTGGGCGAGATGAGCCCGGGCTGGGACCAGAACTCGATCAAGCAGATCGTCTGGCTGATCATCTCGCTGGTGGCGACACTCGCCGTGGTCCTGCTGCTTCGCAACTACCGCCTGCTGTACCGCTACACGTACATCTTCGGACTGGCGGGCATCCTCCTGCTGCTGCTGCCGTTCATTCCGTTCCTGAGCGCCGACGGGAACGCGCAGGTGTGGGTGTCGATCGCCGGCGTGTTCTCGTTCCAGCCGGGTGAGATCGCGAAGATCTGCCTGGCGATCTTCTTCGCCGGCTACCTGGTGCGCACCCGCGAGAGCCTGGTGTCGGTGGGCCATCGCTTCCTCGGCCTCACCTGGCCGCGCGCACGGGAGCTGGGCCCGCTGCTGGTGCTGTGGTTCGTCTCGATGGGCATCATCGTCATTCAGCGCGACCTCGGCACCGGTCTGCTGATGTTCGGCATGTTCGTCGCGATGCTCTACGTGGCCACCGGCAAGACCAGCTGGGTGGTGATCGGTCTGCTGCTCGCCGGCGGCGGCGCCTTCCTCGCCTCTCGGGTGCTCCCCTACGTCGGACACCGCTTCAACAACTGGCTGAACGCCTTCGACCAGGGCGTCATCGACCAGGAGAACGGCAGCTTCCAGCTGGTGCAGGGCATCTTCGGGCTGGGCCAGGGCGGCCTGGTGGGCACCGGTCTCGGCCAGGGCCGGCCGTATCTCACCCCGCTGGCGCAGAGCGACTACATCATCCCGAGCCTCGGTGAAGAACTCGGACTCGTCGGCCTGTTCGCTCTGCTCTGCCTCTACATGGTGTTCATCAGCCGCGGCCTGCGCATCGGCCTCACCGGCCAGGACGACTTCGGCAAGCTGCTGGCCACGGGCCTCGCGTTCACCCTGGCGCTGCAGGTGTTCATCATGGTGGGCGGCGTGACGCGCGTGATCCCGCTCACGGGTCTGACCACGCCCTTCCTGGCTTCGGGTGGTTCCTCGCTGGTGGCCAACTGGATCATCGTCGGCCTCCTGCTGCGGGTCTCCGACGCGGTACGCAGCCAGCCCCGGGTGGTGATCGGATGACCAAGGAAGTTCGTCGACTGGCGATTCTCATCCTCGCGATGTTCCTCACCCTGTTCTGCTCGGTGACCGTGATCCAGGGTGTGCAGAGCGACTCGCTCGCGGAGAACCCGAACAACAAGCGCGCGCAGTACGACAGCTACGAGGTGCAGCGTGGATCGATCATCGCCAGCGGTTCGGTGATCGCATCGTCCGTGCCGACGAGCGATCTCTACTCGTTCCAGCGCGTCTACACCGACGCCGCGATGTGGGCGCCGGTCACCGGCTATTACAACCCCGCCCTGGGGTCGTGGACCGGCATCGAAGCGGCGATGAACAGCGAACTCTCCGGCCGCGGCGGTTCGCAGTTCTTCGAGCGGCTCGACCAGCTGATCTCGGGTCAGGCGCCGCGCGGCTCCAGCGTGGCGCTCTCCCTGGACCCGGTGGTGCAGAAGGCTGCGTTCGAGGCGCTCGGCGACCAGCAGGGCGCCGTGGTCGCCATCGAGCCGAAGACCGGCCGCATCCTCGCGATGGTGAGCTCGCCCACGTTCGACACGAACAGTCTCGCCACGCACGACACCGACGCCGCCAATGCGGCGTACGACGCCCTAGACGCCGCCAACCCCGACCCGCTGATCAACCGCGCCATCGGCGGCGACATGAACCCTCCGGGCTCCACGTTCAAGCTGGTGGTGGCCGCGGCCGCCCTGGATTCGGGCAAGTACACCGCCTCATCCACGCTGCCCAACCCCGCGAGCTTCACGCTGCCGCAGACCAATCACCAGGTCATGAACGCGAGCGGCGGCACGTGTGGCCCCGGTGAAACCGTGACCATCGCCGACGCCCTGCGCCTCAGCTGCAACGTGCCGATGGCCGAACTGGCCATCGAGCTGGGCGATGACGCCCTGCGCCAGATGGCCGAGTCGTTCGGCTTCAACCACTCGTTCGAACTGCCCCTCAAGGCACCCGCCTCCGTGTTCCCGCAGAAGCTCGATGTGCCGCAGACCGGCATGGCGGGATTCGGCCAGAGCGACCTGCGCGCCACCCCGCTGCAGATGGCGCTCGTGGCCGCCGGAATCGCCAATGGCGGCGTGGTGATGACCCCCACCATGGTGGACGGGATCGTGGCGCCGGACCTGAGTGTGCATAATGCAACTGAACCCCAGCAGCTGTCTCAGCCCGTGACCTCGAAAGTGGCGGATGCGCTGAAGAGCATGATGGTCGCCGATGTCAGTAATGGCGTCGCGGGCGGTGCAAGAATAGACGGAGTCGACGTGGGCGGTAAGACCGGTACCGCCGAGAACGATTCCGACGAACCCTACACGCTCTGGTTCACGGGCTTCGCTCCGGCGGAGAACCCCGAAGTGGCCGTTGCGGTCGTCGTGGAGAACGGCGGCGGTCAGGGGCAGTCAGGATCGGGAGATGCCATCGCAGCTCCCATCGCGAAGCAGGTCATGGAGGCGGTGCTGAACAAATGAGGCCGACACAGGGCGTCACCTTCGGTGGACGGTATGAGCTGGTGTCCCGCATCGCCATCGGCGGCATGGGCGAGGTCTGGGAAGCGACCGATCACGTCATCGGGCGAACCGTCGCGATCAAGATCCTCAAGGACGAGTACATGGGGGACCCCGGGTTCCTCGAGCGGTTCCGCGCCGAGGCGCGCCACGCCGCCCTCGTGAACCACGAGGGCATCGCGAGCGTCTTCGACTACGGCGAGGAGAACGGCTCGGCCTTCCTCGTCATGGAGCTCGTTCCCGGCGAGGCCCTCTCCTCCATCCTGGAGCGCGATGGTGCGCTCAGCAGCGACAAGACGCTCGACTACGTGGCGCAGACGGCCGCAGCGCTCCAGGCAGCGCACGCCGCCGGGCTGGTGCACCGCGACATCAAGCCGGGAAACCTGCTGATCACCCCCGACGGCCGCGTCAAGATCACGGACTTCGGTATCGCCCGCATCGCCGATCAGGTGCCGCTCACGGCCACCGGACAGGTGATGGGAACGGTGCAGTACCTGTCGCCGGAGCAGGCGTCCGGTCATCCTGCATCCCCGGCCACGGACACGTACTCGCTGGGAATCGTGGCCTACGAATGCCTGGCCGGCAAGCGCCCCTTCACCGGCGAGTCGCAGGTCGCGATCGCCATGGCGCAGATCAACGACACCCCGCCGCCCCTGCCCGCAACCGTGGCGCAGCCGGTGCAGAACCTCGTGATGGCGATGATCGCGAAGAAGCCGGAGGATCGCCCCGCGTCCTCGGCCGCAGTGGCACGTGCCGCCACCGCTCTCCGACGCGGAGACATGGCAGCTGCAGTACAGGCCGTACCCGCCATCGCGACCGGAATGGGTGCGCTGGCCGGTGCTGAGGACGACGCGACCCAGCTGCTCTTCGGAGACACCGCCGCAGCCACCCGCATGCTGGACGCCACCGAGCAGCAGCCCGCGGCCACCGCGACGAAGGGCAAGCGCAGCCCGTGGACGTGGCCGCTGGTCGCGCTCATCGCGCTCCTGCTCATCGTGCTGGCCGGCACGCTGTTCGCTCTGCTGAACCCGAGCAGCAACGGCGCGGACAAGGTCACCACATCGGCGCCGCCGAGCTCGGCCGCGCCCTCCAAGACCCCCTCGTCGACGCCGACTCCCACGACGAAGCTGGTGCCGCTCGGGGACCTCAACCTCCTCAACCAGCCGTGCGACGCCGCGAAGGCCACGCTGGCCGCCCACAACCTCGTCGGCGAGTGCGTGGACGGCACCACGCCCGCGCCGAGCGCCGACCTGGTCGGCGCGGTGGCCTCCATGGCGCCCGCCGGCGGCAACGTCGAGGAGGGTTCCACCGTGACGCTCACGCTCTACGGTGCGCAGTCGGAGCTGGTGGCACCGGCAGCGGCGACGTTCGCCGTCAACGGCAACGCGGTGCAGCAGGCGGAGGCGGGCTCCACCGTGGAGCTCACCTGGCCCGCCTACCAGGCATGCCCGGCGGACGAGGCACTCACCGGCTACACGATCACACTGACGAACGCGGTGTTCCAGGACGACCAGTCCACCTCCAAGCAGGTCTCCAGCCCCGAGCGCCTGCTCGTGGTGATCGGCGACATGGCTCCGCAGGCCGCCATCGCCAGCTACACGGTGACGTGCGGTGAACGACCGAGCCCGGCGTCTGCCGAAGTGAAGGTCCAGATCACTCCGGCACCGGAGCCCGAGCCGACGCCGACCGGCCCCACCGCGACACCCACCGCTGGTGCAGGGGGCGACACGTCGGGCAACGGCGGCAGCAGCCAGTAAGCTTGTCCCACACAGATATGGGGGGCGTAGTCCGTGTCGGAACCGTCACGTGTCCTGTCGGGACGATACCGCGTCGATGACGTCATCGGCACCGGTGGCATGGCCACCGTGTACCGCGGGTACGACCTCAAGCTCGGACGCACCGTCGCCGTCAAGATCCTGAACAAGGACCTGGCACGCGACAGCACCTTCCGCACCCGCTTCCGGATGGAAGCGCAGGCCGCCTCCCGCATGGCGAACCAGTCCATCGTCCGCGTCTTCGATGCGGGCGAGGACACGGAGAACGACGTCGCGGTCCCCTACATCATCATGGAGCTGGTGACGGGGCGCACCCTCAAGCAGCACGCCGCGGAGGGACGACTCACCACGTCGGACGCCCTGCGCTACGTCGACGGCATCCTGGAGGCGCTGGAGTACTCGCACCGAGCCGGGGTCATCCACCGAGACATCAAGCCCGGAAACGTGATGATCACCGAGGACGGCCGCGTCAAGGTGATGGACTTCGGGATCGCACGCGCGGTCTCCGACTCCTCGTCCACCGTCGCCGAGACCACGTCCATCATCGGCACGGCGGCCTACTTCTCGCCGGAGCAGGCGAAGGGCGAGCCGGTCGATGCCCGCACCGACCTCTACTCCACCGGCATCGTGCTGTACGAGCTGCTCACGGGGCGCCAGCCGTTCCGCGGCGACTCCCCCGTCGCCGTCGCCTATCAGCACGTCAGCGAGACACCCGTGCCCCCCTCCGAGGTGGATCAGGCCGTGCCCCGGGCGCTCGATGAGGTCGTGCTGCGCGCGCTCGCCAAGGACCCCTACAACCGCTACCCCGATGCGGCCACCTTCCGCGCTGCGCTGGCCGGTGCCGCCGACGGACGCACGCCGTCCAAGCGACACCTGGAGAACCTCACCAACGAGCTCTACGGCGCCAACCCGCGCGCCGCAGCCGAGACGGCACGATCACTGCGTCAGCTCTCCACCGACACCACGATGACCCGCACTCAGCAGGGTCCGCCCGTGGCGTGGATCTGGGCGGGCGTGGCGGTCGTCGCGGTTCTCGTCGTCTCCGTCGTGTTCTGGGCCGTGAGTTTCGGCAAGCCTTCTCCCACGGCGACTCCCACCGGCCTCACCGTCCCCAATGTGGTGACGATGGAGTTCGACCAGGCCACGCACGAACTCACCGAGAAGGGCCTGCGCTTCAAGAAGACCGAAGAAGCCAGCGAGGATGTGGCCGCGGGTTCGGTCATACGAACAGATCCCGCACCCGGAACTCCCATCGAGCCGGCGTCGTCGGTCACGCTGGTGGTGTCCACCGGTGCAGCCACCGTGGAGGTGCCGGCGCTGGTGGATCAGACGTCCGCGGCCCAGGCGCTACAGGCGGCGGGGCTGCAGCTCGGAGCCGTGAACGCGCAGAACGACCCCTCGCGTGCGAAGGGGACCGTCATTTCCTCGGAGCCGGCCGCGGGTGAGAAGGTGGCGCCCGGAACCACCGTGCGACTTCTCGTGGCCTCCGGCAAGGTGACCGTCGTCAACTACAAGGGCTGGTCGCTCGAGGCCGCCCGGGAGACGCTCGAGGGGCCCGAGTTCGAGCTCACCGTGAACGCCACGCCCGATCCCTCATGCACCGGCGGAACCGTTCAGTCGCAGGTGCAGATCGGCGACGTCGACATTCACTCCACCGTCGATCTGACCTACTGCGCGGGCTGACCGCGTCCTCGTGACGCCCTGCGAGAGAATGAGCGCATGCCCCGTCCGCCCTCCGCGTCCGTCAACCTGGAATCCGTTCCCGGCGCTGATCGATCGGTCATCGGGGACGGAGGACTGAACGCGCGGGCGGCGATGCAGGCGATGATCACGTGGGCGTCGTCGATGACCCGCCGCGAGGATCTGCTGCGGCGCAGCGACTTCCCGCTCGCCGACGACATGCTGGCGTTCCTGGTCATGAATCAGCTCGCCTATCGCGGCCTCGCCCGCCCCACCGAGCTCGCCGACGCCGTGCACACGGGACGATCCAACCTCAGCAAGGTGATCCGTCGTCTGGAAGAGGCCGGTCTCGTCGGTCGCATGCCGAACCCCGAGGACGGCCGCGAGACGATGATCGGGATGACCCTGCAGGGGCGGTCCGTGGCGAGCCGCATCGTCGCGGCCAGCGACGATGATCTCGGCGCCGCGGTCGCCCACTGGAGCGATGAGGATCTGACCCGGTTCGAGGAACTGCTCGTCCGTCTGGTGCGAGACCTGGACGATCAGATGGACGGCGGGGTGCGGCGTGTGGCAGGCGTCAGCTGGGAGCCTTCGGCAGCCCGATGGGATCCGAGCCGGTCCGCAGACAGCTCTGCCAGCTGACGCGCGATCTCGGCCTGGATCATCGGGCTGGCGTACTGGAACACCACTTCGGCCAGGGTCTGCCGTGCTGTCCAGCGCGTGCCCGCGTGCATCGCCGCCACCGATCCCGGGCCGTGCTGCTCCAGCAGCTGCTCGACCAGCCGCAGCGCTTCCGGATCGTCGATGACATCCGCGAGCGCGGTGTCCATTCCCACTGCGCCCGGCGATGATCCACCCTCCGCCGGGCACACCCAGCGATGGTTGCCGGCGCCGACGGAGAACTCACGCCCGTCGGGAAGACGCACCTGGGCCGTGACGCCCGCGGGAAGGGCGGCGTGGACCACGATCTGCGCGTCCTCTCGTCGCCATCCCGCCTCGATCCGGCCGAACGGACCCTCGTAGGACGCGGAGGCGTCGTCGACACCGGGCAGCGGGTGCGGTGCGATGCGGACGCTGCGATGACCCGGTCGGGTCAGGGCCAGGCCCGCGAGCTCGCGATGCATCCAGTCGGCCACCGCACCCAGCGCGTAGTGGTTGAAGCTGGTCATGTCGCCGGGGTTGATGGATCCGTCGGGAAGCATCGAGTCCCACCGTTCCCAGATGGTCGTGGCACCCATGGTGACCGGGTAGAGCCAGGATGGACAGGCCGTCTGCAGCAGCAGGCGCCCTGCCGCGGCATCGTGCCCGGTGGACGTGAGGGCATCGAGCACGATCGGCGTGCCCACGAACCCTGTCGCGATGCGATAGCCGTTCTCCCGCACGAGAGCGGCCAGCCGCCGTCCCGCGGGGTCACGCAGCGCCGAGGGGAGCAGATCGAACGTCAGCGCCAGCGCGTAGGCGGTCGGAGTGTCGGAGAGCAGACGCCCGGCCCCGGTCACGTACTCGCGCACGAATGCCTGCCGCACCTCGTCCGCGACGCCGCGATAGCGCTCCGCGTCCGTCGTGTGCCCGAGGATCTCTGCTGCTCGCGACAACAGACGCGTCGAGTGGGCGAGATAGGCCGTGGCTACAAGCCCGGTGGCGGTCATCGCCTGGCCCGGTCGGTCGGGCGGTGCCGTCGGGTCGAGCCAGTCCCCGAACTGGAAGTCCCCCTCCCACACCCGGCCAGCCCCCGCCCGTCGCAGGCAGAGCTCGACCCACGCCCGGGCACTCGGGTACTGACGTGTGAGCACATCGCGGTCGCCGAAGTGCCGTTCCAGCACGTCCGGCACGATGACGGCCGCGTCCCCCCATGCGGCCGCGGGCCGTGCCAGGCCGATCACATCGGGGATCACGAACGGGACCACGCCCTCGTCATCCTGTTCCAGAGCAAGATCGCGCAGCCAGGAGTCGAGGAATCCCCGGACGTCGTAGAGGAACGCGGCCGTGGGGGCGAAGACCTGGATGTCGCCGGTCCATCCGAGCCGTTCATCGCGCTGTGGGCAGTCTGTGGGCACGGACAGGAAATTCCCCCGCAGACTCCACACGACGTTCTCATGCAGCCGCTGAAGCAAGGGATGAGAGGTGTGGAACCAGCCGGTGCGTTCCAGGTCGCTGTGGATGACCACGGCGGTCACGTCGTCGGTGACGATCTCACCCGGCCAGCCGCTCACCTCGGCGTACCGGAAGCCGTGGAAGGTGAACTCCGGCTCCCACACTTCGACGCCCTCGCCGCTGAGCGTGTAGCGATCGGTGGCGGCGGCCCGGCGCAGCGGCCGGACGCCGAGCTCACCGTGCTCGAGCACCTCCGCGTGGCGCACCGTCACTGTCGTGCCCGCCGGGCCCGTCACGCGCAGCCGCACCCGCCCGACCAGGTTCTGCCCGAAATCGAGGATGGTCGCATCGCCCGCACCGGGCAGCAGCGCGACGGGTCGGCGTTCGTCCGTGCGGCGCACGGGAGGAGAGATCCGCGGCCCGGGGACGTGCTCCGCGGGATGGATCAGTGCCGGTGTCCACCCGCCATCGTCGTACCCCGGCTGGTCACAGGGGCGACCCGCTGCGTCCCGCAGGTGCATACGCGCGTCATAGCACTCACCGGCGTAGAGACCGCTGGTGCGCAGCGCGCCACGGGTAGTGCGCCAGGCACCGTCGGTCGAGATCCACCGATGTGCACCGTCTGCCGATTCCACGAGAAGCTGCATCGCCACGCGCGGCTGCTCGCCGTAGCGCGGCTGCGCGTTCTGGCGGAAGCCGAAGTGCTCCGTGGCCCAGGCGCCGGCCAGGCGGATCAGGATGCAGTTGTCCCCCTCACGGAGGAGGCCGGTGACGTCGGTGGTCTCGTGGACGGTGCGTGCGGAGTACGGGGTCCATCCGGGTGCGAGGACATGGTCGGTGACGTCGGCGCCGTTGACACTCACCTGGTGCACGCCCACGGAACTCGAATACAGGGTGGCGCGCACCACGTCGTGCGCCGTGAACTCGTGCCGGAGCAGTACCGGCTGCGCGTGGATCTCCGGTGTCCGCTGGCCGATCCAGTCAGCATGCCATTCGCCGTCCCCGAGAAATGCGGCAACGACCGGCACCGGTTCGCTCCAGTCGCTCGCCGACTCATCGTCGCCGAACACCCGGACACGCAGCGTGCCCTGCTGTCGGGGCGCGAGCGGAGCGAACGGCCACGTACGCCGAGGTCGCCCTCCACCCGGCAGCCGGACCCGCTCCACCGCGCCCGCGCTGCTCCACTCGACCTCTGCACCGGCCTGCCGCCATGACGGCGACGGCACGGTGATCCGCCAACCGATCCGCGGCTCGGCCACCGGTGTGGGATCGCCCCGACGGGGCGCTTCCACATCCACCCGGGTGACGACGGCGACGGCGGTCATCGGCTTTCCCCGGCCGTGACCGTCTCCGAGCGTCCGGGGTCCTCATCGGGGATCGGAGCGGGACGACGACGGCGGAAGGCCAGCCACGCGCAGCCGAGGCCCACGACGTTGAACACGGTGAGCAGCACGTACATCACCGCGACGCTCGTGTCGAGGATCAGCGGCGTGATCACCGCGAGCCCCGCAGCCGAGAACCGGCCGATCGCGATGATCGCGCCCTGTGCGGTGGAGCGCAGCAGCGTGGGGAACGCCTCCTGTGTCCACACCTTCATGATCCCCTCGAAGGCGAACGCACCCCCGACGGCCGCCAGCAGCGCACTCACGGCGTACGTGACGAGGTTGAGCCCCGCGACCACGACGAGCAGCTTCGACGCGATCATCAGGACCGCGCCCACCTGAAAGTACACAAAGCGACGCGGGCCGTCGGCGATCTTCATGAACCAGAGGTATCCCAGCACGGCGACCGGCACCATCGGCAGTGCGATCAGCGCGGCCTGTCCCACGGTGGCGCCACCATAGGTCACCACGATGTACGTGCCGAACTGTCCGCTGGTGTTCGCGACGAGGTTCGTGAACGCGTAGAAGGCGACGAGAGCGAGAAACGGCACCAGGAAGGGCGGACGGAGCAGGTCGCTGATGCGGGCGCGATCAGCACGCTCGCCGGACGTGCCGGCGCGCTTGCGGGTGCGAGCGGCCTGCCACGCGGCGGATTCCGGGATGGTCAGCCGTCCGACCAGGACGAGGGCGGCAACCACGCCGATGTGCGCGAACAGGACCTGGGCACCGGCACGCCCCCAGTCCCCGACCACGCTGGCGAGCACCGTGTTGACCACGATCCCGATGATCCACAACAGGTTGGAAAAGCCCAGCAGACGCCCGCGGTTCCGCTCCGTCGCCGCCTCAGCGATGGTCGAGAGCGAGACCGGCAGGTCTGCTCCGGTGCCGAGGCCGAGCAGCACGGCGCCGAGGACCACCATCTCGAACGACGGTGCCACGACGAGCGCTCCCACAGCCGTGAGGATCAGCACCATGGTGGCGGTGAAGACCGGACGACGCCCGAGCCGATCCCCCAGCCTGCCGCCGATCAACGCTCCGAAGGCGATCGACAGCGTGAGGGCTCCGGCCGCGACGCCCACCTGCCACTGGGTGAGGCCGAGGTCCTGCTGCAGGATGACGATCGAGGTGCTGAAGCCGGTGATGGCGGCGGAATCGATGTAGGACGCCATACCGGAGACGACGGCGACCCACCAGGGACGAGAGTGCAGGGGACGAGCGGACATGGCTTCTCCTTCGAAGCACGGGAAGGTATGCCGCCACACTAACGGATGATTGTCGTGTAGACAATCATCCGTTTATCGATGCGGTGTGAGCGTCGCCGCACGCGCGACCGCACCCGCGTCCCCGGTCACCTCGAGCCAGTTCGCCAGCATCCGGTATCCGTCCGTCGTGAGGATGCTCTCCGGATGGAACTGCACGCCGTGGACCTGCGCTGATCGATGCACGATACCCATCACCACTTGCCCCGCCCGAGCCGTGATCCGGAGTTCGGAGGGCAGTGTGCTCTCCTCGACGGTGAGCGAGTGATAGCGACCGACCGGAACCTCCGCCCGCACCCCGCGGAACACGCCGGTGCCATCGTGGCTGACCGCGGACACCCGGCCGTGCATCGGCTCGGGGGCGACCCCCACGACACCGCCGAGCGCGACAGCGATGGCCTGGTGTCCCAGACACACGCCGAGGAGGGGCACATTCGCCCTCACAGCGGCCTTCACCACGTCGATCGAGGCGCCGGCATCCTCGGGGCGACCGGGCCCCGGCGAGATCAGCACACCGTCGTAGCCGCGGACAACGGCGGTGGCATCGGCGATGTCATCCGCCTCGATGAAGTCGACACCCGCGCCGAGCTCGACGAGATACCCCACCAGCGTGTGCACGAAGGAGTCGTGATTGTCCACGACGAGGATGCGTGAAGCGCTATTGCGTGATGGTGTTGGCATCCGCGGGCGGGAAGAACGTCGCGCTGACCCAGGGGAACGCGTACCAGAACAGGCCGTACAGGATCGCGGCGACCACGACGAGCACGATGATCAGCTTCACGAACCAGGGTCCGGGAAGGACACGCCACAGAGCGCCGTACATCAGCTCTCCTTCGGGAGATAGAGCGACGCCGGCTGCTTGCCGTCTGCCACGCGCGGGGTGAAGGCCTCGAACACGGCGTAGCCGATGAGGCGCTCCGAGAAGCCGTACCGCGGGCTGCACGTCGTCATGGTCAGATAGCGCCCCGTCGCCTCCACCGTGGTGTTTTGCGGCGTGGGGTCGAGCACATCCACGGAATCCGGGGTGACGTAGACCATGTTTCGGTACCGGTAGGTGTACCAGCCGTCCGGGGTTTCCACGACCACCGCGTCGCCCACCTGCATCTCGGGCAGGTTCATGAACGGGGCTCCGTGGCTGCCACGGTGCCCGGCAACCGGGAAGTTGCCGATGTCTCCCGGCATCGCGGTGTCGTTGTAATGGCCGACCATGCCGAGATCGAGGCTCTCCCAGGTGGCGGTGCCCTCCGCGATCCTGACCTCCTGGCCCAGACGCGGGATGTGCAAGGTGGCGAACACCTCACCGCTGGCCGGCTCCTCGATGGGAGGCGGGTCAGCGACCAGGGTGTTGTACTTCTGCGAGGGGTCCGACGTGGGCAACGGCTGACCGCTGTTCTTCGCGTCGTCCGCCCAGGTCTGGCTGACATCCTGCGCCTGCTGGTTGGCCGCGGCGCCGAGGATCATGTCGCCGACCCACATCTGCCAGACGACGAAGAGCAGCACAAGCACACCGCCCGTGATCAGCAGTTCGCCGAGAACGCCGGTCACCGTGACGCGCCCGCGTTTGCGGGCGCGCGCTGCTCGGCGCGTAGGAAGCTCGGTGGTCACAGCGCGAGCCTAGTCAGACACTCTGGGAAGAATCCACACGCGGTGGAATCAGCGCCACCGCATCGTCATCAGGAATCCGATGAGTGCGATCCCGAAACCGATGGCGAGGTTCCAGCCGTAGATGCCCGGGATGGGGAACTGCTGGTCGCTGAGGTAGAACACCAGGATCCAGGCGAGACCGATCAGCAGGAACCCGATCATGACCGGCTTGAACCACACCGGGTTCGGGGTCGCGTCGGGGTGTACGTTCTCGCGCTCTTCCGGCGTTCCTCGTCGTGCCATGCCGACATCCTATCGACCCGCACCGAATCTGACGATCCGGGCCGTCCGCACCCGGAAATCACACGGATGTGATTTTCATCCCCAGGCTGTGGATAACTATGTGGACAACGTGTGCAGAAGCCCGGGCGAGCCGTGGACAACCCCGCCCGGACCGGGCGTGTCAGCCGACGATCGGATGGACCACCGGCAGGAGGAACACCGACGCGCACAACAGCAGCGCGAAGCCGGCGAGGAGGCCGATCTGCAGTCCCCGCTGGGACCGCTGACGTGTGGCGGCGTAGATCGCGCCGACCACAAGACCGCCGATCAGACCGCCGAGATGAGCCTGCCAGGCGACGTTGAAGCCCGGAATGAACCCGATCAGCAGGTTGATTCCCACGATGACGAGGATCTGAGTGATGTCACCGCCGAGACGCCGCGTGATCACGATGAGAGCGCCGAACGTTCCGAAGATGGCACCGGATGCGCCGACGACGAACTGGTCGAAAGCAAGGAACGCCATGAGCACCGAACCGGCGAGGGCGGAGATCACGTAGAGGGCGAGGAATCGCCAGCGGCCGAGCAGTGGCTCCAGGATGCGTCCCATCATCCACAGGGACAACATGTTGAAGAACAGGTGCAGGAAGCTGCCGTGCACCAGCGTCACGCTGAGTGCGCGCCAGGGCTGCACGTTGGATCCGAGTTCCGGGGTGATGGCATAGCCCACGAAGGAGAGCGCGCTGGTGACGGCGACGCCGATGGGCCCGGGGATCATCTGGATCAGGGAGACGACGATCGTCACCGCCATGATCGCGTAGGTGACACGCGGGGTGCGGGAGCCGGAGGCGGCGACGACCGCTCCGCTCCCGCGACCCCATCGACGTTCCGCCTTCTTCTGTGCCGCGGTTCGCTGGGCGGCCTGCTGCTTCATGCACTCCGGGCACACGACGCCGACGGCGCCCTGTGTCTGGCATTCCGGGCAGATCGTGCGCAGGCACTTCTGGCACAGCACGAAGCTCATCCGGTCCGGATGGCGGTAGCAGAAGTTGTCCCTGTTGCGGGTGACCTCGGCGGACGTCACGTGTGTCAGACCGCTGCGATGTCGATCGAGGAGATCACGACGGGCTCGACCGGACGGTCGCCGGCACCCGTGCGCACTGCGCCGATCTCGTCGACGACCTTGCGCGATGCGTCGTCGGCCACCTCACCGAAGATGGTGTGCTTGCCCGTGAGCCACGGGGTGGGGTCGGTGGTGATGAAGAACTGCGAGCCGTTGGTGCCCTCGACGGCGCCGGTGATGGCATTGCGACGCAGGCCCGCGTTGGCCATGGCCAGCAGGTAGGGCTTGCTGAAGTCGAGCTCCGGGTGGATCTCGTCGTTGAAGCTGTAGCCCGGGCCGCCAACGCCCTGCCCGAGGGGGTCGCCGCCCTGGATCATGAAGTTGGGGATGATGCGGTGGAAGATGACGTCCTTGTAGAGGGGTCCCTCGCCCGGCTTGCCGGTAGCGGGGTCGGTCCACTCACCGGTGCCGTCAGCGAGGCCGATGAAGTTCTTGACGGTGACGGGTGCGTGGTCACCGAACAGGTTGACCACGATGTCGCCGTGGTTGGTGTGGATGGTTGCGACTGCAGAGTGAAGAGCCATGTGGCGATTCTCGCAGAGTTGACCGTGAGACCGGCGGAAAGGCCCGTCAAGGGGGTCGATTCCAAGGCGTGGTCTGGCAAGATGGGGACGTTCGTTCTGATAGGGAGGGGTCACATGAACCTCAGCCGCAAGCGTAAGAAGGAGCTCCGCAAGCTCCAGGACACGGCCAACCAGCTGTGGGCCCACCAGCAGGACCTCGCAGGCGACGCCGCCGAACTCGCCCGTGAGGCCAGTCGCCAGCTCGGAAACTTCGGCCGTGAGCAGGTCGTTCCCACCGTGCAGCACGCGTACGAGTCGCGTGTGGCGCCGGTCGTGGATCGCAGCGTCAAGGCCGGCCGTGAATTCGTCGACCACCGCGTCGTCCCGGTCGTGGGCGGAGCCATCGGCACCGCGCTGTCCGCCTGGGACGCCGCCAACAACACGCGCCACCGCATCAACACCACCGGCGTGCAGCGCGCGTTCGCTCGCGCCGTCGAGCCGATCCAGCCGCAGAAGAAGGGCATCGGTGCGGGTGGCGTCATCGCCATCGTCCTCGGTGCGGCTGCGGCGATCGGCGTGCTCTACGCCGCGTGGCAGACGCTGCGCGCCGACGACGAGCTCTGGGTCGCCGACGACCCGCTGTCCGCGCCCGACGCGTGACACAGTCCACGGATCGAGTCATCGAGGCCGCGCGTGCGCGCGGCCTCGATGTCGATGTGCGTGAGCGACCGCAAGCGGGATCCTTGGAGGAAGCAGCCGCGCTCCTCGGTCTCCAGCCCGCCGACATCATCAAGACGCTCGTCGTCAAGCGGGCCGACGACACCTACCTGTTCGCGCTGATCCCCGGCGACAAGGCCATCTCCTGGCCGAAACTGCGAGCCGTGGTCGGAGTCAACAAGCTCAAGCTCCCGTCCCCCGATCTCGCCCTCGCCGCGACGGGCTACGAGCGCGGCACGATCGTCCCGATCGGCAGCACGACCGACTGGCCCATCTACGCAGACGAGTCCATCGTCGGACGCCGGATCGCGATGGGAGCCGGCGCACACGGGTACAGCCTGTTCGTCGACGCCGACGCGCTCATCACCGCGTACGGCGCCACGGTGGCAGACATCTCCCAGCCGATCACCGAGATCCGCTGACTCAGGCGCTGCCGAGCATCGCCCACAGCAGGAACGGTCCCATCAGCAGCAGATAGATGCCGCCGAGGCCCGCTCCGACGGCCCCCACCACAAGTCCGAGGATCGCTGCTGTACGAGCAAGACCGTGCGTCCGGCGAAGCGTCCTGACGGCGAAGACGATCGCCAGCACCGACGCCGCGACGCACGGCAGGACCAGCAGCAGGTTCGGCTCCCCGAGTTCGTTGCGGATGAACATCCAGATCAGGCCGACCAGAGCGCACGCCAGCGATGCGTATGCGAACCTGATCGCCCGCGCCCGGTCGTACGACCCGACGGCCCCCGGCTGTGGTTCATCCATATGCTCCCCCTCCCGGCTGAGCATAGGCGATGCTCGCATCCCTGGAGGAGATGCGAGCATCAGCCGGGAATCGTCGTATCGACC
This sequence comes from Microbacterium sp. GXS0129, assembly GCF_044769785.1. Lineage (NCBI taxonomy): Bacteria > Bacillati > Actinomycetota > Actinomycetes > Micrococcales > Microbacteriaceae > Microbacterium > Microbacterium sp. GXS0129. The sequence goes on along the minus strand of NZ_JBIZVZ010000005.1, from coordinate 161,407 downwards.
CGCGCTTCCGCCGTCTCGGCCGCCAGCCTGTTCCAGAAGCGACGCTGCGCCTCGCCGGGAAGAAGATCCTCGATGCGACGGCGGAGCTCGAACAGACTCAGGCTCGTGATGAAAGTGTCCGGGCGGAACATGCGCTCCTTCTCGAAGACGACGGTCAGGGCGCCGACAGGCGTGACCACCCACGTGTGGTCGATGCTCTGCAGGCCACCCTCGTCCACCAGATCGACGGAGAAGCTCAGCTGCCGCCCGTTGCCCGCGTCCAGTTGCTCGGCCATGCCGGGGCTGACGCCCCGGATGGCGTCGGCGATCGCGGCGAAGACCTCGACCCGCGGCGCGAGGGGTCGCACCGCAGATCGCTTCACGGGCACGCGGAACTCCGCGGGCACGTCCGTGGAGTTCGCGAGGCTCGCGATCTCGAGCACCGCGGGGGCGAGGCTTTCGAACGGCTGCAGCCACAGAACGCCGTCATCGGACGCGGGAGGAGTGGCAAAGCGGGATTGCGTGACCCCGTGACGGCTCACCCAGAACGCCTCCGTGCGTGCGGCTCCGGGGAAAGAGGAGGAGATGCTGACCACGGCGGACATCTCCGCGTGCGCGGCGTACAGCAGTTCGAAACCCGGAGCCGGGCGGCCCGCTGTGATGAGGACGCGACCGGTCACATCGACCAGGTCGAAGACGTCCAGCGTCCGGCGGCCGTATACGCTCGCCGGGTCGAGCGACGAGTCGAGCGGGTGAGCGGAGAGGAACTCGGGGTTGAGCCTGTCGGTGAACTCGCCGAGGTGCTCGTTCATCGCCCGAAACTCATGAAGCTGCTCCATCGCACCATCGTGCCCTATCTCGTGGCACGGCACACTGGACTTACTCCACCAATTTGAATTAGAGTGGTCCGCACCGACGACGCGCAAGGAGGCGGACCGGTGTCCATAGCCCCCGACGAGGATCTCCTCGTCATGGATGTCTACGCCGCCTATCCGCACAGCAACGGGTTCGCCCCCGACGGCCGGGCCGTGGTGGGCGACGCGACCCGGGCCGCGCTGCACCTGGTGGACCTCCCGAGCGGCGCTTCGAGCGAGCTCATCGATCTCGGGTATCTGGCCGACGAGGAGATCCTCTGGTTCGACGTCGCCCTGCGCGCACCGTTGCTCGTGACCGCGCGAGCCGGACACCTGCTTCTCGTCAGCCTGGACAACGGCGAATCCCGCCTGCTGCACCGTGCGGCGAAGGACGCCTCACTGGATCACCTGGTGGCGATCACACCCGTCGACGCTCTCTGACCCGCACACGAAGAGGACTGCCCCTCCCGGATCCGGGAGGGGCAGTCCTCTTCGTTGGTCAGCCCTTGATGGCGCCGGCCTGACCCGCGCTTCGCAGGAACTGCTTCCGGGTCGACCGCAAGCCCCCGGCAACCCTTCTTCAACCCGCTGGAATAAGGTGGGGGAACGCAGACGCGGCTGTCTTTGTTCGATTCGAGGAGCTCCAGTGACGCAGAACCACAGTCGCGGCACCAACATGCCGCGGGTCGCAGACTTCAACGAGGGCATCGTCCTGAGTTCGATCCGTCGCTCTCCCTCGGGACGCAGCCGGGTGGAGCTGACGGAGGAGACCGGCCTGTCCGCCCAGACCGTGTCGAACATCTGCCGACGGCTGCTCGACCAGGATCTGATCGTGGAGACCGGCAAGCAGGCGGTCGCGTACGGCAAACCCCGCACGATGCTCGAGCTGAACCCCTCCGGCTGCTACACGGTGGGCGTGCACATCGATCCGGCCGTGATCACGTACGTCCTCCTCGACTTCACGGGTCGCGTGGTGGTGGACGCCAGCCATGAGACCCCCGCCGTCCAGGACCCCGGCGCCGTCGTGTCGCAGATCACCACGCAGATCACCGCCCTGATCGCGGAGGCGCCGATCGATCGTGAGCGCATCATCGGCATCGGCATCGCATCCCCCGGTCCGGTGGATGTGGCCCGCGGCCTCGTGCTCGATCCGCCGCACCTCCCCGGCTGGCAACGCGTGGCCCTGCGGGACGAGATCCGCGAGGCCACGGGCCTGCCCGTCCTGCTGGACAAGGATGTGACGGCGGGCGCCGTCGCTGAGCAGTGGGCCGGAGCGTCCGTCGGTCCGCGAGACTTCGCCTTCCTCTATCTGGGGACGGGTGTCGGCCTCGGAATCGTCATCAACGATCAGGTCGTGCGCGGCATCTCCGGCAACGCGGGCGATGTCGGGCTCCTTCCGGTGTCCTCCGAGGAGTTCGGCGATCGCTACACCGGCAACTTCCGCGCGTTCTGGCAGTCCGGCTCACCGCAGAGCCTGGCGGAGCAGGCGGTGGCAGCCGGTATCCTCCCCGCTGGCACCGACATGTCCACGCCCGTTCTCGCCGAAGCGGCCTTCCGCGAGCTGTGCGCGCGAGCCGACGCCGGCGACGCCGGCGCCCAGGGTCTCCTCGAATCCGCCGCACGCTCCACCGCGTCGGCGATTCTCACGATCACCAATCTGCTGGACATCGACTCGATCGTCGTCGGCGGTGCGATGTGGGAGCACGTCTCGGAACGCTTCCTCGCCACGATCCGCCCTCTGGTCGCGCAGCACTCCATCGCCCGTCAGCTCCACGAGGTCACGATCGAGGGCACGGCGCTCGGTGCCGATGTTGCCGCCATCGGCGCGGCGTGCCTGGTGCTGGACGACAAGTTCTCCCCGAGCCCCGCCACGCTGCAACTCGGGCGCTGAGATCACGGCGACTCCCCCGCGCCGTGGGAGTCGAGGACATACTGCGCGGTCAGCGCGGTCGCACGGTCTTCGTCATCGAGCAGGCTTTCCAGGACCGGACGGGTGACCGCGGGCGGGTAGGGGACGAGCGCGGCGGCCAGCCTCCGCCGAGCCGGGGCCTCCGCCGACGACAGCGCCTGCGCGACGACGTTCACCGCAACATCGATGAGCCCGGTGCGATCGGCCAGCGCCGCGAGAGCATCCGATGCGTCGACGTCGCCCTGTCCGCTTCGGATCAGCTCCACCAGTGCGGCCATCGAATCCGCCTCGTCGTCTTCGGCGCGGGCGATGATCGCCCGTCGCCGGACCCGCTCATCCGGATGGCTCGCCGATTCTCTGATCACCTGACGCGCGGCTGGGCTGTCGATCTTCACCAGCGCGTCGAACGCACGGCGCCGTCGGCCGGGGTCATCTGACACGAGGGCATCGGCCAACACCGCAACCGCGGCATCGCCGCTGCGCGCGATCGCCCATTGCAGAGCACCGGCGGCGTCTTCCCCCTCCTCACGGAGCATCGCATCGATCAGCACCGGGAGGTCGCGCTGGTCCGCATCCTGCGTCCGCAAGGCGAGTCGCTGGCGTGCAGAGGCGTCCGACTTCTCCAGCCGGTGCATGAGGTGGATCGTTCGCAGCACGTCATCCCAGCTCCGCGGCTCGGTCGCGGTGATCCCCTCCAGGCGATGCACGAGTTCCTGTGCCTGCACGATCTGGCGACGGGTCTGCTCCACCACTCTCGTCACCACGATGGCCGGATCGAACTCACGATCATCGATCACCTCACTGATCTCTGCGAGGCTCAGCCCGAGCGACCGCAGGCTTTCGACGTGCAGAAGCCGGCGCATGTCCTCATCGGAGTACTCCCGGTAACCGCCCGTCGTGCGACCAGATGCAGAGACCAGCCCGATGCGGTCGTAGTGGCGCAGCATACGAGCGGAGATGCCCGAATGCCGCGCCACGTCGCCGATGAGCACGACGCTCACTCCCCCGGAGCCGGAGCCGACCGAAGCGCCACGACGCGTTTCGCCTCGGCGATCGCGGACTCGAACCCGGTTTCGGGATCGGCCATGATGGCCAGCGTGGCAGCGGCGTGCGCGTCCACGGCTGGATCGGCGTTCTCGATCTCCGCCTCAACGATCGGCTCGACGAGGTCACCGAGCACGGCGAAGGCGCGGCTAAGGCTTCGCTGGGTGTCGGCATCACCCCGGCCGAGCTGGGTGACCAGCTTCCGGGCGAGATCCGCTTCCTCCCCCGACGGTACGAGTCCCGCCGCGGTACGCCACGCGGCACGGGCCACCTCGACGTCCGCGTCCGTCAGCAGGTCGTCCCGGAGGGCCGGCCAGGTTCGCCGGTCACCGATCTTCGACATCGTGTGCAGAGCCTGGCTCCGCGCCCGGGCGGATGGCGAGGAGAGTTCCGGCAGCAGTCGCGTCACGGTCAGGTCGCGATCCTGGCGGGTCAACGCCCAGGTGAGCATGTCACGGACGAAGAAGTCCGCCTCGTGCTGGCAACGTTCCACGAGCACCGCGACGTACGCGGGATGCGGGCTGGTGCCCGCGGCGAGAGCCGCCTGAAGCCGGGCGGATGCGTCCGGTCCCCACAGCGCCTCCCGGAGCCGTTCCCCGGGGCTCACGTTTGTGTTCTCTGTCATCTTCTGACCTCCACTCACCACCATCCACCTTGTCACCGTGACAAGGTCAAGCCAGCAGATGACATCGGTTCGAGGTCGTCAGAGCATCCCGGCGACGAGCCGTGCCGTGGCTTTCGCGGATCCCGGGTTCTGTCCGGTGACCAGACGACCGTCCACGACGGTGTGAGAAGCGAACGGCAGCAGGCCCTTCTCGTACTGCGCACCGCGGGCGATCATCTCCTCTTCGGCGTTGTATGGCACGAGCTTGTCCACGCGCGCCAGCACCTCCTCACGCCAGGCGAACCCGGTGAGTCTGCGCCCCGCGACGAGCAGCGACCCATCCGAGAGCCGGGTGTTCAGCAGACCGCAATATCCGTGACAGACGGCGGAAACGATGCCGCCGCCCTGCCAGATCTCGCGGGTGATCCGTTGCAGCCCTGCACTGTCGGGGAAGTCGTACATGACCGCGTGACCTCCGGTGAAGAAGATCGCGTCGTAGTCGCCGGCGTTCACGTCGGCAGGCGCGAGCGTGTCCTCCAGGAGTGCCATGCGAGCGGGATCCTCCCGCCATGCCCGCGCGGAGCGATCATTATTGGGAAACGTGAGCGACCTCGGCTCCAGCGGCACCGCACCGCCGGCAGGACTCACGATCGTCTGTTCGAAGCCTCGCTCCTCGAACACCTGCCAGGCGTGAGTGAGCTCGGAGAGCCAGAGTCCCGTTGGGTGTGATGGATCGTCGTAGTGTCCGACGTTCGTCACGACGTTCAGGATGCGTCGGGTCATGGTGCACCTTCCTTCTGCGAGTAAGGGCTGTTGTCAGATGAGTGCCGCGAGGGCGGCGCGCACCCGGTCAGCGCGCTCCTCACGTGAGGCGGCGCGCAGTTTGCCGTCAAGGAAGAGGAACGCCAGGCCGTGTGCCGCGCCCCACAGCCCGGTGGCGAGCGCGACCGGGTCTCGATCGGGGAAGAGCGCCGCGGTCGCGCGCGCCAGAAGGTCGTGCAGCCGTTCCGCAGCCAGCACGCGCTCATCGTTGGCGTCATCGCACTCCTTGCCGAACATCACGCGGAACAGTGCGGGATGATCGGCGGCGAAGTCGACGTACACGACCGCGAACTCCAGGAACTCCTGCGGCGACTCCGGCAGAGCACCGTCCGGGGCGAGGAGGTCCCACAGGTCCCGGAATCCCTCCGCAGCCACGGCGGACTCCAGGGCGTCGCGATGGGGGAAGTGCCGATACGGCGCGGTCGATGAGACACCGACCTCTCGCGCCACAGCACGCAGCGAGAATGCCTCACCGGACTCCAGTGACCGGCGCGCCGCCGCCACCAGCGCGGCGCGAAGATCCCCGTGGTGGTACGGACCCGCTGATGATGTTGACACCGCTAACTTCCCCTCCTTATGATGTGAACACCGTTAACATACCGCATGAAGGGGAAACGTGCAGACCATACTCGGAGCGAACGGGCAGATCGCCATCGAGCTCGCTCGGGAACTGGATCACCGGGCAACGGACGACATCCGGCTCGTGAGCCGCAACCCGCGCGCGGTCAATCCCACCGACCATCTCGTGAGCGCCGATCTGCTCGATCCCGCCCGTACGGCGCAGGCCGTTCGGGGCAGCGAGATCGTGTACTTCACTGCGGGGCTGCCCGCCGACACCGAACTCTGGCAACGCCAGTTCCCCACGATGCTGCGTAGCGCGCTCGACGCAGCGCGCGCGGCCGGGGCCGGTTTCGTGTACTTCGACAACACCTACATGTATCCGCAGGACGCACGGGTGCAGACGGAGGACACCTCCTTCGCCCCCGTCGGGCCAAAGGGCCGAGTCCGCGCCGACATGGCGGAGATGGTCCTGGAGGAGATGAACCGCGGCGACATTCCTGTCCTCATCGCCCGCGCGCCGGAGTTCTACGGACCGGGGCGCACCCAGAGCTTCACGAACACGCTCGTCATCGACCGGATCGCGGCCGGCAAGAGGGCACTCGTACCCGTGCGCGACGACCGTCGCCGCACGCTCATCTGGACTCCCGATGCCAGTCGCGCGCTGGCGCTCCTGGGCAACACCGCCGACGCTTTCGGCCAGACCTGGCACCTTCCCACGCCGGAGGAACACCCCACCTATCGGGAGTTCGTCGCCCGCGCCGCGAGCGTCTTCGGCCGACCCCCGAGGCACACGGTGGTGCCTCGCTGGGCGCTGAGCGCTGTCGGGGCGTTCTCCCCCGGGGCGCGGGAGATCCGCGAGCTGCTCCCCCGCTACGCCCAGGACAACCTCTTCGACTCGGCAAAGTTCCGTACCCGCTTCGCCAACTTCGCCGTCACCGATCACCGATCCGGACTCGAGATCATCCGAGCGGCCGTCGCCTGAGCCGCGCGAAAGATAGGAGCGCACTTCTGAAGCGGATCGGGGGTGTGTTCTCGATCCTTCCCGCGGGAAACGACAGAAGCCGAACCCTGAGGGGTTCGGCTTCTGTCTGTAACTGTGGAGCCTAGGAGATTCGAACTCCTGACATCTTGCTTGCAAAGCAAGCGCTCTACCAACTGAGCTAAGGCCCCGAGATGAGGGAGTGGGGGTACCAGGACTTGAACCTGGGACCTCTTCATTATCAGTGAAGCGCTCTAACCGCCTGAGCTATACCCCCGAGCTTGCGCTCGGCAACCATACGAGTTTAGCCCACAGATCGACGCAACGCGAAATCGGTCGGGTTTGCACGGCTGTTTCGCGTTGCCCGGGCGTGGCGCAGTGCGGTTCACTGAACACATGAGCACCCCTACATCCCATCCCGGAGAAGCCCACGACACCGGCCTCAGCCAGCGATTGAACTGGCTGCGCGCCGGCGTCCTCGGCGCCAATGACGGCATCGTCTCGGTTGCCACCCTCGTGGTGGGCGTCGCTGGGGCGACGGCGGAGGTGGGCGCATTGGTCACGGCCGGTGTCGCCGGTCTCGTCGGCGGTGCGATCTCCATGGCGCTCGGCGAATACGTCTCGGTCAGCAGCCAGCGCGACAGCGAGCGAGCTCTCATCGCGAAAGAACGCCGGGAGCTGGCCACCATGCCCGACGAGGAATTCGCGGAGCTGGTTCAGCTCTACCGCGACCGGGGGCTCACGGAGCAGACCGCGCACCAGGTGGCCACGGAGCTGACCGCGCACGATGCGCTCGCTGCACACCTCGAGGTGGAACTGCACATCGATCAGGATGATCTGGTCAATCCGTGGCACGCGGCACTCTCGTCCGCCTTGGCCTTCACCATCGGCGCACTATTGCCGCTGCTCGCCATCCTGCTGACCCCGATCGGGTGGCGCATCCCGGTGACATTCGCCGTGGTGCTTCTCGCGCTCGCGAGTACGGGGACCATCGCGGCGCGCATCGGCGGCAGCTCGCCTGGACGGTCCGTGCTGCGACTGGTTTTCGGTGGAGCGCTGGCACTGCTCGCAACATGGCTCATCGGCACCCTGCTGGGGACGACGGGGCTGTTCTGAGGACGACCGACTGGTCCGGAAACGAAGAAGCGCCCCTTCCGCATCGGCGGAAGGGGCGCTTCTTTCGGTCAGTTGGAGGTGAAGCCGACCAGCAGGCCGCCGGTCACCTTGACCGCGAGGTTGTAGACAGCGGCGGCGATCGCGCCCAGCACTGTCACCACAATCAGGTTGATGATCGCCACGACCGCACCGAAGGCCATCACCTGCGGCAGGCCCAGGTAGCTCTTCAGGACGAACGACGGGCTCAGGCTCGAGATCAGCGAGGAGACCGTGTCCACCACACCGGTGGTGGAGACCACCGTGTAGATGAGGAAGAACATCACGACAGTGACGACCGCGACAGCGACGGCTGCCAGGAAAGACAGCTTCACCGCAGACCAGAAGTCGATGTAGACCAGCCGCAGGCGCACCTGCTTCGTGCTGGACTTGTTGCTCGACTTCTTGGCGAGCTTGTCAGCTACCGTGCTCATTCAGCACCCTCTCCGGACGTCTCGGACGACTCGGTGTTCGACTCGTCCTCTTCATCGCCGAGACCCCGCTCACTGTTGCGAGCGATGGCGAGAATCCGATCGTCCTTGCCCAGCCGGGCGAAGACCACACCCATGGTGTCACGGCCCTTCGCCGGGACCTCGGCCACGGCAGAGCGTACCACCTTGCCACTGGCAAGAACCACGAGAACCTCGTCGTCCTCGGCCACGATCAGGCCGCCCGCAAGATCTCCACGGTCATCGTTCAGCTTGGCCACCTTGATGCCCAGACCGTTGCGTCCCTGGACCCGGTACTCGCTCACCGCCGTGCGCTTGGCGTAGCCGCCCTCGGTGACCACGAACACGAAGCTCTCCGGCGCCACGACGGATGCCGACAGCAGGCTGTCATCGCCGCGGAACTTCATTCCGCCGACGCCTTCGGTGGTGCGGCCCATGGGGCGCAGCGTGTCATCATCCGCGGTGAAGCGGACCGACATGCCGTGCCGCGAGATCAGCAGGATGTCGTCATCGCCGTTGACCGCGAGCGCGGAGACCACCTCATCATCCTCACGCAAGCGGATGGCGATGACGCCGGCCTGACGGTTGGTGTCGTAGTCGCTGAGCGCCGTCTTCTTGATGCGACCCTGACGAGTGGCCAGCACCAGGTACTCCGCGGAGGTGTAGTCACGCAGATCGAGGATCTGACGGATCTGCTCGTCCGGCTGCATCGCGAGGAGGTTCGCGATGTGCGAGCCCTTCGCATCGCGCCCGGCCTCGGGGATCTCGTACGCCTTGGTGCGGTAGACCCGGCCCTTGTCGGTGAAGATGAGCAGCCAGTGGTGCGTGGTGGTGACGAAGAAGTGCTCCACGACATCGTCAGCGCGCAGCTGCGCACCCTTCACACCCTTGCCACCGCGGTGCTGCTGACGGTAGTTGTCGCTCCGCGTGCGCTTGATGTATCCACCGCGGGTGACGGTGATGACCATCTCCTCCTCGGGGATGAGGTCCTCGACGCTCATGTCGCCGTCGTATCCGTGGAGGATGTGGGTGCGTCGCTCGTCGCCGAACTTGTCGACGATTCCGGACAGCTCTTCCGAGACGATCGTGCGCTGGCGGGCGTCGGAGGCGAGGATGTCCTTGTAGTCCGCGATCTTCGCACGCAGCTCGTTGGCCTCATCGATGATCTTCTGGCGCTCGAGAGCGGCGAGACGACGCAGCTGCAGCTGCAGGATGGCGTCGGCCTGGAGCTCGTCGATGTCCAGGAGCGCCTGGAGTCCTTCATTGGCCTCGGCGGTGGTGGACGAACGGCGGATGAGCGCGATGACCTCGTCCAGGGCGTCCAGCGCCTTGAGAAGGCCGTCGAGGATGTGCATGCGCTTCTCGGCCTGAGCCAGGCGGAAGGCCGTACGACGACGGATCACGTCGACCTGGTGCGCCACCCACAGCGTGATGAAGCCGTCCAGCGGCAGCGTGCGCGGTACACCGTCGACGATCGCCAGCATGTTGGCGCCGAAGTTCTCCTGCAGCGAGGTGTGCTTGTAGAGGTTGTTCAGCACGACCTTCGCCACGGCATCGCGCTTCAGCACGATCACGAGGCGCTGACCGGTGCGGTCCGAGGTCTCGTCGCGGATGTCCGCGATGCCGGTGATCTTGCCTTCACGAGCCAGATCGCCGATCTTCACCGCGAGGTTGTCGGGGTTCACCTGGTACGGCAGCTCGGTGATCACGAGGCAGGTGCGACCCTGGATCTCCTCGATGTTGACCACCGCTCGCATCGTGATCGAGCCGCGACCGGTGCGGTACGCCTCCCGGATCCCCTTCGTGCCCAGAATCTGCGCGCCGGTGGGGAAGTCCGGGCCGGGGATGCGCTCCATGAGCGCGTCCAGAGTCTCCTCACGGCTGGCCGTCGGATTGGCGAGCACCCACTGCGCACCGGCCGCGACCTCGCGGAGGTTGTGCGGCGGGATGTTCGTGGCCATGCCGACCGCGATTCCGACGGATCCGTTGACCAGCAGGTTCGGGAACCGCGCCGGCAGGACCGTGGGCTCCTGGGTCTCACCGTCGTAGTTGTCGGTGAAGTCGACGGTGTCTTCCTCGATGTCCCGGACCATCTCCAGCGCGAGAGGCGCCATCTTGGTCTCGGTGTATCGCGGAGCAGCCGCCCCCATGTTTCCGGGTGAGCCGAAGTTGCCCTGGCCGAGTGCCAGCGGGTAGCGCAACGACCACGGCTGGACGAGGCGCACGAGGGTGTCATAGATCGCCGAGTCACCGTGCGGGTGGTACTGACCCATCACCTCGCCGACGACGCGGGCGCACTTGGAGAACTTCTTGTCGGGACGGTAGCCGCCGTCGTACATCGCGTAGATGACGCGGCGGTGCACCGGCTTCAGGCCGTCACGGACATCCGGCAGCGCTCGGCCGATGATGACCGCCATCGCGTAGTCCAGGTAGCTGCGCTGCATCTCCAGCTGCAGGTCGACCTGGTCGATCTTGCCGTGGTCGTGCCCGTCGACGATGTTCTCGCCGTTCTCGTCCGTCATGTTCGTTCTCTTCGTTCGTCAGTTCTGCGTCGTGGGCAGGGCGTCGTGGGCTTCCGGATCAGATGTCCAGGAAGCGGACGTCCTTGGCGTTTCGCTGGATGAAGTCTCGGCGGGACTCGACGTCCTCGCCCATCAGCACCGAGAAGATCTCGTCGGCGGCAGCCGCATCCTCGATGGTCACCTGGCGGAGCGTACGGGTGGCGTGGTTCATCGTGGTGTCCCACAGCTCACTGGGGTTCATCTCGCCCAGACCCTTGTAGCGCTGGATGCCGGCGTCCTTCGGGAGCTTGCGACCATCCGCCTGGCCCGCGGCCATGCGCGCGTCGCGCTCCTCGTCGCTGAACACGTACTCGTGCTCGCCCTGGGTCCACTTCAGGCGGTACAGCGGCGGCATCGCGAGGTACACGAAGCCGGCCTCGATGAGTCCGCGCATGAAGCGGAACAGCATGGTCAGCAGCAGGGTGGTGATGTGCTGGCCGTCGACGTCGGCATCCGCCATCAGCACGATCTTGTGGTACCGGGCCTTGTCGATGTCGAACTCTTCGCCGATGCCCGTGCCAAACGCCTGGATCATCGCCTGGACCTCGCGGTTGGCGAGCGCCTTGTCGAGACGCGCGCGCTCCACGTTGAGGATCTTCCCGCGTAGGGAGAGGATCGCCTGCGTGTGCGGGTCGCGCCCCTGCACCGCGGAACCGCCGGCGGAGTCACCCTCCACGAGGAAGATCTCGGAGATCGAGGGATCCTTGCTGGTGCAGTCCTTGAGCTTGTCGGGCATCGCGGCCGACTCGAACACGCTCTTGCGGCGCGCGGTCTCGCGGGCCCGACGCGCCGCCATGCGGGCGGATGCGGCGTCGATGGCCTTGCGGACCACGTTCTTCGCCTGCACCGGGTTGCGCTCGAACCAGTCGCCCAGCTCGTCGCCGACAACCTTCTGCACGAACGCCTTGGCCTCGGTGTTGCCGAGCTTGGTCTTGGTCTGTCCCTCGAACTGGGGCTCCGAGAGCTTCACCGAGATGACCGCGGTGAGTCCTTCGCGGATGTCCTCACCGGTGAGGTTGTCGTCCTTCTCCTTGAGGAGGTTGTTCGCGCGCGCGTACCGGTTCACCAGCGTGGTGAGCGCGGCGCGGAAGCCCTCCTCGTGCGTCCCGCCCTCGTGCGTGTTGATGGTGTTCGCGTAGGTGAAGACGTTCTCGGTGTAGGAGGTGGTCCACTGCATGGCCACCTCGAGCGAGATCTTCCGTTCGCTGTTCTCCGACTCGAAGTCGATGATCTCGTCGTTGACGACATCGGCCTTGCGCACCCGGTTGAGGTACTCGACGTAGTCGGTGAGCCCGCGCTCGTAGTGGAAGACGTCGCTCGGCTGGACGATCTCGATCTTGCCCTCGCCGAGGTCCTTCTCGTAGGCGCTGGCCTCGCGCTCGTCGCGCAGGGCGATGCGCAGGCCCTTGTTGAGGAAGGCCATCTGCTGGAAGCGGGTGCGCAGCGTGTCGTAGTCGAAGTCGGTGGTCTCGGTGAAGATCTCCGCGTCCGGCCAGAACGTGATGTGCGTTCCGGTGTCCTCGGTCTCTTCACCCTGCTCCAGCGGCCCCTCGGGCACCCCGCCCTTGCTGAAGGTCTGACGCCACGCGTACCCCTGCCGACGCACCTCCACCTCGAAGCGCGTCGACAGCGCGTTCACCACGGACGAGCCGACGCCGTGCAGACCGCCCGAGACGGCGTACCCGCCGCCGCCGAACTTGCCTCCGGCGTGCAGGATGGTGAGGACCACCTCGACGGTGGACTTCGTGGGATCCGACGCATGCGGATCCACCGGGATGCCACGGCCGTTGTCGATGACGCGGATGCCGCCGTCTGCCAGGATCGTCACATCGATGTTGTCGGCGTAGCCGGCGAGCGCCTCGTCCACCGAGTTGTCCACGATCTCGTAGACCAGGTGGTGCAGACCGCGCGGGCCCGTGGAGCCGATGTACATGCCGGGGCGCTTGCGGACCGCCTCCAGGCCCTCGAGGATCTGGATCGCGTCGGCCCCGTAGTCGCCGCGGGGGGTTGAGTTCGTCCCCTGTGCGTCGGTCGTGTTCTCCGGCTGGTTTTCAGGGGTGTCAGACGTCATCGCTCAGGTTGCTCCAGATCTTCCAAAGGCAACCTCCATCCTATCAAGAAAGCGGTCCGCCAGCGCCCTGAACGCGCCTGTGCGCTCACAGAATCGTTGCGCAGGGGATCGTACGTGGGTCAGCCGTAGGTATCGCGCGGGCCCCGCCCTGGAGCCGTTCTGGGGCCCCAATTCCACGAGGGGACGTCCGGCCCGAGAAAACGGATGCTCTGCACGCCGGCCTCCGGGTGACGCAACTGGATCTGCGTCAGGATGTGCGAGCGCATCAGTTGGAGCTGTTTCGTCCATGCCGTGGTGTCGCAGCGGACGGTGAGGACGCCGTTGACGTACGACACCGCCTCCGTGTGGGCAGCGGTGTCGGGACCGGCCACCTCCGGCCACTGCAGGAGGAGGTCCTCCTGGGCCAGTTGCGGGTTCCAGCCCGCCTGCTTGGTGAGCGCGGCCAGGGCATCGCCCAGTCCCTGCGGATCACGCCCGGGCATGAACGGCGCGTTCGCATCATCCGGATCCACGCGGGTGCGGCGCTTGCGCCGCTGGGGGGCCTTCAGTCCGCGCAACCGCAGATAAGTGGCCAGCGTCTCCGGGACCTCGTCGTCACTCATCGGCGTCTTCCGGTGCCGATTCATCGATGCCGATGATGGTGCCGTGCTGCACCCGCACCGTCCGGGCGCGCAGCCCGATCGGCACGTCCTCCTCCACGGCTGAGGTGATGATCACCTGTTCGTAGTCGGCGACGAGGTCGGCCAGCCGGCGGCGGCGGTCGGCGTCCAGCTCGGCGAAGACGTCATCGAGGATCAGGACGGGGTCGCCCACTCCGGTCTCCTCGCGCAGGAGCTCGGCCGAGGCGAGACGGAGAGCGAGCGCCACCGACCAGGACTCGCCGTGCGACGCGTATCCCTTCACGGGCAGTCCGCGAACCTGAAGAAGGAGATCGTCCCGGTGCGGGCCCACGAGCGTGAGTCCGCGTTCGAGCTCGGCCGGTCGTTTCGCGGCGAGAGCGGTGCGGAAGAGATCGGCGGTGCTGCCGTCGGCCGCCGATTCGGCGGTGGTCTCGTCGTCCTCGGGCTGAGCGCCGGTCACCGAGAGCGCCCACCCGAGGCCGGGATGATGATCCTCACCGGCAATGGCCGTGTACGCCGCGGCGAGCGGAGCGGCCAGCTCCTGTGCCAGCGCCGTGCGCGCGTCGATCAGCTGCGAGCCGAGTGTCACCAGCTTCTCGTCCCAGACATCCAGTGTCGACAGCCCTTCGCCCCGGACACCACGTGCACGCGCCGACTTCAGCAGAGCATTGCGCTGACGGACGACCCGCTCGTAGTCGGCGATGATCGAGGCCATCCGCGGGCGGCGCTGGATGAGGAGCTGATCGGTGAAGCGCCGACGCGATGACGGCTCCCCCCGGACGATCTGCAGATCCTCCGGCGCGAAGAGCACGACGTGCGCGTATCTCGGCAGTTCGGCCGGCTTGACCGGCGAGCCATTGATCCGCGCGCGGTTGGATCCCTGTTTGTTCAGCTGCAGCTCGAGCTGCACGCGACGCTCACCGTGCGCGAGGCGGGCGCGCACGAACGCCGCGTCCTTGCCGTTTCGCACCATCGGGGCGTCGGCGGAGACGCGATGTGAGCCGAGGGTGGCCAGATAGGCGATCGACTCGGCGAGATTCGTCTTTCCCTGGCCGTTGCGGCCGACGAAGACGTTCGAGCCGGGAGCCAGCGGGACATCCGCGTGCTCATAGTTGCGGAAGTCGGTGAGGCTGAGGTGCTCCACGAACATACGTCAACGATCTCCGTGCGCCATCGCAGAACGGCGTGAGCAGCTCACGCCGTTCGCTGCGAGCCGGCGCGTCAGCATCGCGGCTCAGCGCAGCAGCAGGTTCGGCTGCAGCAGGTACTTGAAGTTGTCGCCGCTCGCGCCCTCCACCGACGTCTGCGCGGTGATGAGCACGGGGCTCAGCTTGTTCGCGTTGTCGCTGGAGGTGAACGTGATGCGGGTGAACTCGCTGCGCACCGCCGACAGGGCGTCCTGCAGGTACTGCGGGTTGAGGCCGAGAGTGACGTCGTCGCCGCCGGTGAGGGTCGCGTCGACGGTCTCGGATGCGCGAGCCTGCTCATTGCCGGAGGCGTCCATCGTGACGCCGTCGGCGGAGAACGTGAAGCGCAGCGGGGCGGAGCGGTCGAGCACCAGCGCCACGCGACGCACGGCCTCCATGAGGTCGGCGGTGTTGACCACCGCGTAGTGCTCGGTCTGCTCGGGGAACAGGCGACGAACCGGCGGGAAGTTGCCCTTGATGAGCAGCGAGGTGACGGTCTTGTTGCCGGCGGTGAAGGCGATGATCTCGCGGTCCGACGATCCGGAGAAGGCGACCGAGATGGTGTCGCCGTGGGAGAAGGTCTTACCGACCTCCTGCAGTGTCCGAGCCGGGACGAGAGCGCTGGTGTCGGCGGCCTGTCCGTCCCACGCGATGTCACGGACGGCGACGCGATAGCGGTCGGTGGCGACCAGGCTGAGCTGCGTGCCGCTCACCTCGAGCAGCACACCGGTGAGGACCGGGGTGACGTCATCACGCGATGCGGCGAAACCGACCTGTGCGATGGCGGTGGCGAAGTCCTCCGCAGGGACCAGACCGGACTCGCCGGTGACCTCGGGGATCGCGGGGTACTCGGCGACGGGCATCGCAGCCAGGGTGAACCGAGCCGAACCGCACGTGAGCACGATGGTCCCGTCGTCCTCGACCGCGATCTGGATCGGGGCGTTCGGGAGACGGCTGGCGATGTCCGAGAGCAGGCGACCGTGCACGAGGATCGTGCCGGGCTCGTCCACCGTGGCCTCGATCGTGGTGCGTGCGGAAGCCTCGTAGTCGAACGCCGACAGCGACAGACCCGACTCGGTGGCCTCGATCAGCACGCCCGCAAGGATCGGCTGCGGGTTGCGCTGCGGCAGCAGCTTCACCACGAACGACACAGCTTCGCTGAAGACATCACGATTGACGTGGAACTTCACGACCGCTCCCTCTGCTCATCCCGGTTCCCGGGTTTCCCATGGTAGTGCCCGTGTCTGCGGAGTCCATGACCGACCTCGACCCGGCCAGGCACCCTCCCCCTCCATCCCCAAGGTGATTGAACCGGGCTTCATTGAGAGAGATCTGGTTAACAGTGTTAACGCTTGTGGAGACTGTGGATAACTCAGTGCTTTCCAGTCGAGACAAGGGATTGCGACGCGGGACTCCTGTTGAGAGCGGTGGAAAGCCCCGAGAAATCAACGATCGGCGCGAACGCGTTAACGCGGAAGTTGTCCACAGGCTGCTCCGAATCGCTCACAATCACCCACCGTATCGTTCGAGTTGTCCACAGGTTATCCACATGGGGATTTCATGGCGTGTCGCAGGTGTGTCGTCGCGGCCCGAGGTGTCCGCGTGCCGCGGTTTCTCGCACCCTGGCGCGGTTTTCGAGGTCGCGAACGAGGGGGCGCTGAGCGTCCGCGTGTGCCCGTTGGTGAGGGGTGAGAGGGGGTGAGCGCTGTGGATGGACCTGTTAACTCAGCGGTTAACTGCGTCGCGGTTAACCCAGTCGCCCCGTGGCGGAGTCGCGTGCTGGGTGAGCGTCGTTTCAGCGGCGTCCGAGCTGGGTGGTGATCTCGCTCACCTGGTTGAAGATCGAACGGCGCTCCTTCATCAGGTCGCTGATCTTCTTGTACGCGTACATCACCGTCGTGTGGTCGCGGCCGCCGAAGAGCTGGCCGATCTTGGGCAGCGAGAGGCTGGTCCGCTCACGGCACAGGTACATCGCGATCTGCCGCGCCGTGGCAACGGCCTGCGAGCGGCTCGAGCCGTAGAGGTCATCGACGCTGAGCTTGAAGTACGCCGCCGTCGCGTTGATGATGTCGGTCGGCGAGATCACATTGGTCTCGGTCTGATCGATGATGTCACGCAGCACCGTCTGGGCGAGCGTAATGTCCAGGCTGGAACGGTTGAGGCTCGCGAAGGCGGAGACGCGGATCAGGGCGCCCTCGAGCTCCCGGATGTTCGAGGAGACCACCGTGGCGATGTACTCGAGCACTTCGTCGGGGATCTGCAGGCGTTCGCTCTGCGCCTTCTTGCGAAGGATCGCGATACGCGTCTCCAGGTCGGGCGCCTGCACATCGGTGATCAGTCCCCACTCGAAGCGACTGCGCATGCGGTCCTCGAAGCCGGTGAGCAGCTTGGGCGCCACATCGGAGGTGATCACCACCTGCTTGTCGTGGTCGTGCAGGGTGTTGAACGTGTGGAAGAACGCCTCCTGCGTCTCCGCGCGTCCCTGCAGGAACTGGATGTCGTCGATGAGCAGGATGTCGACGTCGCGATACCGCGCCTGGAAGGCCGCACCGCGGTTGTTCGCGATCGAGTTGATGAAGTCGTTCGTGAACTCCTCGCTGGACACGTACCGCACCCGTACGCCGGCGTACATGCTGATCGCGTAGTCGCCGATCGCGTGGAGGAGGTGGGTCTTGCCGAGACCGGAGTCACCGTAGATGAACAGCGGGTTGTAGGCCTTTGCCGGTGCCTCAGCCACTGCCACGGCAGCGGCGTGGGCGAAGCGGTTGGACTGGCCGATCACGAAGTTGTCGAAGGTGTACTTCGGGTTGAGGCGGGTGTCGCTGCGAGAGGAGAACGAGGGCACTGCTGCCTGAGAGGGCGCCGGCGTGGAGGGCGTCTCGATGATCGGCGCGATCTCGTCGGGTGCGGCTGCCAGCGGCAGATTCTCCAGCTCCGGGTTGACGACCACGCGGAAGGTGCTCGCGGCGGGCTGGGCGTCCACGGTTGCGAGCGCCTCGAGGATCGACGCGCGGATGCGCTTGATCTGGACGGCGGTGAGGTCATTGGGGACGTCCAGATAGAGCGTGCCGCCCATGATCCCCTGCGCCACAGCGAGGTTCAGGAAGCCTCGCAGCTGAGGGGTGACCCGCTCGTCCGTGTCCAGGTGTGCGAGTACCGCTCGCCAGACGGGTACGTCCGGGATCTCCTGCTGCGTCATGTTCGTCCCCCTCCAATGGTCTGATCTCGGCACGGCTGCCGGTCACGTCGGGGTGGACCTGTGGATAACTCGTGCTGGAGACACGCTAAACGAGTGGCCGGGCGAGAGCAAACTCCTTGTGGGAACTCGGTGCGCGTCGCTGCTGTCGACTGGGCATCACCTGGGGATAATTGTCTGTTCAGCCCGCTGGTTTGCACGGGAGCACCCACTCGACGTAGCCTAGATCGGTTGACTTGTGCCTGTTAAGGCACGAGCCTTTGTCCGCACGTCTCCGGTCGCAGTGATCCCGGGTGACAGCATTTCCGGAGTTAACACTATGAGCAAGCGCACTTTCCAGCCGAACAACCGTCGTCGCGCCAAGAAGCACGGCTTCCGCGCCCGCATGCGCACCCGCGCCGGTCGTGCCATCCTTTCGGCACGCCGCGCCAAGGGCCGCGTCGAGCTCTCGGCGTAACCCCCTCGGTGCTCGCGCGTCCGCATCGTCTCACCCGCGGCGCCGACTACAAGTCGGTCGTCCGTCGGGGAGGTCGATGCGCGGGCCCGTCGACCGTCACGTACGTGATCCACTCCGGTGAGGATCGTCCGGCACGGTTCGGGTTCATCGTGAGCAAGCAGGTGGGTGGAGCCGTGGTGCGCAATACTGTGCGCCGCCGGTTGAAGGCCATTTGCGCGGAGGCTCTGCCCTCCGTGCGACCGGGCGCGGATGTTGTCATCCGCGCCCTTCCGTCGTCTGCCGGCACGGGATTTCCCGAGTTGCGCGATGAGGTCGTTCGCTGTCTCGGCAAGCGCGCATCATGAGTGTCCTCCCGGCGGCCTACACCGGCACGGCGCGCTTCGCGGGTCGTGACTTCTTCCGTTCGATCCCGCTGTGGCCGCGCGATGCCACCCTGGCTCTCCTGTTCGCCTACCGTAAGGTGATCTCGCCGCTCTACGGCGAGGTGTGCAAGTACTACCCGTCCTGCTCGGCTTACGGCGTGGGTGCCGTTCAGCAGCACGGCGCGGTGAAGGGCATGGCCCTCGCCGTGTGGCGGATTCTCCGCTGCAACCCCTGGTCACTGGGCGGCGTCGATGACGTCCGGCCCCACAAGCACTTCCACTACGGACTCACCACGCGTGGGTTCGTCGTGCCCTCCTCCGCAGAAAGGACCGCTTCGTGACGAATCTCCTGTTCGCCGCGGCCAGCGCCACGCCGAGCCCGTCTTCTTCCGCTGCTGCGGGTGGTGGGTTCGACCTCATCAGCATCATCCTCTGGCCGCTGAAGTGGGTCGTCGAGCTCATCCTGGTGGCCTGGCACTGGCTGTTCTCGTCGGTGGGGATGAACCCGGCCGGCGGTCTGACGTGGGTGCTGTCCATCGTCGGTCTGGTGATCGTCGTGCGTGCCGCCCTGGTGCCGCTGATGGTCAAGCAGATCAAGTCTCAGCGGCGCATGATGGAAATCGCGCCTGAGATGAAGAAGATCCAGGACAAGTACCGCGGCAAGCGCGACCAGCTCTCTCGTGAGGCGATGAGCCGCGAGACCATGGCGCTGTACAAGAAGCACGGCACCAGCCCGATCTCGGGATGCCTGCCCATCCTCGTGCAGATGCCGATCTTCTTCTCCCTGTTCTCGGTGCTGCGTGATGTGAAGGCGCACGCCGACGCCGGGAAGGGTGGTGTGTTCTGGCTGTCGCCTGAGCTCACCCAGCAGTTCAACGACGCGAAGCTGTTCGACGTCGCATCGCTGCACGACTCGCTCGTCGACGCATGGACCAAGCACACCGAGGGCTGGCAGGTCACGGTCACGATCCTGGTGATCCTGGTGATCCTGATGATCGCTTCGCAGTTCATCACGCAGCTGCAGATCATCTCGAAGAACCTGTCCCCCGAGGCCAAGACCGGCCAGGCCTACCAGATGCAGCGCATCATGCTGTTCATCCTGCCGTTCGCCTTCGTCTTCTCGGGAGTCTTCTTCCCGCTCGGTGTGGTCATCTACTGGTTCGTGTCGAACCTCTGGACCATGGCGCAGCAGTTCATCGTGATCCGCAACCTGCCGACCCCGGGCTCGGAGGCGTGGAAGGAGCGCGTGGCGCGCCTGGAGCGCAAGGGCAAGACGCTGGACCCGAAGGGCAACGTCATCTCGATCGCCGAGTACGAGGCCGAGCAGCAGCGCCTGTATGAAGAGGCGGAGCGCCTGAAGGCTCAGCAGCCGAAGCGCCAGCAGCCGATGGGCAAGAACCGCGCGAAGAAGCAGGCGCAGAAGCAGCCGGGCACGAGCTCCCCGGAGACCCGACCCGCACGTCCCGACGAGTCGTCGAAGTAGGAGAAGATCAGACATGACCGATTCCCCCGTCTCCGACGACCGCACGCCCGCAACCGTCGCCCAGCTTGAGGAAGAGGGCGACATCGCGGCGGACTACATCGAAGGTCTGCTCGACATCGCCGACATCGAGGGTGATCTGGAGCTCGATGTACGCCAGGGGCGTGCGTACGTCTCGGTGGAGTCCGATGACGCCACGCTGCGCGTACTGTCGGACCCCGACACCGTGCAGGCTCTCCAGGAGCTCACGCGCCTCGCCGTGCAGAGCAAGACCGGACGTTTCTCGCGGGTGATCCTCGATGTCGGTGGCTCTCGCGATGCCCGCCAGGTCGAGCTCACCGCTCTCGTCGATCGCGCCATCGCACGTCTCGACGAGGGTGCCTCTCAGGCGTCGCTGCCGTCGATGTCGTCGTACGAACGAAAGCTCGTGCATGACATCGTGGCCGAGCGAGGTCTCGTGTCCGAGTCCTACGGTGAAGGCGCCGACCGCCACACCGTCATCCGCCGCGCCTGATCGTGACCGGCGAAGGCACCACCGCAGTGGTGGAGACAGAGCCCGCCGCTGCGGTTCTGCTGTTCGGTGACCGCATCGGGCTGGCCCGGCGGTTCACCGCGGCCCTGGCTGCCGAGGGCGAGGAGCGTGGACTCATCGGTCCGCTCGAACTCCCCCGGCTGTGGACGCGACACATTCTGAACAGCGCCATCGGTGCTCCCCTGTTCTCCGGACGGGTCGCCGATGTCGGCTCGGGTGCCGGCCTTCCGGGCCTGGTTCTGGCGATCGCGCGTCCCGATCTGGAATTCACGCTCATCGAGCCGATGGAGCGCCGGGTTGCGTGGCTCACCGAGCAGACCGAGGCGCTCGGGCTGTCGAACGTCACGATCTTCCGTGGCCGTGGTGAAGAGTTCGGAGACGACGGCACCTTCGACGCGGTGACCGCGCGGGCTGTCAGCGCGCTGCGGACGCTGATTCCGTTCACCGCTCCGCTTGTGCGCGACGGCGGTGAGCTCATCCTCTTCAAGGGCACTTCCGCACCGAACGAGATCGCGGCCGCGGAGAAGTCGATCCGCAAGTTCAAGCTGTCAGATGTACGCGTCGAGGTGCTCGGCGAGGACGTGCTGACGGAAACGACTCGCGTCGTTCGAGCCACCGTCCGATAAACCCCTGATCAAATCTGGTTTCCCTTCGTTCTCGCGCTGTGAGAGCGATTCTCCGCGATTTGTGATGTGAGTGGACCTGGGGTCCACCGTGATCGGGGGCATTTCGGCCCGGTTCGTGTCTTCGCGTTCGCGGGTTGACTCATCGACCGTCGGCGTGAGTTGATCCTTCGGTGCTCGGTGCTCGGTGCTCGGTGCTCGGTGCTCGGTGCTCGGTGCTCGGTGCTCGGTGCTCGGTGCTCGGTGCTCGGTGCTCGGTGCTCGGTGCTCGGTGCTTGGTGCTTGGTGCTTGGTGCTTGGTGCTCGGTGCTCGGTGCTCGCTCCGCACATGATTTATACACGTTTCAGGCTTGGCGCGGCTGCCGTTCTCGACGGGCAGGCGGCGCGGGTGCCGTGTTCTGGAGCATGGACACCATCCCTCACACCTTGTGCTGCCAGTCGCACGGGGTGCGCAGTCCGGGAGGATGTGCCCGCTGGGTTCGTGGTTCGTGGCTGGTTGGCCTCTCCTGGCTACCGTTCGCCACGAGGTCTGCCGGAGGCCCGCGGTGAGCGCTGGGCTCTGGTAGTCGGGTAGTCGGGGCTCGTGGATGGCGCGCTCCCGAGGTGGCTGGGTGCAGCGACATCGTGGTGTGTGACTGGCGGATGGCCTGGAATGGAGAGCTTTCCCTGACATCCTCCTGCTCGTGATTCATCCGCAGTTCCCTCCCGGGCCGCCGGCGGTTGCCAGGCTCATACGGTCAGCTCTCCCCTCACTCGCGGGCTGGCGAAGCGGATCACCATTGACCGGTGAGCTCGGTCCCGGCGTCTCCTCAGCTCGCGCGCTTGGTGCCGCGATCCTGGTTCCGGGCGCATGCGCTTCCGTGTTCCGGATGTCGGGCTATGGGGCACAGTGTCTGGTTGCTGGTTGCTGGTTGCTGGTTGCTGGTTGCTGGTTGCTGGTTGCTGGTTGCTTGTTGCTTGTTGCTTGTTGCTTGTTGCTTGTTGCCTGTTGCCTGTTGTCTGGCCGTCTGCGTCTGGGGCTGCGTCTGGGGCTGAGGCTGGGGCTGGGGCTGGCCCTGGGGCTGGGTGTGCGGCTGGGTCTGGGTCTGGCGCTAGGTGCCCACCGTGTGGTTCTTGCGGTCTGACTTCGACGCACACGTGCCCCTCATGCGGCGTTCGCGGCCTGCTGGCCGGTGCCTGGCGTCGTTGGACGCTGAGGACCGAGATTAGTACCGGCGCCATTGCGGGATTTCGCTTGGAGCCGAGGCGTTTGGCGGGCTGTGTTTACGTGATCTGGTCCGGTGTGCTGATCACCCGCACGTAGCCAGCGTTCGTTGTGGGACTGACGCTGCGTAGATGAACCCGCGCCGATACCGGTTCTCGCGCGGTACTTCCTGGCGCGACGGCCACTGTGCAGGGTCGTTGGGCGAGTATCTGGACTTCACTTCTGACCGGCGGGTGCTGCTCGTTCGACAGTCAGCTATCGTCGGCGGGTGGCGCGACCCCCGGCCCTGTTCCCCTCGTCTCGAAGGGTGGCGTTGATCTCGTAAGCAGCCCCCCTGGTATGGCATGCCGCGTCCTTACCCGCCTCCCTTGGCCTGCTCGTGATGGGGATCTGACTGCGGCGCGTATGCGGCAGTCCTCGTAGGCCGGTCATGATTGAGCGATCTCGCCTCCTCCCGAGTGCCGGATGTCGCCCTGGGACGTTGTTCCACGTGAAACACGCCGGACGAGGTGAGATGCCCGCCGAGGTGATCAGCCGTCTTCAGGGAGCAGTGACAGCCTCGTCAACTCGCTCATGCGCCGTTACGCCGTGCGTTGAGTTTCCGGTGAAACGTGTGTTTCACGTGGAACCACTCAACAGTGGTGGTTCCGCGGCGCATGGACGTCCTCCTTTGGGGCTCACGGCCGTGGCGCACGCGGCCACGGTGGTCCCCAGTCAGTTGACGTTTGTCGCAGTGCGGCACTCTGGCTCCGCGCAGTGACGCTGCTCCTCGTCTGTGGTGCTTCACGTGACACACCACAGGCGGTGCCGGTGTTCTCGTCCATTCGTTGTCTGGGTCCACATCTTCCCGGCAGAAGCGAACACAATCCCGGGGTTGCGTCACGCTAAGTCGCGGTGCGCGGTGGACACGCGCGTGAGTGGGAACAGAACCGCGCTCAGGTTGTCTCGCTCGAGATGACGCTGGTCCTCCTTCTCGACTGCCCTCGCGTGGAGGGGGGGCAGGGGTCAGGTTCTCCGGGCGCGGCGGTGGGGCCACCGCCGATCAAAGGTCGGTTCTGCTGTGTTTCACGTGGAACATTCGGCGAGAGGGCGTGCACGGCATTCTCTACGTACGTGGCCAGCAACGGCGCGGGTCCGGACCTCGCACGAACAACGCGATTGGGGGGGCGTAGGCCTGGCGGTGATCCTTGGTTTGCCCTGTCTGCCCCTCCCCTGCTTGTTGGCGTCTCCGACTCTCGGCTCCGTTCTCACTTCCGCCCCGGATCGCATCTTCTGGCTGTTTCACGTGAAACAGCGCGCCCTCGTGCGCTGCGTCGAAGACCACAGCTGACCGCTGTCGCCGACGATGCCGCACAACCGCTCCGCCAGCCTGTCGCAACGGGCGAATAGATGACTTGCCCGCGATGCGGGCTGCGCCTTATCGGCGGCCTCCGAACTCTCTCGAGTGCACAAGTAGGGCGTGCGCGGCGCTCCACGCCTTGTCGGTGTTTCACGTGAAACAACGTGGTCACCCCCTCCGGGTACCGCGGCCGTCTCCTTTTGAGGCGGTCTGAGTTGGGGCTCCGGTCGATATCGTTCGACGGATGGGGGTTTCCCAGCTGGCGCCTCACCGGCGCCGCTGTGTTTCACGTGAAACACAGCGCTCTGGGTGGGGGCTGTGGCGACCGGGGCTAGGCGCGCCTCTGTGGAGCCTGGCTGACGCGCAGTGGGCGTCGACGGTACGCCTGGCTGTGGGCGTGGTCGCCGGATGTTCGGCACCTATGTTGACTCCAGGACCAGTGTGTCGAGCGGAGCGGCCGACGCGCTGTCGAGGCGCGGGTGAATGCATGATGTGCCTGTGCCTGTGCCTGTGCCTGTGCCTGTGCCTGTGCCTGTGCCTGTGCCTGTGCGTATGCCTGTGGTCCGTCTGCGCGAGCGCGTGCGTTCGGCCTGTGTTCGTAGGTGCGCGCTCGGCTGTGGCTGTGGCTGTGGCTGTGGCTCTGGCTGCGGCTGTGGCTGTGGCTCTGGCTGCGGCTGCGGCTGTGGCTCTGGCCATGGCTGCCTGCGTGGTTGTGTGCTTGGACGCGCGATTGGGTGTGTGCGTGGCTGTGGGCTTTGGTCTGGGTGTGGGTGCGGGTGTGGGTGTGTGCGTGTGGGGGTGTGTACCTGTGCCTGTACCTGTACCCGCGTGCGTGCCCCGGTATGCTTCCGCGTCCGCGCGTCTGAGCGCTTGTGTTCTTGCCTGTAGAGGTGCATGTGACGCCGGCCGTGCGCGTTGTCGTGGTCGTGCGCTAGCAGCCATGGGGGCGCGATCCGTGGGGTTAGGTGGCTACTTGACCGGAGTGGTCCGATGAAGTCCGTTCTCTACTGACCGACGGCGATGTTCCGGAGTGCGTGCTGATGGCAGGGCAGTCGCGGAAGTCCGGAGATGACCACCTAGCGCTTCCACCCTTCCGGTGTTTCCACAGGAGGTTCGTCTGACCGCCAGCGCCTGCGGAGACCGGTCGTCTGACACGGTGAGCATTGTCGCTTCGGGTGTCGAGGGCCAGGTAGAGAGGGTGAGCCTGCGGATCCATGCGCCCGCAACCCCATTGAGCATTGGACCTTGGGCTGTTTCACGTGAAACGTTGGCACCCAGTCGCTCGGCATCGGGACAGCCGCGAAGAACCACTGGCGATCTGCGTGCTGGGGCGTCCGCGTACGGTGGGACTGGCCTCTCAATTCGATGACGCCTCCCCCGATATTTACAAGCCAGGCCGTCGATGTGCCGCAACGCGGTGACCCTTCGGTCGCACTATGCGCGAGATCACCTCGTAGAAGGCGAAGGGTCACGTGCGAACGGAAGCCCATTCCTATACGGGCAGGGAGTGCTGGGCGACTCCGCTCGAGCCGTGATGTCGCCTTTGCCCTTAAACGAGCGACGGGAGCGATCGGACTCCACGACATCGGAGTCTGCGGGGCGCGGGCCGAGTCGGTCGATACCTAGTGAAACCGACTGAGGCGCGGTGCCAGTGACACATTGGCTGTGGCTGTGGCTGTGGCTGTGGCTGTGGCTGTGGCTGTGGCTGTGGCTGTGGGTGTGGGTGTGGGTGTGGGTGTGGCTGTGACTGACACATGGGCTGGCGCTGGCGAGAGACGCCTTCAGCTGAGCTCGACACAGCCGATGCGTTGCTGTTCGGCCGCTGGTGAACTGAACCGAGCGCGTTTCACGTGAAACAGTAGGACCCTCTGAACGCTCTCCACGCCTTCGCTGGCGTGAGCGCTGCCCAGCTCGTAGGACGAACTGTGCGAGCCATCATGGGGATGTTTCGCTGCCCCGATGGCGCTAGATGCTGGTTCGGGACGGGAGCGATGAATCATGGACACCGAGCCCAGTACGTTGAGCGCAGACCGCTGCCGTGCGGGTGCGTTCTGTTTCACGTGAAACAGCGAGGTGTTCGTCCCGGGTCTGCGACGTGTCGGGGAGCCTGGCGAGTAGTGGGAACGTCACCACCGCCCCGGCACCGACCTGCAAGAGTCCCGCGAGAACCATCTCCTATCTGTGGGGCGAAGAGGGAACATCCGTCGGCGCGCGAGCGCTGGATCGCCACTGCGAGACCAAGGCCGCGATGAACTCACCGGCATGTCATCGCGGTCATCGAACGGTGTCACTCCTGGCGCTTCGGCAAATGATGAAGGGTGAGACGGCCCTGCATCCGCGAAGTGTTCCCCCACGCTGGTCCGCCCACCCCTCTCCCCCAGCACGCGACGGGAGCGTCAGCTCAGGCATCACCGGAACACGGCCGCGCGAGATCAGCGCACGGTGAGGTGGCATCCGTCGGCCTCTCACCAGCGATGCCCGGTGGCGCATGACGATGGGATGAGAGGTCACGCAGATCTCTGGCGCGGTCGACCGCCCTCGGCGGCCCGCCACTCATGATCACCCGGCATGCTGAGTGATCCACCACGCACGGCGACCCCTCTCGCTCGTGGATAGCCGTCACCGTCAGCCGCGCGACGACAGTTGCGCAGCCAGCCAGCCAGCCAGCCAGCCAGCCAGCCAGCCAGCCAGCCAGA
Source organism: Microbacterium sp. GXS0129 (assembly GCF_044769785.1). Lineage (NCBI taxonomy): Bacteria > Bacillati > Actinomycetota > Actinomycetes > Micrococcales > Microbacteriaceae > Microbacterium > Microbacterium sp. GXS0129. Next base: position 134,726 of record NZ_JBIZVZ010000005.1, on the reverse strand, counting down.
CACCCAGTCAGCCAGACGAGGCGACCCCGTGAGCACGATGCACAGCGCTGCCAGACGGACGGAAGGCTCATCGCGAACATGATCCAGCAGTCGGACGCGCGCTCGTCCCCGTCGCCTGTGGCCAGTGGAGGGTGGGAGGCGAGGAGCTTCAGGCTGCACGCTGTCATCCTTCGAAGGCGTGCCCGCATCGCCTGTGGAGGAATCTGGGGAAAGGCGCACGCAATGACGGTGTATTCCGCAGAATTACGCGGGGCGAACGTCTGTTCGACTGTGAGTAGATCTGTGGATTACTCGTACAGCAACTTCACACAATCACCGAATTCCGTACTCGCGATGCCGCGCTCGGAGCCACACTGAGGGCCTCCAACGGCTCGCAGGTCGCTCCTCAACCCGAGCCAAATCGGGTCCGATCGCATAGAGTAGAACGTGCTGGATTCGCGCGCGTAAGGAGTGTGTTTCACGTGAAACAGTCCCCCAACGCGGACATGACAGACGGCTTTGGAGATGACACCCCGCTGGCGCGTGAGCTTGCGGATCTGAGCGCTCGTCGCCGCCGGCTGGAGCAGTCCGAAGTCACGTTCTCGGGTCGCACGCGAATCATGACGGTGTCCAACCAGAAGGGCGGCGTCGGTAAGACCACCACCACGGTCAACATCGCTGCCGCCATTGCTGCCGTTGGTGGACGCGTGCTCGTCATCGACCTGGACCCGCAGGGAAACGCGTCGACCGCACTCGGGATCCCTCACAGTGCCGACACCGCCTCGATCTACGACGTGCTGATCGATGACTTCCCTCTGGCAGACGTCGTGCAGGTGAGTCCGGAGTCGCCGAACCTCCTGTGCGCTCCCAGCACGATCCACCTGGCCGGTGCTGAGATCGAACTCGTATCCCAGGTAGCCCGAGAGCACCGGCTCCGCACAGCCCTCACCGACTTCATCGAATCATCGCCGGAACCGATCGACTTCGTCATCATCGACTGCCCTCCCTCGCTCGGGCTGTTGACGATCAACGCCTTCACGGCAGCGACCGAGGTCTTCATTCCGATCCAATGCGAGTACTACGCACTGGAAGGTCTGAGCCAGCTGCTCGGCAGCGTGCAGATGATCCAGAAGCACCTCAATCCGGTCCTCCACGTGTCTACGATCCTCCTCACCATGTACGACGGCCGAACGCGGCTCGCGCAGCAGGTGGCGGATGAGGTACGTTCTCACTTCACCGATCAGGTTCTCGACACGGTCATCCCGCGCTCGGTCCGCGTATCGGAAGCCCCGAGCTTCGGGCAGACGGTGGTCGCCTACGACCCACAGTCGGCCGGAGCCATCGCATACCGCGAGGCCGCTGTCGAAATCGTGCAGCGGAGCGCGTCAGAAACGAAAGAAGGGACGCGCTGATGGCTAAGCGCACTGGCCTGGGACGAGGAATCGGAGCACTCATCCCCACGAGTGAGCCCAATGAGTCGCGTCCCGTCGACGTCTTCTTTCCCGACAACAACGCCAGCAACAAGGCTGCCGCTGCAGAGGGTGCCCCCGCGGCACCTCAGCAGGAAGAGCCGGCGCCGGTGAAGCGGACCGCGAAGAAGCCCGCTGCGCGTAAGCCAGCGGCACAGGCGTCGAAGCCGGTTCAGAAGGCGGAGCCCACGGCTGACGATGAGCTCGTGCCCGTTCCGGGACTGACGCTGATCCAGGTCGACCCGCACTCCATCGTTCCGAACCCACGCCAGCCGCGCACAGTGTTCGATGCTGAGGATCTCGCCGAACTCGTCCACTCTGTGCGTGAGTTCGGTGTCCTTCAGCCTGTCGTTGTGCGCACCGCACCCGGCGGCGACGGATACGAACTCATCATGGGTGAGCGGCGCACCCGGGCCGCGCGGGAGGCCGGGCTGGCAACCATTCCCGCGATCGTTCGCGAGACCGATGATGTCGACCTGCTTCGTGACGCCCTGCTCGAGAACCTGCATCGCTCCGAGCTCAATCCGCTGGAAGAGGCGTCGGCCTATCAGCAGCTGCTCGACGACTTCGGCATCACGCACGAGGAACTCGCGAGCCGCATCGGACGGTCTCGTCCGCAGGTGTCCAACACCCTGCGTCTCCTCAAGCTGCCGGTTGCCGTCCAGCAGCGCGTGGCGGCCGGTGTTCTCTCTGCAGGACACGCGCGCGCGATCCTCTCCCTCGACTCCCCCGAAGCGATGTCCCGACTCGCGGACAAGATCGTGAACGAAGATCTGTCGGTGCGCGCCGCGGAGTCGGCGGCGAAGACCATCGAAGGTTCCACCGGTCGTGCCACCAAGCCGCAGGCCGGCGCTCGACGAGCATTCCTCGACGATGTCGCTAGCCGTCTCGGCGACCGTCTGAACACGCGCGTCAAGATCGCCCTCGGCGCGCGCAAGGGGCAGGTGAGCATCGAATTCGCGAGCATTCAGGACCTCAATCGCATCCTGGGAGAGCTCGGCGAAGACGAGTTCGGGGCAAAGTAGGATAAAACCCCAGGTCGAGGGCACACTATTCGGCGTGGTGGCCGGCTGTGGGACGCGGTGATCGCACGCCGAGGCGTCACCAGTCTCACCGAATCTGAGATTGATGATCGGTCGGGGCACGGGGTCTTCTCCGGCCCATCCCTAAGCCCGGCCGGTGTTCGTCGGTGACGTGAGACAGTGCCGCCGTGCGAACCGCTTCGGCGGTGTACCCGTGCCGTGCATGAAGCGCGGACCAGGCCGTGGTTCACGGCGCTCGGCCGACCGGTGATGAGCCCCGGCGACCGCGGTCCATCGCCTTACGGCTACACCTTATGGCTGCGCTTTGCGGCTGCGCCTCACGGCTATATCTCACGGCTATATCTCACGGCTATATCTCACGACTGCGCCTTATGGCTGCGCCTTATGGCTGCGCTTTGCGGCTGCGCTTTGCGGCTGCGCCTGACGGCTACGCCTGACGGCTACGCCTGACGGCTACACCTGACGGCTACACCTCACGGCTGCGCCTCACGGTGACGGCTGGGCTCGCATGGTCACGTATGACCGCGGGCGCACCATGGCGCAGTTCCCCGGGGCCTCGTCCCCATGCCGTGTGTCTCTCATGGTCGTGCGCTTCTTCGTGTTGTCGCGCGTCGCTCCTCCTCGTCGCGTAGCGCAGGTCCTTGCCGTTGTCCCGTGGATTCTCCCGTCGGCTCCTCGCCACGGAGCGCCCTCTGGCTTCTCCTCGCCACGGAACGTCTCTGGCTTCTCCCCCGGCCCTGGGCCCGCCTCTGGCTTCTCCCCGGCTCTGGGCGCGCCTCCCGCCTTCGCTCCCGGCCCTGGGCCCGCCTCGGGCTTCCCCCCGGCCCTGGGCCCCTCTCTCCCCCCGCCGACGGGGCGCCTCCGGCTTCTCCTCGCCGCTGGCGCCTATCCGGGCCACCTTCGCAACTGGTGTGATGCGCTAAGCGCCTATCCCCCGAGCGTGGCCTGTGGGGCGGCACTCGCAACCCCAGTGACCCATCGATCCTCTCGTCGTCCCCGTGCGCGTCTACCGAGCCTCCAACCACCCTCATGCCGCCATCCATGGCTCCGTGGCCTCCACGACGCCGCAGGGCGGCTGCAGCGGCCTCTCGGGCAGCCGCCGCTGCGCGTCTGGGCGAGACGTGATGAGCGGACCACGTGCTGGATCGCCGTACCTGGTGGCCCGATGCGATCCGGTCCAGCACCCACGACAGATCGGTGACGCTCCCGAAGCCGGAATGAGTAACAACGAGGCCGGAACGAGTGACAACGAGGCCGGAGATTCCGAGTCGGGTTCGACGACGTGCTGGATCTCGCCGGCCTGCACGGGATCCCGCGCGAACTGTCCGAAGCAGCCGCCGTCGACCGGCAGACGCGCTCCTGCTCCCGTCATGCGGGCGGGCATGTCGCGGCGTCTCCCGCCGCCGGAGGCGAGAGTGGGAACAGAGTCATCCCGCGACCCGCTGCAGCGCCACGCCGGAACGGAACCATGTCGCCGAAAGCGAACCATCGCGCGATCCGGAGCCGTGGTGCTCGACGGGCCGTAGTCTGGAAAGGATGACTCCCGAGTACGAACCCCGTCGACGCGCCAGCCTTGAGCTGCTGCGCGCTGAGGCGATCGACGAGCTGAGCGTGCTCATCGCCGAGCGCATTCGCAACGGGGAGGACCCGTGGGACTTCATGGAAGAACTCCCCAGCGTCGATGAACTCGTGGTCTACACTCTCCGCGCGGAGACGATCATGGCCAACGACGGCTTGCGCCCGAACCAGGCTCGTCACTATCGCGTGCTGCGCCAGATCTCACTGGACTATCCCGAACTCACGCCCGCGGTCTGGAAGCTCCTCGGTGATGCCAACACGCACCGTCGCTGGGATCCCACGGTGCGCGTCGACGTCGGCTGATCTGCGCGAGTTGCGGAGACTTCGCGGGAACCTTCCCGTCGGAGACCGCTGATCCACAGCGGGAGCAGCACTTTCGTTTCGCCCCCGCCCCCCCGGAGGGCGCGTCACCGCCGTCCTCCCAGTCAGCTCAGTGCCCCGGCAGGGGAGCCGGGATCCTGCGCGGAACAGGAACTGACCTCCCACAGCGCACCCCGGATACGACGAAGGCCCCGGGCGAACCCGGGGCCTTCGTACGTGCGATTACGCCAGGTACGCGGCGAGGTCGGCTTCCAGAGCCGGCTTGCCCTTGGCGCCGATGATGGTGGTCTCCACCTGGCCGGCGTTGAACACCTTCATCGCGGGGATGGAGGTGATCTGGTACTTCATGGCCAGGTCGGGATTCTCATCCACGTTGAGCTTGAGGATGGTGATCTTGCCTACGTTCTCGGCAGCGATCTGGTCGAGGATGGGCGAAACCATGCGACACGGGCCGCACCACTCGGCCCAGAAGTCCACGAGCACGGGACCCTCGGCCTGGATGACGTCCGCATCCCACGTCTGCGAACTCGTCGCCTGAGCGGTCATATCGGAATCTCCTTGATCTGGGGCTGACACTTCGAGAGCCCGATGGATAGAACCGGGAAGGATGCAGGATCATTCCCGGCAGGCATCATGCCGTGGTGACGAGGTCCTCTGCGCCGGCCTCGCGGGCGGCGAGGTAGTGTTCCACGTCCAGCGCCGCCACGGTGCCACTGGCAGCCGCCGTGACCGCCTGGCGGTAGAACGGGTCGACCACGTCACCCGCGGCGAACACGCCCGGGATGGACGTGCGCGACGTGCGCCCCTGCACCGCGATGGTGCCCTCGGCGGTGAGGTCGAGCTTGGAGTGGACCAGGTGCGTGCGCGGGTCGTTGCCGATCGCGACGAACAGCCCCTCCAACGGGAGCTCGGAGAGCGTTCCGTCGACGGTGTTGCGCAGGGTCACGGCCGTCACCGCGGACTCGCCGTGGATGTCCGCGACCTCTGCGTTCCAGATGAACTCGATCTTGGGGTTGTCGATGGCGCGCTGCTGCATGATCTTCGAGGCACGCAGCGAGTCGCGACGCACGATCACGTACACCTTGTCCGCGAAGCGGGTGAGGAACGTGGCCTCTTCCATCGCGGAGTCGCCGCCACCCACCACGGCGATGGTCTTCTCGCGGAAGAAGAAGCCGTCGCACGTGGCGCACCAGGACACGCCGTAGCCGCTGAGACGGTCCTCCGACTCCAGGCCGAGGCGGCGGTACGCCGAACCGGTGGCGTAGATGATGGTCTCCGCCTCCTCCTCGCGGCCGCTGCCCAGCACGACCTTCTTCACGTCACCCGACAGGTCGAGGTCCTCGACGTCGTCGTAGACGACCTCGGCGCCGAACTTCTCGGCCTGCTTCTGCATGAGGTCCATGAGCTCGGGGCCCATGATGCCCTCCGGGAAGCCGGGGAAGTTCTCGACCTCGGTGGTCTTCATCAGCTCGCCGCCCGCCTCCACGGAGCTTGCGATGACGAGAGGCTCCAGGCCCGCGCGCGCGGTGTAGATGGCCGCCGTGTAGCCGGCAGGGCCCGATCCGATGATGATGACTTTCCGCACTGTTCCTCCAGAGTTCGTCATGCTCAACCAATGGTACGCGCGGCGCATTCCCGCAGGCTGTGGGCGTTCAGCGGCGGAGCATCCGCTTGCCGGTGTCGATGGCCACGCGCAGCTCCGGAGCCCGCAGCAGAAGCAGCACCAGCACGTACACGACGGCAGCCACTGCGCCGATGATGGCGAGTCCGGGCAGGGCCGTCAGCTTGCCCACGAGGGACGGATCGTTCGACACCATCCAGCTGTGCGATCCACCCAGCAGCTCGTAGGTCACCCATCCGACCGCAGCGGCGGCGATGCCGGCCACGATGAAGCGAGCGTATGCAGTGAGCCAGCTGCGCGAATGGAGGGATCCGATCCGACGACGCAGCAGCAGGATCGCGACGACGGTCTGCACGATGGTGGCGAACGTCTGCCCGCCCGCGATGCCGACCGCGAGGAACTCCTTCGGCAGGAACCAGTACGCGGCATATGCGGTGATGATCACGATCGATTGCTGCAGCACCGTGAAGTAGAAGGGCGTCCGCGTGTCGCCGTACACGTAGAAGGTGCGCTGCACGATGAACAGGATGGCGACCGGGATGAGGTTCGCCAGGTAGGCCCACAGCACGGGTGCCACCTGCAGCGCGGAATCCGCGTTCGAGGTGAACAGGCGGCTGGCTGGAACGGCGGCGACGGCCAGAGCGGCGGTGGCGAGCACGATGAAGATGCCGAGTGTGCGGATCGAGGAGTCGATGTCGTCGACCAGTTCAGACTTGCGTCCTGCCGCGGCGTGCTCGCTGATGCGGGTGAAGTACGGCGTCCCGATCGAGAGCACGATGATCGAGTACGGGAGGATGTACACCAGGAACGCATTGTTCATGCTGAGCTGCGCGGGTGAGACACCGGACGCATCGGCGACGAGGTTGGACTGGATCGCCCCGGCGATCTGCGCCACGATCACCATCGCGAACGTCCACCCGCCGAGCCGGGCGACCTCGCTGAGCCCGACACCGCGCCACCGGAAGTCCGGTCGCAGCGTGAGGCCGGAACGCCGCCAGAACAGCAGCAGCACCAGGAACTGGGCGATGATCCCACCTGTGGTGACGATGCCGATGAAGGCGATCCGATCCGGCGTCCAATCCGCCATCTCCGTCATCGGCGTCTCGAACATCGCCATGAACAGCGCCAGTCCCGCGATGGAGAAGACGTTGTTGACCACGGGCGCCCAGGTGTACGGTCCGTACACCTTGCGGGCGTTGAAGGTCTCCCCCACCAGCGCGAACAGCCCGTAGAAGAGCACCTGGGGGATGCACCAGTAGGCGAAGGCCGTGGCCAGCGCGATCTGCGCGGCGCCGCCGTTGAACTTGTTCGCGTAGATCAGCACCAACAGCGGAGCCGCGATCGTCGCCACGACGGTCACCACCGTGAGAACCACGGTCGACAGGGTGAACAGCTTCGAGACGAACGCGTTTCCGCCGTCCTCGTGCTGACGTGACTTGACGATCTGCGGCACGAACACGGCGGTGAGCACGCCGGCCGAGATGATGTTGAAGATCGTGCTGGGAAGACCGTTGGCCACCGCGAACGCGTCACCGACGAAGAACTCGCCGAGCACCTGCACGAGCAGGACCGTTCGGACCAGACCCAGTACGCGCGAGGCCATGGTTCCGGCGGCGATCATCGCGCTGCTGCGTCCGAGACTAGCCACGGGGCTCCTTCTCCGCGGCGGAAGCCGCATCATCCGGCGCGGCCGAGCCGGCACGATATGCGGCGCGCGCCTCGCGCCGACCGGGTTCAGGTGCCACGCCGCTGGCGGCATCAGCGCGGCGTCGGCGAATCGTGCGCCAGGTACCCAGACTGAAGAGCACGACCACGATGGTGCCCAGCACCACGAGACCGATCGTCTCCCAATCGGCCCGTACGCGGATCTCGGCGTACTGCACCGACCCGATCGCCACGCCGGTCGGGGACGCCGCACTCAATTCGAGAGTCACGTCCCCGTTGCTGATCCCGGCGGTGACCGGCACCGAGAAGCTGGTGTTGCTGTGCGCTGCCGCCTCCACGACCGTGGTCTTGCGCACGCCCAGTCGCAGATCGTGCGGAGTGGCCGTCACCACCACGGTCACCGGCAGGTCCAGATCATTGCGGATCTTCATCGGGATGTTGGAGCCGGAGCTCACCAGCGTCACGGTCTCCGGCCGCACGATGCTCACTGCGCCGATGATCTCGTCACGCGTGCGCGTGCGCTGGGCGGCGACGAGGGAATCCCAGTCGTCGCGGCTGATCTCCGCCACCGAAAGCAGCTGGAGGATGCGCGCGCGTTCGCGTCCGATGAGGACGGCCGGCTCAGCGAGTACGGAGGAGAACGCCGTCACCTTTTCCTCGTCGGCCAGCAGCCCGCGCAACGCCTCTGCATGATCGGCAGAGGCATCTGTCGGGGTCGCGGACGTCAGCGCTGCGGCGACCGGCTGGGCGGCGAGCAGCTGCGACATCGGCTGCCCCGTGATGAGCGAGCCGGATGACACGGCATCGAGGGTGGCTCGCAGTGCTTCGGGGTGCGTTCCGGTGCCGCGGCCGATGACGGCGACGACACTGCCTCCCGCCTGCTGGGCATCGAGGCGGAGCAGAGCGGTTGCTGTCGCGAGAAGGGTGCCACGAGCCGTGGCGGACGGCTCCTCCGCGGCGGCGCGCAGGACATCGGCCAGTGCGGCGTCGTATCCGATCAGGGAGGAGTCGCCTACGACCTGCCGGGCGGCCATCGTGGCGAGCTGGTCGCTCGAGACCAGAACGGGATTGCCCGCGGCCAGCGGGAGGACGGCGTCCGTCACGGTACCGGCGGCGGGCCACACCAGCGTGCCGAGTGCGTCGCCGACCTCGACCAGCTTCTCCAGCGAGGGCAGCGCAGGAGCACCGGAGGGGGCGGGCGTGGTCGGCGTGGGCGTCGGCGCGTCCGCGGCCGTCGGCGTCACCGATTCCGAGGGTGTCGGCGACGGAGATTCGGAAGGGAGCGGCTCCGCTCCCGGAAGACCCACGGCAGACTCGCGGAAGTTGTCCGGGGAGAGGTAGGCCTCCAGCGACAGCGGGGCAAGGAGCTCGGTGAGTCCAGCAGCCGCCTGCACCTGCGGGTCGGCATCGGCGAAGGGCAGGAGGAAGCGCTCGTTCTTCAGCGACAGCAGCTCTGCCAGCCATGTGACCGCGGACGGGGGCGCCGTCGAACCCAGGGCGCGAATGGCCGCAGGGATCGCCGGGTCGATGGCCAGGACCACGCTCGGCTCGTCGGCCGCTTCCAGGGCCGCGGTGAGTGCTCCGGTCGGACTCGTGAGCTCCGCGAGCCGATCCAGCGACAGCAGACCACCGCCGGCAGCCGGCGCGGTGATCGGCAGCACCGTGGTGGTGGTGATCGGCGCTGCATCTGCGGCGACGACGGTGATCACCGTGCGCTGCGTGAGGGACTGCGTCCCCGCCGAGTAATGCACCTGAGCGGCATAGACGCCGGGAATCAGAGCCAACACGATCGGATCGGTCACCGCGGTGGTGATGATCGCCGACTCGACCGCTCCCCCGTTGACCGCAGGGACCGGTGTGCTGGATACCGGAACGGCGTCGGCGGTGCGTGCGCCGCTCATCCAGCCGAGCACCGCCGCGCGATCTGCGAGCGGTTCGCGACTGAGCGAGAGGGAGACCGTTCCCGCCGGAAGGGGTTCGTCGCCGGGATTGGCGACATCGGCCGTCACGCGCAGGGGCTGACCGGGGCGGAGGATGCCGCCTGCCGCCGGAGACACCGAGAGCTCGGGCTCCGCGAGCGTGGGAGAGGGCGACGGGGTGGGCGCGGCGGATGCCGGTGTGGAGATCCCGCCGCCGAAGACCGCGAGCACGATGGCCATGACGATGAAGGCGGCGGCACCTGCAGAGCGCAGGCGACGGCCGCGCGCGATCCGGGACGCCCGGACATCGAGGCTGATGGCAGTCATTGTGTCTTCGGGAGCCCGGGCGGACGCCCGCGAACCCGTGTCGATTCTAGGTCGTGCCGCCTGACAGTTCGGATCCTCCGCGTCGTGTCCCTGACCGCCGTCACCCCGGGGGAATGCCGATCCACGGCCGTTGGCGCTTGAATGGGGAGGTGAACGTGCATCCCGATCCCGAGCTCGTCGCGCTCCTCGCGCACGACCTGCGAACCGCCGACTACACGTCCGAGCGCATCCGGGCCGCGTGGGGCGAGAGCGCCGATGACGCATATGGACGCGGGATCCGCGTCGCTGCTCTGCGGGCGCTGGCCGATCGGGCCGACCCCCTCGCCACGCTCGCGCGACTGTTCGTGCTGGGTGTCCCGCAACCTGTCACCGCGGTTGCGGTAGCGCTGCCGTCGATCGGATTGGACGGGCTGCGCGCGCTGGGGATCGTCGCCGTCGAGGCGGATCAGGTGCGCGCCCGGTCGCTGCTTCGACCGCAGTCCTATGTCGACGAGTCCGGAATGGGTGAATGGCTGATCGCCAGTGATCTGGACGAAGTGGCTCTGGGTGGTCCGCTGCCGGATGACCACGTGCTGGGAGTGGGCGGTGCGTCGCTCACTCTCGCCGGTCTCCAGCTCCCCCTCCCCGCAGGGCGGGTGCTGGACCTCGGCACGGGATGCGGCATCCAGGCGCTGCGGGCGCGTCGCTACGCCGACCGCGCGACCGGCACCGACATCTCCCCCTCCGCACTTGCTTACGCACGGTTCAACGCCCTGCTCAACGGCGTCGGCGACATCGATCTGCGCGAGGGCAGCCTGTTCGAGCCGGTGACCGGTGAGCGGTTCGACCGGATCGTCTCGAACCCGCCCTTCGTGATCACCCCTCGTCGCGACGACGTCCCCGCCTTCGACTACCGGGACGGCGGCATGCAGGGTGACGATCTGGTGGCGGCGGTGTTCGCGGGGGTCGGCGAGCACCTGGTCGACGGCGGGATCGCCCAGTTCCTCGGCAACTGGGAATACCGCTGGGGCTCGGACGGGCTCGATCGCGTCCGTGAGTGGGTGCAATCGTCTCCCGTGCCCCTGGACGCCTGGGTCATCGAACGCGAGCAGCTCGACCCGGTCGAGTACGCGTCGCTGTGGATCCGCGACGGCGGCACGGTGCCAGGAACCGCCGGACACGAGGCGCTGCTGAATGCCTGGCTGGACGATTTCGCGCACCGGCGCGTCACCCGGATCGGCTTCGGCTACGTCCTTCTGCGCCGCGCCATCGGTGAACCGACCCTCCGGCGCTTCGAGCGCGTCGACACCCCGATCCCCGCCGAAGGCTCGCTGGGCTCGCACCTCGCCGCGATGCTGGCCGCGCACGACCAGCTGGCGGAGCTGGATGACGACGCGCTCGCGGCCCGCGCGCTCATCACGGCCCCCGACGTGTCAGAGGTTCGACACCATCTTCCCGGGCATGAAGACCCCACGGTGATCGAGCTGCGCCAGGGGACGGGCTTCGGTCGTGCTCTGTCGGTGGATCCCGCCGTCGCCGGCCTCGTGGGTGCCTGCGACGGCGAGCTCTCGGTGGGCTCGCTCGTGGCCGCCATCGCCCAGCTTCTGGAGGTGGACGCCGCAGAGCTCCGCGCCGACGTGATGCCGCGCGTGCGCGAACTCGTGCTCACCGGCTTCCTCCGCCTCCCGGGCGGGGATGCCGTATGAGCGTGGACGCACTGCTGCGCATGCTGCCGGAGCATCCGGCGCGGATCAGCGCGGACATCACCGCCTTCGACGAGGCGATGGCCGTGGGCGAGACCGCCCGCTTCCGTGACCCGGCTCGCTGGGAGGGCCTCGAGGTCGACCCGCGCTGGGCGGTGATCGGCGGCAACGACCACGGCGACACCTGGCTGCTCGGCCCGGATGGCGGGGTCTGGCTCTTCGACAGCAACCATGGCCTGCAGTCGGCGCACCTGTTCGAAGCGCTCCGCATCGACATCACGGAGTGGCTGGTGCTGGCGCACGCGCTGCGCACCTTCGAGCGCATCCCGGATGCCTCCGACGACGACGTGATGAGACTGGACATGATGCTGGAGTCCATCTCCCCCGGGCTCGGCGATCGCTACCCGTATCCGCTCCCGTTCGCCTGAGGCTCCGTGCCGCCGCCGGGTGGCACGTAAGCTGTCGCGATGACGACGATCGACGATGTGTGGCCGCTGTTCGGCCTGGAGCTGCGGACGCCCCGGCTGGTGCTCCGGCCGGCGCGGGACGAGGACATCCCCGCCGTCGTCGACGCCGCGACGGCCGGAGTGCACGATCCTGCGGTGATGCCGTTCTCGTTCCCGTGGACCGACCAGGCCCCCGAGGTCATGGGCCCGGCCATCGCGCGCTATCACTGGAGCATGCGTGCCGCCATTCAGCCGCAGTCCTGGACCGTGCTGTTCGCGATCATCCACGACGGCGTCGTCATCGGCGTGCAGGACCTCGCCGGACACCAGTTCCCGCAGCTTCGGGAGGTCTCCACCGGTTCGTGGCTCACGCAGTCCGTCCACGGGCGCGGGCTGGGCAAGGAGATGCGCCAGGCGGTGCTGAGCTTCGCCTTCGACCATCTCGGCGCGCGCGAGGCGACGTCGGGCGCCGCCGAATGGAACGCCTCCTCGCTCGGAGTCTCTCGTGCTCTTGGATATACCGATGACGGCATACAACGTGCCGTCACCCGTCCGGACACCGTCGAGACGATGGTCCGGCTCCGTGTGAGCAAGGAGGATTTCGTCCGCCCGGAATGGGACCTTGAGGTCAGCGGCGTAGCTCCGGTTCGCGCGTTCCTCGGTCTCGGGGACCACGCATGAACGCGTGACAGCCGCCCCGGTAGGCTGGAAGTCATGCTGAACATGGCTGAGGGAGTTGCGCGCCTGGGCGCCATCGCAGCGAATCCGGTGGTAGCCACGGTCGCGGAGGCGTTCGCCGCCGCCGGTCACGATCTGTCGTTGGTGGGCGGTCCGGTGCGCGACGCGCTGCTGGGCCGTCCGGTGCACGACCTCGACTTCACCACCGACGCGAGCCCCGACCAGATCCTCGCCATCGTGAAGCCCATCTCCAGCACGCACTGGGACATCGGGCGCGCGTTCGGAACGATCGGTGCCCGCGTCCAGGGCGAGAACGTCGAGATCACCACGTACCGCGCCGACGAGTACGACGGCGTGACCCGCAAGCCCGTGGTGGCCTTCGGCGACTCCCTCGAGGCCGACCTCACCCGTCGTGACTTCACCGTGAACGCCATGGCGCTGCGCGTTCCGCAGGCGCAGCTGGTGGATCCCACCGGCGGCATCGAGGATCTGGTGGCCGGCGTGCTGCGCACCCCCATCGACCCCGCCATCAGCTTCGGCGATGACCCCCTGCGCATGCTGCGCGCAGCGCGCTTCTCCTCGCAGCTGGAGTTCGAGGTCGCTCCCGAGACCGTCGCGGCGATCACCTCACTGCGCAGCACCCTCGGCATCGTCTCCCCGGAGCGCATCCAGTCCGAACTGGTCCGGCTGCTGCAGACCGACGATCCCTCGCGCGGGCTGCGACTGCTGGTGGACACCGGGCTGATCGAGGAGTTCCTGCCGGAGATCTCCGAACTGCGGCTCGAAACGGATGAGCACCACCACCACAAGGACGTCTACGAGCACTCGCTGACGGTGCTCGCCCAGGCGATCCAGCTGGAGAAGAGCCGTTTCCCGGATGCCGAGCCGGACGTCGCGCTTCGACTTGCGGCGCTGCTGCACGACATCGGCAAGCCCCGCACCCGCAAGCTCGAACCGGGTGGTGTCGTGAGCTTTCACCACCACGACGTCGTGGGTGCTCGGATGGCACGCAAGCGGCTTCAGGCCCTGCGCTTCGACAACGACACCATCTCGTCCGTCACTCAGCTGATCGAGCAGCACCTGCGCTTCTTCGGTTACGCCGAGGGCACGTGGACGGACTCGGCCGTTCGTCGTTATGTCCGTGACGCCGGCGATGAGCTGGCACGGCTGCACATCCTCACCCGCGCTGATGTGACCACGCGCAACAAGCGCAAGGCCGCGCGTCTTGCCGGTGCCTATGACGACATCGAACGTCGCATCGACGAGCTCGCCGCGCAGGAGGAGCTGGATTCGCTGCGTCCCGCCCTGGACGGCAATCGCATCCAGGAGGTGCTGGGCATCCGCCCCGGCCGCGAGGTCGGCGAGGCCTACCGCTTCCTCATGGACATCCGGCTCGATGAGGGTGTGATCTCGGAGGCGGATGCGGAAGAGCGACTGCGCGCCTGGTGGGCTGAACGCTCGGGCTGAGACACCTCTCCTCATCGACTCCTGTGACGAGCGCGTTCACGGTTCGTTCCGGTTGAGGGCGTACGGTGGAACGTTGCACACGCACACACAACCCGGGGAGGTCCGATGAGTATCCGCAATGATCAGCCGCGAGTGAACCGTCTGGATCCGCATCGCCTCATCCCGGCACGAAGGCCCATCCCGCCGGCACCGCCCGCGGGCAGCCGCGGCACCCGCACGGTCCACCTCTTCCGCGACGGTTCACGGATTCCCGGCGACGAGTCCGCCACGCTCGCCGAGGCCGTCGCGTACGCCGATGGCGAGTCGAATCACCTCGCGGTGATCGGCTACGACCTGCCCACACCGGATCAGATCGCAGAGCTGGCCGAGCAGTTCGACCTGCACCCGATCCTCGTGGAGGATCTGGAGAACGCGGGTCAGCGTCCGAAGGTGGAGCGCTACGGAGACGTGCTCTTCGTGGTGGTCCGCTCCGCCCTGTACCGCGACTGGACGGAAGAGGTCGAGTTCGCGGAGTTCCACCTCATCGTCCGCGGCAACACCGTGGCGGTCATCTGCCAGGACCGTGAGAAGGAGCAGAAGTGGGACCTGGAGCAGTTCGGTGGCGACCCCGAACTGCTCGCGCTGGGCTCCGAGGCCGTCGTGTACACCGTGCTCGACACGATCGTCGACGGCTACGCTTCTGCGCTCGACGGCCTGGACGTGGACAAGGAGCAGATCGAGCGTCAGGTGTTCACCGGGGAGCGCTCGGTGACGGAGCGCATCTATCGCCTGAGTCGCGAGGTCATCGACCTGCAGCACGCCGCGAGCCCGATGGGCCTCGTCCTGGTGCGTCTGCGCGCGGGTTTCGGCAAGTACCGGGTCGCGGAAGAGCTGCAGACCCATCTGCAGGATGTGGGTGACCACCTCTCCCGAGCCACCACCCGGACCACCGATCTGCGCGACGCGCTCAATCAGATCCTCAGCGTGAACTCGACCCTGGTGACACAGCGCCAGAACGAGGACATGAAGAAGATCTCCGGCTGGGCGGCCATTCTGTTCGCCCCCACGCTCATCGGCGCGATCTACGGCATGAACTTCGACAACATGCCCGAGTTGCACTGGGATTTCGGTTACCCGCTGGCCGTGGGGGCGATGCTCCTGCTCGGGGTGGGACTGTGGCTGGTGTTCCGCCGAAAAGACTGGATGTGACGCTCCCGGCGGCGGTGCGGGGTGGCGTAGCGTGAGGGCATGACCCACACCACGCAGAGCCCGCTTCGCATCGCCGTCACCGGAGCCGCCGGACAGATCGGCTACAGCCTGCTGTTCCGCATCGCCAGCGGGGCGATCGCCGGCGATCGCCCCGTGGAGCTGCGCCTGCTGGAGATCGAACCAGCGCTGCCCGCCCTGGAGGGCGTGGTGATGGAACTGCAGGACGGAGCATTCCCGGGACTTGCCGGTGTGGAGATCGGATCCGACCCGGAGAAGGTCTTCGACGGCGTCAACCTGGCCCTCCTTGTGGGTGCCCGGCCCCGCGGTCCCGGCATGGAGCGCGGCGATCTGCTGGCGGCCAACGGCGCGATCTTCAGCACACAGGGTGCCGCCCTGAACACCGTGGCCGCCGACGATCTGCGCGTCATCGTGACGGGGAACCCCGCCAACACCAATGCGCTGATCGCCTCGACCCACGCGCCCGACGTTCCCGCTTCGCGCTTCAGCGCGCTCACGCGTCTTGACCACAACCGTGCCCTGGCCCAGCTCGCCCAGCACACGCACCGTCCGGTCTCCGCCATCCGGCGCATGAGCATCTGGGGCAACCACTCGGCCACCCAGTTCCCCGACATCTCGGCGGCCACGATCGACGGCGCCCCCGCGGTGGACTATGTGGATCGCGCGTGGGTGGAGGAGTTCTTCATTCCGACTGTGGCGCAGCGCGGTGCGGCCATCATCGCCGCTCGCGGCCTGTCTTCGGCGGCGTCGGCGGCCTCCGCGACGGTGGACGCAGCGCGTGATCTGCTCGGCGGAACGGCTCGTCACGACTGGACGTCGATGGCGGTGGTCTCGGACGGCTCCTACGGAGTGCCGGAGGGCCTGTTCTCCTCGTTCCCGGTGACCACCGCGGATGGAGACTGGAGCATCGTGCCGGGTCTCGCCGTGGACGACTTCGCGCGTTCGCGTATCGATGCATCAGTGGCCGAGCTGATCTCCGAGCGCGACGCGGTTCGCGAGCTCGGGCTGATCTGAACGTATTCCGCGCGCGGAATGTCCCTCAGTTGGCGTCGGCGATCAGGATGGGAATCAGGATCGACCCGAAGACGACGGCGATTCCGCCGAGGATGATGCCGCCCGTCATGAGCTGACGCCTGATCCGGCTGGCCCGCGAGAGATCCTTCAGGCGTGCGCCTGCGGCGGCCACATCCGGCTTGGGGCGTGCCAGCGCGCGTGGTGTGCCGCGAGGGGCCACGCGCCGCTTCGAGTCATCCCGCCACTGATCCCACTGCTCGAGTTTGTCCTCGATCGCGGCGATGAGCTCGAGCGTGCGCGTCCACGACTCCACCTTCGCCCCTCGCAGGCGCCGCTCGTTCCCCGACACGATGAGCCAGTTGTCGACGATCTCCACGCTGCAGCCGTGCGCGCGGTCGATGAACAGCGCCATGATGTCGGGCGTGAACAGGTACAGCGCATCGCGTTCGTAACCCGGCGGGCAGTACAGGCGGAAGTACCGGTCGAAATCGCCCTCCAGGCTGAGGAACTGATCCGGATCGACGCCGTTCGGAACCGCGACCGCGTTGCCCAGACGGAACCCGGTCGGCATCGCCTGCAGCACGATGTTCGGGAGCTTCTGCGGCAGTGCGAGAGCGAGATAATCCTGACGGACGATCGCCGTCGACTTTCCGGAGTCGACGGTGGTCTGGAAAATGCCGAGTTCGATGCGCGGTGCACGGCGCAATCGCACGAGATCGAGCACCTTGCGATCGGTGCCGAACTTCATCGAGCGCGCCGGCGGGATGGCGAGGGTCTCGATGTCGAAGTCCCAGCCGTTCTCCCGCGTCAGCAGCAGGGTGCGTGCGCGCCGGATCACGCGCTGACGCTCCTCGTACTGCTGCAGGATGCCGAGGGCGACCGCCACCAGCCCCAGCGGGATGATCCAGCGCAGCGAGCCGATCGGATCGTTCCACACGTTCAGCGCGATGACGATGATGCCCGCGGCGGCACTCACGACGATGACCGCTCCGATGATCCAGGCGACGGTCGTCAGCGCTCCCAGCTGGATGCGCGACCACAGGGGCAGTTTCAGGCTGATGCGTCCCGAGGCCTGCTCGCGCGGCGTCGGCGTCACCGCATCGATCAGCTCGCGAGCCTCTCGATACGAGAGTGGACGGGTGAGCGCACTCGTCGTCATCCCCACGCGCATCGCCATGGATCCACCGTACCGAGCACATCGGTGAGAGCGCGCGGTCTGGGGGCCGCGTCTGGGAGCCTGTTCGTGCGGTGTGGCGCGATCTCGCGGTTCGTTGGCGGCATTCGCACGGTGCCGGCTGTCCACGTTCACTAGCCTGGCTCCCATGCGCATCGCCGACTTCGCCGTGCCGGAAACCGCTGCCGCACGCGGCGCGCGGGACCTCGTGAAGCAGTACCACTCTCCCGCGCTCGGCAACCACGTGCTGCGGTCGTGGCTGTGGGCCGAGGCGTTCGCCGTGGTGGAGGGGCTGAGCGGGGTCGACCACGAACTCCTGTACGCCGCCGCACTGCTGCACGACATCGGTCTGGCCCCCGAGTTCGACAATCACCGCCTCGGCTACGAGGAGGCGGGGGGTCACGTGGGTGCGGCGATGGCCGCGGGTGCGGGGTGGCCCCAGCACCGCCGACAGCGCATCACCGAGGTCATCGTGCGCCACAACTGGCCCACGGTCGATCCGGGCCATGACCTCGAGGGCTACCTGCTGGAGATCGCCACCGGGCTCGACATCGCGGGCCGGCGAGACACCGATATCCCGCTGGAGTTCCGCCGCGAAGTGCTCGCCGCGCACCCGCGCCTCACTCTCGCCGACGAGTTCGGCACGAGGGTGCGAGACCAGTCCGAACGCAAACCGCTCAGCCACGCCCGGCGCCTGTTCGACGGGGGTGTCGTGGCCAGGCTCGCGGGCAACCCCCTCGAACGACTGTGATGCCCTACCGGCCGGCGACGCAGAGCCGCCCGTCACGCACTGACGAGCACCGGCGGTGACGCGACGCCGGGGCTGGCCTACACTGGCGCCACAGCCGCAACCTCGCCCCAGGATCTCCCATGTCATCGAGCTGGTCGCAACGACGCGACGTCTCGCCGCAGACGTCGCGTCTGATGGTGGAGCGCGCTCACGAGGAGTTCGTCACCGGCAACGCCGACGACCGTCGTCTCGCGGACGTCCGCCAGCTCGTGCGCGAATCGTGGCGCCGCAGCCGTGACGGCGCGGTGGCGGCAGAGGCTCTGCCGCCCGTCGCGCTCTCGGGATCCGCTCTGGAGGAATATCGGCGCGCGCACCCGCTCGCCGGCGTCCGCGACATGATCCGGTCGCTTCTGCTGCCCGGAGTCGCCGAGGAGGCGGGGGTCGTGGTGGCCGTCGGCGACGCGGCGGGGAGGTTGCTGTGGGTGGAAGGGGATCGGGAGGTGCGCAGTCGCACCGGCGAGATGGGGTTCGTGGCAGGTGCCGACTGGTCGGAGTCCGCCGTGGGCACCTCCGCTCCCGGGACGGCGCTGACCTTGGGCACCGGCGTGCAGATCCTCGGGGCCGAGCACTTCAATCGGTTCGTGCAGCCGTGGTCATGTACGGCGGCACCGGTGCGGGACCCCGAGACCGGACTCATCGTGGGCGTCATCGATGTCACGGGCGGCACCGAGGTCATCACACCGCAGGCACAGCTCCTCGTCGATGCGGCCGCGCGCGCCGTGGAGGGTGAGTTGCTGATCACCCGCATGCGCTCCCGCGAATCCTCACCGCGCCGGAGTGCGCCCCCACAACGTCCGCAGCGTGCGACACTGCGCGTGCTCGGCCAGGAGCGCGCCCTCCTCGACGTCGATGACGGACGTGAACTCACCCGCCACGTGCTCTCGGGTCGTCACGCGGAGATCCTCCTCCTGCTGACCCTTCACCGGCAGGGACTCAGCGCCGAGCGCCTCACCGAACTCGTGTACGGTCCCGATGCTCCGGTCGACACGCTCCGACCGGAGATGGTCCGGCTGCGCAAGACTCTCGCTCGCGTCGCTGCCTTCATCGGCGTGGAGTCCAGGCCCTATCGGCTGACCGCCGAGATCGACACCGACGCGCAACGCGTGCTCTCCCTGCTGGATCGCGGCGCTCATCGGGTGGCGTTGGCGTCTTACGCCGGCGACGTACTCACCGATTCGGTGGCTCCGGGGGTGGAGCAGTTCCGTGACACGGTGCGCACGACGCTCCGCGACGCCCTGATCGCGGAAGCAAGCGCCGATGTGCTGCTGTCCTATGCCGACACCGCTGCGGGTGAGGACGACGAGGAGGTGCTGCGACTGGCACTCGAACTGCTGCCGCCCCGGTCCCCGAAGCGCACCGGGCTGGTGGCACGTATCGAGCGTCTCGCGCACTGACCGCAACCCGGTGCAACGTTGCCGTGCATATCGTCTCTGCCACGGCGGGACACCGCTGCTGGATCGGTCAAAGGAGACACCATGACACTCGTCGACGAGGACGTCACCACCGCGTACGCCGCACCCGGACAGCCCGGGGCCGTCGCCAACTACCGCTCGCGCTACGGCCACTACATCGGTGGCGCCTGGGTGGAGCCCGCCCAGGGACAGTACTTCGAGAACATCTCCCCGGTGAACGGCAAGCCGTTCTGCGAAGTGGGGCGCGGCACCGCGGAGGACATCGATCGCGCGGTGGAAGCCGCATGGTTCGCCTTCAGCAGCTGGCGGCGCACCAGTGTTGCCGAACGAGCGCTCGTGCTCAACCGCATCGCGGATCGCATGGAAGCGCATCTCGAGGAGATCGCGGTCGCAGAGACGTGGGAGAACGGCAAGCCGGTGCGCGAGACGCTGGCGGCGGACATCCCGCTGGCCATCGACCACTTCCGCTACTTCGCGGGCGCACTGCGAGCACAGGAGGGTGGCATCAGCGAGATCGATGGCGACACCATCGCCTATCACTTCGCCGAGCCCCTGGGAGTGGTGGGACAGATCATCCCGTGGAACTTCCCGATCCTGATGGCGGTGTGGAAGCTGGCCCCCGCGCTCGCGGCCGGCAACTGCGTGGTGCTGAAGCCCGCCGAGCAGACACCGGCATCGATCCTCTACCTCTTCGATCTCATCGGCGATCTGCTTCCCCCGGGAGTCGTGAACATCGTCAACGGCTTCGGCATCGAGGCGGGGGCGCCGCTGGCGCAGCACAAGCGCATCCGCAAGATCGCTTTCACCGGTGAGACCACGACCGGTCGCCTCATCATGCAGTACGCCTCCCAGAACCTCATCCCGGTGACGCTGGAGCTGGGTGGCAAGAGCCCGAACTTGTTCTTCGAGGACGTCGCGCGCGACACCTCCGATGCCTATTACGACAAGGCGCTCGAGGGTTTCACGCTCTTTGCGCTGAACCAGGGCGAGGTGTGCACCTGTCCCTCGCGCGCGCTGATCCAGCGATCCATCTACGACGGCTTCCTTGCCGACGGTCTGGAGCGTGTCGGCAAGGTGGTGCAGGGCAACCCGCTGGATCCGCGCACGATGATCGGGGCGCAGGCCTCGAACGACCAGCTCGAGAAGATCCTCTCCTACATCGAGATCGGCAAGGCCGGAGGCGCAAAGCTGCTCACCGGTGGTGAGCGCGTGGACCTCGGCGGCGATCTCTCCGAGGGGTACTACGTCGCTCCCACGGTCTTCGAGGGCACCAACGACATGCGCATATTCCAGGAGGAGATCTTCGGGCCGGTGCTGTCGGTGACCTCCTTCACCGGCTTCGACGACGCCATCTCCATCGCCAACGACACCCTGTACGGCCTGGGTGCCGGTGTCTGGAGCCGGTCGGGAGACACGGCCTACCGCGCGGGCCGCGCGATCGAGGCGGGACGAGTGTGGACCAACACGTATCACCAGTACCCCGCCCATGCAGCGTTCGGCGGATACAAGCAGTCCGGGATCGGACGGGAGAACCACCTGCGCATGCTGGATCACTACCAGCAGACGAAGAACCTCCTGGTGTCATATGCCGAAGGAAGCATGGGCTTCTTCTGATCCGTCGGGGAGCGCCCGCCGATGCGGGCGGGTGCTCCCCCCGTGGAAGGTGACGTTATGACTGACGATCTGACACGTGTTGCGGTGACCGCCGAGGCTGCGCAGCTGCTTCGCGAGCTGGCCGCTCAGCACGGACCCCTGATGTTCCATCAGTCCGGCGGCTGTTGCGACGGCAGTGCCCCCATGTGCTATCCCGTAGGGATGTTCATCACCGGTCCGGGTGACGTCCACCTCGCAACGCTGGAGGTCACCGGCATCGATCCGGTCGACGTGTTCATGTCGTCGAGCCAGTTCGAGTACTGGAAATACACGCATCTCACCATCGACGCTGTTCCGGGGCGCGGGGCCGGCTTCAGCGTCGAGTCGCCCACCGGGAGGCGATTCATCGTGCGGTCGCGGATGCTCACCACGCCTGAACTGGAGCACTTCGAGCTCATCCCCCGCGGATGAGGCGATCACACCACCGCGAGATGCTCCATCGCGGCGTGGGTCACGGGTCCGCGGTGCACGTCCTGCCAGGCCGCAGCCAGGCGCAGCATGCCGTCAGCCGTGGTCTCCGGATCCAGCGTGATCGGCAGTCGCAGATAGCCGTTGAGCACGCCGGACGCGGAGAATCGCGGTCCGGGCGGCAGCCGCAGGCCGTGGTCGTGGGCGGCCAGCGAGAGCGCGGTGGAGTCGAAGCCGCGCAGGCCAATCCACACGGCGAGTCCTCCGTGGGTGTCCGGCATCGTGAGACCGATCGACTCCAGGCCGGTGCGCACCGCCGCACGCCCCGCGGCCAGTCGCGAGCGCACGTGCTGCTGCAGGGCCGGCACGTCATCGAGCAGTTCGATGGCGATGCACTGTTCCAGCGGTGCCGTCCCGAGGTCGATGGTGGGGCGCACCGCGAGGATACGGCTGACCACCGCGCGCGAAGCCCGGATCCACCCGATGCGCAGGCCCCCCCAGGCGATCTTCGAAAGGGAGCCCAGCGTGATCACGTCGCCGAAGGCCGCGAACGGACTCGGCGTGAACGGGCGGTCGATGTCCAGGTCGGCGCAGGTTTCGTCCACGATGAGCATCGTGCCCGCGCTGCGCGCCGTGGCCACCACCACGCTGCGATCCGCATCGGGCATGTTCGCACCGGTCGGATTGTGGAAATCCGGGATCAGATACGCGAGGTGCGGGTGCAGGTCGAGCAGAGTCGTCGTCAGGTGCCCCACATCCCAGCCGCCCGCCCCGACCGGAGTGGTCACGAGGCGATGTCCGGCACGGCGGATGGCGTCCATGGCGTGCGGGAACGTGGGCTCCTCGACCACCGCGACGCGTCCCGGACGTGAGAACGCCGCGAGCACCAGCGCCAGTGCATGCATCGCCCCGGACGTGATGATGATCTCGTCGGCCTCCGTGGGCACGCCGCGCTCGCGGTATCGGGCCGCGATCATCTCCCGGAGCTCCCGGAGCCCCTCCAGCGTGTAGCCGGTGCCGCCGCGCTGGGCGGCGAGACGCGGCAATGCGCGGATCGTGGCCTCGTGCAGGCCGGGCGCCGATCCGGTGGAGGCGATCGAGAAATCGATCGGGGCGCTTCCGGGCAGCGTCGGCCGCACGGACGAGGAGTGCGGCAGGGCGATGTGCGTGCCTCCGCCATGGGTTCGCACCACGTAGCCGGCAGCTTCCAGCCGACCGTATGCCGCCGTGATCGTGGCACGGGACCGACCGAGCTCCTGCGCGAGCACGCGCTCGCTGGGCAGCCGCTCCCCCACGGTCAGCCGGCCGTCCAGCACGAGCGCTCGGACTCGCTCCGCCAGCGAGGCCGCGACGCCGCGATCGGGTTGCCAGGTGCCGAGGAGGAGGACGAGCCGGGAGGTCATGAGACCACTGTGCCACCATGTGGCCTGTACGTAACAGGCCACTTATCGGGTAGTGGACCGGAAACCACGGGCCGGACCAGGAGCACCATGGCAGCTATGGCCCTCCGCTCACCCCTGCTGCCCATCACCGCAACGTCGCCGCGCGATCTCACGGAGCGTCTCGTGCAGCTGCTGATCGGCCTGTTCGTCTACGGCATCAGTCTGGCGATGATGATCCGCGGGGGCATCGGGCTCTCACCCTGGGACGTGCTGTCGGTGGGCACCACCTTTCACCTGCCGATCGACTACGGCACGGCCACGGTGGCCATCTCCATCGTGGTGCTGGTGCTGTGGATCCCGTTGCGCCAGAGGATGGGGCTCGGTACCGTGCTCAACGCACTGCTGGTGGGGCCTTCCGCCAACGTGGGCCTCTGGCTCATCCCCGAGATGCCGAACGTCGTCGCCGGGGCGGCGCTGTTCCTGGCCGGTCTCGTGGTGCTCTCGATCGCCACCGGTGTGTACATCGCAGCGGACTTCGGTCCCGGGCCGCGTGACGGGCTGATGACCGGGCTGGTGCGCGTGACGAAGTGGAAGGTGTGGATCGTTCGCACCATCATCGAGGGCAGCGTGCTCCTGATCGGATGGCTGCTGGGTGGCCCCGTGGGCGTGGGCACGGTGATCTTCGCGTTCGGGGTGGGACCTCTGATCGGCGTCTTCTTGCCCCGCATCACCGCCTGGCGGGCGCGTCGGTCGGCTCGGCTGGCTCCTGTTCCCACTCCCTGACTTCGGCGGAGATCGAAAACGCACCTCGGACGCCTGTCGGAGGTGCGTTTTCCCTCTCTCAGCGCACGGATCCGGCGATCGAGCCCAGCACGATGCCGAAGATCGCGATCGCCGGCACCACCACCACGGCAAGCGCGACGACCACGATCACCCAGGCCCGACCGCTGCAGCCGCCGCGAAGGCGCCGTCCCGGATGGGCGACTCCGGGCGGCTGGAGCACGAACGCGGCCGGCGGCGCCGGGTGACCCGGTGCCGCGAACGGGACCCCCGCGTGAGGTGCCGGTGCACCGGGCGCATATCCGCCCGGTGGCAGTGTTGACGGCGACGGGACGACGGCGATGCCGCTGCCCGGGCGAACCCCGGCCAGACGTTCGTCACGCCAGCGCTCCCACTGCTCCACCTTGGTGAGCATCGCGTGCACCAGCGAGAACAGCCAGGCCCAGACCGCCGGATCCATCGACGGGATCGATCGGTTGGCGTAGAAGAAGATCCAGTTGTCCACCAGCTCGACATCCAGCACCGCAGCCTGCGTCATGAGTCGCAGCATGATGTCGGGCGTGAACAGATACAGCGCGTCGGTCTCGTAGCCGGTGGGGCAGTACAGCGTGAAGAAGCGGTCGAAATCACCCTCCAGGCTCAACCTCTGCCTGCGATCGAGGCTGAGTCCGCCGAACGGGCCGTCGTTCCCCTTCGCATCCAGCACGATGTTGGGCAGCAGGTTGTCCACCCGGATGGCGATGTAGCCGCGCCGCACCCGCGTCGAGCTCTTGCCGTTGCTCACCGTGAAGGCGTAGTCGCCGAACTCCACCACGCGCGGCGCCATGCCGCGAAGCACGTTCTCGCTGGCCGGATCCGTGCCGTTGCGACCGCGAAACAGCAGGCCGGGAAGCGGTGGTTCGGGGATGTAGGGATGAAACTCGAGCCCGTTCGCCGCGGCGAAGCGCGAGAAGCGGTACCACTGGGCGTCCTGGGCGCGGCGCGCGGAGCGCGTGACGGCCACAGCGAGGGCGACGATGCCCGCGATGAAGGCGGCCATCAGCACCAGGAAGAAGACCAGTGCCGGAATGAGCGTGGGCCTCGCCACGGCGGTCGCGATCATCGGCAGGAACGTCACGCCGATCGTCAGCAGCAGGAACGGGCCCAGAGTGGCGAGCAGGATCACCGTCGTCTGGCGTTGTCTCCCCGCCGTACGGGCGATCAGCGGATCACGCTCCCGGCGCATGCTGCCTTCCGCGCGCGCGGCTCGCTCATCGACGGGTGCGAGGAGAGGCCGGGGATCGAATGGAACGCTCATCACACCAACACCTTCATCACGAACTGCACCAGCCACCACCCCAGAATCAGCACGAGACCGCCGATCCAGGCCCAGCTCACCCCGCGCCGCAGCCGGCGCCCGGAGGTGGCCCGGAAGCCCCGAAGGGCCTCGGCGGTGATCGGCTGGACCAGCGGGCCCGCGTCGAACGTGACGGTCATGCATCCCCCTTCGTGCTGTGCACGATCCACAGATCTTACCGAGAGCGTGTGCGGCGTGCCGGAGCGCAGTGTCACGCTCGAAGAGTCTCAGTCTCGTCACGATGTGCAACGTGCGCTTCCTGTGAAACCGCTTGAAGGGAGAGGATGACGCAACGGTCGAGCCCGGAGGGCCGGCCCCGTACCCGATTTCACAGAGGTAGCAACATATGTCATCGCACAACAAGCGGAGCCGTCTGGTTCTCGCCCTCGGCGCCGTGGGCGCCTCCGCACTGATCCTCGCCGGCTGCACCACCAGCAGCACGGGCGGCGACACCTCGCCGTCTGACGGAGCCAGTGGCGGTTCCGAGTCGTCGGGCTCTGACATCGTCGTCGGAACCACCGACAAGATCACCAAGCTGGACCCGGCCGGTTCCTACGACAACGGCTCGTTCGCGGTGATGAACCAGGTGTACCCGTTCCTCATGAACAGCGTCTACGGCACCGCCGAGGTCACGCCGGACATCGCCGAGTCGGCGGAGTTCACCTCCCCCACCGAGTACACCGTCAAGCTCAAGTCCGGTCTGAAGTTCGCCAACGGCCATGACCTGACCTCCTCCGACGTGAAGTTCTCCTTCGACCGCGTCGTCAAGATCGCCGACGCCAACGGCCCCGCGTCGCTGCTCGGAAACCTCGACTCGATCGCCACCCCGGACGACACCACGGTGGTCTTCACGCTGAAGAACGGAAACGACCAGATCTGGCCGCTCATCCTCTCCAGCCCCGCGGGCCCCATCGTCGACGAAGAGGTCTTCTCGGCCGATGCGCTCACCGATGACCAGGCCATCGTCGACGGCCACGCGTTCGCCGGCCAGTACGACATCGCTTCCTACAAGTTCAACGAGCTGATCCAGTACAAGCCGTTCGAGGGCTACCAGGGCAACCTCGGCAAGCCGGACAACAACGGCGTCACGGTCAAGTACTACGCCGATGCGTCCAACTTGAAGCTGGACATCGGCAAGAACGCGATCGACGTGGCCTTCCGCAGCCTCTCGGCCACCGACGTCGACGACCTCAGCAAGAACGACAAGGTCAAGGTGGTCGACGGCCCGGGTGGTGAGATCCGCTACATCGTCTTCAACTTCGACACCATGCCCTTCGGAGCCAAGGCCGAGGGTGCGGACCCCGCCAAGGCGCTGGCCGTGCGCCAGGCGATGGCGTCCCTCGTCGACCGCGAGGCGCTCGCCACCGACGTCTACAAGGACACCTACAGCCCGCTCTACTCGTTCGTCGCAGACGGCATGCCCGGTGCCACCGAGCCGCTGAAGAAGCTCTATGGCGACGGCAACGGCGGCCCCTCGCTCGAGAAGGCGCAGGAGATCCTCTCCGCCGCCGGTGTCACCACCCCGGTCACGCTCAACCTGCAGTACAACGGCGACCACTACGGTCCGTCCTCGGGCGACGAGTACGCCGCCGTGAAGACCCAGCTGGAGGAGGGCGGCCTGTTCACGGTCAACCTGCAGCAGACCGAGTGGGTGCAGTACGCCGAGGACCGCAGCGCGGACGTGTACCCGATGTACCAGCTGGGCTGGTTCCCGGACTACTCCGACCCGGACAACTACCTGTCGCCGTTCTTCACGGCGGACAACTTCCTGAACAACCACTACAACAACGCCGAGGTGCAGCAGCTCATCACCACGGAGCAGACCGAGACCGACTCGGCCAAGCGCCTGGAGGAGATCGGCAAGATCCAGGACCTGGTGGCCGCTGACCTGTCCACCCTGCCGCTGCTGCAGGGCAAGCAGGTGGCGATCGTCGGCACGAACGTGGACGGCACGACGCTGGACGCGTCGTTCAAGTTCCGCTACGGACCGCTCACCAAGAAGTGACGACCTGAGGCCGGGGGATCCAGCGCTTCCATCGCCGGATCCCCTGGCCTCTGTCGCGTTCCAGATAAGGTTCACGCATGGCAACAGTCGTCGCGGACCCCGTCGTGGAGAGTGCTGCCAAAGCACCCTCCGGCGGGCTCTGGCGGTACATCCTCATCCGCCTCGTCCTGATCATCCCCACCGTCTTCATCCTGGTGACGATGGTCTTCTTCCTCATGCGCCTGACGGGAGATCCGATCACCGCCGCACTCGGTGGTCGCCTCACCCCGGACGCGTTGCAGGAGCGCATCCATCAGGCCGGTTATGACCGGCCGATGCTCGTGCAGTACGTCGAGTACCTCGGAAACGTCTTCCGTGGTGACTTCGGCACCACGATCACCGATGGCCGTCCGGTCATCGAAATCCTCTTCCTCTACGGCGCAGCCACTCTGGAGCTGGTGATCTACGCGGTGATCGTCGCGCTGATCATCGGCATTCCGCTGGGTCTGATCGCCGCCTACAAGCGGGACAAGTGGCAGGACGCAGCGCTGCGGATCATGGCCATCCTCGCTTACGCCACGCCGATCTTCTTCGTGGGACTCCTCCTCAAGCTGGTCTTCTCGGTGTGGCTGGACGTCCTGCCGGTGGCGGGGCGTGCCAGCACCGACACCGAGCTGCTGATGAGCGGCGTGCAGAATCCCACCGGCATCTACCTGATCGATGCGTTGCGCGTGGGCAACATGAACGCCGTCGGCGACGTGCTGCAGCACGCCGTCCTGCCGGCGATCGCGCTGGGTCTGCTCACCGGTGGCGTGTTCCTGCGACTGGTGCGCACGAACGTGATCGGGACCCTGGGGCAGCAGTACGTGACCTCCGGCCGGTCGCGCGGCGTCAGCGAGTCGCGACTGGTGACCAAGCACGCGTTCCGTCCCGCTCTGATCCCGATCATCACGGTGATGGGCATGCAGATCGCGATGCTGCTGGCCGGCGCCGTGCTCACCGAGACCACCTTCGAGTGGAAGGGACTCGGCTTCATGCTGGCGTCCTACCTGAAGGCGCGTGACTTCGTGGCGGTGCAGGGCATCGTCGTGATGATCGCCGTGATCGTCGCGGTGACCAACTTCCTGGTGGACGTCGTGGCCGCCATGATCGACCCGAGGGTGAGGTACTGACATGTCCGAGTCCTCTCGCGACCTGCCCACGCCGAAGACCTCGACGCTCGCGGCCATCGCGCCCCAGAAGCGACCGCTGAAGGATCGCCTGCCGGTGATCTCGCAACTGCGACAGAGCGTCGGCCTGCAGCGCGGCATGCTGGTGGCCGGCCTCATCATCGTCACGGTGTTCATCCTGATCGCCGTGTTCGCCCCTCTGATCGCCCCCTTCGGCTGGGCGCAGCAGAAGCTGCCGGACGGCACGTCGTTCGGCACGCAGCAGCCGCCGAACGCGACGAACATCCTCGGCACCACGGTCTCGGGCTTCGACGTGTTCTCCCGCGTGATCTGGGGTGCGCAGACCGCGTTCCTCGTGATCGTCGCCGGCATCGTCTGCTCGATCTTCCTCGGCATCGCCCTCGGCCTGATCTCCGGATACTTCGGCGGCTGGCTCGATCGCATCCTCGTGGTCATCTGCGACGCGATCTACGCCTTCCCGTCGCTGCTGCTGGCCATCGTCATGACCATCGTGATCAGTCGTGGGCAGTCCAACCTCTGGGGCGGGGTGATGGCGACGGCGCTCTCGATCACCGTGGTGTTCGTTCCGCAGTACTTCCGCGTGATCCGCGCCGAGGTGGTGCGGGTGAAGCAGGAGCCCTTCGTGGAGTCGGCCAAGGTCATCGGCGTTCCGACCGGGCGCATCCTCATCCGTCACGTGCTGCGCAACTCCACGCGGTCGCTTCCCGTCGTCATCACGCTGAACGCCTCGGAGTCGATCCTGACGCTGGCCGGCCTCGGTTTCCTGGGCTTCGGCATCGAGGCGACGCAGGCGGCAGAGTGGGGCTACGACCTGAACCGGGCCATCGCCGACGTCACCAGCGGCATCTGGTGGACCGGCGTGTTCCCCGGCATCGCCATCGTGCTGGTGGTTCTCGGCATCACCCTCGTGGGTGAGAGCCTCAATGACCTGAGCGATCCGCGACTGCGCAAGCGTCGCCGGGCGGGAGGTGCGGCATGACCGACATCGCAGAGATCCGTGATCTGCGGGTCACGTTCGCCACGGATGGCGAGCCCGTACATGCCATCAACGGCATAGACCTGCAGGCGCATGCCGGCGAGGTTGTGGCCATCGTCGGCGAGTCCGGATCCGGCAAGACGGTGACAGCGAACACGCTGCTCGGTCTGCTGCCGGAGACGGCGACCATGTCCGGAGCCGTCGTCATCCGCGGCCGCGACGGGCGGGAGACCGACGTCGTGCACGCTACGCACAAGCAGCTGCGCGCCATGCG
Source organism: Microbacterium sp. GXS0129 (assembly GCF_044769785.1). Lineage (NCBI taxonomy): Bacteria > Bacillati > Actinomycetota > Actinomycetes > Micrococcales > Microbacteriaceae > Microbacterium > Microbacterium sp. GXS0129. The sequence goes on along the minus strand of NZ_JBIZVZ010000005.1, from coordinate 104,952 downwards.
GGGCCGCGACGCGGCAATGGTGTTCCAGGAGCCGTCCACGGCGCTCAACCCCGTGTACACCATCGGCTGGCAGATCATCGAGGGCCTGCGCGCTCACGGCACGATCAACCGGAAGGACGCGCGCGCGCAGGCCATCGACATCCTGCGACGGGTCGGTATCCCCGATCCGGAGCGGCGCATCGACGACTATCCGCATCAGTTCTCCGGCGGGCAGAAGCAGCGTGTGGTGATCGCGATGGCGCTGGTGCTCAACGCCGGACTGATCATCGCGGACGAGCCGACCACGGCCCTGGACGTCACGGTTCAGGCGGAGATCCTCGATCTCCTCCGCCGGTGCCGCGATCAGTTCGGTGCCACCATCGTCCTCATCACCCACAACATGGGGGTGGTCGCGGATCTCGCTGACCGGGTCATCGTGATGTACCGCGGTGACATCGTGGAGCAGGCGCCCGTGCGGGAGCTGTTCGCCGCCCCGCAGCAGGAGTACACGCGGGAGCTGCTGGCCGCCGTGCCCCACGTCGGCAGGGGCAAGTCCGCCACCCAGGATCCTGCGCTTGAGGCCCCGACGTCGCCGCCCACCGGCAGCCTCGTGGTCGCCGACAACGTCCAGATCGGCTACCCCGGCCGCTTCGGAACCGCGGGCGTCGTCGCCGTGAAGGGTGCGAGCTTCTGGATCGGTCCGGGCGAAGTGGTCGGTCTCGTCGGCGAGTCCGGTTCGGGCAAGACGACCATCGGCCGCGCAATGGTGGGGCTGACGCAGGTGGTCGGCGGCTCCATGACTGTGCTCGGCCAGGAGATGTTCCACGTGAAACCGCGTCAGCTTCGCGCGCAGCGAGCGGACATCGGTTTCGTGTTCCAGGATCCGGCGACCAGCTTCAATCCGCTGCTGACGATCGCCGACTGCATCGCCGAGCCGCTGGTCGTGCACGGCCGCGCAGGATCGACGGCGGAGGCGCGGGGGCGGGTGAACGAATTGCTGGATGCGGTGCGTCTGCCCACCAACTTCGGTGACCGCTATCCGCATGAGCTGTCCGGTGGGCAGCGTCAGCGTGCGTCGCTGGCACGGGCACTGGCGCTGGACCCGAAGCTGCTCATTGCGGACGAGCCCACCAGCGCGCTAGATGTGTCGGTGCAGGCCAAAGTGCTCGAGCTGTTCGTGCAGCTGCAGCAGGAACTCGGCTTCGCCTGCCTGTTCATCAGTCATGACCTTGCTGTCATCGACGAGGTCGCCGATCGCATCATCGTGCTCCAGCGCGGGGTGATTCGTGAACAGGGGACGACGGCGCAGGTGCTCAACCGCCCGGCCGATCCTTACACGGTGGAGCTGCTCGCCTCGCTTCCCGTGCCGGACCCGGTGGCGCAGGAGCTCCGCCGGGCCGACTGGGAGAAGGCTCGCGCGGCGTCGCGCGGTCAGTGATGCGCCACATGCCGTAATCGGCATATGAGATCGAGGGCCCGCGACCTGCGTCGCGGGCCCTCGATCGCGGTGTGGTTACGAGCCGAGCGAGATCAGCCAGGTCACGAAGTCGCTGATCAGCGAGTACAGGCCGAAGCCGAGCAGCAGCACGCTGGCGATCACCCACCACCACTCGAACCGCTGGCGGAGTCGGCGTCCTGCGGGGGCGACGCCGATCGGGCGGTCCAGCGGGTCGGCCGAATCGGGCGTGAGGCGGTCATCTCGCCACGCCTCCCACTGACGAGCCTTTGCGGAGATCGCGTCCACGGCGGTGAGCAGTGACTGCCAGCGCTGGGGATCCGTGCTGACGACGTTCTTCGGCGCGCACAGATAGAGCGTGTCGTCGACGATCTCGACGTCCAGGTCGCGGGCGTGATCCAGCATGACGGCCAGCACGTCCGGCGGGAACAGATAGAGGGCATCGGTCTCGTATCCGCTGGGGCAGTACAGGCGGAACGCATCCGCGAAGGGGCCCTCCGGAATGAGGCGCTGATCGGAGGTCAGGCCGATCGGGAGGTTGGTGCGTCCGAACGGTCGATCGTTCGCTCGCGCGTCCAGCACGATGTGCGGCAGGACCACCCCCAGCTGCACCCGTACGTAGTCGGTTTGCCGGATCGTGCGGCTCTTGCCGGTCCCTGTGGTGCCCCGATACGTGGCCACCTCCACAGGCGAAGCCCCGGGAATCACCGTTCTGTCGAAGACGTCCTCGACCGCGCCGGGCATCGCGTACATCCCGTGGTACCAGCTGGTGGGCAGCCACGGATCGTAGCGCCAGCCGTTGTCCGCGGCGAAGCGGTGGAGCCGGTAGCGGCGACGGTCCTCGCGGATCAGACGCACGCACAGCCACACCCACACCACGAGGACGCCGAGCGGTGCGATCAGCGCGATGGCGATGATGCCCAGGTCCGCCGCGTCCACGTCACCGCCGAGCAGGTCCTCCAGCATCGGCCACACCATCATCAGCATGACGAACGCGAGCAGCACGCCGATGAGCACGAGGTACCGCGCTCCGGACGACAGCCGCTTCGGCAACTCCGATCGCACCGCGCGGGCGTACCGGCGGACGTCGCCGAAGCGGATCGGCCCGGTGAGCGCGTCGGTGCGGAGTCCGGAACGGTCGGCCTCGTCACCGTGTCGGGGCACGGACGAGGAGCTCATGGCCATCATCCCGTCAGGATATCCGCGGCCCGATCCGTCCTCGGCTGGGTGGAGCCTGTGCTCGTCAGCGCATACGGTTGTTGCGTGCGGGGGGATTCGACAACGGAACAGGATCGATTCGTTGCCTATGCGCCGGGGTGGCTCGGCTCGCTGGCGGCGACGCTGCGCGACGCGTCGATCGGTGCGCTCCTCGGCGCCGGGGTCACCTTTGTGATCGCCCTCGTACTGGGCATCCTGCACGAGCAGATCGACTATCCGATCGAGGATCTCGGCTTCCCGAACGACGCCCGCGGGTTGCTGGGTCTCGTATCCGGCATCCTCGTCGTGGCACTGCTCATCTGGCCGCTCGCCCACCGGGCCGAGCAGATCGGGGTGCTGCGCTCCATGCATCGCGGGGCGGAGCGGACGCCGCACGACGTCCCCCCGCGGTACCAGCGCGTGCAGCTGGGCGCGGGCAGTCACAACGCCGTGATGGTGAGCATGGGCTGGGTGCTGGCTGCCATCTTCGGACTGCTGGCGGTCATCTCCTTCTTCGTGATGTTCTTCGAGAACGACGGCGGAGTGGGAGTGATGATCTTCGGGGCGTCCGCGCTGATCGCCGTCATCGGAGTTCTGCTGATCCGGGCCAATGCCCCGCATGGCGCCGCCAACCGTCGGCTGCAGGAAGCATCGGGTCGCGCGGCGCAGGTGTGGGCGCGAGGCGCCGTGGTGCGCGCGGACAACGCAGCGGCGGCACGATCGTCCCGGCTCACGATCACGCCTGTCCCCCGCTTCCGCGGGGTGGTGCTCGCGGGTCGGGTGGTGACGTGGCCCGGCACCGCCCTGATGGTTGTGGCGCTCTTCGTGCTCACCGCGTGGCAGCCCAACGATGCCCTACGACGAGTGTCCACACCGCCGCTCTGGCTCCAGGAGACCCTCTACATCTGGATCGTGCTGTTCGCGGTCGGTCTGGGCATCGCGATCCTCGGCAGTGCGATCACGGGTCTCGTGGTCGTTCTTCGGGTTCACGCGATCGTCCGGATGCTGCGCGGGGTGGAGGTGCGCCAGGAGCGTCCCTCTCGCGACGACCTCGGCGTGGTGCTGGGTGATGATCCTGCCCCGCGGCGCTGGGCGCGGACCCTCATCGCCGCGTCGCTGCCGCTGTCGGTTCTCACGTACGTGGCCGTCCATGCCGCGAGAATCGACATCGACGCTCGGGTGCCGGCCGCGTGGGTCGGCGGCGTCCTTCTGGCGGCGGGCATCGCGGGCTCCGTGCTCGCCGTGGCACTGCAGGCGGGCATCGCGCGCCGGGTGCTCGCCGCCTTCGGGGTGCGGGATGCGGAGACGCAGCGCACCGACCGGGTCCTGGAGGATCCCACGGGCTAGCCGCCACGCCGGACACAGCGCCCGATTGTCGATGCCGTGAGCGGAATGAGCCTCGGTGCCTTCCGGGGACGGCCGTGCTCGTTCCTGTGGGCGTCGCCCCGTGTGCGTCTCCGGCGGTGCACCGATGGATGCGAAGCTGGATGGGTGGTGATCACCCTCATTCCCGCCGCCCCCGGCGACGTCGACTACGTCATCGATCTCAAGGCGACCGTGCTGAGAGCCGACCTGGAGCGCGCGGTCGGGGCGTGGAGCCCGAGTCGATCCGCCCAGCGTGTCCGCGATCACTTCTCCCCCGCCTGGACGCGCATCGTGCGCGACGATGACGAGCGTGTCGGAACCATCACGATGCGCCCCGAAGGCGGCGCGGTCTGGCTGGAGATGTTCTACCTCGAGCCCGTGGCACAGGGCCGGGGCATCGGCTCCGCGGTGCTGGAGATCGTGCTCGCGGAGGTGGCCGATCGCGACGTCCAGCTTCAGGTGCTCGACGGGTCACGCGCCCGTCCCCTGTACGAACGGCACGGTTTCGTGCTGGTGAGCGCGGACGGTGTCGATGACATCCTCGTACGCTCCGCGCGCCCTGCCGATGCAGGGCAACCTCACGGCGGTGAGACAGTGCACGCACGTGCCGGCGTGCTGGAGTGAGCGGATGACCTCCGAGCCCGAGACCACCACCGCCCGGGACCGGTGCACCCGGTGCATCACGGGAGGCGCCGCGTGGTGAGGGCAGGTGCGCGACGCTCCGCGCCGCAGCGCCGGAAGCGACCGCGAAAGCGCCGCCTCACGAAGAAGCAGCAGGCGGTCCGTCGCGAGTGGCGGCTGCGGGGGGTCATCCTGGCGTCGATCGTCGGTGTGGCCGGCATCACGATCGCCGTCATCGCCACCGCTCCCCCGGCGCCCGTGCTCCCCGACGTGGTGAGCGTCAGCGTCGATCCATCCGCCGTGCCGGCGATGACGGTGGACGGCTACGACCAGGAGCAGCTGGTCAACGCAGCCGTGATCATCGACGTCGGCAACCAGCTGGGGCTCGGACCTCGCGACCAGGCGATCGCCGTGATGACAGCCATGGGTGAGTCCAGCCTGCGCAACATCGACTACGGCGACTGGGAGACCTCGCAGCGGACCAATCCGGACGGTTCGCCGACGTCGTCGCTCGGGCTCTTCCAGCAGCAGGACTGGTGGGGATCGCGTGACGAGCGACTTGATCCGCCCACCAGCGCCCGCCTGTTCTACGCCGCCATGCTGCGCAAGGTCCCGGACCGCGACAACCTGGAGCCCACCATCGTCGCCCACCTCGTCCAGGTGAACAGCGACGAGGAGCACTACGCGAAGTACTGGGAGTCGGCGGTCGCGGTGGTCGCCGCACTGGCGCAGTCCTGACCCCCGCGCCGCCTCCGCCAGGGCGTGCGAGGAGTGCTGTGCGGACTCGGAGGTTCCCGCCCCGATCCGTACGGTAGGCTGTTGTGGTTGCCTGGGCTCACTTTGCCCGGGCACGTGCAACACACCCTCCTGCCGCGGAGAAAGTCTTCGCGGCCGATTAGTCCGAAGGAGGTGGGTCTGTGACGCACCAGTACGAACTCATGGTGATCCTTCACCCCGAGCTCGACGAGCGCCAGGTGGCCCCCAACCTCGACAAGTTCCTGAAGGTCATCACGAACGATGGTGGCTCGATCGACAAGGTCGACGTCTGGGGCAAGCGCCGTCTTGCATACGAGATCCAGAAGAAGAACGAGGGCATCTACGCCGTCGTCGACTTCACCGCGACCAGCGAGGCCACGCTGGAGCTCGACCGTCAGCTGAAGCTGAGCGAGCTCGTCATGCGCACCAAGGTGCTGCGTGCCGAAGAGGCGATCGCTCAGGTCGCTGCTGAGGCCAAGCGCGCCGAGGAGAAGGCCGCGCGCAAGCCTAAGGCTCCGAAGAAGGACGCGTAATCACGATGGCCGGCGAAACGATCATCACCGTCGTGGGTAACCTCACGGCAGACCCCGAGCTGCGCTACACGCAGAACGGGCTGCCGGTGGCGAACTTCACGATCGCCTCGACCCCGCGTACGTTCGACCGTCAGGCGAACGAGTGGAAGGACGGCGAAGCGCTGTTCCTGCGTGCGAGCGTGTGGCGTGAGTTCGCCGAGCACGTCGCCGGATCGCTGACGAAGGGCTCGCGCGTCATCGCGACGGGTCGCCTGAAGCAGCGCTCCTACCAGGACCGCGAGGGCCAGAACCGCACGGCGATCGAGCTGGAGGTCGATGAGATCGGCCCCTCGCTGCGCTACGCGACGGCTCAGGTCACCCGTGCAGCCTCGTCCGGCGGTGCCGGCGGAGGCTTCGGTGGTGGCGGCGGCCAGAGCCGCCCCCAGCAGCAGGTCTCGGACGAGCCCTGGTCGACCCCGGGTTCCTCGGGCGGCGACGGCTGGGCAGCTCCCGGCGCCTACGGCGACGACACCCCGTTCTGATTCGCCTTCGGGCACACATTCTCGATAAGGAAAAACCATGGCTGGAAAGTCGAGCGGCGACCGCCGCAAGCCGCGGAAGGGCGCGAAGAACGCCGCTCCCGCGAAGTCGATCCGGGTTGGCGTCATTGACTACAAGGACGTCGCAACCCTTCGCAAGTTCATCTCGGAGCGTGGGAAGATCCGCGCCCGTCGTATCACCGGTGTCTCGGTGCAGGAGCAGCGTCTGATCGCCAAGGCGATCAAGAACGCACGCGAGATGGCACTCCTGCCCTACGCCGGCGCTGGCCGCTAAGGAGCACCGGAATGGCAAAGCTGATTCTCACGAATGAGGTCGCCGGGCTCGGTAGCGCCGGTGATGTTGTCGAGGTCAAGAACGGGTACGCCCGTAACTACCTCGTTCCCCAGGGATTCGCCGTCAACTGGACGCGCGGTGGCGAGAAGCAGGTCGCTTCGATCCAGGCCGCTCGTCAGGCTCGTGCGATTCACGACCACGATGAGGCCGTCGCGCTGAAGAACAGCATCGAGGGCGCCAAGGTCCGCGTGGCTGTCAAGGCCGGCGCCGAGGGCCGTCTGTTCGGCTCGGTGAAGACCGAGACCATCGCGAACGCCGTCGAGGCCGCTGGCCTGGGCAAGATCGACAAGCGCAAGGTGCACATCACCTCCGCGATCAAGTCGACGGGCGAGCACGAGGCCACCGTTCGTCTCACCGACGACGTGACCGCGGTCATCACCCTTCAGGTCGTCGCTGCCAAGTAAGCAGCTACACCGCAGAGCGCCCCTTCTCCTTCGGGAGGAGGGGCGCTCTGCGCTGTGCCGACGACGATCGACGCGCGGGTGCCGCTATCCGCGCGCAGCCGGCGCGCTGCCGCCCGGAGCGTCGGTGCTGTGGCGGCGGTGTGGAGGCGCGGTGTGGAGGCGGTGTGGTGGTGCGGTGTGGAGGCGGTGTGGAGGCGCGGTGGGGCGGTGCTGTGGAGGCGCGGTGTGCCGGTGCTGTGGAGGCGTGCGGTGTGGCGGTGCGTCGGCGGCGTCGCGCCGGGCCTCGACGCCGCGAACCGAGGACAGCGTGGTGAGGCGAGGGCGAGCAGCGTCGCGACGGTTTCATCTCGTCGGCACCCCTTCGACGCAGCGCAATCCTGCGGCGCACACCGGCACGGTGGTTAACATGCCGCGCCGCTCATACGAGCAGGATCCCCTCCCCGTTATCCCCCGACTTGTACACAGGGCGCGCCCGGCTGGCGTTAACTTTCAACGACCACTTCAAGATTCTTTCCCCAGACCGGGTGTGGACGGAGAAAGCCCCGATCAACTTACATAAAAAAGTTGGCAGTCCACAAGTTATCCCCAGTTCTCCCCAGGGTTTGTCCACAGTTCGAACGGCGTTTCACGCATCCTCTCCACAGAGTTATCCACAGGGCCATTTGACCTGTGGAGGAGTCGGTCCTAGCGTGGGTTCACGACCGGATCTCGTTCCCGCGCGCGTGTCCCTCACCTCTCGATCCAGAGGATGTCGGAGGCCCGTGATCTGATGCTGGAAAGCGATTCCGGTCGGAACCGGCGGGCTGCATCTCCCGTCACGTCGTTGCGCCCGGCGCGGGGAAGGAGTGCGTGTGTCTATCGCTGACATCACGGAGGACCGGATGGGTGGGGCTCCGCGCCCCGAGCGCACGCCACCGCACGACCTGCTCGCCGAGCAGTCCACCCTGGGCGGCATGCTCCTGTCGAAGGACGCGGTCGCCGATGTCATCGAGACGCTTCGGGGCACCGACTTCTACATCCCCAAGCACGAGGTCATCTACGAGGCGATCCTCTCGCTGTACTCCCACGGCGAGCCCACGGACGTGGTCGCCGTCACGGATGAGCTCATCAAGACGGGCGATCTGCAGCGTGCCGGGGGAGCCGACTACCTGCACACCCTCACCTCGATTGTCCCCACGGCGGCCAACGCGGGCTATTACGGCAGCATCGTGGCCGAGCGGGCCCTCCTCCGCCGCCTCGTCGACGCCGGTACACGCATCGTGCAGATGGGCTACGCCGGGGAGGGAGACGCCACAGAGATCGTCAACAGCGCGCAGGCCGAGATCTACGGCGTCACCGGGCAGCAGACGGCCGAGGACTACGTCCCCCTGACCATCGCCGTCGACGCCGCCGTCGAGGAGATCGAGGCGGCACGCGGGCGCGACGGTCAGATGACCGGAATCCCCACGGGATTCCGCGAGCTGGACGAGCTCACCAACGGTCTGCACGGCGGTCAGATGATCGTCGTGGCCGCGCGTCCCGCCATGGGAAAGTCGACGCTCGCGCTCGACTTCGCCCGAGCCGCCGCCATCAAGCACGAGATGCCCACCATCTTCTTCTCGCTCGAGATGGGCCGCGCCGAGATCGCCATGCGTCTGCTCAGCGCGGAGGGCGGCATCATGCTGCAGAACCTCCGCAAGGGCATGATGGACAACCGTGACTGGACGCAGGTCGCCGCCACGCGAGGACGCATCAACGACGCCCCCCTCTACATCGACGACAGCCCCAACATGACGCTCGTCGAGATCCGCGCCAAGTGCCGTCGGCTCAAGCAGCGCGTGGGCCTGCGGATGGTGGTCATCGACTACCTCCAGCTCATGACGAGCGGCAAGCGCGTCGAGTCGCGTCAGCAGGAGGTCTCGGAGTTCTCGCGGGCCCTGAAGCTGCTCGCCAAGGAGCTCCAGGTGCCTGTCATCGCCCTGTCACAGCTGAACCGTGGTCCCGAGCAGCGGCAGGACAAGAAGCCCGCCATCAGCGACCTGCGTGAGTCGGGCTCCATCGAGCAGGACGCCGACATGGTCATCCTGCTGCACCGCGAGTCCGCCTACGACAAGGACGTGCGCCCCGGCGAGGCCGACCTCATCGTGGCCAAGCACCGTAACGGACCCACCGCGACCGTCCCCGTGGCATTCCAGGGCCACTACTCCCGCTTCACCGACATGGCCCCCGGGGAGGCTCCCGGCGGCCCCGGTCCCGACGACGGCGGCGGCTTCGACTGAGGCGAACCGGCGCGGGGGCGCCGGGACAGCAGTCAACGTCGGCGCGAAACCATGATCAGGTCCCGAATGCATGACGAATCCGCTGGATTCATCATTCATTCGGCAACCAGTCATGGATTCGACGCCGATCATGAGCGTGAAGTCGATACGCCGTCCACGTCGCCGGGCGCATCCCCACTGCCCCATGAAGACGGGAAGCCGGGGCACGACGTCGTGAGGTCATGACCACGTCGCGAGTTCATGACGTATTCGCCGGATCCGTCATGGATACCGCACCCAGTCATGGACTCAGTGCCGCTCATGAACGACGCTGCCGGCCAGTCATCCGCCGCGCCGCCGTGGCGCGGACCCGGGGTTCAGCATCTCGCCAATCGCCCTGGACTGCGGGGCGCCAACTCGGCTGCCGCCTACCGGCGCGTCCGCGGATCGCAAAGCCGTCCGGAAACGGGAGCCGCCACCGATCCCGTCAGCTTTCCTCGCGCGGCGCGCGGCCGATGATCGTCTGCGGCACCAGCCAGTCGCGCATGCGCGAGAGGTTCCCGAGCGGCGACCAGATGCCGATGTGCTCCTTGTCCAGCACGACCCCGGCCACACCGTGCGGAGCGAGGGATTCCAGGTAGTCGATCGCGCGGGGCGTGGGCAGCGCAAGCACCACCGACGCGTCCTGACCGAGCTGCGTCGCCGCCTCCCGTGCTCGAGCCCGGCAGCTGTAGATACAGATGACCGGACCCATTCCCGGCGGCTGCACAGCGTAGGGGGTGGGGGAGTCCGGCGTGCCCCGGTTCACGAAGAACCACAGCCCCAACCGTGCCGCAGCCTGCCACACCGCGATCTGACCGTCCTGGCCCGCTTCGCCCGATTCAGCATGAATGCGGTCGAGCTCCGTCACCAGCACGGGTGCGTTGTCGAGGTTCTCGGTGTCCATGTGTGAGCCCTTCGCCGATCGATGTGTCGAGCCTATGGCGCTCTCCGTCCCGAACGCCCCAGAACAGAGGCGGGGCGGGGATCTGCGATCCCCGCCCCGCCTTCCGTCGTCGCGCTTACTGAGCGGCGACCTCCTGCGCGCCCTTGAAGTAGAGAGTGCTGAGCGGGGTGAGCGTCCAGCCCTCCACTGTGGGCGCGAACATCACGTTGCGCGCACGGTAGTAGGTGTTGATGAGGGCGCTGTCCTGGCCGATGAGGATGTCCTCGGCCTGGTGCATGAGCTCGGCGCCCTTGGCGGCGTCGGTCTCCGAGTTGATCTGGGTGAGCAGTGCGTCGAACTCCGGGTTGGAGTACTTCGCGTTGTTCAGCTCGGAACCGCTGGCCCATCCGGCGAGGAACGTCATGGGGTGCAGGTAGTCGCCGCCCCAGCCCATCGCCGCGATGTCGAAGTTGCCGGCCTTGATGCCGTCGTAGTAGACCTTCCACTCCTGGGTGGTGATGGTCATGTCGATGCCGAGGTTCTTCTTCCACATCTGCTGCAGGGCCTCGGTCACCTTCTTCACCGTGTCGTCCGTGTAGTAGGACAGCTCGATGGGCGGCAGGCCTTCACCGTTCGGGTAACCGGCCTCGGCGAGGAGCTTCTGTGCGGCCTCGACGTCACCGGTGGGCGTGATGCCCCAGTCCGGCCGGTCCTCGGTGAAGTCCGTGCCGTCCAGCACATAACCGGGGGCGACGATGCCGGTGGCCGGCTTGTCGGTGGACTGCAGCACCTTGTCGATGAGGGCCTGACGGTCGATCGCGAGGCTCAGCGCCTGGCGAACCTTCGGGTTGTCGAAGGGAGCCTTGGTGAGGTTCATGATGAAGTAGCTCGTGCCGAACTGCGGAACCGTGTAGAGGTCCTCGCTGTCGGTCTTCAGGCGCGGGAGATCATCGGTGGGCACGGCGGAGATGCCGTCGACCTGGCCCGACTCGAACGCCGTGAGGGCCGTCGCCTGGTCGGGGATCACGCGGAGGGTGATCTCCTCGAGGCTGACCTTGTCGGCGTTCCAGTAGTTCGGGTTCTTCACCAGCGTGATGCTCTTGCCGAACGTCATGTCGCTGACCATGAAGGCGCCGTTGCTGACGTAGGTGTCGGCCTTCTTCGCCCAGGTGTCGGCGTTGCCCTCGACGACGTCCTTCTTGACGGCGTTGAACGGGTACATGTTCAGCATCGGCAGGAAGAACGGCGTGGGGGTCTTCAGCTTCACGACGAAGGTGTTCGCGTCAGGAGCAGTGATGCCCACGGCTTCCTTGTCGCCGGTTCCGGCGTAGAACTCCGCGGCACCCACGATGTAGTCGGTGAGCAGGTTCGCGTACTGCCCGGCGAGGTCCTGGTCGAGCACGCGGAACCACGAGTACAGGAAGTCCTCGGAGGTGAGCGCGCTGCCGTCGGACCACTTCAGATCCGGACGCAGGTGGAACGTGTACTCGAGGCCGTCGGCGCTCACGTCCCACGTCTCTGCGAGGCCGCCCACCAGTTCGTTCTTGGCGTCGTAGGTCACCAGCGGCTCGAAGGTGTTCATGATCACGGGGGAGGCGAAGCTGTTGCTCGTCACTCCCGGGTCGAGGCTATCGGCCTCCTCGTTGACGGCGAACACGATCTTCTGGTCGGCTGCGGCTGTGTCATTGCCCCCGCCGCCGGTGTCCCCGGCGGAGCAGCCGCTGAGCAGCAGGGCCGCGACCGCCACGAGCGCCGTGGCGCCCAGAGCGAGCTTCTTCATTGCGTTACTCCTTCGATTGTGGTGTTGCTGTGCGACGGGCGCGGGCCCGTCACGAGACCATGTGGCACGCGACCTGATGTCCGTTTCCGGTATCGCGCATCTCGGGGACGACGGTCGCGCAGATGTCCTGTGCGAGCGGGCAACGGGTGCGGAAACGGCACCCGCTCGGCGGCGTGATGGGACTGGGCAGGTCGCCATCGATGGACGCCTCGACGCGACGGCTCGACGCCGAAGGATCGGCGATCGGCACCGCCTTCAGCAGGCCCTGTGTGTACGGGTGGAGCGGGTTGCGGTAGATCTCTTCGCTCTCGCACAGCTCCACCAGCTGACCGAGGTACATCACGCCGACCCGGTCGGAGACGTGGCGCACCATCGCGAGGTCGTGCGCGATGAAGAGGTAGGTGATCCCGCGCTCCTCCTGGAAGTCGCGGAGCAGATTGATGACCTGCGCCTGCACCGACACATCCAGTGCGGAGATCGCCTCGTCGGCGATCACGACGCGAGGGTTGAGGATGAGCGCGCGTGCGATGCCTATCCGCTGACGCTGGCCGCCGGAGAATTCGTGGGGGTAGCGCGCGATGTGCTGCCCGGACAGCCCGACCGCCTCCAGCATGTCGCCCACGAGGTCGCGTGCCGCACGCGCGTTGCGCACCACGCGCTGTGCGATCAGCGGCTCGGCGATGATCTCTCCCACCGTCATCCTGTCGTTCAGCGACGAAGCTGGATCCTGGAAGATCATCTGGATCTGGGGTCGGATCGGGCGCAGCTCGCGGTCCTTCATCCGGGCGATGTCGACGCCACCCAGCCGGATGCTGCCCGCCGTCGGCTCATACATCCGGATGACGGTGCGTGCGACCGTCGACTTGCCGCAGCCCGACTCGCCCACGAGCCCCAGCGTCTCGCCGGCACCCACGGAGAAGCTCACGCCGTCGACCGCGTGCACCACGGCACCCCGCTTCCCGCTGACCGGGAAGTGCTTGACCAGACCCTCGACCTCAAGCATGAGCGCTCCTCACCTGGGTGAGCGGGTTGTTCTCGCTGGGCGCCTCCGGAGAGAGCAGATGACAGTGCGACACGTGGGTGTCGGACAGCCGGGTGGCCGGCGGGGGAGTGGTCTGGCAGATCTGTCGCGCGTAGGCGCACCGATCGGCGAACGCACAGCCCTGCGGCGGGAACATGAGATCCGGCGGGGTGCCCGGGATCGAGGCGAGCCGCTGGTCCCGGTCACCGTCGATGCGCGGGACGGAGGCGAGCAGGCCGAGCGTGTACGGGTGCGCGGTGTGCGAGAAGATCTCCTCCAGCGTCCCCTCCTCAACGATGGTCCCGCCGTACATGACGGCCACGCGCGAGCAGACCTCTGCCACCACGCCCAGGTCGTGGGTGATGAAGATCACACTCATCCCGAGCTCGGCCTGCAGGCGCCGGAGGATACGCAGGATCTGGTCCTGGATGGTGACATCCAGCGCTGTGGTCGGCTCATCGGCGATGAGCACATCGGGGTTGCACGCCAGCGCCATCGCGATCATCACGCGCTGGCGCATGCCGCCGGAGAACTCGTGCGGGTACGCCGAATAGCGGCGCTCGGGTTCAGGGATGCGCACCATGCGGAACAGCTCGAGAACGCGCTCCTTGGCCTCGGCCTTGGTCATCTTCTCGTGGGTGTCCAGCAGCTCTCGCACCTGCTTGCCCACCGGGATCAGCGGGTTCAGGCTCGACATCGGGTCCTGGAAGATCATCGAGATGCGCGCGCCGCGGACCGCGCGAAGTTCGGCATCCGACGCCGTGGCGAGGTCCTTTCCGTCGAACGTGACGGAGCCTGCGACGATGCGACCGCCGTGCGCCAGCAGCTGCATGATCGACATCGCGGTGACGCTCTTGCCGCTGCCGGACTCGCCCACGATCCCCAGGGTCTCGCCGGGAGCGAGCGTGAAGTCGACGCCGCGGACGGCCTTCACCTCACCCTTGCGGGTGAAGAACGACGTGTGGAGGTCGCGGACCTCGAGGACGTTCGTGCTCATGTCGTCACGACCTGTTCTGCCGGGGATCGAGCGCGTCGCGCAGCCCGTCGCCGATGAAGTTGAAGGCGAACATCAGGATGCAGATGGCACCTGCCGGGATGAACAGCTGGAACGGCGAGGAGCGCAGCGTCGCGAGCGCATCGTTGGACATGGTGCCGAGGCTCGCCATGGGCGGTGCCACACCCAGGCCGATGAAGCTCATGAACGCCTCGATGAAGATGGCGGAAGGGATGAGCATGGTGGCGGTCACCACGATCGAGCCCGTCACGTGCGGGATGATGTGCCGGCCGAGGATGCGCGCGTCGCTGGTGCCCATGGTCTTCGCGGCGGCGACGAACTCGCGCTGGCGGATCGTGAGCACCTGCCCCCGGACCACGCGCGCCATGTCGACCCAGTACACCGTCGACAGGGCGATCACGATGCTGAGGAATCCGCTGGAGCCGGCCATCAGCACCTGAATCAGCACCACGTACAGGATGAGCGGGATGGTGCTGACGATGTCGACGAAGCGCATCATCACCGCATCCACGTTCCCGCCGATGTAGCCGGAGATGCCGCCGTAGATCACGCCGATCACGAGGTTCACGGCCATGGCGATCAGGGCGATGAGCAAAGAGATGCGCAGGCCGAACATCAGGCGGGTGAGCATGTCGCGCCCCAGCCCGTCGGTTCCCAGCACGTGGTCGGTGTTCCACATCGTCGTGGAGTGCGTGATGGTCTTGCCGTCCTGCATCAGGGTGGGCGGCTTCACGCGGTAGTTGATCGTGAGCTCCTCACCGCCGCCGATGTCGAAGGTCATCCGCTTGGCGACCGGATCGTCCACGCCACCGCCGATGGTTCCCACCAGATGGCCGCCGGAATCCAGTTCCACGAGGGTCAGGCTCTGCGTCGCGACGAAGAGCCGGCCGTCGACGTCGGTGGCCTGCATGACCGGTGGCAGATTGACGTGGTCCAGGTTCTGCTCGTCGTACGAGTATGGCGACAGCGCCGGCCCGATCAGCGCGAACAGAGCCATGATGACGACGACCACCACCCCGGTCACGGCGGAGGGCCGGCGCAGGAAGCCGGTGACCGCACGGCGCGCGAAGGACTCGCTCGGGCGGCGCAGCTGCTCCGCGTCACGGGGCGTGCGAGTGGCCGGGGCCCACGGGTCGGCCGGGGCAGCGGCGGTGATGTCCTGGGTCATGAGACGAACTCCATCTTGCGCTCGCTCATTTCAGCCGGATCCGCGGGTCGATCAGGCTGTAGAGGATGTCGACCAGGAACATCATTGCGATGAGGATCGCCGCGTAGAACACGGTGACGCCCATGATGGCCGTGTAATCACGGTTCGAGATTGAATTGACGTAGTGCTGCCCGAGACCGGGAATGGCGAAGATCTTCTCGATGACGAACGAGCCGGTGATGAGGCCCGCGAGGATGGGCCCGAGAACCGCGAGCACGGGGATCATCGCGTTGCGCAGTGCGTGGCGCAGCACGATGGCGCTCGGGCGCAGCCCCTTCGCCTTCGCCGTGCGGATGTAGTCGCGGCCGAGTTCTTCGAGCAGGCTCGCCCGCACCAGACGGGTGATGAAGGCCAGCGCGAACCCGCTGCCGGCGATGATCGGCATGATGTACGCGGCGGGGCTGTCGAGGCCGAAGGCGGGCAACACGCCGAGCTTCAGTGAGAACACGTACATCAGCAGCGTGGCGATGACGAAGGATGGCAGGGCGACACCGATCGTCGCGAGCACCATGGTCACGAAGTCCTGCCAGCGGCCGTTGCGCACCGCGGCGACGATTCCCAGGGGCAGGGCGATGAGCAGCGCGAACGCGACGGTGAGCACACCGAGTTGCGCCGAGATGGGAAACCCGGAGCCGATCAGCTCGTTCACCTGCATGCCCTCGTACTTGAACGAGGGGCCGAGGTCCAGGCGCAGGAGCCCCAGCATGTACGTGCCGTACTGCACCATGATCGGGTCGTTGAGGTGGTACTTCGCCTGCAGCGCGGCTTCGACGGCGGGGGGCAGATTGCGATCCGACGTGAACGGTCCGCCCGGGATCGCGTGCATCATGAAGAAGGTGAGCGTCGCGATGATCCACAGAGCGACGAGCATGAAGGCGATCCGCTTCATCACATACTTCGCCACGGCCACCTCCCTGTCGTCTGGTACCTGAGATTATTCTGCAATCCCACCGTTTCGTACCAACTCAGTCCATAGAATCGCCGTAACGTTTCTGCATCGCCCGCCTAATCCGACAATTCGTCCAGATTTTGCCCACTTCGACGTTCTCCGGGAGGACAGAATGAAGCTCGATGAGACGCATCGCGCCATGATCGACCTGTTGCGTGTGGACGGGCGGATGTCGGTCAACGCCCTGGCGGCCGAGCTGGGCATCTCGCGATCGAACGCGTATCAGCGATTCGAGCGGCTGGTGGAGGCGGGCGTGATCACGCGGTTCACCGCGGAGGTGGACCCTCGCGCGGTCGGACTGGGGGTGTCGGCGCTGGTGTTCGTCACGATCGAACAGAGCCGCTGGGCGGAGTTTCGAGCATCGCTGGGGGAGATCCAGGAACTCGAGCATTTCGCGGTGATCACGGGCGAACACGATGCGATGCTGCTCGTGCGCGCCACCGACGTCACCGACATCCACCTGCTGGTATCCGTGCAGCTGGCGCAGTGGCCCTCGATCAAGTCGACAGAGACCGTGTTCCTCATGGACGAGGAGCGCGCGCTCGCGGCCCTGCCGGTGGGGAAGGGGCGTGCCCCCGCCGAGGTGCTGGACGGCCAGGCGGCCGGGAAGACCCGCTTCGTCCGCTCGCGGGCACGCTGAGCGGAGACGACGGATGCCGGCGCGGATCACTCCGCGCCGGCATCCGGGTGGCGAGCTCAGCCCGCCGTGAGAGGCATCTTCTCGTCGAGCGCCGGGATCTCCTTGTCGCCGTCCTTCGCCGCGAGTCGCGTGTAACTGACGGTCAGGTTGTCCTTCGTCGGGTTCTGCACGTAGTACATGCACCACCCGGTCCCCGTCGCACCGCTCTCGACGTCGTCGAGGGGCGTCAGGCCCTGCGCGACCATGTCGTCCTTCACCGAGGAGGTGATGTCCGAGGTCGGGACGTTCATGTCCGAGGTGGCGAGCTGGAGCGAGGTGCAGCTCACGCCGCCGTAGTACTTCTCGCCGCGCGAGACCGTGTACTCCACACCGACGTAGGTGGCACCGCCGGGCGCGGTGGCCCAGTCTCCCGAACCCGTGAAGCCGAAGGCGATGGCCGTGGCGGTCGCGGTGTCCTCACGTGCCGGGTCGGTGACAGTCGGCGAGGTGACGGTGATCTTCTCGATCTCACCCGAGGATGCGGGTGCATCCGTTGTGGGCGAAGCGCTCGGCTCCTCGGTGATGGGCGTGCCCTCCGCGGTCGGCTCAGCGGCCGGGGTGCTGGGCGAGGTGTCGCCGGAGTCGGACGCGGGTGCGCTGCATCCGCTGAGAGCGATGGCACCCGCCGTGAGCAGTCCGGCGAGCAACAGTGATGTCCGCTTCATGATTCCCCCTGAATCCCTGTCCGCGAGTCCCGATGACTCGCGGACCAGCAGTCAGTATAGGCAGGTCAGGCGACCGAGCGTGGGTGCGGGCTTCGCCGCCGGCCCGATCAGCGCGGGTCCCCGACGATGCCGCGCAGCCGCGTGAGGGTGCCGGAATCCTTGCGGGCGAGCCCGAGGACCGTGGCGACCTCGAGCGCGATCAGTGCGTGGCCGGTGGCGTTGGGGTGGAACGGATCGGCGAGGAGCTGCCACGGGATGCCGTCGATCCGCCCCCGTCCGCGATCCTGGAACCGCGCGAAGACGTCGACCAGGATCACTCGGTGGGCTTTCGCGGTGGCGCGCATCGCCTCGGCGAACTCGGGTACGCGGGCCCGCTCGGGGGCATGGAGCTCGTCCACCGGAGGCGGCGTGAGCAGCACGGGGATCGCGCCCAGTCGTCGGACGCGCGCGATGAAGTCATCGAGTGACGCAGCGTACTCCTCCGCCGAGATCAGCGGCACCTTTCCGGAGGCCGAGCAGTCGTTGGTGCCGATCATCAGCGTCACGATGTGGGGACGCCACCGGGCGACGCGCTGATCGAAGTCGGCGAGCAGTTGCGCCGTGCGCCAGCCGCTGATCGCCGTGTTGATCATCGCGTCGCGGGAGCGGCCGAGATCCCCGCGCACCAGCTCATGGAGGTGGTCGACATAGTTGCGTGCGCCCTGGGTGTGCACCAGGCCATGGGTGATGGAGTCGCCGGTGTGCACCCACGTGATCGGGTCTGCGGCGGACAGCAGCGAACGCAGGCGGCGGGCCTCAGAGTTCCACATGGGTACCAGTCTCTCGGGATCGGCCGGTCAGGGGCTGCAGCGCGCGAACCCGGTGCCGGAGACGACCCTCCGGCACCGGGTTCACGCATGATGCCCCTGCGACTCAGGCGATCTCGCCCGCGGCGACCGCTTCGGCGTAGGCGGCGACGCGGGGGAGGTGGTGCGCGCCGTAGAAGTCGGCGGCGGTCAGGCGCCCGGCGTCGTCGGCCGCGGGCGACTCGTGGCGCAGCACCGCGATGACGGCCAGGGCGTGCATCCAGCCGCCGGCGAGAGTGCCCAGGAGCATCAGGTACGGGACGCTGACCGCCGCGGCGTCACGTGGTGAGGCGGCGAAGCCGAGGAGATCCGTCGTCGCCTGGCGGGCTGCCTCCACGGCACGTTCCAGCCGGCGTGCGGAGCGGGTGGCCACGGGGTGAGCCAGCGCGCCGAGATCGGCGATGGTGGTCTCGATTGACGCGAGGAGCGCCGCGGCGGTGGCTCCGCCGTCGCGGATGGTCTTGCGGCCGACGAGGTCGTTCGACTGGATGGCCGTGGTGCCCTCGTAGATCGGGGTGATGCGTGCGTCGCGGTAGTGCTGGGCGGCACCGGTCTCCTCTATGTAGCCCATACCGCCGAACACCTGGATGGCGTCGCTGGTGAGACGCAGCGCCTCCTCGGTGGTCCAGCCCTTGAGGATCGGAACGAAGAACTCCGCCATCGCGCGGAGCGACGCGTCGTTCTCGCTGCGGTCGAGGAGGTCGGCCGAGTACACGCCGAGAGCGCGCATCGCGAAGATCTCGCTGGAGGTAGACAGCAGCAGACGACGCACGTCGGGATGCTCGGCGATGGTGGCTCCGGCCGGGCGATCCAGCACCGGACCCTGGACGCGCATCGCGGCGTAGGAGCGGGAGAGCTGCTGTGCACGATCGGCGATACCGGTCGCCTGGAAGCCCATGCCGGCGCGTGCGGAGTTCATCATGATGAACATGCCCGCGAGGCCCCCGCCCACCTCACCGACGAGGTAGCCGGTCGCGTCCTCGTAGGACAGCACGCAGGTGGGGGAGCCGTGGATGCCGAGCTTGTGCTCGATGGACACGGTGGTGATCGCATTGCGGGCGCCGAGGGAGCCGTCGGGGTTCGGAAGGAACTTCGGGGCGACGAACAGCGACAGGCCCTTGGCCCCGGCGGGCGCTCCGGGCGTGCGCGCGAGCACCAGGTGCACGATGTTCTCGGCCACGTCGTGATCGCCCCAGGTGATGAAGATCTTCTGACCGGAGATGCCCCAGCTGCCGTCATCGCGGGGGGTTGCCAGAGTGCGGATGGCGCCGAGATCCGTGCCGGCCTCGGGCTCGGTGAGGTTCATCGTGCCGGTCCACTCGCCCGAAACGAGCCGGGTGAGGTACATCTCGCGCAGTTCATCCGATGCGTGGGCGTCGAGGGCATGGATCTGTCCCGCGGTGAGCAGCCAGCACAGCGCGAACGCCGCGTTGGAGGCGTTCCAGATCTCGCCCAGGCCGGCGCGGATCGCGCCCGGAAGACCGTCGCCCCCCGCGGATTCGGGGGCCTCCGCGCTGATCCAGCCCGCCTCCACGAACTGCCGGTACGCGTCGGCGAAGCCCGCGGGAAGGTGCACCTTACCGTTCTCGAAACGAGCGCCCTCACGATCACCGACCGTTTCCAGCGGTGCGAGGACCGCGCTCGCGAACTCGCCGGCACCGGTGAGCACCTCGACGCCGTCGTCGGCGGAAAGCGCTCCATCGGTGGCACGGTACACGATGTCCTCGCCGAACAGCTCGTTCAGCAGGAATGCATAGTCCTCGATAGGTGCGCGGTACTCGGATGCGTCGGCCACGGCATGCTCCTCAGGGCGATGGATGAGACTGAGGTTCAGTGTACGTGACACGCGGTCTCAGAACAACGGTTCGACTCATACCCCGGGATCGGCGGGCCGCACGCCCTGCTGCTGTGACGCGGTCGGCGGCGGGGTGTGAGTCGTTGCGGCGACCAGGTCAGGGGTCGTGTGCGTGGGCGCCGCTGCCGCCTCGGCCGCGCGGGCACGGTCTCGCCGTCGCCGCATGATGACCAACACCACGGCCCCGGCGAGGGCGATCAGCACCAGCCAGGGGAGTGCGACGCTCACGTTCAGCAGAGTGGCCAGCCAGAATCCGGCGAACCCGTTCCACCCGACCGCCAGGGCGTCGCCGACCGTCTGCGGCTGGGTCGGGTCATGGTGTCCGTCGCCGCCGATGACGAGGGTGATCGTGCTCATGGCGACCTTGTCGGCCATCGCCCGCAACTCGGATTCGATGGTCTCCAGCCTGGTCTGGCGCTCGCTCAGCGACTCCTCGAGCTCGGCCAGGTCGCTGGGCGTCTGCGCGGCGGCGAGCCAGCTCTCGTAGCGCTCGACAGATGTGCGCAGTGAGCTCGCCCGTGCTTCGAGGTCGCGCTGCGCGGTGCTGACGTCCTCGGACGTCACCTGGGTTCGGCTGACGGTTCCGATGCTCGTCAGCTGTTCGCGCACGTCCTCGATCTTGGCCACGGGGATGCGGGCCGTGAGGGTGGCGCGTGCCTCCGTGAGATCGGCCGACGCGTACTCGTCGCGATCCTCGATGCGCCCGCCCGCCGCGACGACGGCCTCCGTCGCCGAGCGCGCCGCGGCCATCGGGTCGGACGAGGTGAGCCAGATGGTGCCCGTGATGATCTCCGCAGCCTCGGCGGGTGCATCGGCAGCCGCCGGCTGCGCATCGGCGGGCTGGACGGCGGCGGGCTGGGCTGCGGAACCCGCCGATCCCGCGTTCGAGGCCGAGCATCCGGTGAGCAGGATCGCGGCCGTGAGGAGTGCTGCGGCGAGCGATCGGCGTCGTTGCGTGATCGTCATGCCGACACGTTAGGTCTCTGCCTCGCCTGACGGCTACGGCTCCCGGTCACGATCGCGTCTCCGTCCGATCACGGCTCGGCCACGCTCAGGTGACGGTCGGATAACGGCCGGTGAGAACTGAATCCGGAGGCGCCGCGGCGCGCAGGAAACGCTCCATGGCTGCGGGTGCGGCGGCCAGCGGCACCCCCACGCGCCGCGACAGGTTGACGGTGCGGCGGAGGTCGGCGCCGAGCCGGTCTCCACGGAGGGCCGGGCGGCCGGACAGCACCGTCTGCGGGACGACGGCCACGCCCACCCCGCGCTCCACGAACCGCAGCACAGCGTCCATCTCGGCACCCTCCACGGCGATGGTCGGCACCAATCCCGCGGAGGCGAAGGCGGCATCGGTGGCCACGCGCAGGTCGTAGCCGCGGTGGAACATCACGAGCGGCAGCGTGGCCAGGGTGGCCAGCGTCATCGGCGTTTTTCCGGTGGGCTCCCCGTCGGCAGCCGATGCCAGCACCAGTTCCTCCGTGAACAACGGTTCCGAGGCGACTGCCGGATCGTCGGGCACGCTCGGCCGTGTGACGGTGAGCGCCAGGTCCAGGGCGCCACCAGCGAGCTCCTCGACGAGCTCGCGCGAGCCCGCTTCGCGGATGACCACGTCCACCCCCGGATGTGCACGCCGGAACGAGGCGAGTGCATCCGCCACGATCGACACGCACAGCGTGGGCGGCGCCCCGAGCCGCACCCGGCCACGACGCAACTGCGCGAACTCGTCCATCTCCTGCCGCGCCGCCTCCGCATCGGCGAGCATGCGCCGGGCGATCGGCAGCAGCGCCTCGCCCTCGGTGGTGAGCACTGCCCCGGTGCGGCCGCGGATGAACAGCGTCACCCCGAGCTCGACCTCCAGAGCCGCGATCTGGCGGGACAGCGATGGCTGCGAGAGGAAGAGCTCGTCCGCCGCATGGGTGAAGTTGCCGCTGCGGGCGACCGCTTCGAAGGATCGGAGATGGGCGAGTTGCATGTCCTGAGCGTATGGGATCGAGACCAACTATGCATTGGAGTAATCCGTCGCGCGCTCCTAGCGTCGAAGACATGAGCACAACCCTCCGCACCGAGCGGCAACTGACCACCTCCGTCCTCGTCATCGGAACCGGTGGCGCGGGTCTTCGCGCCGCCATCGAGCTGGCCGAGCGGGGCATCGACGTGCTCGCGGTGGGAAAGCGCCGCAAGCACGATGCCCACACCACACTCGCGGCGGGCGGCATCAATGCGGCACTGGCGACGATGGATCCCGAGGACAGCTGGCAGCAGCACGCCGCCGACACCCTGCGGGAGTCGTACTTCCTCGCCGATCCCGGCATCGTGGAGGTCGTCACGCGCAACGCGGCGCGCGGCATCGAAGACCTGGAGCGCTGGGGCATGCCGTTCGCCCGGGAGGAGGACGGCCGCATCAGCCAGCGCTTCTTCGGCGCCCACACGTACCGGCGGACCGCGTATGCGGGGGATTACACCGGTCTGGAGATCCAGCGGACCCTGCTGCGCCGAGCTGCCGAACTCGACGTCCCGATCAACGACAGCGTGTACGTGACCCGGCTCCTCGTCGCCGACGGGCAGGTCTTCGGTGCCTACGGCTTCGACGTGGTCGACGGAACCCCCGTGATCATCCACGCCGACGCCGTCATCATCGCCGCCGGCGGTCACAACCGGATCTGGCGCTATACCTCCTCGCGGCGCGACGAGAACACCGGGGACTCGTTCCGGCTGGCCGCCCTCGCCGGCGCTCGAATCCGCGATGCGGAGCTGGTGCAGTTCCACCCGTCCGGGATCCTCGAGCCGGTGGAGATGGCCGGCACCCTGGTGTCGGAGGCGGCGCGGGGTGAGGGTGGGATCCTCACCAACGCTCAGGGCGAGCGGTTCATGGCGCGCTACGACCCGGAGCGCATGGAGCTCTCGACCCGTGACCGGGTGGCGCTGGCCAACTACACGGAGATCGCGGAGGGTCGCGGAACGGCGAACGGCGGCGTCTGGCTGGACGTCTCCCACCTGCCGCGCGAGACGATCATGGCGAAGCTGCCCCGGTTGTACCGCACCATGATCGATCTGCAGATGCTGGACATCACGCAGCAGCCGATGGAGGTGGCGCCCACCGCGCACTACTCGATGGGCGGCGTATGGGTGGACGCGGCGGATCACGGCACCGGTGTGGAGGGGCTCTATGCCATCGGTGAGGCATCCAGCGGATTGCACGGTGCGAACCGGCTGGGCGGGAACTCCCTCATCGAGCTCATGGTCTACGGACGCATCACGGGGGAAGCGGCGGCAGAGTACGCCCGCTCGCGCACCCGGATCCACCGTTCACCGGCGGCCGTGGCGGAGGCGCGCGCGGAGATGGCGCGACTCCTCGACCCTGCAGGCGGGGAGAGCGCACGGGTGCTGCAGCGCGCGATCCGCGACATCATGACCGAGCACGCCGGCGTGGTGCGCACCGAAGAGGGCCTTCGCGAGGGGCTGCGTCGCCTGGCGGAGGTAGAAGAGCGCGCCACCCACGTCTCCGCCCACCCCGACATCGCGGGATACGACGACCTCGCGCACGCCTACGATCTGCTCGGTTCCCTCCTGGCTGCACGCGCCACCCTCGAGTGCGCTCTCGAACGGCGTGAGACGCGCGGGTGCCACAACCGCGCCGACTTCCCCGAGACGGATCCCGCGCTGCGCGGGAACATGGTGTGGACCCCCGGCGGCGGCGTGGTGTTCGAGGAACTGCCGGAGGCGCCGGACTCCTTCCGTGACCTTGCGCAGGTGCAGACCTCATCCGACGTCGCGGGCAAGCTCGTCGAGTGATGTCGCGGAGGGCTCATCCAGACGAAGGGTGAGCCCTCCGCTTTCTATCCACAGGACGAGAACGCCGTCGCCGTCCGGGAGCTAGAGTTTCGGCACGATCGAGTTCGGGACGACTCGTTCGTGCATCTGGGGAACTCGTCGCGATTCGCAATCGATGATGGGTGCGTGTGGGGGACGGGGGCCTGATGGCGCTATTCAATCGACGTCGGCGCGACGACGACGAGCAGCCGGGCAGCGGTACGGTCGCGGAACGGGCATCCGACGAGGACTCGCTCAGTGCGATCGAGGCCCTCTTCGCACCGCCCGCACCGCCTGCGGCGCTTGCGCTGGAACTGCCCACACTCATCGAACCCGCACCGCCAGCGGCGGCACCCGTCGCTCCCGCATCCGGCATCGGTCCGGCGCCGGCCACCGATGCACCGCTCGGCACCGTTGTGCCCGGCCAGATGATCGATCCCGTCCCGGCCGATTCCGACCCGGCGCCGCCGGACAACCGTGGGCGAGGGTGGTCGCCCGGCCGTATCGGCACCGAAGAAGAGAGAGCAAGAATGGCACATCTGGAGCAGTCAGTACAGGACCTCCTGGCGATCGACGGGGCTATCGGCGCGGCGATCGTCGATTCCGGATCGGGGATGACGCTCGCGGAGGGCGGACAGCCGGGCTTCGATCTGGCCATCGCCGCAGCCGGAACGTCCAACATGGTCCGCACCAACGTGCAGACGATGCGCGATATCGGCCTGACAGCCGCGACCGAGGACATCCTCATCACGCTGGATCAGCAGTACCACCTCATCAACGTGCTCCACAGCGCGGGCAACGAGGGGCTGTTCGTCTACCTCGTGCTCGACCGCGCCCGCGCCAACCTGGCTCTGGCTCGGCACAAGCTGGCGCAGGCGGCGGGCCAGATCCAGATCTGATCATCGCACTTGACATGGGGCTACTTTCTTCAAGAAAGTAGCCCCATGCCTTTGCGTTCCGACTGGTCCGAGGCCGGGTGCGTCATCGCACGCGCGGCCGACGTGCTCGCCGACCCGTGGGTGCTGGTCATCCTCCGTGAGCTCTTCAGCGGGCGCAGCCGATTCGACGAGCTCCGTGATGCGACGGGTGCAGCAGACAGCGTGCTGGCCCGCCGGCTGCGGACCATGACCGATGCGGGCCTCATCCGGCACGCAGAGAGCGGCGGATACGCGCTGACGAACGCAGGTGAGCGGACCCTGCCGATCCTGCACGCGTATGCGGGCTTCACGCGCGCGGTCGAGCCGCCGAGCGACGGCGGACTGCGGATCAGCTGTACGCGATGTGGCACAGAGGCGGTATCGGCGGACTGGTGCCCCACCTGTGCCGCCCCCCTCGATGCCGAATCCACCACGTGGATGCGTCCGAGCATGGGTGAGCCGTTCCCCGTCGTCGGGGGAGGCCCGCGGTGAGCCGCCGTGGCACCGGCCGCATCCATCCGGCGTGGTTCGTCGCAGGCGCCGCCCTGGTGGCGCTGATCGGTGCGGCGGGCTTCCGCGCCGCACCCGGCGTGCTGATGGTGCCGCTGCACGAGGAGTTCGGCTGGTCCATGACGCAGATCAGCCTGGCGGTGACGGTGAACCTCGTGCTCTACGGCGTCACCGCGCCGTTCGCCGCCGGCCTGATGCAGCGCTTCGGAATCCGCCGTGTCACCACGGCTGCGCTGCTGGTGATCGCGGCCGGTGCAGCACTCACCGTGTTCATCGACGCTCCCTGGCAGCTGCTGCTCACCTGGGGGCTGCTCATCGGGCTCGGTACCGGATCCATGGCCCTCGTGTTCGCGGCGACCGTCACCGACACCTGGTTTGTGAAGCGTCGCGGTCTGGTCTCCGGCGTTCTCACCGCCGGGAGCGCCACCGGTCAGCTGATCTTCCTTCCGGTGATCGCCACGACCGCCGAGGAACTGGGCTGGCGGATTGCCTCGCTCATCATCGCGGGTGGTGCCCTCGTCGTGGTCCCGGTGGTGGTGCTGCTGCTGCGGGATCGCCCGTCGGATATCGGTGTGCTGGCCTACGGCGCGGCGGCAGCGGATGTGGAGACGGCGGTGGCGCCGGCTGCGGAGGTGACCATGGCGCCGCGGGAGAGCGCGGTCCGTCTGGCGCTGGGTGCATTGCGTGAGGCGAGCCGTTCCCGTGCGTTCTGGGCGCTCGCGGTCGGTTTCGCGATCTGCGGCGCCACCACCAACGGGCTGGTGGGCACCCACTTCATCCCGAGCGCCCATGATCATGGGATGCCGCAGACCACCGCGGCAGGACTGCTCGCGGTGGTGGGCATCTTCGACATCGCCGGGACCGTGCTGTCGGGGTGGCTCACCGACCGGGTCAATCCACGCATCCTCCTGGCGGCGTACTACGCGCTGCGCGGCGTCAGCCTGTTCCTGCTGCCGACGCTGCTCTCGGCCACCGTGCAGCCCAGCCTCGTGGTCTTCATCGTGATCTACGGACTGGACTGGGTGGCCACGGTGCCGCCGACGATCGCCCTCTGCCGTGAGCTGTTCGGGGCACGCGGGCCGCTGGTGTTCGGGTGGGTCTTCGCGGCGCACCAGGTTGGGGCCGCGTTCGCTGCGACCCTCGCCGGCATCGTCCGCGACCAGACGGGCCAGTACACGGTCGCCTGGATCACCGCCGCCGTGCTGTGCCTCGTCGCGGCACTGGTGAGCGGCACCATCGCACGCCGACGCGAGGCGGTGTCCGAGCCCGCCTCCTGACGTGGCGGCGGCGATCGGGCAGGATCGGGGTATGACCGACGAACTCCACCTCGACACCATGGCGGTACATGCCGGACGCGACGATCTCGCGGCCCTCGGCGTGCACGCCCTGCCCATCGATCTGTCCAGCACCAACCCGCTGCCGGACATCGAGCACGGCGGCGACTCCTATGAGTCCATGGCCACCGGAGGTCACCCCGACCCCGCGGGCGGGATGGTGTATCAGCGGTTGTGGAACCCGACCGTCGCCCGCTTCGAGGAGGCGCTGGCGAAGCTGGAGCATGCCGAGGCCGCGGTGGCCTTCGGATCGGGGATGGCGGCGATGACGGCGGCCATCCTCGCCCTCACGGCCGCCGGCGGGCGGCATGTGGTCGCCGTGCGTCCGATCTACGGCGGCACCGATCACCTCCTCGGAACCTCCCTTCTGGCCACCGAGGTCACGTTCTGCACCGCGGCGGAGGTGGCTGCGTCGGTGCGTGAGGACACCGCTCTCGTTGTGATCGAATCGCCGGCGAACCCCACCCTGGAGCTGGTGGACATCGCCGCGGTGGTCGAGGCGGCCGGCGGCGTGCCGGTCCTCGTCGACAACACCTTCGCCACCCCTGTGCTGCAGAACCCGCTGGATCTGGGAGCGGCCCTCTCGCTGCACAGCGCCACGAAGTACCTCGGCGGCCACGGCGACGTAGTCGGGGGCATCATCGCGACCGACGAGGCGACTGCCGTGAAGCTGCGCCAGGTCCGAGCGGTGACCGGAGCCCTGCTCCATCCGCTCGCCGCCTACCTGCTGCACCGCGGCCTTCCCACGCTGCCCCTGCGCGTGCGGGCACAGCAGGCTTCGGCCGAGATCATCGCGCGGCGGCTCGGGGACCACCCGGCCGTTGCCCGTGTGCACTATCCCGGGCTCGACGGCGACCCGCAGGGCATCCTCGCCCGTCAGCAGCGCGGCCCCGGAGCCATGATCGCGGTGGAGCTCGTCGGCGGCTACGCTGCCGCCGCCCGCGTCACCGAGCACGTGAAGCTGTTCACGCACGCCGTGTCACTGGGCGGGGTCGACTCGCTGATCCAGCACCCCGCCGCCCTCACCCACCGTCCGGTCCCGCCCGAGGCGCGTCCGGCCGCCAACGTGCTGCGCCTGTCGATCGGCCTCGAAGACGTCCGCGACCTCATCGCCGACCTCGAGGGCGCGCTGGACGCGGTCGCGGGCGACTGACATGCGCGTGGCGGTGGCCGGCGGCACCGGCGTGGTGGGGCGGCTCATCGTGTCCGAGGCGCGCGATCGTGGCCACGACGTGATCTCGCTCTCGCGTGCCGACGGCGTGGATCTCACCACAGGAACGGGGCTCGATCTGAGCGGCGTCGGTGCCGTGGTCGACGTCTCCTCGGTGTCTGCCACGGCTGCTGATGCGGCAATCCGCTTCTTCCGGACCGTTTCGCGGACGCTGGTGGACGCCGGTGCCGCCGCGGGCGTGAAACACCACCTCGCGCTGTCGGTCGTGGGCGTCCCCGAGGCGCCATTCGGCTACTACGCGGGCAAGGCGGCACAGGAGCGCGTTGTGCGGGGCGGCCCGGTGCCGTGGACGATTCTGCGGGCGACGCAGTTCCACGAGTTCGCGGGGCAGGTGTTGGACGCCGCCCGGATCGGTGGCGTGTCCCTGGTTCCGAAGATGCGCTCGCAGCCGCTCGCCGCGTCCGTCGTCGCCCGCCGGGTCGTGGAGCTGCTGGAGACGGGGCCGCAGGGCGTCGCCCGGGAGATCGCCGGTCCCCGCGAGGAGCGGATGGCCGACCTGTCGCGACGGTGGGCGGCGCATCACGGCGAGCGCCGGCGGATCGTCGAGGTGCCGCTGCCCGGTGCGTGGGGTGCGGCGATCCGCGACGGTCGCATTCTGCCCGGCCCCGATGCCGATCTGCTGGGACCGTCGTTCGATGACTGGCTCAGCGCGAGCTCTCGGCAATAGGGTCGGGACATGGTGCATGTTCTCGATGAAGCGATCGCCGTCACCCGCACGAACGACGAAACCGTGGCGGCACGAACGCATCCGCAGTGGGAGAACATGGTCGGCCCGTTCGGCGGGATCACCGCGGCCACGGTGGCTTCGGCCGTGCTCTCGCATCCGGACCTGCTCGGGGAGATCGTCGCGGTCACGGTGAATTTCGCAGCGCCCATCGCGGCGGGGGAGTGGAGCATCGTCGCCGAACCGGTGCGCACCAATCGCACCAGCCAGCACTGGGCGATCACCGCTCGTCAGGGTGCGGACGTGGTCGTCACCGCCACGGCCGTCACGGGCGTGGACCGGGACACGTGGGGCGATACCGAGGCCGTGATGCCGGAGGTGGGTGCGCCCGACACCTATGCCGAAACCCGCATCCCGTTCCCGCTGAAGTGGCTGGAGAACTATCGGATGCGCTTCATCGCGGGCGAGATCCCGATGCCGCCGGCTCCGCTGGCCGACGACGCGGACACGATGTTCTGGCTCCGCCACGCTGAGGAGCGAGCCTGGGATGCGCCCGCACTCATCGCCGCGAGCGACGCGTTCTACCCCCGTGTGTTCCGCCGCCGCGGGCCCGCCGTACGCGCCAGCACCATCACGCTGACCACCTACCTGCATGCGCCCGCCGGTGAACTCGCCGCCGCGGGCGCCCACCTCCTGCTGCGGGCCGGAGCATCGCGGTACGGGCGCGGGCTGTTCGAGCAGCGCGGCGAGATCTGGAGCGAGGCCGGTGCACTGCTGGCCACGACGTATCAGCTGGTGTACTTCTCCGAGCCCCGGACCGGCTCATGACGGATCTGCCGCTGCGACCCGGCGACGACGCCTTCCCTCGTCACGTCTTCGATGCGCTCGGAACGCCTCCGGTGCCTTTCGAGGAGCGCATCGGCGGCGCGATCCAGGTGGTGGAGAAGAGACCGAAGAACGGCCCGATCACCCTGATGACCTCGGGGGCGTCGCGCCTGCAGACCGACTCGGGCGAACGTGTGGAGCTGGCGATCGAGGTGCTGCCGGACCAGGTGGGTGCCGCGTTCGTCGCCTTCACGATCGTCTGTGACGACATCGCGCAGAACCGTCGCGTGCCGCCGCTGGAAGTGCCCTGGCGCAACGATGTTCCGTTCCTCAACGGAACGCGCATCTCGGCCATCCTGGCGACGGGTTCCCGGTGGGGAAGCCGATTCGACGACGTCCGTGTCCGGCGACGCACCGTCGGTCATGTGCGCACGCTGCGACTGCTCACGGACGACGAGGCCCGGTTCGCCGCGCATGCCGGGTGGGACGGGCTGGCCACGCGCGCGGGCTCCATCGACGAGCTGTTGGATGTGACGCGCACCGGCGTGGTCTCCCCCGAGGACGCGCCGGGGTACCGCCCGGACGCGCCGGTGATCGTGTCGCGGCTGCACGAGCAGCATCCGCCCCGCTGGCTGACGGCCGCGCCGCGGGAGTTCCGCTCGGTGACCGGTCTCGAGTCGCCGGAGTACATGGCCGACGCCGCCAACTTCGAGATCTGGTCGCTGTCGACCTACGTCTCCCGCTTCCCGTGGGTCGAGCACTTCCTGCGAATCGCGGAGACCGGCCAGACGGCGAGATTCACCGATGAGTCCGGTGACTTCGCCTACGACGACTGAGTGTCAGCGGGCGAGCGCGACGGGCTCGATGCCGAGTGCGAGGGCGATCCCCGAGAGATACGCCTCCTGATCGAAGTCCTCCAGCAGCGAGGAGAAGAGCAGGAAGCCGGGGCCGAGCCCCGCGATCACTAGTCCCACCCGCCGGGACCAGTCGTCCACGCCCGCGGGAACGACCTCCGGATGCGCTTCGCCCCAGGCGCTGACCACGGCGATGAGTGTGGCCCGCAGCTCGGAGAAGACGCGTGTGAGCCCGGCGCGGAGATGCTCATCCGCTGCCGCCTCGGCCCAGAGCTGCACCACGACGCCGCTGAACGGCTCGTTTCGCACGCCCTCGAGCACGGCGCGCATGACCGCGGAGGGGTGGGGGACGTCCGACCCCGACAACGCCTGCACTTCGGCGATGCGCGCTCCCAGCACTCGCTCCGCGACCGCGTGCACCAGCGCCTGCTTGCCGTCGAAGTAGCCGTAGATCGCGCCGGCGGACAGCCCCGACTCCGCGATGATGTCCGCCATCGAGGTGCGGGAGTAGCCGTTTCGCAGGAACACCCGCA
The DNA here is from genome assembly GCF_044769785.1 of Microbacterium sp. GXS0129. NCBI lineage: Bacteria > Bacillati > Actinomycetota > Actinomycetes > Micrococcales > Microbacteriaceae > Microbacterium > Microbacterium sp. GXS0129. The sequence continues at coordinate 73,912 of NZ_JBIZVZ010000005.1, read as the reverse complement.
TAGCGGCGTCGATGATCGCGCTGCGCCGCGCGGCGCGGTGCTCGTCGCTGACCTTCGGCATCGCCACCTCCCTGTGTTGACAACCTTATCGCTCGAGAGCATCATACAGAACGAACATTCGTTTTTATTTTGAGGGGCACCCATGAACGCCACAGCGCACGACCCGCGCTTTCACACCCCGCTGCTGCGCGCCACCGGCATCGGCGTCGCGCTGTCCATCGTGATCGGGGTGATCCTGCTCGCCTTCGCCTGGCCTTCGGTGACTGCGTCGCCGAAGGACGTCCCGGTGGGGATCGTCGGCTCAGGCGAGCAGCTCGCGGCCATCGAGGAACAGGTGAATGAGAAGGCCGACGGTGCCATTGCCCTCGTCGATTACGACGACCGGGACGCCGCGGTGGCTGCGATCGAGCGACGCGACGCCTACGGTGCCGTCATCCTCGGCGCGGATGCGACCACGGCACCCGAGGTGCTGACCGCGTCCGCGGCGAACCCGGCGGTGGCGCAGCTGCTGCAGGGCGTCGCGACGCAGGTCCAGGCCGCGGTGGACGCGCAGATCCGAACGCAGGTGGAGGCCGGCATCGCCGCCGCCCAGCAGCAGGCGGCGACGCAGATGCAGCAGGCGCTCGCGGCGGTGCAGGCAGGTCAGCAGCCGCAGCTTCCCGCTGCCGACGCAGCTGCGCCGTTCACGATCCCGACCGTCACGGTGCAGGTGACCGACGTGGTTCCGCTCGCCGACACCGATGAGCGAGGCACGGGCCTGGCCGTCGCAGCCTTCCCGCTCGTGCTGGGCGGCCTGCTCGGCGGTGTGCTGCTGTCGATTCTGATCAAGGGCGCCGCCCGTCGTCTGTTCGCCGTCGTGGTGTACTCGGCCGCCGCGGGACTCGTGGTGGCGGGCGTGCTGCAGGCGTGGTTCGGCGTGCTGCAGGGCTCATACGCACTGAACGCCCTCGCACTGGGGCTCGCGGTCGGCGCGATCTCCGCCACGGTGACCGGCCTCTACGGACTGCTGGGGACTCCGGGCATCCCGGCGGGTGCGGTCGTCATGATGCTGTTTGCCAACCCGTTGTCCGCTGCGACCATGCCCGTCGAATTCCTGCTGCGACCCTGGGGCGCGATCGGGCAGGCGTTCCCTCCGGGAGCGGCCGGAACGCTGCTGCGCGATCTGTCCTACTTCCCCGCTGCCGACGTGTCGGGTCCATGGACGGTCCTGCTGCTGTGGTTCGTGGGCGGACTGCTCGCCACCGTCGTCGCCATCTTCCGCGAGCATCGCCGCGCCCGCGCCGCCGTCGCCCCCGCCGTCGCCGTGGCATGAGCCGTAGGATCGAGAGTCGCGAAGGGAGTGAGATGGCACTGAGCGAGCAGTCCACCGTGCAGGAATGGCTGGAGGACCCGATCGGCGGCTACCTCGTCCGCGACCTGCTCCGCCACATCGGACGCGACGAGACGTTCCTCGCCCCGGTGCACGCGACTCCGATCCAGTACCTCGTGCCCCTCAGCCAGGGCCAGCTGCCGCAATCCGTCGTCGACGATCTCGTCCGGGCCTACGAAGAGCATCGACTCGCCGGCTAAAAGATCGAAAACGCAGCCCCCAGCGATGCGGGAGCTGCGCTTTTCATCTTCCACGACGAGAACATCCGCGTAGACGTGTGGAAGGGGCACCGGGATCCGGTGCCCCTTCTGGATCTGAAGGCTGATCCTCGTTTCCGCTGGAGCGGACGGCCCTAGAGTGTGCGAGTCGTCTGTTCGCCCCGATTCGCGATCTCTCGCGTCGGTTCTTCGAGTTGCCAGCCGGGTTTTCTCTGCTGCGGGTTCGCCGTCAGGCGTCGCCCGTCTTACTGTCATCCGGTGCCATAAGCACTCCCTTCGCCGGTGAAGTTGCTCCAATGTACGCCCGGGTCCGGAAAAAGGGAAGAGGCGCACGACGTGTCGTGCGCCTCTTCGGAAACACCCCTCAGGACTGGGCGTCGGACTTCTTTCCGCCGGCCTCCAGAACATCGCCCGCGGGCAGCTCCTGGTGGCCGCCGAACTGCTGGCGCATGGCCGAGAGGATCTGGTTGGCGAAGTGGTCCTCGTCGCGCGAGGCGAACCGCTCGAACAGCGCCGAGGAGAGCACCGGGGCGGGAACGCCCACGTCGACGGCGGCCTTGACGGTCCATCGGCCCTCACCCGAGTCGGAGACCCGACCGGCCAGACCGTCCAGCCGCGGGTTCTGCTGCAGTGCCGCTGCGGTGAGATCCAGCAGCCACGAGGAGATCACCGATCCCCGGCGCCAGAGCTCGGCCACCTTCGGCACCGGGATGTCGAACTGGTAGAACTGGGGCTCCTCGAGCGGGGCCACCTCGGCGGAGTGCTCCGCCTCGTCCTTGCCCGCGTCGGCGTGCTGGAGGATGTTCAGCCCCTCGGCGAAGGCGGCCATGATGCCGTACTCGATGCCGTTGTGGACCATCTTTACGAAGTGACCGGAGCCGGTCTGCCCGCAGTGCAGGTAGCCCATCTCCTCGGGGGACAGGTCGCCGGAGCGGCCCGGCGTGCGCTCCACGTCGCCGGATCCGGGGGCGATCGTGCGCAGGATCGGGTCGATGTGCGCGACCGCCTCATCGGGACCGCCCACCATGAGGCAGTATCCGCGCTCCAGGCCGAAGACACCGCCCGAGGTGCCGATGTCGATGTAGTTGAGACCGCGCGGCGCATACTTTGCCGCACGACGCACGTCGTCCTTGTAGTTGGAGTTTCCGCCGTCGATGAGGATGTCTCCGGCCTCCATCAGCTCGGCGAACTGATCGACGACCTTGCCGGTGATGCCGGCGGGGATCATGAACCACGCGACGCGCGGGGTCTGCAGCGCGGCGACGAACTCCTCCGGCGTCTTCGCGCCGGTGGCACCTTCCGCTGCCAGTGCGTCGACCGACTCCGGGTTGACGTCGTAGACCACGCACTCGTGACCGTCACGCATGAGGCGGCGCACAATGTTCGCGCCCATCCGGCCGAGGCCGACCATTCCGATCTGCATTTCTCCTCTTTCCGCGAGCGATCCACCCCCGCGTCATCCATCTAACTCCCGTTCCGCGCTGTGCGCTGCGTTCTGAGCGCCTGACCTCCCAACCCTTGTTCAGATGTTCGGCGGATAGACTGGCGGGGCTTCCGTTTCGCCCTGATCGAGAAGGCCTATGTCCTCCGCAAGCACCCCGACGTTCACCGAACGTCATGTCGCTCTCGCGCGCGCCGCCGTCGCGGCGATCGCCGCTGTCATGATCACGTTCACGGGAGATCACTCCGCGGCCGTCGGCCTCTCCGTCTTCAGCGGTTTCGCCGTCGCCACCGGTCTCGTGTGGGCGCTGGCGGCCTGGCTCGTCTACCCGAGCGGCCAGCGCATCCCCGCGATCCTGCTCGCCGTTGTCAGCGTCATCGCCGGCATCGCGGCGGGGACCGTGTTCCGGGGACCCGTGCTGCTCAGCGTGCTGATCATCTCGTGGGCACTGCTTTCGGGAGTCATCGAGCTGGTCTGGGGCCTGCGGGATCGGCGGGTGCCCGAGCGCCGCACCAACGCGCGCGACGAGATCACGCTCAGCGCGATCACCCTCGTGCTGGGCATCGCCGCACTGTTCATCAACGTCGGCTTCGAGCTGCCGTACTACATCAAGGACGCGGGCCAGGAGTTCACCCTCACCGGCGTCACCATCCTCGTGGGCGTCTTCGGAGGCTATGCGGCAATCGTCGCGGTGCACCAGGCGATCCTCGGATTCTCACCCGCGCGGCCCGCCCTCTCGGCCGAACCCGCGGCGACCGCCGTGACCGGGAAGGCAGACAATGACTGACGATCAGCCCACCACTCGCAAGGACCTCATGCGCCCCGCGCAGATGCTGGGCCTGGCCGCCGTGTGCGCGGTGTTCGCGGGTGTGGTGACCGCTGTGTCCATGGGGCTGCTGCAGAACCCCACCAAGCCCGGCTGGTCCGACGCCCGGCGTGCCGAGGTGCATCAGGAGATCGTCACCCACGCTGCGATCGGCGGCCTCATCGCCGCGGGCATCGCGTTCATCGTCGTGCTGCTGAGCATCTCGCTGCTGCTGCTGGCCGTGAAGCCCGCCGATGTGACCCGCACCATCGACCGCCCGGTGCTGTACGACTCCAAGCCGGGAGAGGCGCCCGCCGCCTCCGCCACGGACGGTCCCACCGCCGCCCCCGGACGAGACGACAAGCATCACGGCTGACTCGGCTGACACGAGCGCCCCGGCAGGCATCTGCCGGGGCGCTCGTTCGTTCAGGCCGCAGCCAGGGGGGATTCGCTCGCCCTCTGCCGGCTGCGACGCCACCACACGAAGAAGCCGACCAGCGTGAAGAAGCCGTAGAACAGGTACATCAGGCCGGACGCGTAGTAGCCGGCCGAGAACAGCAGGGGCACGCCGACCACGTCGACGGCCACCCAGATGAGCCAGAACTCCGTCCAACCGCGCGCCATGCCGTAGGTGGCCAGCAGCGACCCGACGAACGTCCAGGCGTCCGCCCACACCGGATCGTAGGAACCCAGCGCGCCGAACAGCGGGGTGAGGGCCGCTGTGCCCGCCACCATCACGACGGCGAGTCCGATGCGTGTGGGCCAGCTCGCCCAGCGCGGCTCCACGGCCTCCCCGGTCTCGCCCTTCGTCTGACGCCAGCGCACCCAGCCGTAGATCGAGACGGCGATGAACATCACCTGGCGTCCAGCCTGACCCAGCAGATGCGGCAGCGTGGAGGCCGGATCCAGGATCGATCCGAGGAACACGGTGAGCAGCAGGGCGTTGCCGATGATGCCCACGGGCCAGGCCCAGACCTTGCGCCTCATGCCGCCCAAGGCGGAGGCGAGGCCGAAGATGTTGCCGATCACCTCGCGAACCACGAGGGTCTGGCCGTTGCCGAAGTCGATGTGTGCGTTGAATGCGTCGATGAGCCACCGCAGGATGTCCATTGTTCTCCCTTCCGTTGCGGCGGCTCCGGGGGAGATGGACGTGCGGGGCGCGGGTGCGCGACCGTCACGTCACATCCGTGCTTCTCCCATCCAGACTGTGACTGTCGGTCCTGGAATCCCACCAGGTCAACCGGCGCCTCAAGAGGCGCCGGGTCGCGGACTATGACCGCCGGCTCGGAATTTCACCGACCCCGGAGCACGTGTGTGTCGTTGCCATTGTGGCACCACTTGCAACCCGGGGCGGACAGTGCGTATTCCGTGGTGATCCGGGCGATCAGAACGCCGTGAGAGCGGCCGCCAGCATGCGGTGGCCCTGTGCCTCGAACGCCTCGTCTCCCACCTGGTGCGCCCACACCGCAGTTCCCACCGCCTGACGCAATTTCTCGAGATTCCAGGTGTCGTCGCGCGGGTCGTCACCGTATCCGTCGAAGAACGCCGCCTCCAGACCCGGGGCGATCAGCCACTGGCGCGCATCCATGCGCGCGAGGTCGGTCTGCGGCGGCCGCCAGGCGAAGCGGCCGAAGTCGATCGCCCGCACCGTCCCGTGGTCGATCAGCCAGTTGCGGGGATGCCAGTCGCCGTGGGTGGGGACGATGCGGACGGGGCGCGCCGGTGCCGCGCGCAGGACCCGTCGGGCCTCCGCGGCGATAGCGGACGACACCCGGTGCGGCCGCTCCAGCCACGCGAGCGCCTTCGCGTTCTCGCGTTCCTCGAGCTCGTCGTCGAGGCGGGCGGCCTGGTCGTGCAGGAGGCGCAGGAGTTCGCCGGCCTGCCGGTACGTGTCCGCCGCGTACTCGGCGGGCGATCCCTCCACCAGGACCCCGTCCTGATACTCCAGGACGATCACCCCGGCATCGGAGTCGGCGTGCAGCATCCGGGAGGTCCGTCCTGCTTCGACGAGCGGACCCGTGGCCCCGGTGTGCGCGGCGATCTCGCGCAGCAGGTGGTGGTGCGCCTTCGGGCCCGCCGCCTTCACGATCCGCTCGCCCGCCGCGGTGCGCACGTGCAGCACGACGGTGTCGAGGTTCCACGACATGTCCGCAACGGGCGAGGCGTCGCCGATCCAGGTCTGGACGAGCGACGCCTGCTCGGGTGTCAGCGACGGTGGCATCAGATCCCGCGGGCGAGCTCCCCGGCGACTCCGGTGTAGGTCGCCGGTGTGAGCGCGAGCAGGCGCTGCTTGGCCTCGTCGCCGATCTCGAGTCCCTCGACGAACGCGCGCATCTCCGCGGCGCCCACCTTGTGACCGCGGGTCAGCTCCTTGAGCAGCGCGTAAGGGTCGCTGATCGTGGAACGCCCGGCGACGACCTCGGCGCGAACGACGGTCTGGATCGCCTCACCCAGGATCTCCCAGTTGCCGTCGAGGTCTGCGTCGAGCACGTGCTGCGACAGCGACACCTCCGTGAGGCCGCGGGTGAGGTTGTCGATCGCGAGCAGCGAGTGCCCGAAGGCGACGCCGATGTTGCGCTGCGTGGACGAGTCGGTGAGGTCACGCTGCATGCGGCTGGTCACGAGCGTGGTCGAGAGCGAGTTCAGCAGCGCACCGGCGATCTCGAGGTTCGCTTCGGCGTTCTCGAACCGGATCGGGTTGATCTTGTGCGGCATGGTGGAGGACCCGGTGGCTCCGGCGACGGGGATCTGTGCGAAGTAGGCCATCGAGATGTAGGTCCACATGTCGGTGGCGAGGTTGTGCAGCACGCCACCGGCGTGGCGGATCTTGTCGTACAGCTCCACCTGCCAGTCGTGGGACTCGATCTGCGTGGTGATGAGGTTGAAGCCGAGGCCCAGCGATTCGACGAACTCCCGCGCGACGGTGGGCCAGTCGGTCTCCGGAGAGGCGACCACGTGAGCCGACCACGTACCGGTGGCGCCGGAGAACTTGCCGAGGAACTCGTTCTGCTCGATCTGCTTCGCGATGCGCTCGAGGCGCCACGCGAACACGCCGAGCTCCTTGCCCATGGTGGAGGGCGTCGCGGGCTGGCCGTGCGTGTGCGAGAGCATCGCGGCATCGGCGTTCGCGTGTGCGAACGTCCGCAGCGCCTCGATCACCCGGCGCAGCGCCGGCAGCCACACCTGCAAGGTGGCCCGCTGCACGACCAGGGCGTAGGAGAGCGAGTTGACGTCTTCACTGGTGCAGCCGAAGTGCGTGAGCTCGGCGATTGCGTCGAGCCCGAGCCGCGACAGCCGGTCACGGACGAAGTACTCGACCGCCTTCACATCGTGGCGCGTGACCGCCTCCTTCTCGCCCAGCCAGTCGATCGAGGCCTGGTCGAAGTCGAGGTAGGCGGCGCGCAGTGCGCTCTTGTTCTGCTCGCTCAGCGGTGACGTGCCGAACATCGAGCGGTCGGTGAGAGCGATGATCCACTCCACCTCCACCTCGACGCGGGCGCGGTTCAGGCCTGCTTCGGAGAGGTATTCGGACAGCGGCGCGACGGCTGCACGGTAGCGTCCGTCGAGCGGGCTGAGGGGCTGGATCGGAAGAGCGGCCACGGCAGTTTCTCCTGATGAAGAGGCGGGACACGCCGCGAATGCGACCCCTCGATCATACCGAGCCGTCGATGCGCCTCATCGGGGTCGTGGGGGTGCGCAGGGCGGGCTCGAGCTGGTGGAAGAGTGCACGAACGGAGGATTCGATCATTTCCAGCACGTCGTCGAACATCTCATCGCCCGCGTAGTACGGATCGGGCACGTCCTGTCCGGTTGCGGCAGGATCGAACGACAACAGGAGGGCGATCTTCTCCGCCTGGTCTTCGTCAGCGGCCCAGTTCTGCAGGATGCGCTCGTGTGAACGATCGAGCGCGACCACGAGGTCGTTGGCCTGGAAAGCAGCGGCCGTGAACTGCTTCGCCCGATGGGCGCTGCCGTCGTATCCGCGGCGCTCGAGGGCGTCGAGGGTTCGGCGATCGGCGCGCTCACCCACGTGCCAGTCGCCGGTCCCGGCGCTCGTGGAGGAGATCCGCTCGCTCAGGCCGGCACGCTGTGCAAGCGAGCGCATCACCACATCGGCCATGGGGGAGCGGCAGATGTTGCCCGTGCACACGAACACGAGCCGAAACGGTGCGGATGCATCGGCCATGTGCACATTCTGCCGAAGATCCGAGCATTTGCCCCTCCCCAACCGGGAAAGCGACCTCCACTGTTCAGCGTCGGCGGCTTCGGATACCGCCGTTCCCACTCCTGGCCGACGATCGGGTGATGAGCACACCGACCCTCACCGCCGAAGAGACCCGTTCCCGCATCCGAGTCGCCCGCCAGCACGTTCATCAGGCATCCCTGCTCCTGCAGCAGGCCAGCGCAGCGTGGAGCGCGCTGGTGCGCATCACCTCCTGGGAATCGCCCGCTTCCCGTGGCTACCACGACCGCGCCCAGGACCGGCTGGGGGAGGCAGCATCGCTGATGGGGCTGGTTCAAGTGCACGAGCAGCAACTGGCGTGGGCCGAGTCGCAGATCGTCGAGGGATGCGCGCCGTGAGCGGGCCGAGCATCTCATCCGGCGGTGCCATCACGGTTGATCCGGACGAACTGCGGGCAGCGGCTCAGCGCACCGATGCGGCGGCCGGCATGATGACGGACGCGGCGGACTGCCTGCTGGTCGCCGCAGGCATCATCGAGTCCGCATGCGCCGTCGGCATCGCGGCAGATGGGAACGAGCTCGCGGTGCGGGCTCGTCGTGCCACCGGCGACGGCCGGGCGCTCGCGACCGATCTGCGCAACGCCGCGATCATCTACGAGATCACCGAGCTGCGACTGGCGCTGCAGCAGCCCGGCGCCGACGCCGATGCTCTTCACCAGCGCATTCGTCACCTGTTCAGCGGCTTCTCGGCAACGTCCTACCTCGGCACACTGCAGTCGGATGCGCTCATCGCGCAATGGCGCAGCCGAGATTCGCGAAGCACCATCGGGCAGGTGTTCCGTGGCGCCGGTCCCTTCGGAGCCACGGCGGTGGCAGCGCTGTGGGCACTGCAGGGCATCGTTCACGCCACTGGACGCGGCCGGATCGCCGCGGGAACGTCGCTCGCGGGTCCGTCGCCCGCTGTCACCGTCACCCAGACCCGACTGCCCGAGCCGGCGAAAGCGCCCGTCTCCCTCACCGACGCCTTCTCGCGGATCCCGAACTCCGCCGGCGATGCCCGCATCCGCATCGAGAAGTACGAGATGGCTGACGGGGAGAACAGATTCGCCGTCTACGTCACCGGCACCCGGGAGGACACGCCCACGGAAGCGTTCGACGGCGAGTCCAACCTGCAGTTGTACTTCGGTGCGCAGTCGGCGTCATCCGTCGCCGTCGCCGAGGCCATGCGGCAAGCCGGCGTTCAGCCGGGTGACTCGATCATCAACTACGGCTATTCGCAGGGAGCAATGATCACCGAGTACCTGGCGATGGACCCGCGCTACCAGGTGGAGGGCCAGTACACCCTCGGCGGTCCGGTGGAGGGCGAGATGGGCGCGGACACCCTGCACGTGGCCGTCCGTCACGACGACGATCCGGTCGTGCTCCTCGCTGACGGCGGATTTGCCGGCCAGAACGGGAGCGGTGACAGCATGGTGATCCGAGATACGGCGCACCCGGAGGTCACGCCGGAGGACGCGAGCATCCCCGGCCATTCGCTGGAGCGCTATCTGCAGACCACGCGCTGGGCGGATGGCTCGGAGGATCCCCGCATGGATGCCGTGCGGCAACAGCTGGCGGAGCTTGCGAGGGCGCAGCGAGTCACGGCCTACGAGTTCGGTGCCGAGCGGGAAGCGCGCCCGTGAGGCTCAGGCGGGTCTCAGCGGCTCTTCTTCTTCTGCGGGCGCAGCAGAATACCGAAGAACCAGTTGATGAGCGAGATCACGATGGCGGCGACCACGCCCCACCAGAACTCGCCCACACCCAGTCCCCAGCCCCAGAAGCTCGTGATCCAGGCCGTGATCCACAGCAGCAGGCCGTTCACCACGAACGAGATGAGCCCGAGCGTGAGGATGTACAGCGGGAAGGCGACGATGCGGATGACCGTCCCGATCACCGAGTTCACGAGGGCGAAGACAGCGCCCACCGCCAGCAGGGTGAGCACCTTCTGCAGGTCTTCGCCCGGGGCGAATGCCGTGATCGTCACCGTGAGGGCCGGGATGAGGCTCACGACCCACAGCGCGAACGCGTTGACGACGACTCGGATGATGAAGCGCATAGGGGAAGTGTGGCATGTCCGCATGAACGGCGGCAGGGTGTCCGCGCGGCCCGGGTCGTAGAGTGATCACGTGACCGATGCCGCAGCCCCCGCTCCTGTGAAGATCCGTCCCGAGATCGCCTCGCTCCCGCCGTACAAGCAGGGCAAGCCGGCCGGTGCAGACGCCTTCAAGCTCTCGAGCAACGAGAACCCGTTCCCCCCGCTGCCTTCCGTCGTCACCGCCCTCCAGTCCGAGACGACGATCAACCGCTATCCGGACGCCACGGCGGCGCGTCTGCGGGCGCGCATCGCCGAGCGGTACGACACCACCCCCGACGGCGTCCACATCGCCTCGGGGTCGGTGGCGATCATCGCTCAGCTTCTCCTCGCCGTCGCCGCACCCGGCGACGAGGTCATCTACGCGTGGCGTTCGTTCGAGGCGTACCCCGGCCTCGCGCTGGTCGCCGGAGCACGCAGCATCCAGGTGCCCCTCACCGAGGACTTCCGCCACGATCTGCCGGCCATGGCCGCCGCCATCACCGACCGCACGCGGGCGATCATCGTGTGCAGCCCGAACAACCCCACGGGGGGCGTGCTCGCACAGGCCGAGGTGGAGGAGTTCCTCGCGGGAGTCCCCGCCGATGTGCTCGTCATCCTCGACGAGGCGTACGCGGAGTTCGTGACATCGCCGGATGCCGTGAACGGTCGCACGACGGGCTTCCTCGCCGCGCACCCCAACGTGGTCATGCTCCGCACGTTCTCCAAGGCGTACGGGCTCGCCGGGCTCCGGGTCGGCTACGCGGTGGGCCACCCGCGGGTGCTCGATGCGGCCCGCTCCACGGCCATCCCGCTGTCGGTCACGGCACAGGCGGAATCCGCAGCGCTCGCCAGCCTCGACGCTGAGGACGAGCTGCTCGAGCGCGTCGGAACGCTGGTCGAGCGACGCGAGCGCCTGGTCGCCGGCGTGCGCGCCACCGGCTGGACGGTTCCCGACACCGAGGCGAACTTCCTCTGGCTGCCCGCGGGTCCGGCAGCGCTCGCCGTGGCGGAGCTGTTCGCCGAAGGCGGGATCATCACCCGGCCGTTCGCGGGCGAGGGTGTTCGGATCTCGGTGGGCGAGGAGGAGGCGGTCGAGCGCATCATCGCACTCGCCGCCCGTGCCCTCCCTCTCCTCGCGGACTGACCCGACCAGCCGTTCCGTACGGTTTGCTCGGTGCTCGGTGCTCGGTGCTCGGTGCTCGGTGCTCGGTGCTCGGTGCTCGGTGCTCGGTGGCCGGCGCCCGGTGCCTGGTCGCCGGGTCGCTCGGCGCACGGCAGAAGGGCGCGTCCGTGCACGGCGGACGGGTCGCCGGGGCCTCCGTGGCCGCGTCCCCGGCCTCGATAGATGGACGTGAAAGCATCTGTTTCGGGTGCCGAATGATGCGCCGCGACGCATACGGGCACTCGTAGGCTGACCACGTGACTGACATCCTGGACACCTCCGACCAGGCGGGAACGGTTCCGGCCGATTCGCCCGATGTGGTGCGCATCCTGAACCCGGACGGGACGATCGCGCCCACCGCTGCGGCCGAGCAGTACCTGCCCCTCATCGACGCACTGACCGAGTTCGATCTCGAGCAGTTCTACCGGGACATGGTGATCAGCCGTGTCTTCGACCAGCAGGCCACCAACCTGCAGAGGCAGGGCCAGCTCGCCCTGTGGCCGCCGTCGTTCGGCCAGGAGGCCGCGCAGGTCGGCTCAGCCCACGCGGCGCGCGCGCAGGACCACATCTTCCCGTCCTACCGTGAGCACATCGTCACGGCGATCCGTGGTGTGGATCCGCTCGACATCATCAAGCTGATGCGCGGACTCAGCCACGGCGGCTGGGATCCGAAAGACCCGAAGAACGGCAACACGCACATCTACACGCTGGTGCTCGGCAGCCAGACGCTGCACGCCACCGGCTACGCGATGGGCCTGAACTTCGACGGCCGCGCCGCCGGCGGGGACATCGAGCGCGACGAAGCCGTGCTGGTCTACTACGGCGACGGCGCCTCCAGCCAGGGCGACGTGCACGAAGCCATGGTCTTCGCGGCCAGCTACCGCACGCCCGAAGTGTTCTTCATGCAGAACAACCAGTGGGCCATCTCCGTCCCGGTCTCGCGGCAGTCGCGAACGCCGCTCTACCGTCGCGCCGCGGGGTACATGCCCTCCGTGCAGGTCGATGGCAACGATGTGCTCGCGAGCTTCGCGGTCACCCGTCGCGCCCTCGACGAGGCGCGTGCCGGCGACGGACCGCGCGCGATCGAGGCCGTCACCTATCGTCGCGGTGCGCACACCACGAGCGACGATCCGACCAAGTACCGCACCCGCGATGAAGAGGCCGCCTGGGCGCAGCGCGATCCGATCGCCCGCATGCGCGCATACCTTCAGAGCCGTGGCGCCGAGCAGGCGTTCTTCGATGACGTGGACGAGGAGGCCGCCGCGACGGCGGAAGACGCGCGCCAGCGCACCACGCAGCTGCCCTCGCCCACCGCGGAGAGCATGTTCACGCACGTCTACACCGACGCGCACCCGCTGATGGCCGAGCAGCGCGCGTGGCTCGCCGACTACGAGGCATCCTTCGAGGAGGGTCGAGCATGACCGTGGAGACGATGACGTTCGGCAAGGCCCTCAACGCGGGATTGCGTCGCGCAATGGCTGACGACTCGCGTGTGCTGCTCATGGGAGAGGACATCGGTCCGCTCGGCGGCGTCTTCCGCATCACCGAAGGCCTCCAGGCGGAGTTCGGGGAGAGCCGCGTGCTCGACACCCCGCTGGCAGAGTCCGGCATCGTGGGAACCGCGATCGGTCTCGCGATGGCCGGCTTCCGCCCCGTGGTGGAGATCCAGTTCGACGGGTTCGTCTTCCCGGCCTTCGATCAGATCACCACGCAGCTGGCGAAGCTCACCAACCGGCACGACGGCACGCAGTCGTTCCCGGTCGTGATCCGCATCCCGTACGGCGGGCACATCGGTGCGGTCGAGCATCACCAGGAGAGCCCGGAGGCGTACTTCGCCCACACGCCTGGTCTCCGTGTGATCTCCCCGTCCACGCCGAACGACGCCTACTGGATGATCCAGCAGGCCATCGCGGGCAATGATCCCGTCATCTTCCTCGAGCCCAAGAGCCGCTACTGGCCGAAGGGTGAGGTGGACCTGGATGAGCCCGCCGCCGCGACCCCGTACCAGGCGCGCGTTGCCCGCTCGGGTACCGATGTCACTCTCGTGGGCCACGGCGCCATGGTCACCGTGCTGTTGCAGGCGGCGGCCCAGGCCGAGTCGGAAGGGGTCAGCTGCGAGGTGATCGATCTGCGTTCGCTCTCTCCCATCGACTACCAGCCGGTGCTGGATTCGGTGCGGAAGACCGGTCGCATGGTCTACGGTCAGGAAGCGCCGGGCAACGTCAGCGTCGGAAGCGAGGTGGCCGCCACCGTGATGGAACGAGCCTTCTTCTCCCTCGAAGCGCCCGTGCTGCGGGTGAGCGGATTCGACACCCCGTTCCCGCCCGCCAAGCTGGAGGGCCTCTACCTCCCCGATGCGGATCGCATCCTCGAAGCCGTCGATCGCTCACTCGCGTACTGATACCGGAGCCGGACATGCAGACCTTCAACCTTCCCGACGTCGGCGAGGGCCTCACCGAGGCCGAGATCGTGCAGTGGCGCGTCGCCCCCGGTGACACCGTCGCCGTCAACGACGTGCTGTGCGAGATCGAGACAGCCAAGTCCCTCGTCGAGCTGCCCTCGCCGTTCGCGGGCACGGTGGGTGAGCTGCTGGTGGGGGAGGGCACCACGATCGACGTGGGTACGCCCATCATCACCGTCGACGACGGGTCCACGCCCGCAGCTCCCGCCGCCCCGGCGGCGCCCGCCACGGAGGAGGCCGGCGGATCGGTGCTGGTGGGCTACGGCACCGGTGGCGAGGTGCGCTCGCGGCGGCGCAAGCCGGCGCAGGCACCGGTGACCCAGTCGGTCGGTGTCATCGCCAAGCCCCCGATCCGCAAGCTCGCCCGCGATCTCGGCGTGAACCTCGCCGAAGTGCGCGGCAGCGGAGAGGCCGGGGAGGTGACCCGCGCCGATGTCGTCGGCCACGCCGAGCAGGCGAGTGTGTTCCGCAACATCCAGACGCCCGAGTGGGGCGCGCAGCGCGAAGAGACCATCCCCGTCGCAGCTCCCGCGTCTCCCGCCCCGGCACCGCTCGTGGCGGGCGAGCGTGAGGAGGCCATCCCCGTGCGCGGTGTCCGCAAGGTCACCTCCGCCGCCATGGTGCGCTCCGCCTACTCCGCCCCGCACGTCACGGTGTGGAAGGACGTCGACGCGAGTCGCACCATGGAACTGGTCAAGCGCCTCAAGGCATCGCCCGACTTCGCCGACATCAAGGTGTCGCCACTTCTGATCATGGCGCGCGCCGTCATCTGGGCCGCCCGCCGCACCCCGATGGTCAACGCGGCGTGGGTCGACGGAGAGGACGGGGCATCCATCCTGGTCCGCAACTACGTCAACCTCGGAATCGCCGCCGCCACCCCGCGTGGTCTCATCGTTCCCAACATCAAGGATGCGCAGAGCCTGTCGATGCGCGAGCTCGCCAAGGCCCTGGAGAAGCTCACACTCACGGCGCGTGAGGGAAAGACCGCACCCGCGGACCAGCAGAACGGCACGATCACCATCACGAACATCGGCGTGTTCGGCATGGACGCGGGTACTCCCATCATCAACCCCGGCGAGGCGGGGATCGTGGCTCTCGGCTCGATCACGCAGAAGCCCTGGGTCGTCGACGGCGAAGTGCGACCGCGGTGGGTGACCACGGTGTCGGGCAGCTTCGATCACCGCGTCATCGACGGCGACGGCATGAGCCGCTTCATCGCCGACGTCGCATCGATCCTGGAGGAGCCCGCCCTGCTGCTGGACTGAGCGGCAGATCAGGCGAAGGGGACGGGCACCGCTCGTCCCCTTCGTCTGTGTGGCCCGCCACCGCTATCGCACCGTGATGAGTACCGCCAGGGCCTGGTCCGCGGCGCGCGCCACGGCTAGCGTCGAAGGCGAACCGATCGGAGGCGCGCATGGCGGCATGGGACGAGGCGGCGCTGACCGCCCTGGACGACGGCGACGAGCTGGACATCGAGATCGCACGCGGCGACGGCACCCGGCATGAACCGGTGATCATCTGGGGCGTGCGGGTGGGAACGGACTTCTACGTCCGCTCCGCGCGCGGCCCCGAGGGGCTCTGGTACCGCCGCGCCCTGCGCTCGCTCGCCGGAAAGCTCAGCGCGCGCGGCGTGCTGCAGGACGTGAACTTCGAGCAGGTGTCGGCGTCCGATCCGGTGAACGCCGACATCGACGCCGCCTACCACCGCAAGTACGACCGCTACGGTGCCGCGATCGTGGGTTCGGTCGTCGGCCCGGGAGCTGCTCGCGTCACCCTTCGCGCGGTCCCGCGCTGAGGCTCAGCCGGTCACTGATCGAGCGCTGAGGCGCGCACCGAGTGCGATCGCCTGCTTCTCCAGCACGTGCCAGGAGAGATAACCCGCACCGGTGGAGAGCACGAGGACAACGAGGATGTTCAGGGCGATCGGCAGGGGCGGGCCTGTCGCGATGAGAGTCTGCTGAATCGGGAACGCCCACAGGTACATGCCGTACGACGGGTCGCCCCAGCGCTGGACGCGGCGCGCGATCGCGCTGATCCGAGATCCGACGGAGACCACCACGACAGGGACGACGATGCAGGCCGCGATGATGCCCGCCTCGCCACGGAGGGGTACCAGGGCAGCGAGCCCGAGCACCAGCGCCCACCAGGGCACATGCGAGAGTCGGGGGACCCCGGTCAGCAGCGACCCGGCGAGGAAGAACACCACCGCCACGACGGTGATTCGGAGAGGCCGATCCAGAGGCGCCGCCACGGCGACAACCAGCAGCACGCCGGCGAGGACGCCGCGTGTGATGATGCTCACGCGCGCGCCGAGGACACCCAGCGCCACGATCATCAGGTAGCAGCAGAACTCCGGTCCGAGGCTCCAGAGAGAACCGTTCACCGCGGATTGGTCGTTGTCGGAGAAGAGGCCCGGCAAGTCGTACTGTGCGATCAGGACCAGGTTCCACAGATAGCGCCACGTCTCCGGTGAGCTCAGGTACTCGGAGACAGTGAGGGTGGTCAGCGCCGGACCGAGCACCGCGATCGTGAGCAGGACCACCAGCGCGAGCGCGGGAAAGATGCGCAGACACCGGCGGAGAAGGAACGCGCCGGGGCGCGGGGAGCGCGTCCAGCTCGTGCTGAGCAGGAAGCCGCTGATGGCGAAGAAGACGTAGACGCCGAGGTGGTGGATCGTGATGCCGGCGAGGGTGGGCACGCCACGCAACCCCAGCAGCGACCAGGAATGCCCGATGATCACCATCGCTGCGGCCACCAGCCGGAGCAGATCGAACAGGTTCGCCGGACGTGCGGCTCTCGCCGCCGGAACCGCCGTGTCCGTCATTCGACCCACCCTAGGGGAGCGGATCCTCGCCGGTTCAGAGGCGTGCCAGGGTCTCGATGTCTGCGGTGAACTCGGCGATCGCCTCGGGCGAGACGGTCGCTCGAGTGCCTGCCAGGGCGCGGGTGTAGTCGGTGGTTCCCAGCACGGCGTCCGCTCCGTCATCGCGCAACGAGCGCGCCAGGGCGTCCTGCGATGCGCGACGGGCCGCGTACTCGATGTCCGCGGGCGTGAGGCCATCGCTCTCTTCGACGAGCAGGTCCACGTCGACGCGGGCGACGGCCTCCGCCGGGATGTAGCGGCCCCAGATGGCGCGCCGCGCATCGGCGTCGGGCAGGCCGATCGGCAGCACGTAGTCGAAGCGTCCGTGTCGCAGGAAAGCGGCGTCGAGGGCGCGAACGAAGTTCGTCGCGCAGATCAGCAGCTTGCCCTCGTGCTCGCGGAACTCGGCCACCTGTTTCAGCAGCTCGTTCGTGACGCCCTGCGTCGGTGAAGGCGGAGTGCCGCCTCGGTGCGCGGCGATCTCCTCCACCTCGTCGATGAACACGACCGCGTGCTCCAGGTCGGCGATGGCCTCGAAGCTGGAACGCAGCGCGCCCGCGAGTCCTCCGCCGTCTGCCAGACGCGAGGGGAACAGCTCGACGAACGGCCAGTCCAGGCGGGAGGCCACGGCGCGCGCGAACGTGGTCTTCCCGGTGCCCGGCGGGCCGAAGAGCATCACCGCACGCGGCGGCACCACGCCGAATCGTTCGGCGAGATCCGGACGGGACAGCGGTGTGACCAGACGCTCCTCGAGAAGCGTCTTCTCGTGCGTCATTCCCGCGACCTTCCGCCAGAGGTTGCGTGGCAGGATCCGCCCGCCGACCTCCTTGAGCGTGTCCAGCTCTCGTCGCTGCACGGGCATCGCGCGCTCCAGGTAGCGCACCGATCGATGCACGGAGAACGCGTTGTCGGTGAAGGGTGCGAGGCCGTGCGACTCCGGAACGAGTGCCGACAGCTTTGCCAGTCCCAGCGCGGCCATCCGCCTCTCCAGCGCGTCGAGCAGGCCCGCCGCCAGTACTCCGTCCGGGTCGGGCGCGGCCAGGCCGAAGAACACGATCCACCCCTGGGCGTGTGCTGCGCGCCCCACCGCGGCACCGACGAGCTCGTGATCGCGCATCGCCACGACGGCGTGGTCGGCCTGGCACGAGGCGATCACCTCGGCGAGCGAGTAGATCGGAGCCTGCGCGTCCTCGGTCACTGCACCCCACAGGCGGACGAGCTGATCGAGGTCGTCTCCGTGGAAGTCGCGGATGTGGGTGCGGGACATGGCATCCTCCTTCATGCAGCGCTGCACGTGCGATTCGCATCGCGTTGAGCAACGCTAACCGCCGCCGGGGATGTCGCGTGACCAACCGCCCGAGAAGAACCGGCTTTTTTCTGCCGGGCGGGCCTACGCTGAAGACATGGCACCCGAGGCAGCACTGCTGGGGCACTGGACCGGCCGCGAAGAGCTCTTCCCCACCGCCTGGACCACGGGCGGGTACGCGGACGGGGCGCTGACCATCGAGCCGGGCCCGGGCGGTCTCATCCTGGATTATTCCGAGACCCAGGACCGGGGCACGCTCACCGCCCACGCGGTACTCGTCGGCTCCGGATTCTGGTGGTTCGACTCCTACGGTTTCGTGCCTCACGCGCCCGGGACCGCCGGCTGGGAGGGCCACACGCTCGTGCTGGATCGTCACTCCCCGAGAGGCCGCACGGTGATGCGTCTGCGTCCCGAGGGCACCATGCTCGTGGTGGAGCTGGACACGGCCGCGCCGGCCGATGCCGCGTTGGCCCCCGTGATGCGCGCGCGATACTCCCGCGCAGCCGGCTGACGAGCCCGCGTCCTGAGAGACCGGCAGGCGGAGCGGATTCCTTCGCTGACCTGCGGCGGAGCAAAGTCCGGTTAGCATGGGAGCAGCGTTCCGACAACGCGGAAGCAATGCTCATTACAGCGTCGCGGTCCGCGGGCTGCGACGTGAGGACCTTTGGGGGGAACTCGTGTCGAAAACGAAAATCACACATTGGGGGAAAAAGGGGGTAGCGGCGATCATCGCCGCGGGACTGGCGGTTCTGGGCATCAGTGCCACAGCAGCCGCTGCTCCGCCGTACGCGACCACCGGCGTCGTGGAGGACGTGCAGTTCTCGCAGACCACGGTGGAATCAGGCGCGCGCGCCGCGCTGGAGGCGTCATGGTCTCTGCCGGACAACCCGCAGACGCCGGCGGGCTTCAGCATCGCGCTTCCGGAGGGGCTGCGTGGACTCACCGACTCCTTCCCGCTGCTCGCCCCGGACGGGAGCGCCATGGGGCAGTGCACGGTCACGGAGACTCAGCTCTTCTGTGACATCGACCCGGCGTACATCGCCAGTCACCCGCTCAACCTGCACGGAACATTCGAGTTCTGGGTGGAGGTCACGACGACCGTCACGGAGGAGACCGTCGTCGAGTTCGACTTCGGTGAGGTGACCGCCGACGTGCGCGTTACGCCACCTCCCGGTCCCTGCACGGTGAACTGCGAGTTCTCCGGTCGGGACAGTGGCAAGTGGGGCTACTACGACCGCGAGAGCAACCTCATCTACTGGACGGTCGCCGTCAGTGCGCCCCGCGAGGGAATGGCCGGCGGGGAGCAGGTGGTCGTCACCGACATCCCGGGAGCGGGGCAGGAGATCCTGCTGACCGGTGGCGAGACGGGTGACGTCTACCAGACCAACGAGCTGGTGATGATGGACAACGGCGTGGAGTGGCCGGGCAACTGGTCCCTGAAGCCCGCGTCGGAGGTGACCGTCTCCGCCGATGGCTCCACGGTCTCGTTCGTGGCCGAGAAGGGCTACTTCTACGAGGTGAAGTTCACCACCCGTGTCATCGACGGCGGTGCTCAGGAGACCTACGACAACCGCGCCACCGTGGCCATCGGCTCCGAGCGCACCGAGACCGTGAGCTCCACCGTCACGCGTCAGGGCGGCGGCGGGACGGGTCAGGGCGAGAACGCCGGCCGATTCAGCGTCGTGAAGCAGATTTCGGGCAACGGCGCGGAGCTCGTTGCGTCCACGGCCACCTTCGTCATCGACTACTCGTATCCGGCAGGTGATGGCTTCCCCGCGGGGACAGGGTCGCTGACCGTCGCGGCGGACGGCACGGTCGTCACCAGCCCGGACCTTCCGGTGGGCGCCGTACTGACTCTGAGTGAGCGGACTCCGGCGCCGGTCGACGGGGCGACATGGGGTACTCCCGTGATCTCTCCGTCCACCGTTGTGGTGGGTGCCGGAACGACCGTTGCGGTCGTCGTGACGAACCCGCTGGTGACGCCGGCGCCGACGCCGACGCCGACTCCGACTCCGACACCCACGCCCACGCCGACTCCGACGATCACGCCTACGCCTACGCCTACGCCGACTCCGACTCCGACGGTGACGCCGGCGCCGACGACCACGCCGACGACCACTCCCACCGTGACGCCGGCGCCGACGGGTACGCCGACGCACCCTGCACCGTCGTCCACACCGACGACGGCCCCCGGCGGACGGCTCCCCGCCACCGGCGCTGACGTGCCGTTGGGTGCGCTCGTGCTGGGAGGAGTGATCATCGCGCTCGGCGTGACCGTGATGAGACGACGCAGCCGACGGAGCTGATTCCTCGGACGCTCGAGGAATCAGCGATGAGCTGAGTGTGGCCCCGCCCTCCGGACGGGGCCACACTCAGCTGCCGCCGTTCCGCTCCGCTTCGGCCCACGCGCTCGGACCCGCCGGAATCCGAAACCGCCCACAGCCCGTGGCCCTCCTCGCCGGGGCGCTGATAGCGTGCTCGCAGGGCGCTGGCGTGCCCGGCGTAAGGGGGTCATTCATGGCAGAACAGGTTGCCGGACAGCTGCGGGACTATCGCGTCCACCGCTACGTCAATGCGTTCTGCCCGCTGTGCCACGAGGAAGATCCGGACCGCGACCTCGCCGAGGTGAAACGCCTCACCGGCTGGCTCGCCGCATACGAGGACGACTCCGTCTGGCTGGAGCGCGGCTGCGAGGTGCACGGCCTGGTGCGCACGCTCTACGACGAGTCGGCCGAGATGCTCACCTACCTCGAGCAGTGGACTGCTCCCACCAAATGGCACGCCCCCGACACGACGGCCAACTTCAAGCCCGTGCCCAGCGCGTACCTCGACGGAATGCCCGCGATGCAGACGCAGCACACGTGCATCCTGCTGGAGGACCTCACCGACCACTGCAACCTGCGCTGTCCCACGTGTTTCGCCGAATCCGGACCCGCCGCCACGGCGACGGCGCCGCTGGAGGAGGTGCTCGCATCGGTGGACGACCGCCTCGCCAAGGAGAACGGGCGCATCGACGTGCTCATGCTCTCCGGCGGCGAGCCCACCCTCTACCCGTGGCTGGAACAGCTGATCGAGCAGCTCGTCTCCCGCCCCATCGTCCGCGTGCTGCTGAACTCCAACGGCCTGCGGATCGCGAACGACGATGAGTTCGTCGCCTTCCTCAAGAAGCACCGCGAGCGGGTGGAGGTGTACCTGCAGTACGACGGAGAGAAGCCGGAGTCTTCCAAGTTCCATCGGGGCGCCGACATCCGCCGCTTCAAACAGCGCGCCGTTGAGCGTCTGAGCAATGCCGGTGTCTTCATGACGCTGACGATGACGGCCGCAAAGGGCGTGAACGACGACGAGATCGGAGCGGTGATCGCCACCGCGATGAAGACGCCCTACGTGGGCGGAGTGACGATCCAGCCCGTCTTCGGCTCGGGCCGCAACTCCGGGATCGATCCGAACGACCGGCTCACGCACGGTGGCGTGCTGCGCCGGCTGGGTCCGCAGACCGACGGACGGATCACCTGGCGCGACCTCACCGCGCTCCCCTGCTCGCATCCGCACTGCTGCTCGGTCGGCTACTTCCTGCGTGACGATTCGCAGCAGTGGAAGTCGCTCACCGGCATCATGGGCCATGACCGGCTGAAGACTTTCCTGGACCTGAACCCCGACATGCTCGCCAACCGCATCGCGGACAGCGAGATCAACGTGAAGATGAAGGACGCGGTCAAGAACTCGCTGCTGGACCTCTTCAGCGAGCAGTCCAGCCTCACGCACCCGTCGATGGCGAACATCTGGCGGGACATCTGCATGAACTGCGACATCGGCATCGGTACGTTGACACAGCTGACCACGTCGGTGCTCCCCGGTCAGCACAAGCGGCTGCGCAAGATGCTCGCCGAGCGTGTGCTGCGCATCACGGTGAAGCCGTTCATGGACATCAACACGATGATCGAGGAGCGGCTCACCCAGTGCTGCGTGCACGTGGCCACGGTCAATGATGAGACACGCGCGCACCAGTGTGCCCCGTTCTGTGCGCTGCAGGCCTGGGCGCCGCTCGGACGGCAGCGCATCTCGACGGCGACCGCGCGAAACGCGGCGCCGGTGGGGCTCGGACCGGTGATTCCCGTGGGCGCACCGGTGACGGGGTGACATGAGCGCCTCGCCTCCGCTTCGTCAGTACGACGAGAAGGTCGGACTCCCGTTCGATCCCCTTCGGCTCTGTGTGTTCACCACCATCGCGCTGCTGACGTGCGTGTTCGGACCGATCTCCCTCCTCGTCTTCGCCGTCGTCGCGATCCGTGGCTACGACCGGGCCCGGCGGGCGGGGCTCACCCGCTCGCGCTGCAAGCTGGGGGACACCCGCGTGGTGCTCGCCTATTTGATCGCCGTCGCCGTGCTCGCCGTCGTGGCCACCCCGTTCTGGATCTGGGGCTGGATCACCGTGATCCGATCGATGCTCGGCGGCTGAGATGTTCCCCACTCTCGACCAGCTCCTCGGATTCGGGCCCGCGATCGATACGCATGTCGTGTTCGAGGGGATCGGCATGCTCGTGGGCGGGGGCGTCTTCCTGCTGCAGCTGCGCCGGCACAACGTTCGCGATCCGCGGATCTGGGCCCTCGTCGCCGGGGCGATGATGGGAGCGGCCGTCCTCTCGCGATTGGGCACCTGGGCCCAGCACCTGGACCCGTCGCAGAATCTGAGCCTCGTCGAGCAGCTGATGCGCGGAAACGCGTCGATTCTCTCGTCGCTGGTGGGCGCCTGGCTCGGCGTGCACATCGCCAAGCGCCTCGTGCGCTATCCGGACCGCACCGGGGATCTCTTCGCTCCGGCGGTGGCACTCGCCCTCGTGATCGGACGCTTCGGGTGCTTCTTCACCGAACGTCCCGGCACTCCCACCGGCGGGGACTGGGGCATCGTGCTGGACGCCGAGACCGCGGCGAGGCTGGGATCGCCGGCCGGGGTGGGGCTGCACCCGAGCTTCCTGTACGAGATTGCCTTCCATCTCG
Organism: Microbacterium sp. GXS0129; assembly: GCF_044769785.1. Taxonomy (NCBI): domain Bacteria; kingdom Bacillati; phylum Actinomycetota; class Actinomycetes; order Micrococcales; family Microbacteriaceae; genus Microbacterium; species Microbacterium sp. GXS0129. The sequence continues at coordinate 50,997 of NZ_JBIZVZ010000005.1, read as the reverse complement.
TCGCCTTCGCGGTGCTGTGGTTCTGGCTCCGCCGCGGCGTGCTGGCACCCGGCGAGATGCTCACGGTGTACATCGGCTCCTACGCCGTCTTCCGGTTCTTCGTGGAGTTCGTACGGGGAAACGACGTGGCGTTCGCCGGGCTCACCCGTCCCCAGCTGTTCCTGCTGTTCACCATTCCCCTGTTCGTGGCGCGCGTCGTGTGGCTCGCCCGCCGCGGACGTCTGTTCCGATCCGTGGAGGTGCGTGATGTCGTCACCGTCTGATCCGTCCGACCCGTCCCGCGAGCCCGATCCGTCCGGGCAGCCGGGACCGCCCGACCCCTCCCCGGCGGAGGTGAGGCCGCCGGATCCGAGCGCGCCGTCCGGACCCGCGCCGTCCTGGCCCGGGGGACAGCCGGCCGCCCCGTATCCGGGTCAGGCCCCGCCCCCTCAGGTCCCGCCGCAGCAGGGCCCACCCCCTCAGGTCGCGCCGCAGCAGCAGGTCCCGCCGCAGCAGGGCTATCCGCCACAGGGCTTCCCGCCGCCGGGGTCGTACGCGCCGCCCGCCGCGGGACCGAATCCGTACATCCAGAACACTCCGTTCACGCCGCCGTACGGTCCGCAGAAGTCCTCGATCACGTCGGGAGGTGTGTTCATCGGCGTCGGCATCTCGGTGCTGGTGATCCTCATCGCGTTCCTGATCCACGACATCCCCGGCGGAACCGGTCCGTTGCGCCTGCTCGTCACCGGTCTGCTGCCCATCGTCGGATGCCTGCTGACGATCAGTCGCAGGACGCGATCAATCGGCTTGGGAATGGTGATCATCGGCGGGGCGTTCTGGGTGACGCTGATCGGACCCTGTTTCGCGCTGTTCATGCCCTAGCCGCGGGGGAGACGGAAACACACCCGCCAGCGGCGCCGCAGGTGCGTTTCCATCTCCCATCGGGCTCGCGAGTTGAGAACGATTCTCATTAGCGATAGTGTGAGGACATGACCTCCCGTCGCGTCCTCCTCATCGCCCCGCTCGCCCTCTCGATCGTCGCCCTCGCGGGCTGCTCGAGTGCCGCCGGATCGGCGGTGTCGACCGACGACGCGACGAACGATCCGCGTCCCCACGTGCTGGCCACCACGAACGTCTACGCCGACATCGTCACCGCGATCGGCGCAGACGACGTGGTGGTCGACGCGATCATCACCAATGCCGCGCAGGATCCCCACGAGTACGAGGTCGCGGTGGGTGACAAGCTGCTGGCCAGCCACGCCGACCTGTTCGTGATGAACGGCGGTGGCTACGACTCCTACATGCCGAGCCTGATCCCCGAGGGTGCGCCGGTGATCGTCGCGGCGGAGTCCGCGTCCGACGCTCCCGATGTGCTCGAGAACGAGCACGACCACTCGGACCACGCCGCCGAGGAGGATCACGATCACGCCACGGAGTCGGCGGACGAGCACGACCACGACCACGCCACCGAGTCCGCGGACGACCACGACCACGCCACGGAAGGCGCGGACGGCGAGGAGACCGCGTTCAACGAGCACGTCTGGTACGACCCGGACATCATGCGTACGGTCGCCGACCAGATCGCCGCGGAGCTCGGCAAGCTCGACCCCGCGCACGCCTCCGACTTCGAGAAGCGGGCCGCGGAGTTCGGTGCCGGCATCGACGAGCTCGACACGCAGCTCGCCGAGGCCCAGGCCCAATACGCGGGCAAGAGCATCTTCGTCACGGAGCCGGTGCCGCTGCGTCTCACCGATCGGATGGGGCTCGTCAACGAGACACCCAGCGCATTCTCCGAGGCCGTCGAGGAAGGGCAGGACGTCCCGCCCGCCACGCTGCTCGCCTCACTGAAGATCATCCAGTCCGGTACTCTCGGCGCTGTTATCGTGAACGCGCAGACCGGCGGATCCGAGACCACCCAGGTGTCGCAGGAAGCCGAGAAGGAGGGCGTCCCCGTGGTGGAGTTCGCCGAGCTGCTGCCGGAAGGGCAGAGCTACCTCACCTGGATGAAGGCCAACATCACCGCCCTCACCACCGACCTGGCCCGCGGCGCGTGAGCGCTGCGTCACCATCGGCGAGCGCACCGCTGCGGATCACCGGCGGCGCGATGCACCGCGCCGGCCGCGAGCTGTGGTCGGGTCTGGATCTCACGGTCGAGCGAGGAGAACTCGTCGCCGTCCTCGGCCCGAGCGGGGCGGGCAAGACCAGCCTGCTGCGAGCCGTGCTCGGCCTCGACGCGCTGAGCCGCGGCACCGTGGAGGTGCTGGGCGAGCGCGTCGTCCGTCACGGCAACCGCAAGGTCGGCTACATCCCGCAGCAGCGACCGCTGCCGGCGGACACGTCGCTGCGGGGCCGCGACCTGGTGGCGCTCGGCGTCAACGGTCATCGCTTCGGCATTCCGCTCCCACGACGCGCCGACCGCCAGCGCGTCGACCGGCTGATCGAGGCCGTGGGGGCGGCGACGTTCGCCGATCGCCCGGTGGGCCTGCTCTCCGGCGGTGAGCAGCAGCGACTGCGGGCGGGTCAGGCGCTCGCGGACGATCCCGGGCTGCTGCTGTGCGACGAACCGCTCACCAGCCTCGATCTGGCCAATCAGCAGGCCGTCGTGTCGCTGATCGACAGTTATCGGCGCGCGCATCAGGCCGGAGTGCTGCTCGTCACCCATGACATCAACCCGGTGCTGGAGCACGTTGATCGCATCCTGTATCTGACGCACGGCGGATTCGTGCTGGGAACGCCGTCGGAGGTGCTCACCTCGCGCACACTGTCGGAGCTCTATGGGGCGCCGGTCACGGTTCTGAACTCGGGCGGCCGCCTGGTGGTCCTCGGGGCGCCGGATGCGGCCGAGGCCGCGCATCATCATCACGAGGACCACGAATGAATTGGGACGACATCAGCGAAGCCCTCTGGGGCGGACTGCCCTTCTACGGTGAGATCCTCGGGCTCGTGGGGAACTCCCTCTGGGCCGGTGCCATCCTCGGCCTCGTGGGTGGCCTCATCGGCATCTTCGTGATGCAGCGCGACATGGCCTTCGCCGTTCACGGCATCAGCGAGCTCTCCTTCGCCGGCGCCGCAGCGGCCCTCCTCATCGGCGCGGATGTGGTCACCGGATCGATCATCGGCTCGGTGGTGGCAGCGGCCATCATCGGTCTGCTGGGGTCGAAGGCGCGCGATCGCAATTCGATCATCGGTGTGCTCATGCCGTTCGGTCTGGGCCTCGGCATCCTGTTCCTCTCGCTGTACAACGGGCGAAGCGCCACCCGGTTCAGCCTCCTCACCGGTCAGATCGTGTCGGTGGATCAGGGGCAGGTGGTGTGGCTGTCGGCCATCGGGCTCGTCGTCCTGGCCGGCCTGGTCCTGATCTGGCGTCCGCTGCGTTTCGACTCCCTGGATCCGCAGTCCGCTGCGGCGCGCGGCGTCCCCACCACCGCGGTGTCCCTCGTCTTCATGCTGCTGCTCGGACTCATCGTCGCCGTCAGCGTGCACATCATCGGGGCGCTGCTCGTGATGGCTCTCGTGGTCACGCCGGCAGCGGCGGCGATGCGCGTGGCCACGGGCCCCATCCTCGTGCCCGTGCTGGCCGCCGGCTTCGGCGTGGTCTCCGCGGTCGGGGGAATCCTCCTCGCCGTGGCCGGAACGCTGCCGGTGAGCCCCTACATCACCACGGTCTCCTTCCTCATCTACCTGGTGTGCCGGATCATCGGCCGCCCCGCTGAGCGACGGGCGCGAATCAGGGCGAACTCCCGAGAGATTGTCGGGGCGGCCGCTTAGGCTCGTCTTCATGACCTCTGCCCCCGTCGGCACCGCGCGTTCCACGGATCGCGCGGTGCGCGATCGTGCGCCGCAGAGCCGCGGGGGAGCCGGATACGCCCTGATCATCGGGCTCGGTGCGGTGGCGGCGCTCCTCATCGTCAACCTGCTCGTGCCGCAGTTCTTCGCCTTTCCGGTGGAACGACGCCTGCAGGACGGACTCACGTTGTCGCTCAGCGTGCTCATCGAGTCGATGCCGTTCGTGCTGCTGGGCGTGCTGTTCTCGATCGTCGTGCAGGTGTGGCTGCCTCCCGGGGCGCTGGAGCGCGTCCTGCCACGGCGGGCGTGGGCCCGGCGGCTCGCTCTGTCGCTGCTCGGCATGATCATCCCGGTGTGCGAGTGCGGCAACGTGCCGTTCGCCCGCGGCCTCCTGCGGCGGGGCTTCGCGCCCGCCGAGACGCTGACGTTCCTGGTGGCTGCGCCCATCGTGAACCCGATCGTCATCATCACCACCCACGCGGCATTCGGCTGGGACGGCGGCATCCTGGTGATGCGCGTGATCGGCGGGTTCGTCATCGCCAACCTCATCGGCTGGCTCTACTCGCGACAGGACGACCCGGACAAGCTGCTCACCGAGCGTTTCCGCCTCGACCAGCGTGCCGAGGAAGCCGTCACCGGGAGCCGGGGCCGCCGCTCCCTCGCGCAGCTGGTGATCGAGCTGCGGGCGGTGATGCCAGCCCTGGTCATCGGCTCCGCCATCGCCGGGGCGGTGCAGGTGCTCATCCCGCGCGACGTGCTGGTTGCCATCGGCTCCAACCCGGTGCTGTCGATCGTGACGATGATCGTGCTGGCCCTCACGGTGGCGCTGTGCTCCAACGTGGATGCGTTCTTCGCACTGTCCATGGCATCGACCTTCTCCACCGGCTCGATCATCGCCTTCCTGCTCGTCGGCCCGATCGTGGACGTCAAGATGCTCGCGCTGATGCGCACCACGTTCACGGTCCGCGCGCTGGCGGGCATCGTGGTGATCGTCATCCTCAGTGCGTTCACGATCGCCCTGGGGGTGAATCTTGTCGGCTGAGCGCTCCCGCGTGCTGCATGCGATCGACTCCCGGTGGCTGGGGGTCGGACTGGCGTCGCTGGTGTGCGTCATCACCGTGGGGCTCGCGGTCACCGGCCGCCTGGCGATGTACGTGAATCCCGACGGCGCGTGGTTCACCGTGGGCATGGCGGTGCTGGGCCTCCTGGCCGCGGCGGGATCCTTCGCCCTGCCGTTGGGCGCCGAGGCGGAACACGGTCACGACCACGGCGACGGGGCTGATCACCATGCGCATGATCACGATCACTCTCACGGCGAGGCTGAACTGCCGGAGCAGGCCGGGGTTCTGACGCGTGCGCAACTGCGCGCGCGACAGCCGCAGTCCGCTCCCCGCCCCGCGCCGTCACCGACCCTGCGTCGCCGCGTATCCGGGGTCGCCGCAGCGACCGGGGGCGTGCTCGCGACGGCCGTGATGGTTCCGGCTCTGCTGCTTCCGCCGGCGGCCCTGTCGGCGGAACTGGCGATGGAGCGCGACCTCGGCGCACCACCGCTGTTCGGCGGCGCCGACGTGGTGGCGCTGGCCACCACCGCGGACGCTGCGAACTTCGGGGTGGGAGACTGGGCCGCCGCCTTCGCCGCCACCTCCAACCCCGCCTCGCTCGCGGGAACACCGGTCAACCTCGTGGGCTTCGTCGCGCCGGCCGCCGACGGCAGCGACGACATCCGGCTCACGCGACTGGTGGTCACGCACTGCGTGATCGATGCCCAGCCCGCCGCGGTCACGGTCGCCGTCTCGGCTGCCACGGCGAGCATCGATGCGGACCTCGCCACCGGACAGTGGGTGGAGGTCACCGGGACGGTGGAGCAGAGCGGCAACGGCGTGCTTCTCGTCCAGCCCACGGCCGTCACCCCGATCGACCAGCCGGCGGACCCGTATGAGTACTGAACGCAGGTCGCGCGGCCGGTTCCTCGTCGCGTTCGCGGGAGTCGTGGTGCTGCTGTCGGTGCTCGTGGCGGCGGGCTCCGTCGTGGCACTCGGACAGGGGCCGCGACAGACCGGCGTCAGCGCCGATCCCGCCGCCGCGATCGACACGGCGGGAGCCCGCGTCATCTTCACGACCGATCAGGCGGTCGCGCCCGTCGATCCCGCCCAGGTGAGCGTGTCGCCGGCCGCGGACTTCACCGTGGACACCTCGGGTCGCAGCATCGGCGTGCGATTCACGGTGCCCCTGGACCAGAACACCGACTACCGCATCACCGTGTCCGACGTCCGCGGCATCGGTGGCGGGCCCACCGCGACGCTCGACACCACGGTCAGCACTCCGAAGGCGCAGATCTACGTCCTCCAGCGCACCACCGGTGCGGACACCATCACGCGCTCGGATGTCGACGGCGAGAACGCGGAGATCGTCTTCCTGCACCCCGCCATCGAGGACTTCCGTGAGCTGGACGGTCAGCTGGTGGTGTCGGTGATGGAGAACGACCGGGCCGCGCTCCTGGTCGTGGACCCTGCCACCGGCGACACGCGTCGCATCACGCTCCCGGGCATCGGCTACCTCGGCCAGCTCCAGGTCTCGGAGCGTTCGGGGCGCATCGGCTTCACATACTCCGATCGCGAGCTCACCGAGACCACGGGTATCAAGAGCCAGCTGTTCCTGACCTCGCTCACCGACGACACCGTCACTGCGGTGGCGGCAGGCGGCGAGGCTCCGAGCGTGGACAACTGGGCGTTCGTGCCGGACTCGGATGCGGTGCTGATGGTTCCCTTCAGCGGCGACCTCATGCTCGTGGATCCGGCGGGGAGATCGGAGCCCGTCCGCTTCGGCACGGCGATCAAGCTCCAGGGGCTGTCCCGAGGCACGTATCAGGCCATCGTCGACAAGGTGGACGGCTGGGTGGCGCTCGACCTTCGCGCCGGCACCGAGGAGCCGCTCAGCCTGCCCGACCTGTCGGGGACGGTGGATGCGATCCTGCCGTTGACTCCCGCCACCACGCTGTGGCACCACACTGAGCGCGACGCCGCCGGCATGCCGACAGCGGGAGTGATTTCGGTATCGGATGCGTCGGGCCAGCTGCGAGAGCTGTACCGCCGGGCGACCGGAGACCCGATCCTGCAGGCCTGCGCATCACCGAGCGGCTCGCAGGTGGCTGCGCTCGTCGCACCGGATTATGCCCGCAATCCGCTGGACGGCGCGTATCGTCCGCTGCCCAGCACCCTGCGCACCGTCATCATCGACGTGGCCAGCGGTGAGGTGGTCGGCAACCTCGCCGGATTCGATCTGTCCTGGTGCGAGCGTGGTCCGTTCTGAGGCCCGTGCGGACGGCAGGGAAGAGGGCGATCGCACGTCCGGTCGCGCTCCGCGGTGCTCTTTCGCTCTTCCCGGAGAGGTCTGCGGCGGCAGCGACGGATTGCGCCGTGGGGGAACGCCGAGCCCACGGGTGACCGGCGGCGATAGGATCTGAGCATGGCTCAGCGGAACACCTGGCAGCGCGAGAGGGTGCGCGAGGCCCTCGGCGATGCGCGGGGGTTCGTCAGCGCTCAGGCCCTGCATGCCACGCTGCGCGATGAGAACACGGGCATCGGCCTGGCCACGGTGTACCGCACACTGGCGGGCCTGGCCACAGCGGGTGAAGCCGATTCCCTGCAGAGCCCCGAGGGTGAGTCGCTCTACCGAGCCTGCTCCTCCTCCGGCCATCACCATCACCTCATCTGCCGCTCCTGCGGTCTCACCGTCGAGATCGCCGCAACCGACGTGGAGCAGTGGGCGAAGAACGTCGCGGCCTCGCACGGGTTTGAGCAGGCCGAGCACGTCGTCGACATCTTCGGCCTGTGCGCGGAGTGCGCCGCTGCGGCGCGAGCAGCAGGGACATCTGCCGACGGGACCGATGACAGCGGTCGCTGACGGCCTGCACCTCGCCACCCGCGAGGAGCTGTCGGGACTGCCGCCGGAGGTTGCCCCCCGGCTCCTCGGCGGCATTCTGCGCGTGGAGACGGCGGAGGGCGCCGTGGCGATCCGCCTCACCGAGGTGGAGGCGTACCACGGCCAGGGCACCGGCGACATCCCGGATCCGGGATCTCACGCCCGCATGGGCCGGACGGATCGCAACGCGACGATGTGGGGCGAGCCGGGTCACCTCTACGTGTACCTCAGTCACGGAATCCACTCCTGCGTCAACGTGGTGTGCGGCCCGGACGGGCTGGCCGGTGGTGTGCTGCTTCGCGGCGGCGAGGTGGTGGAGGGGGCCGACCTGGCACGACATCGCCGCCAGCAGCGCAAACCCGGTCCGGACGGTGCTGTGCGATGCACGCCCGCCATCGCCGATCGCGATCTCGCGCGGGGGCCTGGTCGCTTCGGCCAGGCCATCGGGCTTCGCCATCCGGCCGACGACGGGGTCGATGCCGTGGGCGGCGGACCCGTGTCCCTGCACCTGCGCAATGCCCTGGCCCCGGGGATCGCCGCCGGGCCGCGCGTGGGGGTGGCGGGCATCGCCGGCACCTCGGCGTTCCCGTGGCGGTTCTTCCTGGCCGGCGACCCGACGGTGTCGGTCTTCCGCGCCGGGCGAGGAGCCGTGGAGGCGGCGTCCGCGGGCTGAAATCGGCGGCCTGTGGACAGCCGTTCACAGGAGCGCGCTACGGGGTGCGGGATCGGCTCGGATCTGCAAGAGTGGACCCGTCCGTGCGATTGCTGAGGAGTTCCCGTGAAGAAATCCATCGTCCGTGCGACCGCGATCTCGGCATCAGCCGCCGTCGCCCTCGCCCTCGCTCTGCCTGCGGCTGCATCGGCGAGCGTTGACACGCCGGAGTTGATCACCCCCACCTCGGGAACCACGCAGATCAACCTGATCGGGTTCAACGACTTCCACGGCCGCATCCTGGACGCCGAGCGCTTCGCCGCCACCGTGCTGCAGGCGCAGCAGGGGTTCGGCGAGGACAACTCCCTGGTGCTGTCCAACGGCGACGCGGTGAGCGCCTCCGTCTTCGAGTCGGCCATCCAGAAGGACGCCCCCACCATCGACGCGCTGAACGCGCTCGGGGTCGACAGCTTCACGGTGGGAAACCACGAGTTCGATCACGGCTATGACGACGCCATCGGTCGCATCCAGAACGCCACGAACGGTCCCGACCTGGCTGCCAACGTGACGGACTCGACCGGCGCGCACCCGTTCGAAGAGTACGCGGTCTTCGACGTGAACGGCACGAGCGTGGCCGTGATCGGCGCGGTCACCCAGGAGACGCCCGCGTTGTCCGCCCCCGATTCCGTGGCAGGGCTCACTTTCGGCGACCCTGTGGAGGCGGTGAACCGTGTCGCGGCCCAGCTGACGGACGGTGACCCGGCCAACGGCGAGGCTGATGTCCTCATTGCGTCGTACCACGAGGGCGGTCCGCAGTCCGATGTGCCGCTCGACGAGAACGAGAAGAGTGCGGTGTTCGCTCACATCGTGAACGACACCGACCCCTCGGTCGCGGCCATCTACACGGCCCACACGCACCAGACCTACGCGTACGATGCGCCGATCCCCGGTCAGAGCGGCACCCGCCCCGTCGTGCAGGCGGGCTCGTACGCGGGCTTCATCGGGCAGGTCGTGCTCACCCTCGACGCCGACAAGAAGGTCACCGCTTCCTCGTCGTCCGTCGTGCCGACCCTCGCCGCTGACGCCATCCCCGACGACCTGAAGTCCGACCCGCGCGTTCAGCAGGTGGCACAGATCGTGGCCGACGCCGTGGCGAAGGCCGATGTGCTCGGCAGCGAGGTCGTCGGAACCCAGACGGGTGACATCACGCGAGCCAAGCAGTACGAGGACGGATCGATCACGGTCGACCCGGCTACGGGCGTCACGTCGGGCACCGTCTCGGTTCCTGACGACCGGGCGAACGCGTCCAATCTGAGCGACCTCGTCGCGCAGTCGATGGTCGACGTCATCAACGCCCGCGGAAACGCCCATGCGGATCTCGCCCTCATGAACCCGGGTGGTGTGCGGGCGGACCTGCTCGACGACGACGGCAAGATCACCTACAAGGAAGCCGCCACCGTGGTGCCCTTCGCCAACGACCTCAACGTCGTGACGGTCACCACGGAGACGCTCAAGGCCACCCTTGAGCAGCAGTGGCAGCGCAACGTCGACGGCTCGATCCCCTCACGCCCCTACCTGCAGCTGGGACTGTCGGACGGCTTCACCTACACCTACGACTCCACGCGCCCCGAGGGCGACCGCATCACCGGCATGGCCCTCAACGGGATGCCGCTGGATCCGGGCCTCACCTGGAACGTGGCGATGAGCTCCTTCCTGGCTGCCGGCGGCGACAACTTCCGGGCGCTGCTGGACAACGTGGGCAACCAGAGCGTGGGAATCATCGACACCGATGCCTTCCCCGCGTGGTTCCGCATGGTCTCGGGCGAGACCGGCACCGCGATCGTTCCGGACAACCGTCGTAACGGCATCGAGGTGCAGGGACTCGCCTACCGCGAGCCGCTGGCTTGCATCGGTCAGAGCATCACGGTTGCCGGCTTCGATCTGGCATCGCTCGGCTACGTGCAGAACCAGGCGGTCGACGTGGACCTGTATTACGGGACCACCACGACTGAGCCCACGCAGATCGGGCAGGCGAGCGTCGACCCGGCCGCACCGAACACGGTCGTCGTGCCGCTTACCGTGCCGGCGGGGGCCGTCGGGGCTGCATGGGTGCGCATCACCGTCCAGCCCACGGGCTCCAGCGTGACCATTCCGGTGACCGTGGACTGCCAGGTGGAAGCCACGGTGGCTCCGGAGCCCAGCAACCCGGCGCCCAAGCCCACGCTGGTGGCGACCGGTTCGGACGGCTCGCAGGCTCTGGTGATCGGCATCATCGCCGTCGTGGTGATCGTCGCCGGTGGTGCTGCGCTGCTCGTCGCGCGTCTGCGTCGCGCACGCCGTGAGGCGGACGGCGTGAACGCTGACTCGTCGGGTTCGTCCACCGACGTCTGATCCCGATTCACGCGACGCCGCGAGCCCGGAAGGGGCTCGCGGCGTCGTCGTTTCTCCTGCGGATTCGGCGGGCGTCCGCGCGCATGCTAGGATTGCTCTTTGTCTGCGCGCACTCCAGCACGCAGCTCGTTCCCACTCTTCATTCCGCCCATTCGGGCGGATGCCGGCGTGGGAGCAGACAAGGGATCTTGGGTGAAGCCGTCCGGCTTCACGGTACAGAAGGAGACACCATGGCCGCAGTGTGCCAGGTGACTGGAGCTGTTCCCGGCTTCGGTCACAACATCAGCCACTCGCACCGCCGGACGAAGCGCCGCTTCGACCCGAACGTGCAGAAGAAGACGTACTTCGTCCCGTCGCTGGGTCGTAAGATCACGCTGAACGTGTCCGCCAAGGGCATCAAGGTGATCGACGCCCGTGGCATCGAGTCCGTTGTGAAGGACCTCCTCGCGAAGGGTGTGAAGCTCTAATGGCGAAGAAGGCACAGGACGTACGTCCGATCATCAAGCTCCGTTCGACGGCTGGCACGGGTTACACCTACGTGACTCGCAAGAACCGTCGTAACAACCCCGACCGCATCGTTCTCAAGAAGTACGACCCGGTGATCCGCAAGCACGTCGAATTCCGAGAGGAGCGTTGATCCATGGCTAAGAAGAGCATGATCGCGAAGAACGAGCAGCGTAAGGTCATCGTCGCTCGCTACAACGAGAAGCGTCTGGCGCTGAAGGCGGCCCTCGTGTCGCCGTCGTCGACCGACGAAGAGCGCGAGGCCGCTCGCGTGGGCCTGCAGAAGCTGCCCCGCAACGCTTCGCCGGTGCGCGTTCGCAACCGCGACGTCATCGACGGTCGCCCCCGTGGCCACCTGTCGAAGTTCGGCATCTCGCGTGTTCGCTTCCGCGACATGGCACACCGTGGCGAGCTGCCCGGTGTCACCAAGTCCAGCTGGTAAGCACCCGCAAACGCACGAAGGGCGAGTCCGTCAGGACTCGCCCTTCGTCGTTTCCGCCCGAGGGGCTTTCGTCGTCGTGTGTGAGGAGCTCGTCGATGTGCGTGAGGGGATCCGTCGTCGCCGTGCGGGGACGTCGTTCCGCGCGATGGGTTCGCGACGTGGGCGGCGTCGAATGCGTGCGGTGCACGTCGTTCGCGTAGGGTGGTTCGGCGACGCCCTCATCGGCGGGCGGCGCGAAAGGGGACCGATCTTGAACGCTGTCTGCCCTCCCGGGTTCATGAGCAATCCGGCATTTCCGCTTCTCGTGGGCGTGGCCGCCGTGATCATCGTTCTCGGCATTGTGCTCGCGGTGGTGTCCAAGCGCCGCCGAGGCGGTGCGGGCACCCTGGCGATCGGAGTGCTCCTCCTCGCCGGCGGCAGCATGTTCGCCTCGCCGGCTCCCGCGGCAGCCGCCGATTGCCCGCCGTCGGCCGCGGCCACGGCGCAGCCGAGTGCGGAGGCGACTGAGACGGGCCCCACGGGAACTCTCGCGGTCGACCTCGGCAGCATCCACGACCTGTACAACGCGTATCTGACCGTTCCCACGCAGGTCAAGCTCATCGAGGACAGCGGCAACATCGAACAGGACGTGCCGCTGCAGGACGCGCTGGCCAGCTGCCAGACCGACTACTCCGCCCCCGAGCCCATCACGATCGCTCTGGTGGACGCTGCGACCGGACGGGTCGGCTGGGCCGCGCAGATTCCCGCGGACGGTGAGGATGTCGTGGGTCTGGAAGGTGTTCCGCTCGGCGCGTACACGGTGATCCTGCTGCAGCAGCGCAGCGGCCCCGGCGACCCCGTTCCTGCGGGTGCCTCCACGAGCGTGAGCTTCCAGTGGCAGCGCACGTTCCATGAGTGCACTGTGACCGCGGAGCGCGGGCAGACGCTGACGCATGGGATCTACACCGGCGGAAACCCGGGCACTCTGGTCGCCACAGTCGACGGGACAGGAGCCACGGCCACCTTCACCGAGGCCTCGCCCCAGCAGGTCGTCCGCCTGTCGCTCGGCAGCTGACGGGCGCTCGCGTCAGCCCGTGAAGGTGCGGAGGATGTCGCCGCCGAACAGCGAGAACGCCGTCACTCCCGCCGAGAGCAGCAGTACGCCCACCGTGGCCGCGACCGCCATCACCGACACACCGCTCCCGCCGAGGCGCTGACCGCGCAGACCCACGGCGACCCCCGCCCGTGCAGCCAGCTCGCCGGCCTGATCGTCGCGGTACGACTCGGTGCGCGCCGCGAAACGGCGGTGGAACTCCTCGGCGAGCGTGACCGCCGTGGCCATCGTCTCAGCGCGATCGAAGCGCGTGTTCGCCGGCAGGTAGACGTAGAGGCGATCGGAGACCAGCTCGATCTCCGCGCCGGAGCCGAGATCGATCACCCGGGCCATGAGGTCGGGCGTGAAGATGTAGAGCGCATCGCGCTGGTACCCCTCCGGCACGATGAGCTGGAACACCGACGCGAAGTCGCCCTCCAGGTCCATCCGCGCAGCGCCTCGTCCCAGGCCCAGTGTGGGAATGATGCTGCGTCGACGATTCGCCAGCACGATGTGCGGCACCGGTGCCGGTAGCGGCACCTCGATGAAGCCGAATGGGCGCTGGATCGTGGCGGCTCCCTGGCCGCGCGCCACGGAGTGGTGGATGCCGAGCTCGAACGGCAGGCGCGGATCTGCGCAGGCCACGACCGCGCGTTCCTGACTGTGGGCCACGCGGGCGAACGCGGCCCCGGGCCGGCGGTTGTCCTCCAGTGCGTCGGCGTAGGCCCAGCCATTGGCCCACGCGAAGGCGGCGATCTTCACGCGCCGTGCGAGCAGCACGGTGTGCCAGACGAAGGACAGTGCGGCCAGCACCGTGTAGCCGATGACGAAGAGCCCGAGGATGGGCGCCACCATCAGGAACTCGGAGCGCACCAGCCACCACAAGGCCACGAGCATCGCCGCGGCGAACAGCAGCACTGTGACGAGCAGCACGAGGAACCGGCGATACAGCGGGGTGCGGCAGATCCTCTCGTAGGTGAGGATGTCCCGCAGCCCCGCGCCGTGCCGCAGTGGCTCGAGGTCGACGCTTACAGGCGCCACGGCAGCGTGGCCCACGGCCCGTTGCGCTTCGCGGTGGCCGCAGCCTGGAAGTCGTTGCATCCCTCGAACTTCTCGAAGGCCTTCTCGTCGACGTTTCCGTCGCTCCAGTGCATGACACGGCCCACGTTGTAGCTCAGGCCGAAGTCCGCCCAGGACGAGAACGCAGGACGCGCCTCTTCGTTGATCCGGTGGATGATCTGGCGGGCCTCGGGGATGTCGCCGTGTCCGAGCGCCACTCCCCACGTGGTCATGCCGACCGCCTGACCGATCGCGTAGCCGTCGAGGGTCTTCACGTACAGATCGGGGGTGACGATGTCCTTGCCGACGCGCTTGCGGACCTGAGCCTCGGTGTACTCGATCGCCGTGACGAAGGCGCGTGCATCACGCTTGTCGCCGCCCTCCGCGACGATCGCGTTCAGCCATTCCTTCGCCTTGGGTGCCCGGCCGAGCCGCTCACCCAGCTGTGCGCGCACGGCCAGGTAGAGCACCCACATCTCCCGGCGGCGGCGGACGGTGACCAGGCGCTCGATGTTGTCGAGCCAGTCCTGGCGGCTGTAGACGCCCCACTGCTCGACGAGGACCTTCTTCTCGCGGTCGCCCAGGGCCGAAGCCGTGGGGTCGTTCCAGTGGCCGGACGGCAGGTTCACGATCTGCAGGAAGCCGAGTGCCAGCTCGTTCGCTTCGCGGTCGGTGGTCGAGAAACGCTCGTCCGCCTTGACCTTCGAGGCCGGCAGGATCCAGATCACGATGAAGAACAGCACCACGGCACCGACGATCGCCCACACCCACCACTGGGCGACGAGCCATTCCAGGAGCGAACCGAGATCGTTGAGGTCGAGGCGGGCGGCAGGGCGCATGAATGTCTCCGGAAAGTTTTAGCTTGAACGACTGTTCAGTGATTAATGTATACGGCAGACGTCCGACTGGGAAGTTCGACGCTCGCGTGCAGAGGAGGAGGCCCCATGGCGCGCTCCGAAGAGCACAACCGGCAGGCGCGTGAGCGTGCGCGGGAGGCGCTTCTCGATGCCGCCATCACCCTGTTCGCCGAACGCGGTGTCGCGGGGGCGAGCATCGCCGAGATCACCCGTCTCGCGGGGGTCGCGCAGGGCCTGGTGAGCTATCACTTCGGTGGCAAGGACCAGCTGATCTCCGCCGTGATCGACCGCTGGTTCGAGACGGTGATCGGCATCTCGCGGGTCGAGGGCACCCCCGACGACGCACTCGCCGCCATCATCGACGGCGCCCTGCTCGCCACCGCGTTCGCCGTGCCGCTGCAGCGGGCGGTGCTGGCGATGCAGCTGCAGCCGGCCACGCATCGCCTGTTCGCGGAGTCGGAGCAGCGCCATGCGGCCGGCGTCACCGCGGCTGAGGACGCCGTCCGCGCGCTGTTTCGCGCCCGCGGCGCTGCCGATCCAGGGCTGGAGGAGGTGATGCTGCGCAGCACCCTCGAGGGCGTGTTCGTGAAGTCCGCGGTCTTCGGCGACACGTACCCGCTGGAGGACGCGCGGCGCTGGGTGCGCCGCCTCTACGGCCTTCCGGAACCTCGGGAACCGCTCCCGCTCAGCGGTTCACCGAGCGGCATGGAGCCGAGACCCCGCGCATCGGCTGGCGGCTGATCGAGGCCTCGTGTTTCGGCGGGTGTGACGTGCCGTGACGCCGTGTTGCGCCTCGGCAGACAGGGGTGGCTCGACACTCCTACCGTGGCTGATGCCGCACTTTTCTGCGGCCAGCTCCAGCCGAGAAGGACCCCCATGAGCCAGACCACAGCTCGAACGAAGGCGCCCGATACCCGCGGGCCGGTACGCAAGCTCCTCACGTCGTTCGGATTCCAGATCCTCGTCGCCCTGATCCTCGGCGTCGTCGCCGGACTCATCGGCAAGCAGCTGGGGCCGGATGAGGCGGGCGGCGCGAACGGGCTGGCGGCGACGCTGGCCACGATCGGCTCCTCCTACGTCACCCTCCTGAAAGCAGCGGTCATCCCGCTGGTGTTCACGGCGATCGTGGCGAGCATCTCCAACCTGCGCCGTGTGCAGAACGCCGCACGCCTGGCGGGCCAGACGCTGCTGTGGTTCGCGATCACCGCGTTCATCGCCGTGATCATCGGCATCGTGCTCGGCGTCACCGTGCAGCCGGGAGCTCGGGCCGGCGACGGACTCACCCCGTCCGATCCTTACGCCGTTGGCACCTGGTGGAACTTCCTCACGGGCCTCATCCCGCAGAACTTCCTCGGCCTCACCGCCTCGACGGCGGTGGACTTCGAAGCGCAGAAGGCGACCACCAGCATCGGCTTCAACGTACTGCAGATCATCGTGGTGGCCGTGGCCGTCGGAATCGCGGCGATCAAGGTGGGCCGACGTGCCGAGCCGTTCCTGGCGTTCACCGAGTCGCTGCTGAAGGTGATCCAGCGCGTGCTGTGGTGGATCATCCGCATCGCGCCGATCGGAACCTTCGGCCTCATCGGAAACGCGGTCATCCAGTACGGCTGGGACAAGCTCACCTCCCTCGCCTGGTTCGCCGGTGCCATCTACATCGGCCTCGCCATCGTGCTGTTCGTGGTCTACCCGGTGCTGATCAAGACGCACGGGCTTTCCATCAAGCAGTACTTCACGGGCGTGTGGCCCGCGGTCACGGTCGCGTTCTTCTCCCGCTCGTCCATCGGTACCCTGCCCGTCACCGAGCGTGTGACGGAGCGAAACCTGGGCGTGCCGAGCTCCTACGCCTCCTTCGCCGTGCCCCTCGGCGCGACCACGAAGATGGACGGCTGCGCGGCGATCTATCCGGCCATCGCAGCGATCTTCGTGGCGCAGTTCTACGGCATCGAGCTGTCGTTCGTGCAGTACCTGCTGATCGTGCTGGTGTCGGTGGTCGGCTCCGCAGCGACTGCCGGCACCACCGGCGCCGTCGTCATGCTGACGCTGACCCTGTCGACCCTCGGACTGCCGCTGGACGGCGTGGGCCTGCTGCTGGCGATCGATCCGATCCTCGACATGGGTCGTACCGCGGTGAACGTCGCCGGCCAGGCGCTCGTTCCCACGATCGTCGCGAAGCGGGAGGGCATCCTCGACGTCGACCTGTACAACGCCCAGCGGGAGGGGCTGCCGTTCGCAGACGACAGCGCCGACGAGGAGCCCGAGGCGACGGCGGATGCCGCAGAGGGAGAAGCGGCCCGCGTCTGACGCGGAGGGATATGACGAAGGCCGGGGCAGTGACGCCCCGGCCTTCGTCATGCGGCGCTGCTCACAGCGCGCCGGGCGCAGCCGGTGGCTGGAGCGGGACACGGGTGTGAGTCGCGTTGGCGGTTCCGGTGGCTCCGCTTCCGGTTCCGCTGGCTCCGGTTCCGGTTCCGGCTCCGGTGGTTCCGGTTCCGCTCGTTCCCGCCGCGTCCGGGCCGCTCGTGATCTCCTTGCCCACCCGCGTCTCCAGGATGCTGACCGCGTCGTCCGAGAGCACCAGGAGCCCGTCGAGTTCCTCGCGCACGCGGCGGTACGCCACCTGTCGCTCGGCGGCGGTGGCCGACTTGTCCACCGCGGTTT
Organism: Microbacterium sp. GXS0129; assembly: GCF_044769785.1. Classification (NCBI taxonomy): domain Bacteria; kingdom Bacillati; phylum Actinomycetota; class Actinomycetes; order Micrococcales; family Microbacteriaceae; genus Microbacterium; species Microbacterium sp. GXS0129. The sequence goes on along the minus strand of NZ_JBIZVZ010000005.1, from coordinate 33,676 downwards.
TTAGCAGCTGCTGAGCGCGCTCCAGACGACGGCGCTCCTCCTCGGTGAAGCCGGTGTCCCGCACACGCCGGGCGTTCTGCTCGGCGACGTCGAACTTCACCGCGAAGTCGGTGACGGCCTCGCGATACTCGGCGAACTGCTCCGGTGTGAGGCGAACATCCGCGGTCACCGGGCGGAGGCGGTCCGCCACCCGCTTGGCTCGCAGGAAGGCCGCCGTCAGGGGCTCTCGACCGTCGCTCATCGCGGGGAAGGCGATGGTCTTCGCCACATCGAGCTCGTAGTCCAGCCACCGGCCGGTGACCTCGTCGTGCTCGTCGATCAGTCGCTGCACGTTCTCACGAGTGGCGTCTTCCGCCGGGCGTGGGGCCGTGGTGCGTGACTCCAGGAACCCGGGCGGGAACTCACCCCGCTTCGCCGCCATGAGCTCGAGTTTGCGCTGATGACGCTCCCGCTCCACCTTCTTGCCTCCGCCGAACGTGTAGTAGACCGCGGTGGCCAGTCCGAACGCCGGGAACGCCATCCACCAGTATTCGGAGATGAAGTCGAACACGTTCATGTGGTCAGCCTAGGTCTCTCTGCTCGGCGGACAAGGGGCAGTGCGATCTCAGGCGATCGAGCGCCGCAGCGGAAGGTAGGACAGCAGGGCCAGCACGGCGGTGACGCCGATGCCGATGAGGGTCCATCCCCAGAGGCCGATCCCCGCGATGGCCTCGAACATCGGTACCCAGAAGCCGAGCTTGATGGCGGCGAATCCGAGCAGGAGAAGTGCGGCGACAATGGCGAAGATCACGATGAGCATCACTGTCCGTCCCCACCGGCGGTAGATGACGGCGAACACGAATCCCAGCGTGAACAACAGCATCATGGCGGTGAAGTAGGTGAGCGTCTGCAGCCAGGGGCTCTCGTCCCAGAGGCCGGGGATGCGGAAGAACCGTCCGTTCAGCCCCCAGCCGTCGAAGGCCTGCTCGAGGTATCCGCCCACCGTGAAGATCAGGGCCATGCCGATGCTGGCGAGCGCGGCGGTGGCCATCGTCCCCAGGTAGAACTCCCGGCGCGTGACGCTCATCGCCTGCGAGAACGGGAACGTCAGCGTGAGGGCGTAGATGCCTGCGCCCATGAAGTACCACATCGGCGCCACGGGCGCGCCGCCGGCGAACTTGTAGCCGAGCGAGGGCGTCACCGGGACCAGCGCGAAGATCAGCAGCGACAGCACGAATGCGCCGCCCAGGATGATCAGCGGGATGCCGATGAAGGTCATCTTGTTGAGGTTCTGCAGGCGCACGACCTTGAGGATGCGATCCATCAGCGCACCTCCTCCTTCTGCGTGAGGCGGACCACGAGCTGCTGCAGCGACACCGGAGCGATGTCGAGCCCTGCAGCGGTGAGGCGATCGCGTTCGGCGGCATCGATCGTGCCGAGTACGGTCGCGGAGGTGACACGTCCGAGGCTCTCGGTGTGCAGCACCTCCCGTCCGCTGGTGAAGCCGGATACGGCGGAGGCGTCGCCCACGACCGTGACGGCGCGGCCGCGAAGATCGTCGGCGGAGGCGTCGATCAGCACGCGACCCTGATCCAGCACGATCACATGTTCGAGGAGGTTCGCGACCTCGTCGATCAGGTGGCTGGACAGCACGATCGTTCGCGGGTGTTCGGCGTAGTCCTCCAGCAGCCGGTCATAGAAGATCTGACGGGCGACGGCGTCCAGGCCGAGGTACGGCTCGTCGAAGAAGGTGATCTCCGCGCGAGCGGCCAGGCCGATGATGACGCCGACCGCGGACAGCTGGCCGCGCGAGAGCTTCTTGATGCGGCGGTTCATGGGAAGCAGGAACGCCTTCACCAGGTCGTCCGCGAGGTCCTGATCCCAGTTCGGGAAGAACATCCGGGCGGCGGCGAAAGCCTGCCCGGGCTTGAAATCGTCGGGGTACTTCTGGCTCTCGCGGACGAAGCACATCCGGCCGAGCACCGCGGCATTCTCGTACGGATCCTCACCGAAGACCCGGACCTCGCCGGTACTGGCGAAGTTCTGAGCGGTGATGATCGACATGAGGGTGGACTTGCCGGCGCCGTTGCGGCCGAGCAGTCCGTAGATCGTGTCCTTCTCGAGGGAGAGGGTGACGTCGGCCAGCGCGACGGTCTCGCGGTAGGTCTTGCCGAGGCCCCGGGTCTCGATGACGACGGTCATCGGGCGGTCCTTTCGTCTGTGCCGGAGGTGTGCTCTCCGGCGCGGGAACGGATGAGTGCGGCCACGTCTGCCGCCGTGAGGCCGAGCTTGTCGGCCTCGGCCAGCAGCGGGCCGATGAATCGGTCGGCGAACGCCGTGCGGCGCTCGGTGAGGAGGGCGTCGCGAGCGCCCTCTGCCACGAACATCCCGACACCGCGGCGCTTGAGGAGCACACCCTTGTCGACGAGCATGTTCACTCCTTTTGCGGCCGTGGCCGGGTTGATCCGGTGGAAGGCGGCGAGTTCGTTCGTCGACGGAGCCTGACTGCCTTCGGGCAGGCTGCCGTCGACGATCGAGTCCTCGACCATCTCGGCGATCTGCACGAAGATCGGCTTCCCGTCGTCGATCACGTCCACCTCCGGTGTGTTGGTTAGTTACTCGACTAATGAACCATGGAAGCCGGGCAATGTCAACACCGGCGTGGGGTGCTCACGAATCACCGGCCTGGTGGAGGAAGTTCAGCGCCCAGCGGCAGAGGAGGAGCGTGATGCGTGAGCGCGACGTCGCGCCCCTCCGGCTCCCAGCAAGCGCAGCGGGACGAGAAGGGTCCCCAGCGAGGCGCGCGTCAGCTGCGCACGATGCCGAGGCGCTCGCGCACCGCATGCTGTGCGGCACCGCGGAAGCGGTCCTCGGGGCTGATCCGCGCGTAGTCCAGCGCGATCGTCGTGGCGCCCACGGGGCTCAGCGACTCGGCGGCGCGACGGACCTTCTCCAGCACCTCGTCACCGAGGCGCGGCAGGGCGCCGCCGAGGACCACCGTCTCGATGTCGAGCACCGCGGAGAGCAGCCGCACATTGTTGGCCAGGCGCAGCGCCATGCGCTCCACGGACCGGGCGTGTGCCGGCTCCTTCGCCAGATCCTCCAGATCGACGGCGTCGAGGTCTTCCTCCAGGGGCAGATCGAACACGAATCTCAGTCCGACGTATCGTTCCAGGCATCCGACCTGACCGCACGGGCACGGCAGGGCGTCGTCGCCGAAGTCCACGCGCACGTGACCGAGCTCGCCGGCGCGGGCGTGTTCGCCGCGGTACAGCGCGCCATCGATCACCATGCCTGCGCCCACGCCATCGCCCACGTTCAGGCACAGCACGTTCGGGGCGTCGATGCTGCGGAACGCGTACTCGCGCAGAGCGTCGGCGTCTGCGTCGTTGATGAGGTACGTCGGCGCGGAGGTGACCCCCGCCGCGATCGCACGCACATCCACGTCCTCCAGTCCCAGCTGGACGCACTGCAGGATGTGGTCGTTGTCCACCGCGCCGGGGACCTCGATGCCGATCGCGAGGAGGTCGGCACCGCCGTCGGCGGCGACCTCCGCGAGCACGGCCCGGAGATCATCGGGAGATCCGACAGCCGGCAGGGACACCGGTTCCGTGAGCGTCTCGCCGATGAGGTTGCTGAACACGAACCTCGACGCGTGACGGGTCAGCACGACGGCGGCGACACGGTGCTGTGCACCGTCCAGCGCCAGGCGCATCGCGGGCTTGCCGCCGGTGCTCTCGGCGAGCCCCGCCTCACGCACGTAGCCCGTCTCGATCAGATCGGCGACGATCGAGGAGACGGTGGCTGCGGTGAGCCCGCTGCGGCGGGACAGGCCCGCGCGGGTCTGCTGTCCGGCGCCGTCGGCGATGAGCTGGAACAGGCGCCGCGTGTTGGCGCGGCGCATCTCCTCGTGGTTGGAGTGCCCGATGATCGCTTCACCTCCGTGACGGCTTGCGTTGATCGGTCGACCTGTCTATCGTAGGGCGCAGACTTTCGTTGTTTAACAAAGAAAGCCGCTGAGCAATCAGCAACGGACGGCCGCGCAGCCGTCCGTCCGAAGGGGAGCGAGCATCACACCCGGTGGGGGTGTGATGCGAGAGCCCCGGGGGAATGATGCGGGGCCGGGGATGAACTCCCGGCCCCGCATTTCTGCTCTTCCCCGTGTGGTCGCCCGGTTGCCCGGCGGACTCGCAGCGGTGTGGTCTCACTTGCTGCTGTGTCGGTCGCCGCCCACCGCACCCTCTGAGACCGCCGAATGGGGGCCGGGGTGCTGAGCACGGGGGCGGGGTCCTCAGGAGGGCCGGAGTGCGCAGGAGCGGGCGGGCCGGCGACGGATGGAGGTGCGCTCAGAGGCCGGAGCGCGCGGCGAGGAACGCCGAACCCTCGGTGCGGAACACCCGCGCACCCGGAGCATGGACATGATCCCGGTCGGGAATCTCCAGGAACGACCCCCGCGGCAGCACGCCGGCGAGGGTGCGCGAGTCGGCCAGGATCGGGTCATCCGTGCCGGTGGCGATGAGCGTGGGCTGCTGGGGCGGACGATCCATCGGCGGCACGTCCTCGTGCAGGCGCAGTCCTTCGGCGAGCGCCAGCAGGGCACGGATGTCGTTGCTCGGCAGACGCTGCGCGAGCGTGACGTAGCGGCGGGTGATGTCGTCGGGAATCGGCGACCCGCTTTCCACGTGAGCGCGGGCCTCATCCAGCTGCAGTCTGCCCAGCGGCCGGCCATCGGGGATGCCGCCGAGCACGCCGTGGGTGATCATCTCAGCGTGGGCGGTCATGAACTGCCAGCCCACGCGCCCTCCGAGGGAGTAGCCGAGGTACGCGGCCTCATCCACCAGGTAGGTGTCGAGGGCGATGAACAGGTCCGCCACCATCGCCGCCATGCTGTACTGATCCGCGTCATGCGGCTTGTCGCTGGCGCCGTGGCCGCGCAGATCCACCCCGATCACGCGGAAGCCGCGGCGCAGGAGCTCTCGGACCCACCCGGTGTCCACCCACGTGTCCCGCATCGACGACGCGAATCCGTGCACGGCGAGCACGGTGGGGCTGGTGTCCTCGCCCCACGAGTAGGTCGCGATGCGATGGCCCTCCCCGCTCATCACGTACTGGGGTGCGGGCATGGGGGTCAGCGGTGCGGGAGTTGTCACCCCTCCATCCTCCACCCGCGCGCACCGGGTACAGCGAAACGGTGGGCCGGGACGAATCCCGACCCACCGTTCTCGGCGTGTCAGCCGAAGATGAGTGCCAGCACCGTGGCGCCGCCACCCGTGAGGATCAGTGCGCCGATGACGATCCACGCCACCAGCCGCGTGCGGTTGAGGCGGCGGTCGCGCTGTCGCATGTCGTCGTCCTCGGCGAACTCCAGCTCCGGTGGGATGGTGTTGTCCGTCATCAGACGCCCTGCGGGATGACCGCGCCGAACGCGTTCGGCAGTGTGGCGCCGTTGGCGGAGCGCAGCTCGTCGACGGAGAAGGTGGCGATGTCCTGGATCTCCAGCGTGGCCTCGGTGTCGGTCACGCCGATGCGCAGCACCGGGTAGCCGCGACCCTCGCAGAGGCCGCGGAACTTCACGTCCTCCTCACGGGGGACGGAGACGATCACGCGGCCGGTGGACTCGGAGAACAGGGCGGTGACGGCATCGACGCCATCGCGCTCCATGATCTCGCTCAGCCAGACCCGCGCTCCCACACCGAAGCGGGTGACCGCGTCGATGAGGGCCTGCGCGAGGCCGCCCTCGGAGAGGTCGTGAGCGGAGGAGACCAGCCCCTGCTCGGCTCCGGCGCGCAGCGTCTCGGCCAGGCGCTTCTCGCCCGCGAGGTCCACCGCCGGCGGGCGTCCGCCGAGGTGCTGGTGGATGGTGGCCGCCCACTCGGAGCCGGACAGCTCATCGCTGGTCACGCCCAGCAGGTACAGGTTCTCGCCCGCATCCTGCCAGCCCGACGGAATGCGGCGGGCGACGTCGTCGATGATGCCCATCACGCCGACCACGGGGGTCGGGAAGATCGGGGTGTCGCCGGTCTGGTTGTAGAAGGACACGTTGCCGCCGGTGACCGGGATGCCCAGCTCCACGCAGCCGTCGGCGAGGCCGTCGGTGGCCTGGCCGAACTGCCACATGACCTCCGGGTTCTCCGGGGACCCGAAGTTGAGGCAGTCGGTGACGGCGGCGGGGACCGCGCCGGTCACGGCCACGTTGCGGAAGGCCTCGGCGAGGGCGAGCTTCGCGCCCTGGTACGGGTCCAGCTGGCAGTAGCGGCCGTTGGCGTCGGTGGCGATGGCGAAGCCCAGGCCCGACTCCTCGTCCACACGGATCATGCCGGCGTCGTCGGGGAAGCTGAGCGCGGTGTTTCCCAGCACGTAATAGTCGTACTGATTGGTGATCCAGCTGGGGTCGGCGAGGTTCGGGGCCGAGGTGACCCGGAGGATCTGCTCGCGGATGGCCTCGGGGGCGTTGTCGCGCGGGAGTGCCGAGGCCGAATCGGCCTGCAGCGCGTCGATCCAGGTGGGGTATGCCACCGGACGCTCGTAGACCGGACCGTCGACGGCCACCGTGGACGGGTCGACGTTGACGATCTCCTCGCCATGCCAGAAGATCTGCAGGCGCCCGTCTCCGGTCACCTCGCCGAGCACCGAGTACTCCACGTTCCACTTGTCGAGCACCGCGACGAACGCGTCGAGCTTGGCCGGGTCGACGATCGCCATCATGCGCTCCTGCGACTCCGACATCAGGATCTCCTCCGGGGTGAGGGAGGAGTCGCGAAGCAGCACGTCGTCGAGGTCCACGCGCATGCCGGATCCGCCGTTGGCGGCCAGCTCGCTGGTGGCGCAGGAGATGCCCGCGGCGCCGAGGTCCTGGATGGCCTCGACCAGCTCGCCCTTGTAGAGCTCGAGGCACGCCTCGATGAGCACCTTCTCGGCGAACGGGTCGCCGACCTGGACGGCGGGGCGCTTGGTGGGCCCGCCATCGGCGAAGGTGTCGGAGGCGAGGATCGACGCGCCACCGATGCCGTCACCACCGGTGCGTGCGCCGAACAGCACCACCTTGTTGCCGGCGCCCGTGGCGTTGGCGAGCTTCAGGTCCTCGTGGCGGAGCACGCCCACGGCCAGGGCGTTCACCAGCGGGTTGCCCTGGTAGACGGCGTCGAAGACGGTCTCGCCGCCGATGTTCGGCAGGCCGAGGCAGTTGCCGTAGAAGGAGATGCCCGACACCACGCCGTGCACGACGCGCGCCGTATCGGGGTTGTCGATGGCGCCGAAGCGGAGCTGATCCATCACCGCGACCGGGCGCGCGCCCATGGAGATGATGTCGCGGACGATGCCGCCGACGCCGGTGGCCGCGCCCTGGAACGGCTCGATGTAGGAGGGGTGGTTGTGCGATTCCACCTTGAAGGTGACCGCCCAGCCCTCGCCGATGTCCACCACGCCGGCGTTCTGTCCCATGCCCACCATGAGACGTTCCTTCATCTCGGGCGTGACCTTCTGACCGAACTTCTTCAGGTAGATCTTCGAGCTCTTGTAGGAGCAGTGCTCCGACCACATCACCGAGTACATGGCCAGCTCACCCGAGGTGGGGCGGCGGCCGAGGATCTCGCGGATCTGGGCGTACTCATCGGGCTTCAGCCCGAGCGCCGCGTACGGCTGTTCCTTCTCCGGCGTCGCGATGGCGTTCTCGACGGTGTCGGCGACGGGGCGGGCGGTGGATTCTGCGGCGGAAGTCACGCGGCTGCACTCCAGATTTCGAGGGTGGGCGAGCAGGTTCAGTCTATCTGGCGTGTCCCGCCTCGTCGGACGGCCCTCGTGCGTCGCTGCGGGCGCGGCTGATAGCCTGATCGGCTCGGCGTGCGCCGGGCGGAAGGACGCACATGAACGAGCTTTTCGACGCGAATCGCGCCAACTGGGACGACCGTGCCGTGCTGCACGCCGCACGCGACGGCAGCGGCTACGGGGTGGGCCGCTTCATCGAGGATCGCGCGCTGCTGAGCGACGTCGTCCGGTTCGACATCCCCCTGCTCCCCGATGTCGACGGACGTCGCGGTGTACATCTGCAGTGCCACATCGGCACCGACACCCTCTCGCTCGCCCGTCGCGGCGCGCGCATGACCGGGCTCGACTTTTCCGGAGAGGCCGTGGACGCGGCCCGCCGCCTGGTGGCGGAGACCGGAGATGACGTCCGCTACGTCGAGGGCAACGTCTACGACGCCGCCACGATCCTCAACGGCGAGAAGTTCGACTTCGTGTTCACCGGTATCGGCGCGCTGGGGTGGCTGCCCGATGTCCGTGGATGGGCTCGTGTCGTGGCGTCGGTGCTCGAACCGGGGGGATTCCTGTTCATCCGCGAAGGGCACCCGGTGCTGTTCGCCGCCGACGAGACCCGCGACGACGACGTGCACTTGCACTATCCGTACTGGGAGCATGACGAGCCGCTGGTGTGGGACGACGCGACCACCTACGTGGACGTCACCGCGCCGATTGCACACACCCGCACCTACGAGTGGAATCACTCGATGGGAGAGATCGTGACTGCTCTCATCGAGGCGGGCATGCGCATCGACCTCCTCGTGGAGCATGACAGCGTGCCGTGGGAGGCGCTCCCCGGACAGATGATCGAGCGCGACAACGGTGAGTTCGCGCTCGCGGACCGGCCGGAGCGGATGCCGCTCAGCTACACCCTCCGGGCCACGCGGACGTGATCACGACGCTCACGCCGCGGTGATCGCGAGCGCGTAGACGATGCTCATCGCGGCACCGAGCGCGGCGCCGGCGGCCAGCTCGCCGAGCGTGTGGGCGCGCAGATGAAAGCGTGCCCACACCACGGCCGCGGGGATCACGAGCGAGACCAGGCCGATCGCGCCGTACAGGCAGACCTGCAGCCCGGCGAAGAACACCGCGAGCGTCGCATGGATGGAGAGCTTCCAGCGCAGGGTCACGATCGAGACGACCGCGAGGGTCACCACCGCCAGGACGGCCAGCGCAAGCAACGGCCGCGGTGCGCCGATGAGTGCCGTGACGACGGCACCCACGACCACGACCACCAGAGTGCCGAGAAGGATCGGGATGCGCTGACGGCGGTTGGATACGAACCTGCCGCTCAGCCTGCCCGCCCGTGCCAGCCAGATGGTCGACGCGTACGGCAGGATCGCCATCGTCACGACCGACACGATGGTCGCGGCGACCGCTCCGCTGGGAAGTCCCACCTGCAGCAGCCCGATCAGCAGCAGCGGGGCGGGACCTGCGATCTCGGAGATGACCTCGGCAAGGCGCGTGAAGCGGGGCCGCGCCGGCTCATCCGCGGTCTGTCCAGGCGAGGAGATCTCCACGCACCCAGTCTGCCGCGGGAGGGCGGACGACGTCAGACCTCCCGCCCGGCGATGTGCACCGATACCGCCCGGATGCGGTCGTCGCCGGGCTTCCACGTGAATCGCAGGACGTCCGCGCGCGCCCCGACACGCCAGGGCGCGGCGCCGTCGAGCACCCGTGCGGGCGCGTCCGCCGCGAGGTCCATCGCCTGCGCGAGGGATGCGGTCAGGCGTGCGATGGTGCCGACTCCCACGTCGAGCGTCTGGATCGAGCCGGCGAGGAACCCGGTGGCGCGATGGCGCAGCGCGCCGTCCGCCGCGATCTCCACGCCGCCGCCGACCGTGGAGACGCCGCCGTCGCGAAGAGCTGCGGGGGTGGCGACCGCATCGCTCACCAGGAACGCGCCGTGTTCGCCGTCGGGACCCGGACGCTTCGCCGCGATCATCGTGCGCAGCGTCGCATCGGGAAGGTGGTGCCCGTCGGCGATGAGTCCCGCTGTCAGACGAGGCTCCGCCAGCTGGCTCCAGAGGTAGTTGGGGTGACGGGGCAGCACCCCGTGCGCTCCGTTTCCGAGGTGGGTGGACAGTGACGCGCCCGCGTCCACCACGGCGCGGATCTGGTCGTCGTCGGCGTGCGTGTGGCCGATGGAGACGCGGACACCGTGCGACACCAGGAAGCGTGTCGCCCCCACGGCGCCCGCGTGGTGGGGTGACAGCGTCACGATGCGGAGGAGGCCGGGTGCCGCATCCAGCCACGACTGCAGTTCATCGATCGTCGGCGGGCGGATGTGCTCGATCGGATGGACGCCCCGGGGGCCGTCCTCGGGTGAGAGGCTGGGGCCCTCCACGTGGATGCCCGCCACCATGTCGGCGGCGAGCGGATCGTCGGTTGCCGCGACCACCGCGTTGATGCGCGCCAGCATGTCCGACGCTGATGCGGTGATGATCGTCGGCAAGAACCGCGTCACACCCACGGCGGCGAGGCTGCGCGCCATCGCTATGATCTGCTCCGGGTCCGGGACGGAGGCGTTGGCGTCCCCCTCGCCGTGTCCGTTCACTTGCAGGTCCACCAGGCCTGGCGCGATCCACGGGCTGTCCGCATCCACGTCACATGCGGTGAGCGCGGCGATGCGATCGCCGACCACCGTCACTGCGACTCCGGCGCCGTCTCGCGGGTCGCGGCCGCGCAGGATCAGCGAGGTCATCCCGCCACCGGGAGGAGAGCCGCGGCGTCCGCATCGACGTGAACCTCGCAGCGGGAATGACGCCGCAGCACGGTGCAGGGCCACGCCGGGTCCACCGGCTCCTCCATCAGCGCACGAACAGCGTCCGCCTTCCGTCGATCCGGCACCGCGCACACGAGGTGGGCACCCGCGAGGAGCGCCGGGATCGTGAGGGTGAGTGCGTGGGTGGGCACATCGCTCAGGGTATCGAAGCACTCGTCGTCGACCTGCTGGATGCGGCTGGCCTCGTCGAGACGGACGGAGCGCACCGCGGCAGGGTCATCGAAGCGCGCCTCCGGCGGGTCGTTGAAGGCGATGTGGCCGTTGACGCCGATGCCGAGGCAGACCAGGTCGATGGGTCCGTCCGCGAGAAGGGCGCTGTAGCTGTCGATGGCCTCGGCCACACCCAGCTCGGGGCGCAGCGGCAGGAAACGGGCATCGCCCACCGCGTCGACGAGATGGGTCCGCAGCCACACGCTGAAGCGCTGCGGCGCCTCCGGGTCCAGCGCCACGTACTCGTCCATGTGCAGGATCGTCACCGCACTCCAGTCGATCCCCGGCTCCGCGGCGAGCGCGCGATAGACGTCCAGCTGGCTGGGCGCGGCGGCGGCGATCATGCGGGCAGACCCGCGTTCGGCGATGGCGGCGCGGAGGGTCGCGGCGGCGGCGGAGGCGGCGGCGGCACCCATGGCGATGCGATCGGGATGGGTGTGCAGGGCGAACGAGGGCGTGCTCATGTCGAGCAAGATTAATGCAACCGCTTGCAAAGTCAAGCCGGGTTTCGTGGGGTCGCCGGTATCGTTGAGCCATGACCTCGAAGCGAAAGGGCCGCGTGACGCTTGCCGACGTCGCGCACGCCGCGGGCGTGTCAGAGTCGACCGCCTCGCGCGCGTTCACCCGACCCGAACTGATCAAGGCCGACAACGTCGATCGCATCCGGCGGATCGCGGCCGAACTCGGCTACTCGGCGGATCCTCGCGCGCGGGCCCTCTCCACGGGGCGCACCTCGAACATCGCCCTGATCGTGCCGGACATCGCGAATCCGTTCTTCCCCCCGCTCGTGCGCGCCGTGGAGAACGGTGCCGAACAGGCCGAGTTCGCGGTCTTCCTCGGCGACTCCGACGAGCGGGCCGAGCGCGAGGGCGTGCTCATCGATCGGTTGGAGCCGCAAGTCGACGGATTTATCCTCGCCTCGTCGCGGCTCGCCGATGAGCGGATCCTCGAACTCTCCGAGCACACGCCCACCGTGCTGATCAATCGCGACGTCCCCGGCGTCCGCCGCGTGCTGGTCGATGCGGCCACCGGCGCGAGGGAGGCGGTGGAACTGCTTGCCGCGATGGGGCACTCCGACATCGCGTACCTCGCGGGCCCACCCGCCACCTGGGCGGATGCGCAGCGCCGCGGCGCGGTGCTGGCGGCGGCCGAGGCCGCGGGATTGAGCGTCTCCGTTCTGGAGCTCGGGCGGCCGAGCTACGAGGCGGGACGCGAGTGCGTGGGATCGCTGATCGCCACGGGCGCCACGGCCGCGGTGGCCTTCGACGACGTGGTGGCGCACGGGGTGCTCGCGGGCTTCACGCTCGTCGGCCTCGAGGTTCCGGCCGACTTCAGCGTCATCGGCTGCGATGACGTGCTGGCTGCCACCACGCTGCCCGCCCTCACCACCATCGCCGGCGGGAGCGCGGCGAGCGGGGCGGTCGCCCTCGAGGCACTGCTCGCGCTGATCCGCGGCGATGCGGACGACGTGGACGAGCGGACCGCGATCGCCGGTCACCTGGTCCACCGTGCCAGCGTCGCACCTGTTCGCTCACGTCATCGTTGACACTGCAAGCGGTTGCATGATTCAATGCCCACATGACAGGCATTGTGATCGCCGGCGTGGCGCACTCCCATGTCGACTACGTGACCGCGGAGATCCGCGAACGGGCCGACATCGAGCTGCGGGGTGTCTTCGACCCCGACGCTGAGGCCGCGCGGCGCATCGCCGCGGAGTTCGGCGCCCCGGTGGCCGAATCACTGGACGAGCTCCCCGGCCTCGGCGCCGACATCGTCGCCTGCGCCGGGGTGTACGCCCAGCGCGCCGACATCGTCCTGGCCGCACTGCACAGCGGCGCGGACGTGCTGTGCGACAAGCCGCTCTGCATCACCCTCGACCAGCTCGAGCGCATCGCGGCGGCTCAGGCCGAGAGCGGTCGGAACATCTCCCTGATGCTGGAGAAGCGCACCTACCCCGAGACGCTGGCCACCGTCGCCGCGGCAGAGGAGCTCGGTCGCCCGGTGGCACTGGCCTCCTGGGCGCCGCACAAGCTGTTGCGGGGCATCCGCGCACCCTGGTTCCTCGACCCCGCCACCTACGGCGGCATCCTCGCCGACCTGCTCGTGCACGACGTGGACATCGCCCTCACCCTCACCGGGGCCACGAGCGGTTCGGTACGGGGATGGACCGGTGCCGAGCTGGAGAGCGGTTTCGCTCTGAACGGCGGAGCCGTCGTCACCCTCGACACCCCGGGCGCATCGTCCGCCGTCCTCACCGCGGAGGTCGATTGGCTGACGCCGAGCGGTTCCGAGATCCACGGCGACTACCGGATGCGCGTCGTCGGCACGCAAGGCACGGCGGAACTGTACTGGGGTCGCGGCGTGCTCGAGCTCACCGCCGTGGACGCGCCGCGCCGCACGGTCGAGCTGGCCCCCGGACGACGACCCGCCGAAGACGCCCTGAACGCGCTGCTGGCGGGCGGATCCGATGCGGCGGGGGCGACCGCCGACGCACTCCTGGTCACTCGCATCGCCCTCCTCGCCGAGGAGAGCGCACGCCGGGGTGGCATCGAGCTCTCCTGGAAGGCATCCGCATGACAGACATCGCCATCGTCGGGGCCGGATTCATCGGCGGCGTGCACGCGCGGCTCATCGATTCGCTCGACGGCGCTCGCGTGAGCGCCGTGGTCGACACGGACGTCGAGAAGGCCGCCCTGCTGGCCGGGCCTCGCGGAGCACGGGTCGCCGGCTCCCTCGACGAGCTCGCCGCCGCCGGGGCTCTTCCCGCCGTCGTCAGCGTCTGCACCGTGAGCGCCGGACATGCCGACCTGGCCGTGCGCGCCCTCGAACTCGGGTGCGACGTGCTGGTGGAGAAGCCGATCGACATCACGCTCGACGCGGCCGCACGGGTGGCCGAGGCCGCGGAACGCACCGGACGGACGGTGGGCGTGGTGAGCCAGCGTCGATTCCTCGACAGTTCCGCCGCGCTCCGGCAGGCCATCGACGCGGGTCGTCTGGGCCACCTCACCGGCGGCACCGTGGAATCCCCCTTCTTCCGTCCGCAGTCCTACTACGACTCCGGCGACTGGCGCGGGACGCGGGACCGCGACGGCGGCGGCGCGCTGATGAACCAGGGCATTCACGCCCTCGATCTGCTCCTCTGGTTCCTGGGCGAGGCGGCTACGGTCACGGCGGCGGCATCCTGCGTCGCGCACGAGCGAATCGAGGTGGAGGACGTCGTCGGCGCCGCCATCGGCTTCGCCTCGGGTGCCGTCGGCACGGTGTTCGCCTCGACCGCGGCGTTCCCCGAGAGCGGCGTTCGCCTGTCGGTCTTCGGAACGGAAGGCTCGGCCACCGTCGCCGACGGCCGCCTCACCCTGCGATTCGCGGATGGTGAGGAGATCGTCGATGACAGCGCACCGGAGGGATGGACCAGCATCGACTGGGCCCATCGCGCCCAGTACGCCGACCTGCTCGATGCCCGCGCCGCCGGTCGCGCCCCCGCGATCGGCCTGCCCGACGGCCGGCGCGCCCTGGCTGCCGTGCTCGGCATCTACGAATCCGCGCGCACCGCTCGGACCGTATCGCTCACCTGATCCACCCCATCGCACACCCGATCCGCGCAACCGACCCCCTCGGGAGCGCGGCTACCAACGGAGGTAGTCCATGAATCGCACCACTCGACTCGCTGCGGCCCTCGCCGCGGCGACCGTCAGCGCCCTCGCGCTCTCGGCCTGCGCGCCCGCCGGTGCTCCCACCGGTGACGGCTCGGCGGCCGCGGGAGATGTCACCATCCGGTTCGCCTGGTGGGGCTCCGATGCTCGGCAGAAGAACACCCAGGCGGCCATCGACGCCTTCGAAGCCGCCAACCCCGGCATCACCGTCGAAGCGGAGTTCGGGGACTGGGCGGGATACTGGGACCGCCTGGCGACGCAGACGGCCGGCGGGAACACGCCCGACGTCATGCAGATGAGCGACGCCTACCTCGCCGAGTACGCGGGGCGAGGAGTCCTCCTGCCGCTCGACGACCAGTCGGGGATCGACCAGTCGCACCTCGACGCGGGTGGCGTGGCGGCCGGAGAGGTCGACGGCACGCTGTACGCGTTGCAGGCGGGCGCGAACTATCCCGCCGTGCTCGCGAACCCCGCGCTGTTCGAGGCGGCGGGCGTCGAGATGCCCGACGACAAGACCTGGACCTGGGACGACTACCTGGCCACGGCGGAGAAGCTCAGCAAGGCCGGCGTGGGCGCGGTGGGAACCGATTCGATCATCGGCGACCCGGTGACCAACGCGTGGCTGGCACAGCACGGCAAGTCGCTCTTCACCGCCGACGGCAAGGTCGGCTTCGGCGAGGGAGATCTGACCGGCTACTTCCAGCTGGTCTCCGACCTCAGCACCTCCGGCGCCGCGCCGGCTGCATCGGTGATCACCGAGCAGATGGTGCTCTCGCCCGACCAGTGGGGAATCGCGACAGGCAAGAGCGCCATGGGCTTCGCCTGGTCGAACCTGCTCACCACGATCGAGGGCACGCTCGGCTCTCCGCTGACCCTGTTGCGCCTGCCCGCCGACAAGGACGCGAAGGCCACGGGTGAGTACCTGCGCGGCGCGATGTACTACTCGGTCGCGAGCACCTCGAAGCATCCGGCCGAAGCCGCCAAGCTGGTGGACTTCCTGCTCAACGACCCGGCCGCGGGGGATGCTCTGCTGGCCGAGCGCGGACTCCCGCTGAACACGGAGATCCGCGAGGGAATCGCTTCGAAGGTGAGTGAGCCCGAACAGCGCCTCATCGCGTTCACCACCGACAACGCCGACGCGTTCGGTGCGGCACCGCCGGTGCCGGCCGTCGGCGGAGGAACCTACGACCAGGTCATCCAGCGCGGGATCTCCGACGTGCTCTTCGGCAAGGCCGACCCGGCGACGGCATCGGCGAACGTGCACCAGGAACTCACCGATCTGCTGGCCGCAGCCGGCTGAGAGACGCACCGTGACCGCTCCGACCCTCACCCGGATCCCCAGCCGCCCGCGCGGGCGGAAGGGGATCCGGGAATCCCTCGCCGCCTACGGCTTCCTCGCGCCCTGGATGATCGGCATGCTCGCCTTCACCCTCGGCCCGGTCGTCGCGTCGTTCTTCCTGTCCTTCACGAAGTACAACCTGCTCCAGCCGCCGACCTGGATCGGCACTCAGAACTACGAGAAGATGCTCACCGACGAGCGGCTGCAGCACGCGCTCGGTGTCACCGTCACCTACGTGGTGGTGGCCGTGCCGTTCCAGCTGGTGGTGGCGCTGGGCCTGGCGATGCTGCTGGATCGCGGCATGCGGGGGATGTCCTTCTACCGCTCCGCCTTCTACCTGCCGTCGATGCTCGGCTCGTCGGTGGCCATCGCCGTGCTGTGGCGCCAGATGTTCGGCGCCGACGGACTCGTCAACCAGGTGCTGGCGATGTTCGGGGTCGAGGGAGCGAGCTGGATCGCGGATCCGGACACGGCGCTCGGCACGCTGATCCTGCTGCACGTGTGGACTTTCGGGTCGCCGCTGGTGATCTTCCTCGCAGGCCTGCGAAACATCCCGCGGATGTACTACGAGGCGGCGCAGGTGGACGGCGCGGGTCCCGTGCGCCGATTCCTCTCGATCACCCTCCCGCTGCTGTCACCGATCATCTTCTTCAACCTCGTGCTCCAGGTGATCGGTGCGTTCCAGACGTTCACCCAGGCGTTCGTCGTCTCCAACGGCACCGGAGGACCGTCCGACGCGACGCTCTTCTTCACCCTGTACCTGTACCAGAAGGCCTTCCCGGGCTTCCAGATGGGGTACGCCTCGGCAATGGCGTGGCTGCTGCTGATCATCATTGCGGCCGTGACCGCGCTCAACTTCTGGCTCTCGAAATGGTGGGTGTTCTATGAGGACTGATCTCGTCGACACGACCGCTGACTCCTCGGTCACCGAGGCGATCATCACCGGCCGCCCTGCGGCGCGGCGTCCTCGCGCAAGCGCATCCCCTGCCGGACGCGTGCGCTCCGTCCTCAAGCACGTGGGCCTGGCCCTGCTCGCCCTGCTCATGCTGTACCCGCTTGTGTGGATGCTCGTCGCCTCCTTCCGCCCGAGCGAGGACGTGTTCACTCCCGGGCTATCGCTGGAAGGCATGACCCTGGAGAACTACACCCTCGGGTGGGATGCGCTCTCGCAGCCGTTCGGGCGGTATTTGCTGAACTCCGCGCTGGTGGTGCTCGGCGCCATCGTCGGAAACCTGGTGTCGTGCTCGTTGGCCGCCTACGCCTTCGCGCGGCTCACCTTCCGCGGCAGCAAGTGGATGTTCGGCCTCATGCTGCTGACCATCATGCTGCCGTTGCAGGTGATCATCGTGCCGCAGTACATCATGTTCAACTCGGTCGGCTGGGTGAACACGGTGCTGCCGCTCATCGTGCCGAAGTTCTTCGCGACGGACGGCTTCTTCATCTTCCTGATGATCCAGTTCATCCGAAGCCTGCCCCGAGAGCTGGATGAGGCGGCGCGCATCGACGGCTGCGGACACTTCCGCACGTTCTCGCAGATCATCCTGCCGCTCATGACACCGGCGCTGGCGACCACGGCGATCTTCACGTTCATCTGGACGTGGAACGACTTCTTCAGCCAGGTCATCTACCTGACCTCGCCGGAGGCCTACACGGTGCAGCCCGCGCTGCGGGCCTTCATCGACTCACAGGGCCAGAGCTCGTGGGGGCCGCTGTTCGCGATGTCGATCATCTCGATCCTGCCGGTCTTCCTGGCATTCCTCTTTGGTCAGAAGTACCTGGTTCGCGGCGTCGCCACCACGGGCCTCAAGTGAGGCCCCGGCGGGCGGCGGCCTACTCGGCGTCGCCCGCCTCGACCTCCACCGTGTAGGCGGACAACTCGATGCCGATGGAGCTCGCGGTCCCGTCGAGCAGCAGCTCGGTGCCGACCGCGGGCTCCAGGTCGGTGTCGTCGCGGCGGACCGGCTCGGAGGGCAGCCCCGCCCACTCGGCGGGCTCCTCCGGCTTCTGCGTGAACATTCCCATGCACACAGTCTGCGCCCTGACGGTGCGGAGGAGGCTTGCGGTGGTCCTGACCCGTGTGGAGTTTTCCCACCTTAGATAACTTTATTGAAAGCTAATAAAGCTCTGATACTGTCATAAACTCACCGAGTAAGAGGTCGACATGGACAGCGTCAGCAACCCGTACACCCCGAACGCCGGTGCTTCCCCGGAGACGATCGCTGGCAGAGACGAGCAGCGGGACGCCTTCACCGCTCTTCTGAAACGCCTCGCTCGTGGCAAGACCAACCAGTCGCTGATCATCACCGGATTGCGCGGCGTGGGTAAGACTGTACTGCTCAACGAGTTCCGCGAGATCGCGGAGGCTGAGCGCTGGGAAGTTCTGGAGATCGAGGCGAGCAAGCACGACGACACCCGATTCCGGCAGAACCTGGCGGGGTTGCTGAAGGCTGCGGTCCTGCGCCTGTCGCCGCGTGCCCGGTGGACGGATCGCGCGCGCCGTGCCGCGTCCGTGATCACCGCCTTCGCCGTCGCGGTTGACCACCAGGGAACATGGTCGCTCTCCTGGGATGTCGAGGCAGCTGAGGGCGCCGCGGACCATGGCGATCTGGCGATGGACCTCACGGATGTCCTGGTCGCCGTGGGCGAGTTCGCGCGCGAGCAGCAACGAGGTGTTGCGATTCTCGTCGATGAGGTCCAGTTCCTCACGAGTCCTCAACTCGAAGCGCTCATTCAAGCGATTCACAAGACGGTGCAGCGGAAGCTGCCGGTGACGTTCGTCGGCGCAGGTCTGCCGCAGATCGCGGAGCTCGCGGGAGACGCAAAGTCATATGCCGAGCGTTTGTTCCAGTTTCCCAAGATCGACTCGCTCAGAGAAGCGGATGCCCGGAAAGCCCTTGTCGAGCCGGCGCTCGCGGAGGGCGTGTCCTACGAGGACGACGCGGTGCGGCTCGCCCTGCAGATCACGCGGGGATATCCATACTTCATCCAAGAGCTGGGGTCTCAGGTATGGGCAATCTCCGAGGGATCGCCGATCCTTCGTCGTGACGTGGAGGCCGCGCGGGAGGCCTACGAGGCGAAACTAGACAGCTCGTTCTTCAGAGTTCGCCTCGATCGCGCCACTCCGTTGCAGACGGCGTACATGCGAGCGATGGCAGAGCTTGGTCCGGAAGCTCAAAAGGCTGCCGATGTGGCCAGGGTTATGGGGCGGGAATCCACCCAACTCGGCCCGACGAGGGCGGAACTCATCAACATGGGGCTTCTCTACACCCCGGAGCATGGCTACGCCGCGTTTACTGTTCCCGACTTCGACAAGTTCATGTTGCGCGCGGTGCCGAAACTGGTGGTACCCGACGTTGAGAAGCGTCGCAAGAAGAGTCGATGAGATGACGCGCTGCCCGGCGAAGCAGAGCCGGCTCGCAGCTGCGGCCACGCTGAGCGTCGGTGCGGGCTCTCAGCCCTTCATCGCCACACCGCGGCGCCAGTAGCCCATGAAAGCCACCTGTGCGCGGTCGATGCCGACGTCCTTGACGAGATGACGACGCAGAGTGGTGACCACGCCGCTCTCGCCCGCGATCCAGAAGTAGCGGTCGGCATGCGGAGCGGACGTATCGAGCTCCTCACCGAGTCCGGAGAAGGTGGGAGTCTCCCACACCGGGTTCTCGGTCTCTACGTCGGTCACCTCCGCGGTGGGCGCGGCGCCGAGGTGGCCGAGCACCGTGGGCAGCAGGAGTGTGCCGTGCGGAGCATCGCCGCGCGGGAGCCAGCACACCTGCACGCCATCCGGCGCGGCGATCGGCAGGGCATCGGCCGGGTCGGGCACCTCGATGAACGCGATGCCGCGGAGGTCCGCGGGGGCGTCCTCCAGGACGCGCGCGATCGCCGGAGCCGCGGTCTCGTCGCCGGCCAGCAGGACCGATGTCGCGTCACCGGGTGCGTACTCGATGCCGCCCCAGTCGTGACCGCGCCGCGGACCCGCGATGATCAGCTCATCGCCCGGTGAGGCCTGGTTCGCCCAGGATGACGCCGGGCCGGTGAGGCCGGGAGCGAGGTGCAGGACGAAGTCCACGTCCATCTCCGTGCCGGCATCGGTCACCCGCAGATCACGGATCGAGTACGTCCGCATGGAGCCGCGCTCGGCCTCATCGACGGCCAGCCACGCCTGATACCAGCCGTCTCGCCCATCCAGCTCGGGCAGCACGCCCGACGCCGGCGGGAAGATCAGCTTGATGCGCAGGTCGAACACCGCGCCGGGGGTGGCGAAGTCGTCGAGGGCCGCGCCGCCGAACGTCACGCGGACGAAGTTCGGCGAGACGCGCTGCACCGCGCGCACCTCGGCCCGGATCACGACGAAGGGCGTCGCCTCGGTGGTGGTCTCAACGGACATGGTGCCTCCCGATGGGCGTGACCATCGGCTTGCCCGAGACGGGGTCGATGGTGATCTGATTGGGCAGCCCGAACACGTCCTCGACGAGTTCGGAGGTGAGGATGTCGGCGGGGGCGCCGGCGGCGTGGACGCGCCCGTCTCGGATGGCGACGAGCTCGTCCGAGTAGCGCGCCGCAAGGTTGAGGTCGTGCAGCACCATGACGATGGTGGTTCCCCGTTCGACCGACAGATCGGTCAGCAAGTCCAGCACCTCCACCTGGTGCGCCACGTCGAGATAGGTGGTCGGCTCGTCGAGCAGCAGGATGTCGGTCTCCTGTGCCAGCGCCATCGCGATCCAGACACGTTGGCGCTGACCGCCGGAGAGCTCGTCCACCGACCGATCCGCCAGGTCCGTGGTGCCCGTCGCCTCCAGAGCGTCGGCCACCACGTCGTAGTCGTGCGCGCTCCACCGGGCCAGCGCTCGCTGGTGGGGGTGTCGGCCACGGCCCACCAGGTCGGCCACGGCGATCCCCTCGGGGGCGGTGGGGCTCTGCGGCAACAGGCCCAGCACGCGCGCCACTTCGCGCGTGGAACGCGTGTGAAGGGCCGCGCCGTCGAGCACCACCTGTCCGCTGACGGGGGAGAGCAGCCGGGACAGCGCGCGCAGCAGGGTCGACTTCCCGCAGCCGTTGGCGCCCACGATCGAGGTCACCCGTCCCGGGGCGATCTGCAGATCCAGGGCGTCGACGATCGTGCGGTCGCCATAGGAGAGGGTGAGTGCGTCTGCGGACAGCGAGTGAGAGACGGTCACAGGGAGCCTCCGGCGCGGTTGGTGCGGATGAGGAGCAGGATCAGATACGGCGCGCCGAGCACTCCGGTCACCACGCCGACGGGGTAGCGCGTGCCGAAGGCGAACTGCCCGATCAGATCGGCGACGATCACGAGGACCGCGCCCACCAGGGCACTGGGCAGCAGCGGAGAGCCTCCGGCGGGCACCAGCCGGGCCGCGATGGGACCCGCCATGAACGCGACGAACGCGACGGGGCCGACGGCGGCGGTCGCGAAGGCGAGCAGCGCCACCGCCCCGAGGATCAGCACGATGCGTGTCGGCTGCACCCGCACGCCGAGGCCGGCCGCCGAGTCGTCGCCGAGTTGCAGGATGCGCAGCGAGCGTCCGGTGGCCAGCATCGTCGGCGCCAGGACCACCCATGCGATCAGAAGCGGGACGACACGCTCCCACGAGGCGCCGTTGAGGCTTCCGGTCAGCCACTGCATCGCCGTCTGGATGTCCCACGACGCGGCGCGGGAGAGCACGAAGGAGACCACCGCGTTGAGCATCGCCGCCAGGCCGATCCCGATGAGGATCAGTCGGGTTCCGGAGAAACCGCCGCGGTGGGACAGCAGATAGATCGCCAGAGCGGTGAGCAGGGCACCGCCCAGGGCGAACAGCGAGACGCCGGTGTCGCTCATACCCAGCAGCACGATGGCGATCACTGCGGCTGCACTCGCGCCGGAGGAGATGCCGATGATGTCCGGTGAGGCGAGAGGGTTGCGCAGCATCGTCTGGAACGTGGCGCCGGCGAGGCCGAATGCGGTCCCGGCGAGAACCGCGGTCACCGTACGGGGAAGGCGCAGCTCGCCCACGGTGAAGGACGCGCCCGGCACGGTCTCGCCGAGGATCACCCGGATCACCTGGGAGGGGGAGTAGAAGGTCTGCCCGATCATCAGGCTCGCGGCCACGGCTGCGACGAGCGCGAGCGCGAGGATGCCGATCACCACGATGCGCCGTCGGTTGCGCGACCGGCGGCCCGCGATGATCGCGGCCCGTGCCGTCGCCGCAGACGAGGTACGGGGCGGGGTCTGCATGACGCTCACAGTTCACGCACCTTCTGACGACGCACGATCCAGATGAAGAACGGCGCTCCGATCACCGCGGTGACCACTCCCACCTGGATCTCGTCGGGGCGGGCGATTACTCGGCCGAGCACATCGCCCGCGACGAGCAGGCACGCACCGGTGAGGGCGGAGAACGGGACGAGCCAGCGATGATCGGTGCCCACGAGCATGCGGCAGACATGGGGAACGACCAGGCCGACGAAGGCGATCGGTCCGGCGATGGCGGTGGCCGCGCCCGCCAGGATGACCGCGCCGACGGTGGTGATGAGCCGGGTCCGGGCGACGCGCACGCCGAGACCGGTGGCCAGATCGTCGCCGAGGGCGAGCGAGTTCATGCCGCGCGAGCTGACCACGCAGATGAGCGCGCCCACGAGGAGCACCGGGGCCAGGATCGCGATGCGATCCCACGTGGCGCCGCCGACCCCGCCGATCTGCCAGGACTGCACCGACTGCAGGATGTCCACGCGCGGTAGCAGGATGGCGCTCACCAGAGAGGTGAGTGCGGCGGTGGTCGCGGCTCCGGCGAGGGCAAGCTTGAGCGGGGTCGCGCCGCCGCGACCGAGTGAGCCGACCACGTAGACGAACGTCGCAGCGAGGGCGGCGCCGATGACGGCCAGCACGATGGAGGCGACCGGATCGGTCGTGCCGGCGAACGCGATGCCGCAGACGACCGCCAGGGCTGCACCGCTGGTGACACCGAGGATTCCGGGATCGGCCACCGGGTTCCGCGTGACCGCTTGCATCCCGGTTCCGGAGATCGCGAGGGCGGCGCCCACCAGGATCGCCAGCACCGTGCGAGGCATGCGCTTGATGACCGCCGCCTGGGCGAGGGTGTCCGACTGGCCCGAGAGCGCGCCGGCGATGTCATTGAGTGTGACCTCGGCCGCGCCGAAGGCCACCGATGCCACGCACAGCAGGGCCAGCAGCACAATGCCGGCGCCGAATGCGAGCAGGCGCACCCGCATCGGTCGCCGGAGCACGTCGGCGACCGATGCGGGTGGCATCAGGGTGGAGGTCACGAGAGCGCAGACTCCCGGATTACTTCTTCAGCGCGTCCGCGAGCAGCGTGAAGTAGTCGTCGATGCCCCACGGGATCGACAGCGGGGAGGGGTTCGCCGACGCCGCGAGGGGGGTGTCGCTCTCCAGCACGGCGACCGCGCCGGCAGCCACCGCGGGGATCTTGCCGATGAGGGGATCGGCCTGCAGCTGCGTGACGAAGTCGGATCCGGCGGCGCCGTAGGTCACGAAGAGATCCACGTCGTCGAACTTCTGCGCCTGCTCGGAGCTGACGGTGAGGTAGAACTGGTCGCTGTCCGCGGACTCCTCCACGATGCCGGGCACGGGAAGACCCAGATCCGCGAGGAATCCGGGGCGGGTGTCGGCCTTCGTGTAGTAGCCGACCTGGCTCATGTCGGCGGCGTCGATGTAGCTGAAGAGGACCTTCTTGTCGCGCAGCGCGGGGTGGGCATCGAGTGAGGTCTGCACCTGCTGCTCGAGGTCGGCGATCAGGGCGTCGCCCTCGGCGGCCAGCCCCAGCGCCTTCGAGTCGAGACGGATCATGTCCTGGTAAGAGGTGCCCCAGGCCACGTCGGGGTAGGCCACCACGGGCGCGATCTTCGACAGGGTGTCGTAGTCCTCCTGGGTCAGGCCGGAGTACGCGGCAAGGATGACGTCGGGCTGCGTGTCCGCCACGGCCTCGAAGTCGATTCCGTCGGTCTCGTCCCACAGCGCCGGGGTCTCGGCACCGAGCTCGGTCAGCTTGTCCTCCACCCAGGGCAGCACGCCGTCCTTGTCGTCGTCACCCCAGGTCACCTTGGCCATCCCCACGGGCACGACGCCGAGCGCGAGCGGCACCTCGGCGTTGCCCCACGCGACCGTCGCCACGCGTTCGGGCTTCTTCTCGATCGTGGTGGTGCCGTACACGTGGTCGATGGTGACCGGGAAGGTGTCCGCGCTCGCGGTACCGGCGGCCGGTGATTCCTCGGACGGGGCGGCGGTGGACGTGGAGCAGGCCGCGAGACTGGCGGTGAGCAGCGCTGCAGTGACGGTGAGGCCGAGTAGACGTGACAGGCGCACGGTTGGTTCCTTCGAGGTGGGAGGGATGCCTTCATATGATGTAGGTGAGGCTTGCCTAAATTAGCATGCCTGCCGCGCTCCGGCGAGCGTCCTCCGGTCACGATGCGACATACTGGGCGGCGGGATTCACGTGGTTCGGAGGTGCGCATGACCCACCGGGACGACTCCCTCCCCGGGGGGCTCGCGTTCGAGACACCGGCAACCTCGCCCCAGCCGGTCGCTCCCCAGACCACGACCGATTCCGGCACGATCCTCGGCATCATCGCACTGGTGCTGAGCGTGACGGTTGCCCCTGCTGGCCTGGTGATGGGCATCGTCGGTGCTGTGCTGTCCCGGCGACGTGGTGTCGGCAACGTCCCCGCGGTGGTGGCCATCGCGCTCGGCGCCGTCATCACGCTGGTGTGGATCGGGCTGATTGCGTTCCTCGTGTTCGGTGTGGCGATCCCGCTCCTGTCCGCGTGCGCGGAATACGGCCCCGGTGTGCACACTCTCGACAACGGCTCCACCCTCTCGTGCTCCGCCCCGGGGTGACCCTCCCGCATTAGGCGACACGCCCGGGTATCGCATAGCCTGGAAGGCTCGGTACACGGGCAGAAGGGTTTCCCGTGGGTTACATCGATATCAATGCCGTCTCGCTCACGCTGCCGGATGGACGTCCGCTGCTCGACGAGGTCACCTTCCGCGTGGGCGAAGGGACCACGACCGCGCTCATCGGCGAGAATGGCGCCGGCAAGTCGACCCTGCTGCGCATCATCCGCGGCGAGCAGAAGCCCGATTCGGGCGCCGTCACCATGGCCGGCGGGCTGGGGGTGATGGATCAGTTCATCGGGCACTCGCGGGAGGCGGATCCGGCCAGTTCCCCGACAGTGCACACGCTGCTCGTCGACGTCGCCCCCGCCGCCATCCGCGCCACGGCGCAGGCCCTCATCGCCGCGGAGCTGGCGCTCATCGAGCACGACACCACCGACACGCAGATGCGCTATGCCACCGCCATCGCGGAGTACGCCGATGCCGGCGGCTACGAGTACGAGACGGTGTGGGATCGTGTCACGATGGCGGCGATGGGGCTGCCGTTCGAACGGGCCCAGTACCGGGAACTCGCCACGCTCTCCGGCGGGGAGCAGAAGCGTCTCGCGCTGGAGGCGCTGCTGGCTGGTCCGGACGAAGTCCTCCTGCTCGACGAGCCCGACAACTACCTTGATGTGCCCGGCAAGCGCTGGCTGGAGGAGCAGCTGCGCGAGACGCGCAAGACCGTGCTGCTGGTCTCGCACGACCGCGAGCTGCTGGCCCGCGCGGCGGATCGCATCGCCACGCTGGAGGTCAGTCCGTCGGGCGCCTCGGTGTGGGTCCATGGCGGATCGTTCGCCACGTATCACGAGGCGCGTGAGGCGCGAATGGACCGGCTCGACGAACTGCGCAGACGCTGGGACGAGCAGCACGAGAAGCTCAAGAAGCTGGTCGCGACGCTGAAGGTCCAGGCGGCGAACAACGCCGACATGGCCTCCCGCTACCACGCGGCCCAGACACGCCTCGCGCGATTCCTGGACGCCGGCCCACCGCAGGAGCGGCCGCGTGATCAGAACCTCGACATGCGTCTGCGGGGTGCCCGCACGGGCAAGCGTTCGGTCATTGCGTCGGATCTGGAGCTCACCGGGCTCATGAAGGCGTTCGACACGGAGATCTGGTTCGGCGACCGCGTGGGCGTGCTCGGCTCCAACGGGTCGGGCAAGAGCCACTTCCTGCGACTGCTGGCACGCGGCGGCACCGACCCCGACGGCACGCTCGGGCACATCACCACAGCGGGGCAGAAGGCGGCTCCCGTCGACCACACCGGCCGCGCGATCCTCGGCGCTCGTGTGGTTCCGGGATGGTTCGCGCAGACGCACGCCCACCCGGAGTGGACGGGGCGCACGCTGCTGGAGATCCTGCATCGCGGCGAGGACGACCGTGAGGGCATGCCGCGGGAGGCTGCCAGCGCCGCGCTGGACCGATACGGGCTGGTGCTGCAGGCCGAGCAGCACTTCGACCGGCTCTCGGGCGGCCAGCAGGCGCGGTTCCAGATCCTGCTCCTGGAGCTGAGCGGTGCCACGCTCCTGCTGCTGGACGAGCCGACCGACAACCTCGATCTGGTCTCGGCGGAGGAGCTGGAAGACGCCCTCCGCCGTTTCGACGGAACCGTCCTCGCGGTGACGCACGATCGCTGGTTCGCCCGCGGCTTCGATCGCTTCCTGGTGTTCGGCTCGGACGGATCGGTCTACGAGACCGAGACGCCGGTGTGGGATGAGGCGCGCGTGGTGCGGGCGCGCTGACCGTTCATCGTGCGCCTGGCTCCTTCGCCGCGGCGTCGGGAGCCCGGTGCGCACGATGAAGCCACACCTCTGGTCAGCGTCGGCAGTCGCGCGTATCGTGCCGGGCATGTGCCGCAACATCCACACCCTTCACAACTTCGAGCCCGCCGCCTCCTCGGAGGAGGTGCACGCCGCCGCGCTGCAGTATGTGCGCAAGATCGCCGGAACGACGAAGCCGTCCCGTGCCAACCAGGAGGCGTTCGATCATGCTGTCGCCGAGATCGCGCACATCACGCAGCATCTGCTGGACGATCTGGTCACCAGTGCGCCGCCGAAGAACCGCGAGGAGGAAGCGGCGAAGGCGCGCGCGCGTGCCGTCGCATCGGGCCGGTACCAGACCGCCTGACGGCGCTCAGCGCGCCTGCAGGTAGGCCAGCACCGCCCGGACCCGGCGGTTCTCCTCCACCGGCGACAGGCCGAGTTTCAGGAAGATGTTGCCGACGTGTTTGCTGACTGCCGCGTCGGAGAGCACGAGCGCCGTGGCGATGTCGGAGTTGGACATCCCGTCGGCCATGAGCGCCAGCACCTGGCGCTCCCGCGGTGTGAGGCCCTCCAGCGGACCCGGCGCTGACCGGGCGAGGAGTGTGCGGACCACCTCGGGATCGATCACCGTCCCGCCGGCGACGATGCCGGAGAGCGCCCGTTCGAAATCGCGCACATGGGCGATGCGGTCCTTGAGCAGGTAGCCGAGCGCACCACCGGGCAGCGTGAGCAGATCCTGGGCGTAGCTCTCCGCGATGTACTGCGACAGCACCAGGACTGGCTGCTCCGGCACCTGTCGACGCAGCTCGATCGCCGCCCGCAGCCCGTCGTCGGTGAGATCGGGCGGCATCCGCACGTCGGTGATCACCAGATCCGGGGCGGGATCCAGCGCGTCGAAGGTGGTGAGGAGCTCCGGTGCCGAGGCGGCGCGCCCGACGATCTGATGGCCCAGTCGCTCCAGTAGCGCGATCAGGGCCTCACGCATCAGAGCCGAGTCCTCAGCCAGCAGGATTCGCATCCCGGCTCCTCTCTGCGTATCCGGGCACCGGGACGCGCATGGACAGCAGCACTCCGGACCGGCGCCCGCTCGTCGTCGACACCGTCAGCGTGCCACCCAGACTCGCGGCCCGCTCACGCAGTCCCGCGACGCCCGTCCCCCGCCCTTCGCTCACCGCGCCGCCGCCGTCGTCGAACACCGTCACCACCAGCTCCTCGAGCTCCACGCGGGCATCCACGGTGACGAGGGATGCCGCAGAGTGCTTCGCAGCATTGCTCAGGGCCTCGGTGACCAGGTAGTACGCGGCGGTCTCGGCGGGGGCGGGCAACCGGGGCACATCGACGTCCAGGTGCAGGGGCACGGGGGCGCGTCCACCGAGCTCCTGCAGTGCAGCCGCCAGTCCCCGATCACTCAGCACCGCCGGATGCAGCCCGCGGACGGTGCGACGCAGCGAATCCAGGGCGGCATCGGCGGCACCCCGAGCCGTGCCGACGGCGTGCAGCAGGGCGGAACCGTCCGGATCGACAGGTCCGGCACCAGCCGTGACGAGAGCGTCTGCCTCGAGCTCGATGATCGCCAGCCGCGCACCCAGGGCCACCAGTTCCTGCTGCACGCCGTCGTGGAGGTCGCGTTCGATGCGCCGTCGTTCCTCATCCAGCGCGCGCACCAGCGTGGCGCGCGCCGCTGTGAGCTGCTCGACGCGTGCCTGCAGCTCGGCATCGCGAGGGGCACAGAGCAGGCGCAGCAGCGACGCCTGCGCGCCGGCGAGCACGGCGTTGGCGTAGGCGCCCACCACCAGTGTCGCGATGAACGCGATCACGAGAATCGGTGTCTTCTCGGGAGTGAGAGCCCAGCTCACGTCACCCCACAGCGTCACCACTCGCCCGGTCTCGGTGAGGGAGAGCCAGACGAAGGTGACGCACAACACCAGGATGGTGATCTCGGTGCCCACGAGGAGAAGAGCGAGAAGGCCGAAGACGAGGTTCGAGAACAACGCCCCCACCTCTCGCCAGGTGGCGGGCTCCAGCAGCCAGATGCTGAGCCAGTGCCGCCGCTCCGAGCGCGGGACCCGCACATGCGGGGACTGCTGGGGAGGAAAGCCCAGCCAGCGTGTCCGTCGTCGCTCGATCGTTCCCACCACCAGAGCCCACAGTGGGATCAGGAGAAGCGTCGTCACCAACAGGAGGAGCCAGAACAGCGCCCACACCACGCTGAACACGAGGTATCCGAGCGAGCGCCACGGCATCGCGCCGAACAGGAACCGGTGCGGCGGCCGCCGCAGCTCGTCCCAGACGGTTGCGCTCATCACTCCACGATAGGGAAGGGGGCGGGCCTCCCATCCGCACGGGGCGAAAGAGTGGAGCCAGCTCTACCTCCGATGGCGACCCCGCCCGCTGTCGCGTGATGCGTTCCAGCGATGAAGTGGAGCAATGTCTTCTGCTGCGCCCGCTCCGGCCCCTGTCGTCGTCGCCCGCGATCTCGTGAAGTCCTACGCGCCTGCTCGCCGCGGCGGCGCCGAGACCGTGGTCCTCACCGGCGTCGACCTGACGGTGGACCCGGGTGAGTTCGTTGCGATCGTCGGGCCCAGCGGATCGGGGAAGTCCACGCTCCTCTACTGTCTCGCCGGCCTCGAGCCGCCGACCCGCGGTCAGGTGCTGCTGCTCGGCGAGGATCCCGCGAGGCTCTCGCGAGGGCGCCTGGCCCGGCTGCGCCGTCGTGATGTGGGCTTCGTCTTCCAGTCGTTCAACCTCATCCCTTCGCTGTCGGCACGCCAGAACGTCGCATTGCCGGCTCGGCTGTCCGGACGCCGTGTGCACTCGGCGGATGTCACCGCAGCGCTGGCAGCGGTCGGCTTGGAGGACCGGGGCTCCCACCGCCCGGGCGAGCTCTCGGGAGGGCAGCAGCAGCGCGTGGCCATCGCTCGTGTGCTTGCGGCGCGTCCGCGTATCGTGTTCGCCGATGAGCCCACCGGGGCGCTCGATGGTGCCCACGGGTGCCGCCGTCCTCGGCCTGCTGAGCGAGGCGGCGCGCTCCGGCAGCGCGGTCATCCTCGTCACGCACGACCTGGACGCCGCCGCTCGTGCGGACCGCGTGATCGTGCTGCGCGACGGGGCGATCCACGGGCAGCTTCACTCTCCGACACCGGCGGACGTGTTCGCTGCGGTCCACGCTCACGCGGCGTCCGTTGGTGCGCAGCGGTGATCCGGCTGATCGTCGCCGATCTCGCCCGCGGGTTCCGGCTGTGGCTCGGCCTGGCTGCGGTGAGCGCCGCGGTCGGCGCCGCTCTCACCTTCGCGTTCGGGCTCGCCGCGCAGCCACGTCCGGTCGAGGGTGATCTGGATCAGCTGTTCTCCAGCCTGTCCGGCACCATCCTGATCTTCACAGGAATCGTCGTCCTGATCGTCGCAAGTTCCGCGTCGGTGCTGGTGATGAACCTGCGTCGTCGCTCGCTCGCGCTCTGGCAGATCGTCGGTATCCTGCCCGGCCAGGTGTTCGTGGTGAGCGTCATGCAGGTGATGCTCACCGCCCTCGTGGGTGCGGTGGCAGGCGGGCTGCTCGGGTTGAGCATGTACGTGCCCCTGTACGACTACGGCCTGGCGAGCATGAGCGAAGGGCTGCCGCAGCCTGCGATCCGGCTGTCGTCGCTCGCCTGGGCGGTCGTGACCAGCGTCGCCGTCATCGTGCTGGCGGGTCTCCGGGGCGCTCGCAGCGCCTCCCGGACCTCGCCGGTGCGCATCCTGCGCGAGCCCGAGCCGGTGTCCACGGGCTGGGGGCGCTGGGTGCGTGCAGCCGCCTGTGCGCTGGCCGTCGCCGGCACGGTCGCGCTTCCGCTCAGCATGCGAGGCGAGGGGCACCAGAGCATCACGGGCATCGCGCCCCTCCTTCCCGTGCTGTTCGCGGCTGCGCTCGCGGTGGGCGGACCGCTCGTCTATGCGGGTGTGCTCCGAGCGTGGACCGCGGTGGTCCCCGCACGATTCACGGCCTGGTACCTGGCGCGCAACAGCGCCGCGGCGCGGGCGAGTGCGTCCACCGCGGCGATCGGTCCGGTCATGGCGGCGATCGCGATGGTCGGCGGACTGTACGCCGCTGGCATGACCCTCGCGGTGGCACCGTCGAACTCGTGGGGCGATTTCTCCATCGACCCCTCCCAGCTCGTCCTCCTCTTCGGCGCGCCTCTGCTCGTGGCGATCGTGGGCGCTGCGGGAGCCGTCTACACCACCGGCAGCGACCGCCAGCGCGAACGCGCGTTGCTCACCGCGGCCGGGGCGGCGCCCGGAACGCTGCTGCGCGTGGCCGTCTGCGAAGCGGTGATCCTCGTCGTCACCTCCGTTCTGCTGGCCATGGCCGTGATCGTGCTGTCCGTCGTTCTCATCGCCACCGTCGTCGACGCGTCCGGCATCCGCCTCGCGCCCGCGCCGATCGTGATCATCGGCGGGTCCGCGCTCGACCTCATCGTGGCGGCTACCATGATCCCGGCGTTGGCGGGCCGCCGGATGAGCGTGATGTCCGCCCTCGCTGCGGAGTGATCGGCTCTCAGGCGACCCGGGTAGGCTGAACGGGTGACCATGGAGATCGAGATCGGCCGAGGCAAGCGCGCGCGCCGTGCCTACACGTTCGACGACATCGCGGTGGTGCCGTCCCGGCGCACCCGCAACCCCGAGGACGTGTCGACCGCATGGTCGATCGATGCCTACCACTTCGACATCCCCGTGATGGCAGCGCCGATGGACTCCGTGGTGAGCCCCGAGACGGCGATCCAGCTGGGTCAGCTCGGCGGTCTGGGTGTGCTCGACCTCGAAGGGCTCTGGACTCGCTACGAGAACCCGCAGCAGCACCTCGACGAGATCGCCGGCCTGCCCGACGCCGAAGCCACGCGCCGGATGCAGGAGCTGTACGCGGAGCCGATCAAGGCCGAGCTGATCCGCGACCGCATCGCGCAGATCCGTGCCGCCGGGGTGACCGTCGCAGGCTCTCTCACTCCGCAGCGCACGCAGGAGTTCTACGACACCGTCGCCCGCGCGGGCGTTGACCTCTTCGTCATCCGCGGCACGACGGTATCCGCCGAGCACGTCTCGAGCGTGGCCGAGCCGCTGAACCTCAAGAAGTTCATCAACGACCTCGACGTTCCCGTGATCGTCGGCGGTGTCTCCACCTACACACCCGCGCTGCACCTGATGCGCACCGGCGCGGCCGGTGTGCTCGTCGGCTTCGGCGGCGGAGCGACCAGCACCACGCGCGCGACGCTCGGTGTCCACGCCCCGATGGCCACCGCCATCTCCGATGTGGCCGCAGCCCGCCGCGACTACCTCGACGAATCGGGCGGACGTTACGTGCACGTGATCGCCGACGGCGGCGTGGGCACGTCCGGTGACATCGTGAAGGCCATCGCCATGGGCGCCGACGCCGTCATGCTGGGCGTCGCGCTCGCCCGTGCGGAGGAGGCGCCGGGGCAGGGTTTCCACTGGGGTCCGGAATCGCACCACCCGCAGCTGCCGCGCGGCCGTCGCGCCTCGGTCGGTCAGGTGGCGCCTCTGCAGGAGATCCTCTACGGTCCCTCGTCCGTCTCCGACGGCACCGCGAACCTCATCGGCGCGCTGAAGAAGTCGATGGCCACCACCGGATACTCCGACCTCAAGGAGTTCCAGCGGGTCGAGGTCGTCGTCGCGCCGTACGCCGCCGGCTGAATCGCTCGTAGCGCAGGTCCCTGTGTCCGACACCCCCGTCACGATCTTCCCGCCCACGTTGCGGGAGGTGCTGCTGCGTGCGCGCTGGCTCGGGATGCTCGCGCTCTGCCTCGTGGTGGCCGGTGTGTTCGCCTGGCTCGGGCAGTGGCAGCTGGCGCGGGCGATCGATACGGATCCGATCCCGGAGGGCGCCACCGAGCAGGTGGAGCCCATCGCCGACGTGGTGAAGCCGGGCGAGTACCTGCCCGAGCCGCTGGTCGGCCAGCGGGTCTCCGTCACGGGATCCTTCGCCGCGGAGGACTTCTTCGTCGTCTCCGGTCGCTATGACTCCGGTGAGCCCGGTTTCTGGGTGGCGGGGCAGTTCCGTGTCGCCGATGCGAGTACGCCCACCTCCCTTGCCGTCGCGGTCGGCTTCACGCCCGATCGGAGTGTGGCAGATGCAGCCGCTGTGGCCCTCAACGCCGCTCCGCCCCAGAACGTCGAACTGACCGGGCGTCTCATCTCCGACGAGGGCGCCATGGCTCCGTCGCGCAGTCAGGCCATCACCGAGATGAGCCGGATGTCCACCGCGGCCCTGCTGAACCTCTGGCATGACGCGGACGGCATCGATGTCTACCGGCAGTACCTGACCTCCGCCGAGCCCTTCGGTGATCTGGAACCGATCGTGTCCCCGGCTCCCGAGTCCTCGTCGCCCATCAACTGGCTCAACCTGTTCTACGCCGCCGAGTGGGTCGTCTTCGCCTGTTTCGCCTTCTACCTCTGGTACCGCCTGGGCAAGGATGCATGGGAGAAGGAAGTCGAAGCCATCGAAGAGGCGAACGCCGCGGCGTAGTCGCGGCCGGAGGGGAAGCATGGGAACGCGTCACGGTCGAAGGGTTCTCCCCGCGCTGTTCCTCGCGGCTCTGCTGGCGGGGTGCGCCCCGGCCCCGCAGGTGCTCGGTGGCGGCGGCGAACCCGCGGACATCAGCCGCGACGTTTTCGAGAAGAGTGTCTCGAACGAGTACGTCACGGTGACCGGAAGCACCGAGCAGTGGAGTGCGGACTGCGGCGACTGGGATGTGAAGCCGGCGGATCAGCTCGGGACCATGACGTGCACGCTGACCTCGGCCGGCGGTGCCACCGTGGAGGTGGTCGCGGAGACGGGCAACGTGGACAACTGGGAGTCCTACCGGGTGACGCTGAAGGATGCGGCGGGCGCGGAGATCGCCGGCTGAGGCGACACGCCCGCCGGTGGTGCCGATTTGCCGGGTTGTTCGGTTCCGCGTAGGTTAGTTCTTGTTCGCCCCACAGGGTAGAGCGGAGGGCCTCCGGGTCCGGCTCCCCTCAAGCTGGTGGACGATCCCCCTTCATGATGATGTTGCCTTCGGGTTGGTGTTGTCGTGGGGTGGTTGCCTGGTTCCTGGTTGTCGGGTTGTCTGGTCGCGTGTTGGTGTTCTTCGGAGCGTCGGCGTGTCGGGTTTGACAGTCTGGTTTCGGCCGGTCTAGGCTAGAGAAGTTGCCCCGCAGCTAAGCCCCGTGTGGGTGGTGTGTGGGAGCATCCGATCCTTGAGAACTCAACAGCGTGCA
>NZ_JBIZVZ010000004.1:0-404729 GCF_044769785.1 Microbacterium sp. GXS0129 | reverse complement strand
CATCGTCCATCCCAGCCCCCAGACCGTGCCACATATAGTAGGCACGGCCGAGGTGCGAATGCACCGCTCGACCGAGAGGATTCCGCGCGCTGTGATCACAGCTCCCCCGCCGCGCACCCTCTCAGGAGCGCGGCGTCGAAGACCGCGACGAGAAGATCAGCCCAGCAGCGACAGGCCGAGGGCGGCCAGGTGACCGACCACACCCGCGAGGATCCCCAGCAGCACGCCGAGAATCGTGAGCCACACGGCCCCGTTGCCACGCTGACGGCGGCGCAGCAGACCGATGAGGAAGAACACCAGCGGCAGCGCGAACGGCAGCGCCATGGTGGCCAGCGCCACCAGGCGGCGCACGCCGCTCGCGTTCACGGGCGTCGGGACGTCCGTGTATCCCATCAGCAGGACGGCACCGCCCCAGCCGAGAAGCAGGAACACGAGGGCGAGCACGAGATCGGCGATGCTCGGGCGGATGCGATCGACCGTCTCTGCGGTGGCGGTGGTGCGTGGCGACATGGTGATTCCACCGTAGGTGAAGAGGATGCCCATTCACACCTCCCCCGCACGGAAACCAGCGCATCACCCTCCGTTCACCTCACGGACGATTCACCGCAAGGCGCGATGCATAACGTCATCGAGGCCCTGCCGCCGGCCGGGCCTCGAGAGGACACAGCAATGACCCGAACCATTCGTCCGTTCCGCCGCCTCGCCGTGGGCGCAGCCGTCGCCGGAATCGCCGCCCTCACCCTGTCGGCGTGCTCGACCGGCGCCGCCGACGCTGCGGGCACCGCGGCCGCCGGAGAGACCGGCTCGTCATCCGTCGACGCCGCCACCGCGACCAGCCTCAGCGATTTCGGCACCCTGGCCGACCTGGAGGCCGCCGCGAAGAAGGAGGGCAAGCTCAACGTCATCGCCCTGCCGCGCGACTGGGCCAACTACGGCGAGATCATCGACGCGTTCACGGCGAAGTACCCGGAGATCACCGTCACCGAGCAGTCGCCCGATGTCTCCTCCGCCGAGGAGATCACCGCCGCCAAGACCAACAAGGGCCTGGACACCGCGCCCGACGTCTTCGACCTGGGCCTGACGGTCGCGCTGCAGAACACCGACCAGTTCGCCGCCTACAAGGTGCAGACGTGGGACGAGATCCCCGAGGCGCTCAAGGAGTCGACCGGCCTGTTCGTCGGCGACTACGGCGGATACATGTCTGTGGGCTACGACTCGAAGAAGTTCCCGGCTCCGGCTGCGATCACCGACCTCCTGAAGAGCGAGTACAAGGGTGCGGTGGCCCTCAACGGCGACCCGACGCAGGCGGGTGCCGCGTTCGGTGCCGTGGGTCTCGCCACCGTCCAGAACGGCGGAAGCCTCGACGACTACAGCGCGGGCATCGACTTCTTCTCGAAACTGAACTCCGCGGGCAACCTCCTCAAGGTGGATGTCACGACCGCGACCGTCACCTCGGGCGAGACGCCCGTCGTCTTCGACTGGGACTACCTCAACGCGGCCCACACGAAGGACAACAAGGACTGGAAGGTGGTCGTCTTCCCCGGTAACGGCTACGCGGCCTACTACAACCAGGCCATCAACGTCGACGCCCCCAACCCCGCCGCAGCCCGCCTGTGGCAGGAGTTCCTCTACAGCGACGAGGTGCAGAACCTCTGGCTGAAGGGCGGCGCACGCCCGGTGCGCATGGAGGCCATGACGAAGGCCGGAACCATCGACGCCGACCTCGCAGCCAAGCTGCCGGAGGCGCCGAAGGAAACGCTCGTTCCCACCGAGGAGCAGAGCAAGGCGGCCGGCACCCTGCTCGGTGAGAAGTGGGCGGCAGCGGTTCAGTGACCTCCCCCGCCGTCTCCCACGGCACCGTTCCCGCCGGCTCGGGGCTTCGCGCTCCGGGCCGGCGGGTTCGCCGTTCGTCCCTCGCGGGCCTCGGGCTCGCGCCGTTCCTGATCTACGTGGCACTCTTCCTCGTGGTGCCCACCATCATCGCGATCGGCTCCGGCCTGTTCGCGAAGGACGGCTCGTTCTCGCTGGCGTCCTTCGCCGCGCTCGGCGACCCCGTGATCCTCGCCACCTTCTGGAACTCCACGTGGCTGTCGCTGCTCACCGCCGTCGTCGGCGCGATCGTCGGCGCCCTCGTCTGCTACGCGCTGCTGGGGCTGTCACCCACCGGTTTCGTGCGCACCACGGTCGATGCCGCGTGCGGTGTGCTGGCGCAGTTCGGCGGTGTGATGCTGGCGTTCGCGATGATCGCCACCATCGGAATCCAGGGCGTCCTCACCCGCTTCCTCCGCGACGCGCTGGGCATCGACATCTTCGCCGATGGCGCGTGGATCTACGCCCTCCCGGGCCTCATCCCCGCGTACCTGTACTTCCAGGTGCCCCTCATGGTGATCACCTTCATGCCCGCCGTCGCCGCGTTGCGCGCATCCTGGGCGGAGGCCAACCTCACGCTGGGCGGCACCCGCGCCGGGTTCTGGCTGCACGTGGGCCTGCCGGTGCTCGCCCCATCGTTCCTGGCCAGCACACTGCTGCTGTTCGCCAACGCGTTCTCGTCCTACGCGACGGCTGCGGCGCTCGCCAGCCAGGGATCGCAGATCGTGCCGCTGCAGATCCGCACCGCGCTGACCAGCGAGACGCTGCTCGGCCGCGAGAACCTGGCGGGCGTGCTCGCGTTCGGGATGATCGTGGTGATCGGTGTGGTGATGTGCGCATACGCGCTCGTGCAGCGACGAGCGGCGAGGTGGCAACGATGAGCCGCGCGCCCGGGGACATCGGGCCCACGCTTGCCACCCGCTGGATCATCGGCACCCTGGTGGGCGTGATCTTCGCGATCCCGCTGGTGTCCACCCTGCTGTACACGCTGCAGGATGCCGACGGCGCGCTCACGCTCGATCACTGGGTCAGCCTCTTCAGCGCCGCCAACCCGTCCGTGATCAAGCCGCTGACGGCGGGGCTCGGCAACTCGCTGGTCCTCGCCGTGGTCACCGTGGTGATCGTGATCGTGCTGCTGGCACCGACGATGATCCTGGTCAATCTGCGATTCCCGGGGATGAAGGCCGTCTTCGAGTTCATCGCGCTGCTGCCCATCTCCATCCCCGCCATCGTGGTGGTCGTGGGCCTCACGCCGATCTACCTGCAGATCGGACGCACGCTCGGCACCGGGGCGTGGACGCTCGCGTTCGCGTACGGAGTGACGGTGCTGCCTTTCGCGTACCGCTCGATTCAGGCATCGATCGACGCCGTTGACCTGCGGACGCTGACCGAGGCCTCACGTTCTCTCGGCGCGAACTGGCCCACCGTGTTCGTCACCGTGCTCGTGCCGAACCTTCGCTCGGGGCTGCTGGCCGCATCGCTGATCTCCATCGCCGTGGTGCTCGGAGAGTTCACGATCGCCTCCCTCCTCAACCGTCAGGTGCTGCAGACCGCTCTCGTGGTGGTCGGCAAGATCGACCCGTACGCTTCGGCGATCTTCACGCTGCTGGCGCTCACCTTCTGCTTCGTCCTCCTGCTCGCGCTGGGCTTCGCCGCCCGCGGGCGCTCACGAAAGGCGCGGTCATGACAGACGCTCCGCTGAATCTCCCGCCCACCGGCGACAACCTGCTGCTCGCGGACGCCGGCACCGGCACTCGTGTCGATCTGGTGGACGTGGTGAAGGACTACGGCAGCACCCGGGTGCTGCACGGACTGGATCTGCGCATCCGACCGGGTGAGTTCGTCTCGCTGCTGGGGCCATCGGGCTGCGGCAAGACCACGGCGTTGCGCGTGCTCGCCGGGCTCGAAGACGCCTCCGGCGGCTCGGTGCTGATGGACGGTGTCGACGTGTCCGCCGTCCCCGTGAACAAGCGCGACATCGGCATGGTCTTCCAGGCGTACTCGCTGTTCCCGCACCTGCGGGTGCGGGAGAACACCGCCTACGGTCTGCGCCGGCGCAAGGTCGCCCGCGCCGAGGCGCTGCAGCGGGCACAGGACGCGCTGGAGCTCGTCGGGCTGGGCGGATTCGCGGACCGGTACCCGCACCAGCTCTCGGGCGGCCAGCAGCAGCGCGTGGCCCTTGCCCGTGCACTCGTCACCGCTCCGCGCGTCCTCCTGCTGGACGAACCCCTCTCCGCCCTGGATGCCAAGGTACGGGTGCAGTTGCGCGACGAAATCCGCCGGCTGCAGCTGCGTCTCGGGATCACCACCGTGTTCGTGACGCATGATCAGGAGGAGGCGCTGGCCGTCTCCGACCGGATCGCCGTGATGAACTCCGGCCGCATCGAGCAGATCGGTACACCGGAGGAGCTGTACTCCGCACCGGCAACGGCGTTCACGGCAGCGTTCGTCGGGCTCTCCAGCATCGTTCCGGCCGCAGCCGACGGCGCTCGTGCCCGGGTGTGGGGCCGGGAGCTCACCCTCGTAGAGCCGGCGAGCGGGGCGGTCGAGGTGTTCCTCCGTCCGGAGCACCTCTCACTGGTAGCGGCCGGTTCCGGCGATGTGCAGGGCGTGGTGCAGGAGAGCACCTTCCTCGGCAGCATCCGTCGCACCCTGGTGCGCACGGACACCGGTGAGCTGATCCGTGTGCAGCACGACGCCGCGCTCCGCCCCGAGTTCGGGGAGGCCGTGGGCGTGCGGCTGTCGGATCACCCGGTCACCAGCCGACCGCTCGCACCGGCCTGACCCGCACCGTTCATTCGCTGTCACGTTACCCGCGGGCTCTTCCTCCGCACCGGTCCGCAGCGCTATGTTCCCTTCAACGCACGCCCGGATCTGCGGACGGTGCCCGACCCCAGGAGGTTCCCCATGGCAGGAAAGTTCGAGCTCTACCAAGACAAGGCCGGCGAGTGGCGCTTCCGCCTCAAGGCCAGCAACGGCGAGGTGATCGCCAGCGGCCAGGGCTACGCCTCGAAGTCCGGCGCACAGGGCGGCATCGAATCAGTCCGTCGCAATGCCGCAGACGCCGAGGTGGTCGAGCTCGAGGCCTGATCCGCCTCAGCGGGACGAAGGGCCCTGCTGACGTTCATCGTCGGCAGGGCCCTTCGTCGTGCGCGGCGGGTGCGGATCAGACCTCGAAGTCGACCGCGACGCGTCCGGACACCACGCTGCGTACGTAGGCGACGACCTCCTGATGGGCCGGATGCGTCTGGTATCGCTCCAGGGCCTCCCGGTCCGCGAAGTCGGCGACCAGGGCCACGTCCCAGTTCTGCTCGTAGAGCGCCTCCGCGCCGGCCGAGATCGACAGGATCTCGGGGATGACGCCGTCGAGCGCGAGCAGCCGATCGGCGATGCCGCGGGCGTGCTCAGCCTTCAGTGCGGCGTCATCCGCTGCGACCTGCCAGGCGACGATGTGACGGATGGTCATGGATCCTCCGAGTGTGTATCAGGAGTGGGTGCGGTCAGCGGCGATGAGCGCTGACTGCAGACGGTCTGCGGCCACACGCCAGTGCGCGTGGAGCGAGTCGTCGATCAGCACCACGGGGATCTTCTCCCACCACAGCTCATAGAGCGCCGGGTCGTCGAGAATCGACTTCTCGACCACCTCGACGCGATCGGCGACGTCCTCCGGAAGCTCCGAGAGGACCCGCTCGACGACTCCCTGAGCCACATCACAGAGGTGGCACTCCGGCTTGCCGATGATGGTGAGAGTGGTCACCGTCTCATCCTATGCCGATGCGGGCATACGGGATCCGCCGGCCGTCGAAGGTGTGGACGATCAGTGCTCGACGGGCTTGCCCATCGCGATCCAGGCGCCGGTGCCGCCGTCGATGTTCGTGGCGTCGTGGCCCTGGGCTTCGAGGTACTCCACGACGCGAGCCGACCGTCCGCCCGCCTGGCAGATCACATCGAAGGCACCGGAGGGGAGCTCATCCAGTCGCCCGGTGATCTCCGACATCGGGATGTTGACGGCACCCGGCACGTGACCGGCCGCGAACTCGTCGGTCTCGCGCACGTCGATGAGCGGCAGACCGCGACCCTCGAGTTCGGTGATGTCAATGCTCTTCATGGCTGAGGATGCCCTTTCCGTGGAAGGCGAGGAGCGTCTGCATCCCGCCGGAGAGTGTCGCGGAGTCGAACCCGGCCGCCACGAGCTGGCGATGGGCGAGATACGAGCGTACGCCCGACGCGCAGTGGATGCGGACCGGGCGCCCGCCGGCCGCTTCTCGCACTTCGTCGATGCGATCGCGCAGTTCGGTGTGCGGGACGTGCAGAGACCCGGCGAGGAAGCCGCGAGCGCGTTCGTCGGCGCGCCGGACGTCGAGGATCAGGGTGGCTTGTCGAGCCGCGTCGAGCTCCCACGGGTACCACAGCACCGTGGTGCCCGTGAGCACGTTGTCCCCGACGAGGCCCGCCATCGTGATGGGGTCCTTCGCGCTGCCGTACGGCGGAGCATAGGCGAGGTCCAGGTCGATCAGGTCGCTGACGTGCAGCCCGGCCCGGATCGCGGTGGCCAGCACGTCGATGCGCTTGTCGATGCCATCGCGTCCCACCGCCTGGGCGCCGAGAAGGGTTCCGGCGGCGATCCGGTGGTCGCCCGCCGCGAAGTGGACCACGAGATGCACCGGCTCCGAGCCCGGGAAGTAGCCCGCGTGCGATCCGGCGTGCAGGTGCAGCGTGTGGTGCTCGATGCCTGCGGCCTGGAGCTCGGCCCGGGTGCGGCCGGTCATCGCCACCGCCTGCCCGAACACGCGCACGATGGAGGTCTGCAGCGGCGTCGGCTGCGGACGTGCTCCCGAGCCGCCGAGCATGGCATCGGCGATGAGACGCCCGTTGCGGTTGGCGGGACCGGCCAGTGCAGCAACCAGATCTCCGCCCGTGAGCGGATCGGCGACACTTGTCGCGTCACCGGCGGCCCAGATGCCGGGAACCGAGGTGGCACCGTGCGCGTCGACGGCGATGAAGCCGGCGGGGGTGAGCGGCACCGCGCCGTCCAGGAAATCCGTGTCGGGACGGGTTCCCGCGGCAACCAGCACGGTGCGCGCCGAAAGCCGGGCTCCGTCGCTCAGGACGACGTCGGCCTGATCGCCCTGGTCTTCGATCGCCACGACGGTGACTCCCGAGTGCACGGACACGCCCCCGCGCTGCAGTTCGCCGGTCACCAGGCTCGCCAGCTCCGGCTCCAGCCTGCTGAGCACGTGGGGACCGCGCTGGATCACGTGCACCTCGTCGCCGCGCAGCCGGAAGGCCTCCGCCGCCTCCAGGCCGATGTACCCGCCGCCCACGACAACGACCGGCCCGGTGCCGGCACGCTCGCGAAGCGCAACGGCGTCCTCCACCGTGCGAAGCAGAGAAACCTGCGGAGCATCGACCCCGGCGATCTCCGGCATCAGCGAGGCCGCACCGGGTGCCAGCATCAGCCGGTCGTAGTGCTCGACGCTCTCCCCCGCCGCCGAGCGCACGGTGATCGTTCGGGCACCGGCATCGACAGCGACGACGTCGTGCCCGACACGCACGTCGATGTCGAGCGCGTCGCGCAGCGATTGCGGCGTCTGCACGAGCAGGGCGTCGCGCTGCTCGATCTCACCCGACACGTAGTAGGGCAGCCCGCAATTGGCGAAGCTCGGATGCTGGCCGCGCTCGAACACCACGATCTCGGCGCTCTCATCCAGGCGCCGGGCACGCGCGGCGAAGCTCATGCCTGCCGCCACGCCGCCCACCACGAGGATGCGCAGTGTCGGCTGTGCTGACTGGTCCATTCGTCCTCCGTGATCGTTCGGGGAGAAACACGAAGCGCCCGTCCGAAGACAGGCGCTCGGTGTCAGGCCCGCCGGGCCTTGCCGCTCACTTCTTGTTGCGGCGCTGGTGGCGAGTCTTGCGAAGCAGCTTGCGGTGCTTCTTCTTCGCCATGCGCTTGCGGCGCTTCTTGATGACAGAACCCACGGAAACCTCACTAGATCGGGGCTGGGCGAACACGTGCGTTCACCCGGGAACGGGCAGATGAAAAATTGCCTCGCGACAGTCTACAGGATGCCGGGAGTCGACTCGTTCAGCCCACGTCCGAGATGGGCCGTTGCAGCAGCTGAGCCACCGCGGACTCGGGCACACGGTAGGAGCGGCCGAACCGAACGGCCGGCAGCTCACCGGCGTGCACCATGCGGTACACGGTCATCTTCGACACGCGCGCGAGCTCGGCGACCTCTGCCACCGTGAGGAAGCGCACATCAGAGTAATCGGACACGAAACCCCTCCTTCCGAACCTGCACAGCCTATGGCTTTCCTGAGAAGGATGTAAACATCCGAGTCCAGCGTGACTCCTGTGACCGGTGTGGTTTCTGCGAACTGTGATCACAACCAGAGATCCTCAGCGGACGCATAGGGCCCTCTGCGCCGCATTTCAGACCGGTGTCGTTTACTGGGTGTCATCGGGGCTCGCAGAAGCTCTCGATGACCGGACGGGTGCGACGTTCTCCCCCTTTCACCGCACCCATCCGGTCCGATCGCGGAGACACGGGACTGAATCCGCGGCATCGAGTGCGAGCCTCGCGGTTGTCGGGACCGATGCGACGGGCGGGTGAGCTGAGCTCCCCGCCCGTCGCCATGTCCGCGGTCGGAACCGATCAGCGAGACGGGCGCTTGCGGAACGTCGAAGTCACCGCGTGCGTGATGGCCGCGGCCGTGCGTCCCACGAAGTCGGCGGCGTGCACCGCACCCTCCGGGAGGGCAGCCACGACCTGGTCGTCGTGGGCGTCGATGAACGGCATCAGCCAGTCCTCGATCTCCTCCATCGGCACGATGTCGAGGCTGTAGAAGCGGTGCTGGCCCTCCTCGCGGACGGTGACGAGCCCCGCGTCGCGCAGCACCTTCAGGTGCTTCGAGACGGTCGGTTGGCTGATCCCGAGGTCCGCGACGATCTGGGAGACGCTCGTCCCGTCGTATCCGGGGGCGTCGGATCGGTCCAGCAACAGCCGGAGAATCTCTCTCCTGGTGCTGTCGGCGATCACGTCGAAGATGTCGGCCATGTGTTTAGGGTAGTCAGGACCAGACCGGAGTACCATGACGGACGGCCGGAATCGGGAAGAGGGAGCCAGATGCCACGCGTGTCCGCACGTCGGCTGATACCTCAGGAGCCGGGATCATGGATCCAGCGACTGGGAGTGAAGCTGCGCGACACCACCACGGAATCGCCCGCTCGATTCGCTGTCGTGATCTTCGTCTCGCTCATCGCGCTGTTCACCGTGCTGTTCTCCCTGCCGGCGGCCAGTGC
The DNA here is from genome assembly GCF_044769785.1 of Microbacterium sp. GXS0129. Taxonomy (NCBI): domain Bacteria; kingdom Bacillati; phylum Actinomycetota; class Actinomycetes; order Micrococcales; family Microbacteriaceae; genus Microbacterium; species Microbacterium sp. GXS0129. Next base: position 395,554 of record NZ_JBIZVZ010000004.1, on the reverse strand, counting down.
CACCGGCCAGCGGACCTCGCTCGCCGACGCGCTCTTCACCGCCGTGTCGACGATCTGCGTGACGGGACTCGCGACCGTCGACATGGACTCGCACTGGTCGCCCTTCGGCAATGCGCTGGTGTTCATCGGCGTCCAGGTGGGAGCCCTCGGCGTACTGACGCTGGCGTCGATCCTCGGTCTGGTGATCTCCAAGCGCCTCGGCCTGCGGGCGAAGCTGATCGCAGCGGGCGACAGCAACCCGCTGCGCGTGCACGGCGGTCCGGTGAACGAGGGACAGACCGTGCGTCTGGGAGAGGTCGGCTCGCTGCTGCTGACCGTCGCGATCTCGACGCTCATCATCGAGGTGAGCCTCGCGATCATCCTGTACCCGCTGCTGGTGATCGCGGGCGTCGATCCCCTGATCGCCCTCTGGGAGGCGCCGTACTACGGCGCGATGGCGTTCACCAACACCGGCTTCACACCCAACGCCGGCGGCCTCACCCCGTTCGCCGACGACCACGCGATCCTGTTCGTGCTGATGCTGGGAGTCTTCCTCGGATCGATCGGCTTCCCGGTCATCTTCACGCTCGCCAAGCAGCGCTGGCATTACCGCAAGTGGTCGCTGCACGCGAAGCTCACCCTCATCACCACGGTGATCCTGTTCTTCGCCGGCGCCGCGATGTTCCTGATCCTGGAATACGACAACCCCGCCACATTCGGGTCGATGGACGCCGGCAACACCACGTTCCAGGCGTTCTTCATGTCCGCGATGACGCGCTCCGGCGGCTTCTCCGTGGTGGATCCGGGCGAACTGCACGGATCGTCGCTGCTCGTCGCATCGATGCTGATGTTCGTCGGCGGAGGTTCGGCCTCCACCGCCGGCGGCATCAAGGTGACGACCCTCGCCGTGCTCGCCCTCGCCGTGTTCTCCGAGGCGAAGGGACGCCCGAGCGTGCAGGCCTTCGGGCGCCGGATCCCCTCGGACGTGCAGCGGGTGGCGCTGTCGGTCGTGGCGTGGGGCGCGACCATCGTGGCCGCCTCCACGATCATCCTGACCCAGATCACGAAGGCGCCCGTCGAGCACGTCCTGTTCGACGTGATCTCCGGATTCGCCACCGTGGGACTGTCCACGGGTATCGCGGAGAACCTGCCGGATGCCGGCGTGTACGTGCTGGCGGCCACCATGTTCATGGGCCGCGTTGGTACAGTGACTCTCGCCGCGGCGGTCGCCGCCTCATCGAAGACGCAGCTGTACTCGCTGCCCGTGGAAAGGCCCATCGTTGGTTGAACGGATCCGGAGCGATGCTCCCGTCCTCGTGATCGGCCTCGGCCGCTTCGGCGCCGCGTGCGCCGGCGAACTGGACCGGCTGGATCGCGAAGTGCTCGCCATCGACGACAACCTCGAACTGGTGCAGAAGTGGTCCGAGCGCGTCACGCACGCCGTGCAGACGGATGCCCGCAACCTCGAGGCGCTGAAGCAGATCGGCGCGCAGGACTTCCAGGTGGCCGTGGTGGCGGTGGGCTCATCCATCGAGGCATCCGTGCTGATCACCGCGAACCTCGTAGACCTCAAGGTGCCGCAGATCTGGGCGAAGGCCGTCTCCCAGGCGCACGGCAAGATCCTCGCCCGCGTCGGTGCGAACCACGTCATCTACCCCGAGCGCGAGGCCGGAGAGCGCGTCGCGCACCTGGTCTCGGGCCGCATGCTGGACTTCATCCGCTTCGACGACGACTTCGTGCTGGCGAAGATGTATCCGCCCCGTTTCATCCGTGGCGTGCCCCTGATGGAGTCGGGTGTCCGCAGCAAGTACAACGTGACCGTGGTCGGGGTGAAGAGCCCCGGCAAGCCGTTCCGCTACGCGGAGGCCGCCACGGTGGTGACCAACCACGACCTGATCATCGTGTCGGGCACCAACTCGGACATCGAGCGGTTCGCGGGGCTCGACCGCTGACGCGGCCGCCGCTCACGCTCCGGCCGCGAGCTCCTTCGCACGCGCCAGCGCGGCGTCCGTGGCACGGACGAACACCTCGTCGAGGCGCGCCTCCTGCAGCACCCCCACGGCGCGTTCGGTGGTGCCCTTCGGGCTGGTCACGCGCCGGCGAAGCTCCGCGGGATCCTCGCCGCTCGCGTCGAGCAGTGCCGCCGCCCCGATGAAGGTCTGCTCGGCCATGACGCGAGCATCGGCCTGGCTGAACCCCTTGCCGACCGCGGCTTTCGTGAACTCCTCGATGAGCAGGAAGACGTAGGCGGGTCCGGATCCGGAGATCGTCGACAGGGGGTCGATTCCCGCTTCGTCGGTCTCGATGACCGTGCCGACGTACTCGAACAGCCGGCGTACGGCGGCGACGTCCTGGGCCGAGGCGTGGGCGTTCGCGGCGATGCCGGTGACGGCCTTGCCAACCACCGCGGGGGTGTTCGGCATGGCGCGGAGGATGCGACGGGTGCCTCCCAGCGCCTGTTCCATGGTGGCGATCGTGGTGCCTGCCGCGAGGCTCACCACCACGGCGTCGGGATCCAGATCGTCGGCGATCTCGCGCAGGAGGTCGGCCACCATGGCCGGCTTGACGCCGATCACGACGATCTGCGCACCGCGTGCGGCGGTCCGGTTCCCGTCGGGCTGGTCCGCGAGCGCGATGGAGTGCACCCCGTCGAGTTCGGCGAGCGCTGCGGCCTTCTCCGCCGTGCGGTTCGTCACGCTGATCCCGCGGACGCCCCCGGCGACGAGGCCCTGCAGGATCGCACCGCCCATCGAGCCTGCTCCGAGGATCGCGATGGACGGGGACGGAACCGGTGCGCTCATGCCGCCATCCTACGTCGGAGCAGCGGGCGAGGACCGGCCCGCGTCCCGTCACGGGGTCGCATTCCTGGGCCGGTCTCCGAGCCGGCGACGATACGTTTCCCGCGCCGCGGACGAGGCTGAGCTCGCGACCCGCAGCCGATGCACCCCGCCCGTCCAGGTGGCGTGCTTATCATCGGAGAACCGATGGCAAACGCGCAGCGAAGCGCGGCGAGCAAAGGATGATCATGACGCTCTTCGACGGAATCACAGCCCGAGTGGTGCAGACGCCCCGCCTGGCCGTCGGAGTGCTCGAGCGCGCCGAGGACTCCCCGGATGCACCAGCGGACCGGACGATCGTCTTCGTGCACAACGTGGTCGGCTCCGCGGAGATGTGGCAGAAGACGATGCTCGCCCTCCCCCGCGATCTCCGGCTCATCGCCGTGGACCTGCGCGGCCACGGCCGCTCCGAACGCCTCGGCGTGGACGCGACACGCGGTGTCCGCGACTTCGCCGATGACCTTCACGATGCTCTCCAGGCGCTGCAGCTCGGCGCCGTGCACCTGGTGGGCTGGGGTCTGGGCGGCGGTGTCGTCCTGCAGTACGCGCTCGATCACCCGGTGCTGTCGCTGACGCTGGAATCCCCGGTCTCCCCGTATGGTTTCGGGGGCACCCGCCGCGACGGCTCGCTCCTCACAGAGGACGCCGCCGGGACGGGAGCGGGCGTGGCCGATCCCGACTTCGTCGCCCGGATCGCCGAGGAGGACGAGACGGCGGAGGTGGCCACGTCACCGCGGTCCGTGTTCCGCTCGGTCTTCCTCGCCACCGGCTACGTCTCGCGCAACGAGGACGTATGGGTCGAGTCGATGCTCACCACGGCGGTGGGCGATGACGCGTTCCCCGGCGCCACGAGCCCGTCGTCCTCATGGCCCGGATTCGCGCCGGGCACCACGGGCGTGCTCAATGCGCTGTCTCCGCGGTACTTCGACGTCTCCGCCATCGTCGATCTGCCGCACAAGCCCCCGATCCTGTGGGTGCACGGCGGACGCGACATCATCATCTCGGACGAATCCGCCTTCGACACCAACGTGCGAGGACGCAACGGTGACATCGACGGCTGGCCGGGCGAGGATGCCGCCCCCGCACAGCCGATGGTGACGCAGACCAAGGACGTGCTCGACGCGTACTCGGCCGCGGGTGGTCACGTCCTCGACGCGCTCTTCCCCGCCGTGGGCCACTGCCCGCACCTGGAGGAGCCGGAGGACTTCCGCGCCGCACTGCTGTCGCGCATCGACTACGTCCCGGTGGGCGGGCCTCCCACCGAGGTCATCGTCCTGAAGTCGGCGGACTGATCGCTCTCGCCACCGCCGACGTGGGTGACCGATAGAATCGCTGGGTCGCCGGACGATCACACGGCGTTCGAGGGGGATTCATGTCCGTTGGTCTGCTGGCAGTCGTCGATGACATCCTGAGCGCGGCGCTGAAGGCGTCAGCGAAGTCCGCGGGAGTCGTGATCGACGACGCCGCGGTCACCCCGCAGTACGTGCAGGGCATCACGCCCGCCCGTGAGCTGCCCGTGGTGGGAAAGATCGCGCTGGGCTCGATCGCGAACAAGTTCGTGATCATCATCCCGATCGCGCTGGTGCTGACCCAGTTCGCCCCGTGGATCCTGCCCTGGCTGCTGATCATCGGTGGGACGTTCCTGTGCTTCGAAGGCGCGGAGAAGGTGCTGGAGTGGTTCGGTGTGGGCCACCATGGCGACGAGGAAGCCGAAGACCGCAACGAGAACAAGCTGGTGTGGGGCGCCATCCGCACCGACCTCATCCTGTCCACCGAGATCATGCTGATCTCGCTGTCGAACCTGCCTGAGCACCTCGGTTTCTGGATGGAGCTGGCCGCCCTGGTGGTCATCGCACTCCTGATGACGGGCGTCGTGTACGGCGCCGTTGCGCTCCTGGTCAAGCTCGATGACATCGGCCTGCGGATGGTCCGCAGCGACGAGAAGCGCGTGCGTCACACCGGAACGCGCATCGTCCGCTCGATGCCGGCCGTGTTCCGCGTCATCAGCGTCATCGGCACGGTGGCGATGCTGTGGGTGGGAGGTCACCTCGTGATCGCCAACCTGGGCGAGGTCGGCTTCCACCCGCCGGCGGATCTGCTCCACCTCGTCGAGCACGCCCTGGCTCCGCTCGGCGGCGTGATCGTGTGGATCGCGGACACCGCCATCTCCGCCGTTGCGGGGCTCGTGATCGGTCTGATCGTGGTGGCCGTGGTCATGCTGGTGCGTCGCATCGCGGGGCGGGGATCGTCCATCCCCTCGGCCGGTGAGAACCCGGATCTGGCTCGCACATCCGGGCACTGACATGCTCACGACCCCGGCAGAGGACGCCGCGATGGCCCGGGCGCTGGGCCTCGCGGCCGAGGCGGGCGCGGCCGGCGAGATCCCGGTGGGCGCCGTGGTGCTGGGCCGCGACGGCGACGTGCTGGGCCTCGGACGAAATGACCGCGAGGAGACGGCCGATCCCACCGGCCATGCGGAGGTCGTCGCGATGCGCGCGGCGGCCCGCACGATCGGATCCTGGAACCTCCAGGACACCACGCTGGTGGTCACGATGGAGCCGTGCGTGATGTGCGCCGGCGCCGCGCTGCAGGCGCGTGTCTCACGAGTCGTCTTCGGCGCGTGGGATGACAAGGCGGGTGCGGCCGGCTCGGTCTACGACGTGCTGCGCGACCGCCGTCTTCCAGTCCGTGCCGAAGTGGTCGGCGGCGTCCGCGAGACCGATGCGGTCGCGCTGCTGCAGGAGTTCTTCCGCGGCCGTCGCTGAGCACCCGCGCGTTCTCGCGCACGACGACCGCACAGCGTGGGACCGTTCGAGCGGATATTCTGTACCTCATGCGTGTTCACGTCGCCGATCACCCCTTGATCACCCACAAGCTCACGGTGCTGCGTGACAAGAACACGCCGTCGCCCGTGTTCCGTCAGCTCACCAGCGAGCTGATGACGCTGCTGGCCTACGAGGCCACACGGAACGTCCGGGTCACGCCGTACGAGATCCAGACCCCGGTCACCACGACCACGGGTGTGCGCATCTCGGAGCCGCGTCCGCTCATCGTGCCGATCCTCCGCGCCGGTCTCGGCATGCTCGAGGGCATGACTACGATGATCCCGACCGCAGAGGTCGGCTTCCTCGGCATGGCACGCAACGAGGAGACCCTGGAGCCGCAGACCTACGCTGAGCGGCTGCCCGAGGACCTGAGCGCGCGCCAGTGCTTCGTGCTGGATCCGATGCTGGCGACGGGCGGCTCGCTCGGCGCCGCCATCGACTTCCTGTTCCAGCGCGGTGCGCAGGACGTGACCGCGGTGTGCATCCTGGGCGCGCCGGAGGGCGTTGCGGCGATCGAGAAGCAGGTGGCGGGCCGTGATGTCACGCTGGTGCTGGGTGCGCTGGATGAGCGTCTCGACGAGCACGGCTACATCGTCCCGGGCCTCGGCGATGCGGGCGATCGCCTGTACGGCACGGTCTGATCCCGGATTTCTTGCACGAATCGCCCCGCTGTCTGAGCGGGGCGATTCGCGTTTCGGGATGTGTCCGCGTCACTCGGAGGGGATCAGCGCCCAGGCGACGAGGTAGGCGATGAGGGAGACTCCGAGCAGGACGGTGAGCACGCGCACGAGCGTCACATCGAGGTTGAAGTGCTCGGCGACGCCGAGGCAGACGCCTCCGACCCATCGGCCGTCGCGGGGTCGGCGAAGCGGTGTGTTGATCGACATATCAGCAGGTTAGGCCCAACCGAACCGGCACGCGCCTCAGTGGTGCCGCCGCGGCAGCGGTTCGCGCCGCTGAGCCGTCGGTGTCACTCGCCGGCAGGCTCAGCACCGACCATGCGGGTGAACGCGGAGAGCCGGGCCACGCCCGCCGGTGTGCGAGGCAGATCATCGAGCAGGCCGGGCGCGTACAGGACGTACGCGGCGACCTGTGCGCGGGAGATGGCCACGTTGAGGCGGTTCTCCAGCAGGAGGAACTCCAGGCCACGCGGAGCTTCACGTGCGCTCGACGCAGCCAGGGAGACGACCGCCACCGCCGCTTCCTGTCCCTGGAACTTGTCCACCGTGCCGACCGGGGTCTCGGCGAAACCCGCAGCGACGAGCGCCTCGCGCACGGTCTGCTGCTGGGCGTTGTACGGGGTGACCACGATGATGTCGGACGCCTCGAGCGGACGCACAGCGGCGCCCTCACCGGGATCGAAATCCCGCCCGATCAGGTCCTGCACCAGGTCCACCACGCGCGCGGCCTCGGCGTCGCTGTGCGAGGTATTGCCGCGATGATCGACGGTGAGGGCGTGCACGCCGGGCTCGATGCCCTCGATCGTGCGCTCGAGAGCTGCGGCGGCTGCGGTGAGCTTGCCCTCATAGGACAGCGCGGAGACCACGTCGGCGACCTCGGGGCGCATGCGCCAGGTGTGTTCGAGGAAGTAGCCGAACTCCGGCCGGATGACGTCGTCGCCGTCCATCACCCAGCCGAGTGCCGAGGTGTCCACGGGCTCGGGATGCGTTCCCTGGCTCACCTGTGGCAGCTGCTGTGGGTCGCCCAGCAGCAGGAGATCGCGCGCCGCCACGGAGGTGGCGATGGTGTTGGCGAGGGAGTACTGGCCCGCCTCGTCGATGACGAGCAGATCCAGGCTTCCGGGCGGCACCCGACGACCGTTGCAGAAGTCCCACGCGGTGCCGCCGATCACGAACCCCTCCCGATCGAATTCCTCCCGGAACTGTGCGATGCGGTCGCGCGGCACTGGCGTGAAGCGCTCGTCCTCGGCGTCTTTGTCGGCGCTCGCCTTGCCCACCCGCTCGATCGGAAGCCCCGCCTGCACCACGCGGGTCAGCAGGTTCTCCACCACGGCGTGCGATTGTGCCACCACGCCGACGCGATAGCCGTGATCTGCAACGAGACGGGCGATCACGTGCGAGCCGACGAAGGTCTTCCCGGTGCCGGGAGGACCCTGCACGGCCACGTAGCTGGAGTCGAGGTCACGGATGCTCGCGACGATAGCGGCGACGTCGTCTCCGGTGGACGGTGTGAGCCGCCCTGACCGAGTGCGCGGCGGCCGGCGCAGCAGCACATCGGTGGCGGCATCGCGCGGCAGAGCGGGCGCGGTGCGCAGCACGCCGTCGGCCCAGAGGTCGATGCGCTCCTGGATGTTCTTCGTCGACGGCGGTGGGCCGGGGACCACGGCGATCGGCGCGCGCTCCCACTCCACCTCGGGCATCCCGCGCTCGGCGACAAGGAGGCCGTCGTCGCGGACCTCGATGATGTGCGCCGGCACCGGAACGTTGATCCAGCGGGAGGACTTCAGCGCAGGGAACGGGACGGGGCGTTCATAGATCGTGAAGACCTCGGAGCCATCGCGCAGACTCGAGCCCGGGGCGATCTCACCACGCAGCATGACCTCGCGCTGGGGCGAGTGGGCTCGCTCCGGCAGATACCAGGGCTGGGCGACGAAGGAGCGAGCGGGATCCACGGTGAGCACGTCTCGTCCCTGGTTCCAGCTGGAGAGCGGTTCGCGCAGGCGCAGGTAGTGCCCCGCCCAGAAGGCGCGGCTCTCCCGCGGGTGGTAGTCGATGGCAGCTGCCGCCAGCCGCAACGCGGTCTCCTCGGCCGTGCGCTCCGTTCCCGGGGTGCGTGCGGCGAGTGCTTCGGCGTCATGCAGCAGCGCGGTGGAGCGTTCCGAGGGGTGGTAGGCGTTGGTCTCCGCTTCGATCTGCTGGCCCGGCTCCACTCCCGCCTCGGCGGCGCGGGCGCGCAACCAGTCCCGCAGGCGCCGAGTGGACACGCAGTCGTACCGGTTGTAGTCGGCCAGATCGTCGAGGATGTCCTGCGCCGCTGCGGTGTGGCCGTCTGCCGCGAGAGCGCGCGCCTCGACGTACCGCTCGATCGACTCGTCACCCTTCTGCACTTCGGCAGTGCGCACCTCGTCACCCATGTAGAGCGGTTCGAGCTTCTTGATGGAGTAGGAACGGGACCCTACTCGCACGGCGCGCTTGACGATCGGATACAGATCCACGAACACGCCCTCTGCGAGGAGGCGATCCACCTCGGCCTCACCGAACCCATGACGGGCGGCCATGGCCGCCAGGTGCGTGGGCTCGTACGGAGCGTAGTGGTAGATGTGCATCTGGGGGTGCTGTGAACGAAGCAGCGAGACCGTCCGCAGGAACGTCTCCAGCGCCGCCCGCTCGGCCGCGAAGTCGTGCGCCCAGATGGCCGAGTATGTCTCTGCGTCATCGACCCAGCCGAACAGGTAATCGAGCCCCCAGTGCTCACCAGCGCCCTCGGTGTACAGGGGGTCGCCTTCGAAGTCGAAGAACATGTCGCCGGGATCCGCCGGCGGCAGGATGGCCAGCGCTGAGGGAAGGATCACCTCGTAGGTGGGAACCGGGTGGGCCGGTGCGTCCTCCCCCACCACCGGCACTCCGGCGGGGCTGGCCAGCTGAAGCTGCGCCTGGATCCGCAGCGCGTGGAACACGTCGGCCGCGATGTCGTCGGGGGTGTGCTCGGCCCCGGCGAGATCGTCGATGGTGACGATGCCCGCGGCCCGGAGCCGGCGGCGCTGCTGCGGACGCATGCCCGCCACGAGCAGCAGATCCCGGTGGGCGACGGACTCGGACTCGCAGGTGGCGCAGCGGCCGCAGGCGATGAGGCCCAGCTCGCCGCGCTCATCCGCCCACGCCACCGCCTCGACCGCTGTGCCTGCGGCCACCTGGCGATCCGCGATCAGGGCCCGCAGCCGCTCGCGGCGAAGGCGGAAGACGGGACGGATGTCCTCGATGCGGTGCGTGCTGATCTCGCCGGTGCCGAGGATGAGCTCGACGGTGGGCGCGACGGGGATGCCCTCGGCCTCCAGACGGTCGACGTAGGCGACCAGCTGCATCAGCGCCGTCACGCGCGCTGTGCGGGCGAGCTTGGTGTCCTGGACGAGCCAGCCGTCCGGGGTGCGCACGATGAAGTCCGCGAACCCGATGAAGTCGGGGGCGGTGAACGCGCCCTGGTAGACCACCTGCGCGTCCGTCCCGCGCAGCGCGTCGAGCGTACGCGCGAAGGCCGCATCGCGATCCTCCGCACCGCCCTGGCTGACGTCCTCGATCTCGACCACGGCGCCGGGGAAACGACGGTGGTAGTCCGCCAGAACGCGCTTCTCGTGCGCCAGGCCGAGCTCGATGGCACGACGCATCATGGCGTCTTCCGGTTCCTCGATGGCCTCGATGCGCCCAAGCTTCGCGTCGATGCCGCGCACCCAGGCGAATTCGCAGTCGGCAGCCTTCTTCAGATCGGTCGCACTCCAGATGACCCGGCCGCCATCAGCAATTCGCATGTTTCCTCCTGCCCACGACGCTATCGCGGGGTTCGGACATCGGCCCGCGTGCGGTCAGCCGTCGCGGCGCGCGGTGATCGTGCGGATCACGCCGTAGACCACGACCGCGACGATCGCCACGATGGCGATCTTCGCGATCAGCCAGGCGAGGGAGAACAACGCGTTCACGAGGAACCAGGCGATCACGACCGCCACGATCACGGTGATCCAGGTTCCGAGCGAAGACTTCATGCACTCACCGTATCGCCCGTTCCCGAGCGCTTGCCCACACCGGCGGGCACAGGCGGGCCGAGCACACAGGTACACAGGTACACAGGCACACGGGCACACGGGCGGGCACACGGGCGCAGACGGGCGCAGACGGGCACACGGGCACACGGGCGCAGACGGGCACACGGGCACAGACGGGCACACGGGCGCAGACGGGCGCAGACGGGCGCAGACGGGAGTGCGGTCTCGGACGCGCACGCAGCGCGGACGGCGAGAGGCCCGGACGGCGAGGAGGTCAGACGGGCGGGGCACCGGTCTCGCGAGAGACCACGCTGGAGCCATCCGAGCGTACGCTCACGCGCAGCCGTGCGGGAATCTGATCCTGCATCGCCTCCACGTGGCTGATCACCCCGACGGTGCGACCGCCCTGACGCAGCTCGTCCAGTGTGCGCATGGCCACATCGAGCGTCTCCACATCCAGGGAGCCGAAGCCCTCGTCGATGAACAACGTGTCCAGCTGCACCCCGCCCGCTCGCGAGGTGACGACCTCGGCCAGGCCGAGTGCGAGTGCCAGGGACGCCAGGAAGGTCTCTCCGCCGGACAACGACGTCGCCGGACGCGAACGGCCGGTGTGGGCATCGACCACCTCGATTCCCAGGCCTGACGCGGCGTTGCGCGCCGCCCGTTCGTCGGTGTGGGCGAGCGTGTAGCGGCCCGAGGACATCTCGGCGAGGCGGAGATTGGCGGCAGCGACGATGTCCTCCAGCTCAGCGGCCAGCACGAAGGTCTCCAGGGACATCTTGCGGGTGTTGGGCTCGCGACCGGCGATGGTGTCGGCGAGGCGGACGATCACTGCGCGCTGCGCTTCCGCATCGCCCATCTCCCGGAGCGCTTCCGCGGCGTCCTCCGTGGCGCGCGCCAATTGCTGGACGGCCGATTCCGCGCGAGCGGATTCGGCGGCGGTTCTCCCTGCCGCCGCCCGAGCCTCGGCCACGGCGGTGTGCGCGGATTGCACGTCGATCGGCTCCTCCGGGAGCATCTCGAGCTCCGCTTGCAAGAGCACCGCGCGCAGGTCCCGGAGTGCGGCGTCGTGGGCGGCCAGCGCCGCCTCGAGACGGTCACGATCCGCGCGCGGGAGGAGGGCGGCGCGCGCAGCGTCCGCCGATTCGATGCCCGTGCGCTCGAGCACGTCCGCCAGGACGGCGCGCGCCTCCGTGAGCGCCTCCCGCCGCTCGGCGCTGTCATCGAGCGCGTCCGCCAGGATCGTGGCGGCATCTCGGACCTCGGTGAGCCGCACGATCCGATCCGCCACGCTGTGCGCTCCGGCGCGCGCCTGGGTTATCGTCTCAACCGCCGCGCGGGCCCGCTCGTCGATGGCGTTGCGGACCGACTGCAGTTCGGTCCGCTCCCGCATGAGATCTGCCAGTGCGGCCTGCTGTTCGTTACGGACGTCGGTGAGGTTCTGGATCTGCGCGGCGAGCTGGGCAGCACGCGCTTGCGCCGCATCGGCCGTCTCACGGGCGGTGCGTGCAGCGGCGGCGAGTTCCCGGAGAGCGGCAGTCTCGTGTCCCCCGGCGGCGGCGAGCGCAGCAGAATGCCTGTCTCGCACCGTGCGTGCGGCGTCGGTCGCCGCCTGCGCAGCCGTCGCGGCGCGCTCCGCGGCGTCCTCCGCGGCCGTGATGTCCGCCTCCGACACGGGGGTCCCGTCATCGGGCGCCGGTGCCGGGTGATCGAGCGAGCCGCACACGGGACAGGCCTGCCCGTCCTGGAGATCGCGGGCGAGCTCGGACGCGTGTCCGTCGAGGCGGCGACGCATCAGCTCCGTGAGTGCGGCGCTCGTCCGGGTGCGAGCTTCGGAGGCCGCTGCCTGCGCCTCCTCGGCGCTGCGAAGCTCCGGACGGATCGTGTCGACCAGGCGGGCCGCGGTGAGGGCCGCTTCCAGACGCTCCTGTTCGGCTCGGGCCGCGGGGAGCGCGGCGGCGGCGGCCACGGCCTCCGTATGCCGTTCGCCGAGCCGCTGCAGTTCGCCGGGGATGTCCGCGAGGCGGGCGGTGAGCTGCGCGATCCGCTCGTCGGCGGCCGTCAGATCCTCGTGAGCTCGACGCTGCTGGGCGGCCAGTTCATCGGCCTCCTGCTCGAGCTTGTGCGCGTGGGCCAGGGCTCCGAGCATCTCCGACGCCCGCGATGCCGTCGCCCGCAGTGCTTCGCCTTCGGCTGCCAACCCCGTCTGTTCCGCCGCCGAGGCGGCACCGCTCGCCTCGTCATCCGCCACGACCTGCCAGCGCGAGCGCGCGGCGACCACCGCGGCATCGCAGTCCTGCTGCCGACGTTCCGCCGCCGCCAGTGCGTCCAGGGTCGCGCGCGCCTCCTCCGCCCGCTGAGCCACAAGCAGTCGAGCGCGATCCTGTTCCATCTCCGGCACAGCCGACTCCGCCCGCGCCAGTGGTGCGCGAGTATCGTCGCGGCGCCGCTGTGCCTGGCGCTGCACCTCCAGCTCGGCGGCGATGCTCGCGAGTCGATCCTGCTCCGCCACCAGCCGCTGGGCTTCTTCAGCGGCCACGTCTCGGCGGTACTCCGCGCGCGGCAGCGCTTCTCGGATCACGTCCAGACGTTCAGCACGGCTCAGCGGCGTGGCCGTCGCACCCGGCGCGGGCGACCCTTCGACGGCCGCAGAGGCCCCGGCGTCGGCCACGTCATCGGGCGTCGGCGTGGCCTCCGTGCCGGCCGGTTCCTCGTCGAGACCGAGATCGCGGATGATCCGCTCCGCCGCGTCCAGCCGGGCATCCGTCGCAGTACCTCGGCCGGCTAGTTCGGCCTCCGCGGCTCGTCGGCGTGCCTCGAAGGCATCGGCGTAGTCCTGGAACCGACGCGTGCCGAACAGCGTCTGCAGCACTTTGCGCCGTTCGTCGTTGCCGGCGAGCAGAAACTCGGCAAAACGGTTCTGTGCGAGCAGGATCACCTGCAGGAACTGCTCCCGGGACAGCTGCAGGATCTCGTCGAGGTCGTTTCCCACGTCGCGAGCGCGCGCCGACATCCCGCGCCACTCGCCATCCTCCCAGCGGGCCAGCTGCACCGCGGCCGCCTGAGTGGTCATCCCCTCACCGCGCTGCTTGGGTTTGAGGTACTCCGGATTGCGGATCACCCGGTAGCGGTGCTCTCCTGCGCTGAACTCCAGCACGACCTCCGTCGGCTCCTCGGGTGCGCTGTGGTCGCTGCGCAGCCGCTTCTCACCGCTGGAGTAGCGCGGGATCGAGCCGTAGAGTGCGAAGGTGATGGCGTCCAGGATGCTGGACTTGCCCGCACCGGTCCGACCGGAGATCAGGAAGAGACCATCCGCCGCGAAGTCATCGAAGTCGACGTACTGCCGTTCGCGAAAAGGGCCGAATCCCTCGATCTCCAGCCGGTGGAGTCTCATACCAGCGCCTCGGCGCGTGCGTGCTCATCCAGGATCTCCCGGATCAGCGCGCGTTCCGCCGCACTGGCCCCCTCCTCCGCCCGGACATGCACGAGGAATGCCTCGATGCGTTCCTCATCCGAGGTGGCAGTACGCAGGCGGTCACGATAGGTGGCCGTCGTCTGGACCTTCGCACCGTGGGGCACGTGCACAACCACCGCGCAGAACGGAAAGCGCTGCTGCAGTCGCCGCATGGTGTCCCGCTGCGGTGTGCGGTCGGTGTACTCGACCGACACCCAGGCGTCTTCCACCCCGGAGTAGGCGGGATCGGTCAGCAGGGCCTCGAGGGTGTCCCGCAGCACGACGAGTCGCCGGGGTACCGGCAGCGGCAGCCACTCGATCTGCGCCAGGCCCTCCGCGTCGAGATCCACCAGCCACGAGCCGCGCGGCTTGTCACGCTCCCCGAAGCTGTAGTGCAGCGGGGCGCCGCTGTAGCGGACGCGGTCCGAGAGCTGCTGGCGGCCATGGATGTGCCCGAGCGCCACGTAGTCGGGCCCGTCGAAGGCGGACAACGGCACCATGTCGAGGCTTCCCTGTCGCACCTCACGCTCGACACCCGGCGTGGCTTCCACCCCGACGGCGAAGCAGTGCGCGATCGCGACAGACCTCACGCCGCGGCGCTGGATGGAGGCACGAACGAGGCTCATCGCGTGCCCGATCGTCTGCGCCTGGGAACGTAGATCGGCCCCTTCCCACGTGTTGCGCACGATGGTCGGCTCGAGATACGGGATGCCGTAGAAGTCGACTTCCCCGTGCTCGTCCCGGATGGTGAGCGGAAGATCCAGCGCGAGCGGATCGGTGACCACGTGGATCCCCTCGCGAAGCAGTGCCGACTGGAATCCGAGTCGTGCCGCCGAGTCGTGGTTTCCGCTGGTGACGATGACCGATGCGCCTGTGTCAGCCAGTGCGCGCAGCGTGTCGGTGAGCAGGGTGTAGGCGGGAGCGGCCGGCGTCGACGAATCGAAGACGTCTCCGGCGACGATGACGACATCGACCTCGTTGACCCGGACCTGCTCGACCAGCGCCTCCAGCACCTCACCGAGCGCGGCCAGCGTCGGGTTGCCGTGGAAGGTACGCCCGATGTGCCAGTCAGAGGTGTGCAGGATTCGCATGTCTTCACCGTAGAAGGGGCCTCCGACATTGCTGCGGCGGCGAGCCGACAACAGCCCGGACACGCTGAACGGCCGGCGCCTGCGGGCACCGGCCGTCACGGGAAGCGCGGCGGAGACTCAGAAATCGTCGTCGATGGAGACCATCCAGCTGATGCCGTAGCGATCGACGAGCATCCCGAACTCGCCTCCCCACGGCGCCTTCTCCAGCGGCTGCGTGATGGTCGCGCCGTCGGCGAGGCCGTCCCAGTACCTGCGCAGGGAATCGGCGTCCGCCCCCGACACGGAGACCGAGATTCCCGCCGGCGCCACCCATCCCATGTGGCTCGGGGTGTCGGATCCCATCAGGACGAACCCGTCCGGCGTGGTGAGCTGGGAGTGCATCACCAGCCCCTGTTCGGCCTCGGGCATCCCCATGCCGCCCATGTCGGCGAAGGTCATCACCCGCAGGTCCCCGCCGAAGACGCTCTGGTAGAACTCCATCGCCTCGCGCGCATTGTCGTGGAACGAGAGATAGGGGTTGAGGGTGGACATAGGAGGCTCCCATCCGCGCACCGACCTGATGCGCACGAAGGACAGTGTGGAGCCGCGGCGTCTCGTCGGCAAGAGCCGCGGGCCGATTCATCGGTACCGCCGTCAACGGCCCCGGTGATCCTCCGGATGCAGGCGGGGTGCTCGCCGCGGTTCGCCCAGACCGGCCACGCCGATCAGGCGGATCACGCGCTGACGCTGTCCCGCCCACGGCGCGAGAAGACGCAGCATTCCGGCATCATCCGTGCGTCGGCCGGCCAGAGCATGACCCACGTGATGGGCCAGGTGGAAATCGCCGACGCTGACCGCGTCGGGATCGCCGAAAGCCCGGATGCGTATCTCGGCCGACGTCCAGGGGCCGACTCCCGTCAGCGAGGTGAGGACGCGTTCTCGTTCGGCTGCATCAGGTGCGTTGCGCACCGCGTCGAGCAGCGATGATCCGCGGGATGCGGCCGACACGATGGTGCGCGATTGCGGGGGCTCGACTCCCGCACGATGCCAGGCCCAGGATGGGATCCGCCGCCACTGGTCCCAGGTGGGTGCCACCCGCAGGGGACGCGGTGCCGGGGACGGCACCGTCTCACCGAACCGCGTGACCAGGGAGCGCCAGGCGCCGTATGCCTGCATGGCGGTCACCTTCTGCTCCAGCACGGCACTGACGATGACCTCGGTCAGACCTTCGCTGGAGCCGATGCGCAGACCGGGGTGGCGCCGGTGGGCCTCGGCGATGACCGGATTGTCGCCGGGATCGAAGCGCTCCGGATGATCTTCCGCGCCGCACAGACGCGGCACCGTATCCAGCGCCTCCGCCGCGCCGCTCCCCCACGCGGCAGCCAGGACGCCGTCGGCGCCCTGGCGCAGTGCCAGGACCGCGGGTCCAGCCGATGTGCGCAAGGCACGCCAGATCACTCCGCCCGCAATGTGCATGGTGGGGTCGGTTCCGCCACGCCGATGAAAACCCACGGTGCGCATCAGGTCCAGCTCGTGCGCCGGCCGATAGCGTGTCTCCACGCGCGGGGGGACGCGTACGGACCGGTCCGCGACGGGCCTGCGTGGCAGGGTCCGCGCCGGCGAGAAGGTCATAGGCTCACGCTACGCGGCACCTCCGACAACGGCCTGCACGACCGCGGCGCGCTCAGAAGCGGTCGGGAGAGGGCGTGCCCGAGCCGTAGCGGATCACGACGTCGGCGTGCCGGTCGAAACGGTAACCCACGCCGCGCACGGTGCGCACGATGTCCTCGTACCGGCCGAGCTTGGCGCGCAGCCGACGCACGTGAACATCGATCGTGCGCTCGCCCGGGGCATCAGCATCCCCGGCGCTCCACAGCGACGAGACCAGCTCGCTGCGCTCGATGGTGCGCCCCTCGCGCAGCACCAGGTACTGCAGCAGCTCGAACTCCTTGTAGGTGAACCCGGCGGACTCACCGTCGATCACGACGCGCTTGCGGGAGATGTCGACAATGACGCGGCTGGCCTCGTCGTCCTCTGCGGCGGCGGGACGGTTGCGTGCGACGGCGCTCGGCTCGTGCAGAGCAAGACGGACCACGTCCACATCGCGTCCGCCTGCGCTGGTGGGCGCGAGGGCGACGGTGGCGTAGGTCTCGGCGGAGGGCGACAGCTCGGCGAGCGTGCGGCGAAGGGCGTCGACGAGCAACGGCAGGCTGACACCGTCAGCGGCGGCCTTGAGCTCGTCGATGCCGACGTACAGGGCGAAGCCGCGGGGCGAGGGACCGGTGGTCACGACGTTCTCCGTGCGGGAGACGGCACGCAGGTGCGGCTGGCTGACGGGGGCGGTGCGGGCGGGTGCATCGATGAAAGCGAGGTTCGACATGATGATGAGGAGTCCTTGGAGGGGTTGCCGAAAAGGCGAGTGAGCTTGCTGCGAGGTGGGGCCGTCATCGGCCGGCGCCATCGCTCGGGGCCTCCTGGTGTGGGGCGGAGCGGCGACGCGGGGTCCACACGTCTCACGCCAGATTGGAGCGTGGAGTCGGACCGAGCGAGAGCTGCAGGTTTAGCGGCACATTCGGCAACACATGCCAACACGGCCGGCCATCATCATGCCGGCACTCCCGTTCGCCTCCCAGGCGGACACAGGATATGCGTTGTTGGTCATGTGGGCATTATGACGAGACAAGTCCTTCCATGTCAAACTGAGACATGCTATGAGCGAGCTGTGACCGCGTGGCAGTGCCCCGGCATGGCGGCTAGGGTCGGAGCATGAAACTCGCTGAAGCATTGGCTCTGCGCGCAGATCTGCAGCGGCGGATCGAACAGCTGCGGAGCCGGATCGTTCAGAACGCGCGGTACCAGGAGGGCGAGCCGCCCGCCGAGGACGCCACCGCGCTGCTGGCGGAGGCGGAGAGGTGTGTGGAGCGGCTGCGGCTGCTGATCTCCGCCATCAACACCACCAACGCCGCGATCGATCTGGGCACGGATGGCACGATGACCGAGGCGCTGGCCGCCCGGGACACGCTGCGTCTGCAGCATTCCGTGCTGACCGCCGCAGCCGACGCCGCGAGCCCCGCGAGCTTTCGCCAGATGCGCTCCGAACTGCGACAGATCGCCGCCTTCGATGTCGCCGTCGTTCGCACCCGCGCGGATGACGTCGCGCGCCGGCTGCGCGAGCTGGACGGGCGCATCCAGCAGGCCAACTGGCTGAACGACCTCCGGGACGAGGCGGGAGCCATCAGCCAGGAGGAGTGAGCGGAGTCGGTAGTCGACGGCAGCGGGCACACAACCCACGAGCACGGGTATATGTGCTCACTGTCCGGGTCTGAGCAGCCCATCACCACGGTGCACGCTCAGCACACCGCACCTGTGAAGGTGCACCGGGACAGCGCATCACCGCGTGCCGGGTCGTCGACGAGGGTGGGATCGGGGACCTCCGCTGACGGTCCGCTGCGTATCACGCGCAGCGGACCACCGCAGGCGGGCGACAGGCGTACGCTGTGCCGATGACCGATCTGGAGTTCGCACGCGAGCGGGATGCGGCGCGCTTCGCGTTGCGCCGCGGCGATGAGCTGCTGAGCGTGCTGGACTATCGCGACGACGGGCGCACCGTCGCCCTCGCACGGGCGTACACGCTCCCCGCGCATCGCGGTCACGCCTATGCGGCGGTGCTGGTCGACCGGGCCGTGGCGGAACTGGAGGCCGAGGGCGACCGCGTGGTGCTTCCGGTGTGCTGGTATGTGGCGGACTGGTTCCGTGACCACCCGGAGCGCTCCGGCATCCTCTCCCCCCGGAGCTGACCAGCGATCATCGCAGCTTGCGCTCCAGCAGGAACTGCTCGATGCGGATGACCGACGCCTCCGGTCGCACGATCAGCGCGGCATGCCCGCGACCCGGAAGCTCGGTGAGCGCGCCGTCCGGGAGGAGGGCGAGCACTTTCTCGCTCCACTTCTTCGGCACGACGTGGTCGTTCGCCCCGCGCAGCACGAGCACCGGGATCTCCATGCGCGGGTATGTCGCTTCGGGCCGGTGCACGACCGTAGCCCGTGCCTTGCGCATCAGGTGCGGCCCCGCCTTCAGATACTCCGCCGCGCCCCGGTAGAACGTGAGCGGGTGGGCCGCGACGATGTCCCGCGCCAGACGCAGCGTCTGCCGCAGGAGTCCGCGAGCGCCGGAGTCGGTGGTGGGTGCGACGAGAACAGCTGCGGTCACCGCGGACCCGGGATGACGGGCGACCGCCTCAGCCACGATCTGCGTGCCCATCGAGTGGCCGATGAGGACGACGTTATCGAGTGCGCGGTCGCTGACGAACGCGGCAACCAGGTCACCGAGTTCTTCCATGGTGGGCGTCCGCGCCGGCTCGGGCGCTTCTCCGAACCCCGGCAGGTCGAGCGCGATCACGCGTCCGGCGGCTGTCAGGCCGTGCGCGATCTCGATGTAGGCGGAGCGACCGAGGCCGAAGCCGTGGACCACGATGAAGGTGAGCGACTCCGGTCCGGCCAGCTCTTCGGCGATCAGCTCCCGCCCGTCGAGGGAGAAGGTCGTGACGTTGCTCCCCGACTCGGACAGCTCGGGCTCCGGTACTGTGCCGTCGCCGTGCTCCGGGTGCCGATCCGCACGGGTCGAGGTCATGCCGGCTCCTTCCAAGCGTTGCGGGGACGTGGCCGGAAGTGGGGTGGTCGCCTTGTGCCCCCCGGCGTTGACGACCACCCCGCGCGGTCTCGATGAGCTCCGGCGCCTGCAGCGTTACCGCTGCTGCTGCGATCGCCCCCACGACGACGGCAGCAGTCCATGCGGGCGATCACCAGATCGCCCCGTCGTTTCGCGCGACCGCGGAACGACTGAATGTCCCTCATTATGCATCCCCCACCTGGGGAACAGCAGATCGTGAAGTCACCGGCGGTCATCACAGCGGGTCGTCCGCAGCGGCCACGGAGCGCGGTCCGCGCGCTGAGACCGCGCGCTCGGCGACGGCGAACACCGCGGTCGAGACCACGGGCACCACGAGCAGAGACGCGGTCACGTCCGTGGGGTGATGCACCCCGAGGTACATGCGCGACCACGCAGTCACCAGAGCCAGCACGGCGGCGACCGCGGCGGCGACGACGACCGGTGCCGCACGGTGGGTCCGGCTCACCACCGTCCATACCAGAGCGACCCCTAGTGCGGCGGCGAATGCGGTGTGACCACTGGGATAGCTGGCCGACGCGGGCTCGCGGATGAGCTGCTCCACCAGAACGCCGGCATCCGGCCGCGGCCGGGAGACCACCGCCTTGATGACGTCGACCACGAGCCAGGGCACGGCCACCAGCAGTCCGAATCGCACCGCAGGCCACGCCGCCCGTGCGCTCATCCCGATCACCACGGCGACGATGAGCGAGATAATCACCGCGCCCACCGGCCCGAACCCAATGTTGACGGCCAGCGCGATCGGCGTGAGCAGCGAGGTGTGCATCGCGCTGAGGTCGTGCAGGAAGGAGAGCTCCGCATCGTTCACCGCCGCGCTGTCCCGCACGAGGACGCCCACGACCGCGACCACGAGGACGACGGCGAGGGCGACCGGAATCCACACCGCAGGTCGCGGTCGGGCAGCGCGAAGGTCACTCATCCCGTCAGCGTGCCACAGCCACCCGAGCAGTTCCTGCTGACGCAGAGTGAGGCGTTCAGCCCTCATGAGGACATTCTCATGCAGAGGCGTCACCCCATCGACGCCCGCCCGGCCAGCACATAGATTGAGAACCATGATCCCGTTGATGACCCTGCTCACGGTGGCGCTGTTCGTCACGTCCCTGGTGGACATCATCCTGCGTGACTCGAGCAAGGTGAAGCACCTTCCGAAGGTCGTCTGGATCCTCATCGTGATCTTTCTTCCCCTGATCGGAAGCCTGTTGTGGTGGATACTCGGCCGCGAGTATGACAGCGCGCGCATGCCCGCGCCCCGCGCCCAGCGCGCCACGGACCGCCCCGGATACCCGACCCCGCGGGTGGTGGATACACGTACGACCGAGCAGCAGATGGCCGACCTGGAACGCGAGATCGAGGAGTGGCGGCTGCGTGAGGAACTCGACCGCCGTCGGCGCGCGAGCGAGGGTGGCAGCACTTCGCCCTCGGAATGAGCGCGACAGCCGCTGTACCATCTTCCTCAACGATCGACGGGCTGCTCGGCCCGTCCTGAGGGGGACCCGCCATGAGCGACAACAGCGCTGACCAGCCGACCAACAACAACGCACCCGATCCGTCCGGGACGCCACTGCCGGACCCGACGATTGATTTCGGGGACGCGCCGGCGACGGCACCGCAGCCGCCGTCCTCCGGACAGCAGCCGACCTACACGCCGCCGCCCGCCTACGAGCAGGGGCCGACGTACCATGCGCCGGCCGCCCCCTACGGGGGTCCGGAACAGCAGCCGCCCGCATACGGTGCGGCCCAGCCCGCGGCGGGGGCGTCCGTTCCGCAACCAGACTCGTCCGGCGCGACTGCGGAGGCAGCTCCCGCGGCGACGGGCGAGGACGCCACCTGGAGCACGACGGCTCCCGTCGAGCCCGCAGAGCCGACGCCACCCTCCGGCGCGCCGGGGTACACCGGTGGCGCGGTCGGGGCATCTTACGGAGCGCCAAACCAGGCAACGCCGGCCTACGGCGCACCCAATCAGCCCGCCCCGCCCTACGGCGCACCCAACGAGCCCACCCCGCCCTCCGGCGCACCCAACCAGCCCGCCCCGCCCTACGGCGCACCCAATCAGCCCACCCCGCCCTACGGCGCACCCAACCAGCCCACCCCGCCCTACGGCGCACCCAACCAGCCCGCCCCGTCCTACGGCGCACCGGCAGGCTACCCGGGCGGCCCGGCCGGCCCGGCCGGCCCCAGCGGACCCGTATACGGCTCGTCCGTGGTGGCCGACAAGCCCAAGGGCAAGGGCCTGCTGATCGGGCTGATCGTCGGCGGCGTCGCGGTGCTCGCGATCATCGTGGTGATCATCGCGCTGGCGATCGGTGCGATCCGCGGCGCGGCCCACAACGGCACCCCGGTCGACGGATCCGGCGACGGCGACCCGTCGTCCGCGGCGTCCGAAGCGGTTCAGGGGTACTTCGACGCGCTCATCGCCTCCGACTCGAAGAAGGCCCTGAGTTATCTCGATGACACCGCGGGGCTGGACAAGACCTTCCTCACCGACGAGGTGCTGAAGTATTCGAACGAGCTCTCGCCCATCACCGATGTCGAGGTCGACGCGAGTGACGTGTCCAGCTACGGCGGGTACGCCACGGTCGACTTCATGGTGGGCGACAACGCCGTGTCGGAGGACTTCCTCGTCTCCGTCGACAAGAAGGGACGCGCGAAGCTCGCCTCCTACAACGCGGTGCAGAGCCTCTACCTGTCCGACAGCCAGTTCGATCTGGAGCTCAACGGGGTGCCGGTGACGGGCGACACCGCGGATGTGTTCTTCGGGATGTATCAGCTGAGCAGCGTGAACAAGAACTTCACGCTCCCGGGCGACGGGAAGTTCGCGGTCACTCCGCTCAACGCAGAGCTACCGCGCGCCAGCGACGTCCAGCTCACCGATGAAGCTCGCGCCAAGGTGATCAAGGCCGTGAGCGATGCGGTCACGGCTTGCCTGGAGGAGAAGACGATCGCGGCGGGCTGCGGGCTCTCGCTCGAGTCCGCGTCCGGAGAGACCCTGGCCGAGAACGGCATCACCCGCAGCATGGATGAGGACTCGCTCAGCGATCTCGCCGATCCCACGATCACCATCTCCTACGACACGGTGGGCGTGGAGGTGACCGACTTCGGGTCGGTGGACTTCGCAGCCACCTGCACGAAGGACGGCGCCACCGCACCGTGCGAGGTGTACGGCGCCCCCGACTTCTACCGCGTGCTCGTCGACATGTCCGATGAGAAGTGGAAGCTCACCTGGGAGAACTTCTGATCTCCTCCGCGCTCACTCCTCCCGCGCGTCTACGCTGGAGGAGTGAGCGCACCCGATCCCGCCTCGTCCGCACCCGACGCCGCCCCCACGTCCGCTGACGCTGCGGTCGAATCCGGGACGGCAGCGGAGCGACGCGCGTCGCGCCGCGACGCGCGCCTCGCCCCGCGTTCCTCACGCCCGCACCGCGTTCGGCGGGTACTCGCCTGGGGAGCCGGCGGTATCCTCGCCCTCCTCGTGGGCGCCGGCGCCGGCTTCCTGATCTGGGCGAACACGGGTGTGATGGCGGCACAGCCCGATCCTCTCGCCGCTGTTCGCGCCGACTCCGGCATCGAGCTGGCCGACGAGGGGACAGCCTGGGTGATGCGCCCCACCGACGCCTCCGATGGCACAGGTCTGGTGTTCATCCCGGGCGCGAAGGTCGCGCCCGAGGCATACGCCGCGACGTTCCAGGCTCTGGTGGACGACGGCACCACCGTCGTGATCACCAAGCCCCCGCTGAACCTCGCGATCCTCGATCTGCGTCCGCTGTCGCGCTTCACCGAGCTGGTTCCCGAAGTGTCGGACTGGGCCGTGGGTGGCCACTCGCTCGGCGGTGTGAAGGCATGCCAGCTGGTCGGGAGCGCCGGCGTCGAGCGTCTGATCTTGTTCGCCAGCTACTGCTCCGACGACATCTCCCAGACCGGGTACGACGTGCTCAGCATCTCGGGCACCGCGGACGGGCTGTCGACTCCCGCGAAGATCGAAGCCGCCTGGCCGCTGCTGCCCGCGGATGCCGCGGCCTTCGTGCTCGATGGCGGCAGCCACGCTTCCTTCGGCGCCTACGGACCGCAGGCGGGCGACGGGACGCCGACGATGCCGGCTGACGAGGCGCACGCGCGCATCTCGAGCGTCGTGCGGGCCTTCCTCACCGGAGGGTGACGCTCAGCCGCGACGCGACCTCATCGCCGCGGTCTGCCTGAGCTGCGGCGAGGTCGACAGTTCGGCGTATTCGTCGCTTCCCATCGGCACGAGCGCCACGCGACCCTGCGCGTCGTGATGGGTGCCCCAGCCGTAGCGCTTCCCGAGAGCACTCGAGCGCAGGCAGGCCTGCCCCCGGGAGAAGAACTCCTCGCGTGCGCGTTCGCGATCCTCTTCGGCGATACCCGCACGATCGGCATAGACGGTGAAGATCACATCGTCCGAGGTGAACTCATACGGATGCTCGTGCAACAGCGCGAACTGCCGGGCCGCGATGCTGGGGTTGTCGGGATCGCTCGGCGGAGCCTCTGCCGCCACGGCGCGGCTGTCGGGCGCTACGGCGATGAAGGTGTCGACGTAGTTCGTGGTGTGCATGCGGACATCCTGGCACGGGGCACGGACACCGCGTCGCTATTCGCCGACGGTTCCGGTCTGCGGCGCGAGGTCCACGGGGCCGTACCGGAGGGTGAGCACCCCGCGCGACGAACTGGTCGCCGGGGCCAGGAGCCGGAGGTTCGCCGGTGTGCTCCCCGCGGGGAACACCCGCTTGCCGTGGCCCAGCACGAGGGGATACGTCCACAGCTTCAGCTCGTCGTACACCTGCGAAGACAACAGCGTCTGCACCAGATCGGCGCTGCCGATCACGTGGATGCTGCGGTGACGATCCCGCAGGGCATCGATCTCCGCCGCGACGTCGCTCCCGATCCTCGTCGTGTTCTCCCAGGCGGGCTCCCACTCCCCCCGTGAGGCGACGTATTTCGGCACCGCATTGATGATGCGGCCGATCATCCCCTCCGGGCCCTCGGCGTGATGCGGCCAGTACGCCGCGAAGATGTCGTAGGTGCGCCGGCCCAGCAGGAGCGCGTCCATCGACTGCAGTCCGGCGACGATGTCCGCACCGATCTCCTCATCCTCGAACGGCGCCTGCCATCCCCCGAAACGGAATCCGTCGCTGGGGTCCTCCTCCGGCCCTCCGGGTGCCTGCACGACACCGTCGAGGGTGCTGAAGAGGTCGATCACGATGCGCCCGCGCGCGCTTGCTTCGCTCATGCGCACAGTCCACTCCGCCCGGGCCGCCCCCGCAAGCCCCTCAGCGGGAGCGGGCGAAGAGGGCGAACGCGCCCACCGGGACCGATCCGATCATCAGCACCGCACCCAGCACGGCGTCGGAGGAGTGCACCACGGCGCCGCCGATGATCAGCCCGGCGAAGATCACCACGGCGATCACCCGGCGAGCCAGCCGATCCACCCGTCGCTCCAGCCGGGAGGTGTCCACCACCAGCCGTCCCTGCTCCAAGGTGGTGATGAGCTCGTCCGCACGGCGGGGCAGCCGTGACAGCACGCCCGCCACCTCCGCCGCCTGCTTTCCGAGACCCCGCAGTGCTCCCCCAGCCTGCCTGCTCATCAGGCCCGTCGCATACGGCTCCGCCGCGTTCCAGATGTTGAACGCCGGATCCAGTGCGCTGCAGACGCCCGACGTGAGGGAGACGGCACGGATGAGCAGCAGGAAGTTCTCCGGGAGCTGGAACGGGAGCTCTCGCACGACGTCGCCGAACTCCCGAGCGAAGTCGCGGAACTCCCGGGGATCCACCTGCTGCAGTTCGGCGAAGCCCATTCCCCCGAAGCGCTCGAACAGTGCCGTCAGTGCCCGCTCGAGCTCGACGGTGTCCGCGGAGGGAAGGAGCATTCCCACATCGCGGAAGGCGCGCACGACACCGGCCCCGTCACGGGAGACGACCGCGATCACCGCTGCCTGCAGATGCTCGCGCAGCTGGCCGGAGACCTCACCCATCATCCCGAAGTCGATGAACGTGAGGCGGAATCCGCCCTTGACGCTCGCGTCCGGGGTGACGAACACGTTGCCCGGATGCGGGTCGGCGTGGAAGGGTCCGTCGAGGAAGACCTGGTCCAGCATCGCCGTGGCGAAGGCATGGGCGACGGCCGACGGGTCGATGCCGGCCGCGCGCAGCGCCGGAACGTCGCTGATCTTGATGGCGGACACGTCCTCCAGCACCAGCACGGTGCGTGTGGTGCGCTCCCACGCCACACGCGGACCGCTGATTCCCGGCCGTTGCGCGGTGTCCATCGCAAAACGCTCCGCGCTGGCGGCCTCGTGCAGATAGTCGATCTCATCACGGCTGACCGCCGCGAACTCGGCGACGAGAGCGGGAGCGTCGACACGGCGCGACACCATGCGAACGCGAGCCAGGATCCGTCCGATGCGCGCCAGAGCGGCGAGGTCGGTGTCCACGATCCGATCGATGCCCGGCCGCTGGATCTTCACCACCACATCCGCGAAGCCCGCGATCTCGGCGTCCTCGGCCCGCAGCACTCCCCGGTGGGCCTGACCGAGCGACGCGGCGGCGAGCGGGATCGGATCCAGGCGTTCGAAGGCGCGCTCCAGCGGCACACCCAGGCTCACCTCCGCCGCGCGGCGGATGTCGTCGAACGCCACCGGCGGCGCCTCGTCCTGTAGATCCGCGAGCTCGGCCGTCACCTCGGGCGGAAGCACGTCCAGCCGGGAGGACAGAAACTGGCCCACCTTGATCATCAGGCCGCCGAGCTCGACAGCGAGCGGGTGGAAGCGGCGGGCGATGCCCACCATGCGGCGGGTGCGCGTGCGATTCGCGAGCGCTCGCAACCCCACAGCGGGAAGCACCAGCTCGTACCACCACGACTGCACCAGCACCCGCGTGGCGAAGCGCATGATGCGGCGGTATCGCCCGCGCAAGGCCGGATCAACGCGCGACGGAGGCACCGGTGTCGCCGTGCTCACCACACCGAGCTGCTGCATCACCGCGTCCGCGGCGGATCCTGCGGGAGGATCGCGCCGGTCCTCGGCCATCACTCCTGCGCGAGGATCGCGTAGAGCTTGCGCCGGGCGTCTTCCAGCACGGCGATCGCCGCCTCGACCTGAGCGGGGCTGCCGTCGCGGCCGACCTGAGCGGCGGCCTGCGCCAGCTTTGCACCGGCTTTCGGCAATGCCAGGTGGTGAGAGCTACCGGACGAGGCCGTCGAGCCCTCCCATGGCGCTGCGCCCTCGCTCGCCTCCGCTGCTTCACGTCCGGCGTCGGTGAGCGAGTACGTCTTGCGGCCCTCCGCCTCGTCGGCTTCGATCAGGCCTTCATCGGCCAGCAACTGCAGCGTGGGGTAGACGGACCCCGGGCTCGGCTTCCACGCGCCGTCGCTGCGATCCGCGATCTCCTGGATGATCTGGTAGCCGTGCATCGGCTGTTCGGCGAGCAGCGCCAGAATCGCCGCGCGGACGTCGCCGCGCGCCATCCGCGGCGGCGCGAACCGGCGCTCGAAGCCGTCACGCAGCTGCTCCATCGCATCCCACAGACCGTTCATCGGGTTGCCGAATCCGGGCATCGAGTTGCTCGCGTTCATGATCGTCCTCCTTCGCGCCGATGACGTCGGCGCATCAAGCGATATATACCGATATATCGCTTGATGCCGGGTGTCGCCAGATCCCTCGGCGCTCTCCCAGCCGACCCGCAGGCGAAGGGGCTTCTCGCGCGGCGGTCGCGGATCTGATTCCGGGCAGACGCCGCGTCGAGCGCTTCCCGAGAATCTCGCCACGACCGCTGTGGCGCCGTCCGCGGACGACGGGCGCCACCAGGACGACCGGACCGCCGATGTACAGGGTGAACACGACAGCGGCGCCCCTCCGCCGGGGCCGGCCGCTGAGTCGGTTCGGACGGGCGGGGGCATCGGTGCGGATCGGCGATGTCCGAGACGGGGCGTAGCGTGAGCGCATGCCCAAGCTGCCCGCGCCCTGCCTGTTGTGCCGCGGGCGGCGTTCGGAACGCGCCGACGGCTCGCTCCGGTGCGCCCGCTGCGGCTGGCGGTTCGGCGATGCCCCTGACCCTGACCTCCCTCCCCCGCGCGTCGACGTGGTCTACTACCTGCGCTGGCGGGACCGCATCAAGATCGGCACCAGCGCGAATCCGCGCCAGCGGCTGGCCGCGATCACGCACGAGGAACTGCTGGCGTTCGAACGCGGCGACCGGATCCTCGAGCGGGAACGGCACGAGCAGTTCGCGCCGCTGCGCCTCGGGGGCGAGTGGTTCTCCGCCGACGAGACGCTCAGAGCGCACGCCCTCCGGCTTCGCGGTGACCGTGACCCGTGGGATCGCTACGTTCGCTGGTTCGCGACGGAACTTGCCGCCATCACGGGGTGAGCTCCGGAGCATCGCCCTCATAACCGATGAGCCACCGGACACCCCACCGGTCCCGTACCTGACCGTCGTGTGACCCCCACGCCGTCGCGTGCAGCGGATCCAGCACGGTCCCACCCTTCGCCAGCTGATCGAACCAGCGCGTGAGAGTGGCCGGATCGGCTGTGCCGAGCAGCGCGATGGCCGCGCCGCGCATGTCGAGGGCGTCCTCCTCCCCCGTGGCGTCCGTGGCGTAGATGGTCACGGCTCCGACCAGCTGGCCGTGCGCTACAGCATCTGACGGGCCGTCAACGCGGTTGAAGTCGGCATATGAGTACCGGGTGACCTCTCCGCCGAAGACGGACTGGTAGAAGTCGAGTGCATCGCTGGCCGTGCCGGGGAACCACAGATACAGCGTGGGAGACGTCATGATTCTCCTTCGTTCAGGTGTCCTCACCCTACGCCCAGACGCGTGAAGAACGGGCCCACGCCGATGGCGCGGACCCGTTCTTCACGCGCAAAGCGCCGGGATGAGTTACTTGGCCGCGGTCGGCGGCGTGGCAGTGCTGGAGGACTCCGGCGAGGCCGACGCGTCCGGTGCCGGGGACTCGGTCGGCGTGGCCGCACCGAACTTGTCGGTGAAGAAGGTGGCCGATGCTCCGATGGTCGCGAGCTGCTGGTACTCGCCGTCGATCACGATGGTCGGCGTCGCACTGGATCCCGTCGCCGGGTTGGTCGGCAGCTTCTTCGTCGACCACGTCACGTACTTGGAGAACTTCGCCTCCTGCTGGCAGGTCGCGATGTCCACGCCCAGGTCCTTCGCGAAGCCGACGAGCTGATCATCGGTGAGTCCCTCGGTGTTCTCGGCGGGCTGGTTGGCGAACAGCGTGGTGGCGAAGTCCTGCAGCTTCGAGCTGTCGGTGTCCGCCACGCAGTAATAGGCGTTCGCCGAGCGGCTGGAGTAGTTGGTGCCCATCGAGAAGCGATCCAGAATCGCGACCGGGTGCACCGCGAGGGTGATGTCGTTGTTGTCGGCGAGCTCAGCAAGCTGCTCACCGTAAGCGCCCTCGAACTGGTTGCACGCCGGGCACTGGAAGTCGACGTACGTCTCCACGCGGTTCTCGCCCTCGCCGAACAGCAGGGCGCCGGTGTCCTTGTCGAGGTTCGAGGCGGCCGGTGCCGTACCGGAGCTCGTCGCGACGCTGTTACCGACGACGACGGCCACTCCGGCGCCGATCACGATGACAGCGACGATCACGCTGGTCCAGATTGCGAACCAGTTCGTCTTGCGGGCAGCAGCCTTCGCCATGTCTTCCTCTGTTCAGGGCCGTGGGCTCCAGAGCGGAGCCGCATTCAATGCGCTGGAATCCATTTTGCCCTGCACCTGCCTGAGCCTGCGGTGTGAGAGGGAACGATGACGTAACGCTCAGGGAACCGGAACCGGCACCACACCGAAGGGGGCAAGGCCCGCCGCCCCGCCATCTGCCGCCGTGAGCACCCAGATGCCGCCGTCGTGAACGGCGACGGAGTGCTCCCAGTGCGATCCCATCGAGCCGTCTGTGGTGCTGATGGTCCAATCGTCCTCTTCGACCACGACCTGCTCGGTGCCTGCGGTCATCATCGGCTCGATCGCCACGCACAGTCCCGGCTCGATCTCGGCGCCGAGACCGCCGGTCTCGTAGTTGAAGATGCTCGGCTTCTCGTGCATCTTGCGCCCGATGCCGTGCCCGACGAAGTCACGAAGGATGCCGGCCGGACGGCCGTGCTCCGACAGGGGATGCTCGACGATGTACTTCTCGATCGCCACACCGATGTCGCGTGTGTGCGCTGCCGTCGCCATGGCGGCAATTCCCGCCCACATCGAAGCCTCCGTCACCCGCGAGAGCTCCTCGCGATGAGCGACGAGCTCCGGGCGCGACGGGTCGGGAATGACGAACGTCCGGGCGGAATCGCCGTTCCATCCGTCGAACTCCGCCCCCACGTCGACCGAGACGATGTCGCCCGGCTGCAGAACCAGGGACCCGGGGATGCCGTGCACGACCTGCTCGTTCACCGACACGCACGTCGTGTGGTGATACCCCTTCACCATCTTGAAGTTGCTCTTCGCCCCGTGCCGGAGCATCTCCGCTTCCGCGGCTGCGTCGAGGTCGAGGGTGGTGATGCCGGGCCGGATGGTCGCGGCGACCGCGTCCAGCATGGCGCAGGTGATCCGCCCAGCCACGACCATCTGGCGCAGCTGGGCGGGCGTCTTGTACTGCGAACGGGGAAAGAGCCGCATCAGACCGCGACGGGCGCGAGACCGCGAGCGGCCAGCGCTGCGAAGATGCGCTCGGTGATCTCATCGAGCGTGCCGACGCCATCGATGGTGTCCACCACCCCGCGCTCCTCGTACACGGCGAGGATCGGCGCCGTCTCGCGCTCGTAGATGTCCAGGCGATGCGCGATGGCTTCCGGGGTGTCGTCCTCGCGTCCCTGCTCCTGCGCGCGCAGGGCGATACGAGAGATCGACTCTTCACGGGGCACGTCCAGCGCGATCACGGCGTCGAGCGCGACCCCCTGACCGCTCAGGATCTCATCCAGGTGGCCGACCTGCGCACGGTTACGCGGGTACCCGTCGAGCAGGAACCCGCCCGCCGCGTCCTCCTGCGAGAGCCGGTCGCTCACCAGTTCGCCGGTGAGTTCGTCGGAAACGAGGTCGCCCGCGGCGGTGATGGCCTGGACCTTCTTGCCGAGGTCCGTCCCCTGCTTGATGTTGGCACGGAAGATGTCTCCGGTGGAGACCACCGGGATGCCGAACGCGTCCGCGATGCGGACCCCCTGCGTTCCCTTTCCGGAGCCCTGCGGGCCGACGATCAGGAAGCGTGCAGAGGAGTTCGTCATCGGAGGAGCCCTTCGTAGTGGCGCTGCTGAAGCTGCGCGTCGATCTGCTTGACGGTCTCCAGACCCACACCGACGATGATGAGGATCGAAGCGCCGCCGAACGGGAAGTTCTGGTTGGCACCGACGGTCGCCAGTGCGACGAGCGGAAGCAGAGCCACGAGACCGAGGTAGATGGCGCCCGGCGTGGTGATGCGGTTGATCACGTACTCGAGGTAGTCCGAGGTCGGCTTGCCGGCGCGGATGCCCGGGATGAAGCCGCCGTACTTCTTCATGTTGTCCGCGACCTCGACGGGGTTGAACGTGATGGCCACGTAGAAGAAGGTGAATCCGACGATCAGCAGGAAGTACAGAATCATGTAGAGCGGGTGATCGCCCTTGACGAGGTACGTCTGAATCCACACGACCCAGCCCGGGATGTTGCCGTCCTTGTCGGGGTTCTGGTTGAACTGCGCGATGAGGGCCGGGATGTACAGCAGCGACGAGGCGAAGATGACCGGCACGACACCGGCCATATTGACCTTGATCGGGATGTAGGTGTTGGTGCCGCCGTACGTGCGACGGCCCACCATGCGCTTGGCGTACTGGACCGGGATGCGGCGCTGGGACTGTTCGACGAACACCACGAGCGCGACGACGAGGATGCCGACAGCCAGCACGAGGAAGAAGACCTCGGGGCTCTTGGCGGTCCAGATGGCCCACATCGAGGCCGGGAAGCCGGCGGCGATGGAGGTGAAGATGAGCAGCGACATGCCGTTGCCGATGCCGCGCTCGGTGACGAGCTCGGCGAACCACATGATCAGGCCGGTGCCGGCGGTCAGCGTGATGATCATCATCAGCTGTGCCCACCAGGCCGTGTTGGTCAGCAGGTTCTCGCACGCGGCGGGACCGCCGGTGCCGAAGAGCTGGCCGGTGCGCGCCACCGTGACGAGGGTGGTCGACTGCAGGAGGGCGAGTGCGATCGTCAGGTAGCGCGTGTACTGGGTGAGCTTGGCCTGACCGGCCTGGCCCTCCTTGTAGAGCGCTTCGAAGTGCGGGATGACCACGCGCAGCAGCTGCGTGATGATCGTCGCCGTGATGTATGGCATGACGCCGAGGGCGAAGATCGACAGCTGGAGCAGCGCGCCGCCGGAGAACAGGTTGACGAGCGAGAGCAGACCTTCGGAGGTCGATGCACTGGCGACACACGCCTGCACGTTCGGGAAGTCCACGAACGGCGCCGGGATGTGCGCACCCAGTCGATAGATGGCGATGATCAGCAGAGTGAAGCCGATCTTGCGCCGAAGATCCGGGGTGCGGAAGATCCGCGCGATTGCGCTGAACAAACTCGTCCTCCTGACGAAACGTCTATAAGCGGGAACGGGCGGCCGGGGTTTCGACCCCGGCCGCCCGTTTCACGACTCAGGCTCTGAGCCTCAGCCTACCGAACCACCGGCGGCGACGATCTTCTGCTCAGCAGAGCTCGAGACCTTGTCCACCTGGACGTTCAGCTTAACGGTGATGTCACCGTTGCCGAGAACCTTCACCTTCTCGTTCTTGCGCACGGCACCCTTGGCGACCAGGTCGGCGATGGTCACATCGCCACCGGCCGGGTACAGCTCCGAGAGCTTGTCCAGGTTCACGACCTGGTACTCCACGCGGAACGGGTTCTTGAACCCGCGCAGCTTCGGGGTGCGCATGTGCAGCGGCATCTGGCCACCCTCGAAGCCGGGACGCACCGAGTAGCGCGCCTTCGTACCCTTGGTACCGCGACCCGCGGTCTTACCCTTGGAGCCCTCACCGCG
Source organism: Microbacterium sp. GXS0129 (assembly GCF_044769785.1). Classification (NCBI taxonomy): domain Bacteria; kingdom Bacillati; phylum Actinomycetota; class Actinomycetes; order Micrococcales; family Microbacteriaceae; genus Microbacterium; species Microbacterium sp. GXS0129. The sequence goes on along the minus strand of NZ_JBIZVZ010000004.1, from coordinate 362,976 downwards.
ACCGACACGGGTCTTGGCGGTGTGAGCGCCCGGGACGGGACGCAGGTGGTGGACCTTCAGCACCTGCGGGCGCGCGGCGGGAGCCTCGGCCTTCGCGGGAGCCTTCTTGGCGGCCGGCTTCTTGGCGGCAGCCTTCTTCGGGGCGTCGACCGTCTCCACGGTCTCGTCCTTCTTCTCTGCCATTAGTCGATCTCCTCAACCTTGACGAGGTGAGCGACGGTCTTGACGTAACCGCGCGTCTGCGCGTCGTCCGGACGGACGACCGAGTCGCCGATCCGCTTCAGACCGAGCGAACGCAGCGTGTCGCGCTGGTTCTGCTTCTCGCTGACCTTGGACTTGATCTGGGTCACCTTGAGACGCGAGGCCATCAGGCACCAACCTTCTCAGCTGCAGCATCGGCAGCGGCCTGGGCCTCCGCCTTGAGGATCTTCGCGGGAGCGACCTGGTCGTAGTCCAGGCCACGACGGGCGGCCACGGCGCGCGGCTCCTCGAGCTGCTTCAGTGCCGCAACGGTCGCGTGCACGATGTTGATCGTGTTCGACGAACCGAGGGACTTCGACAGGACGTCGTGGATACCAGCGCACTCGAGGACGGCGCGAACCGGACCGCCGGCGATAACACCGGTACCGGCAGCAGCCGGACGCAGCAGGACGACGCCTGCAGCGGCCTCACCCTGAACGGGGTGCGGGATCGTCTTGAGGATGCGGGGAACGCGGAAGAAGTTGCGCTTCGCCTCCTCGACACCCTTCGAGATCGCCAGCGGAACCTCGCGCGCCTTGCCGTAGCCGACGCCGACGAGGCCGTTGCCGTCGCCCACGACCACGAGGGCCGTGAAGCTGAAGCGGCGTCCACCCTTGACGACCTTCGACACGCGGTTGATCGTGACGACGCGCTCGAGGAACTGGCTCTCGGCGCGGTCACGCGAACCGCGGTCGCGGTTCGGGTTGCGCTCGCGTCCACCGCGACGCGGCTCGCGCTCGCGCTCGGTGGTCGCCGCCTCAGCCGCGGGGGCTGCGGTCTCGGTCACTTCGGTCTCCTTGTTGTCGCTCACAGGCTCAGACCTCCCTCACGGGCGCCGTCAGCGATAGCTGCGACGCGACCCGCGTAGCGGTTGCCACCGCGGTCGAAAACGACCTCGGTGATGCCTGCTGCCTTCGCACGCTCGGCGACGAGCTCGCCGACCTTGCGCGCCTTGGCGGTCTTGTCCTCGGTAGCCGCACGGAAGTCCGCCTCGAGCGTCGAAGCGGAGGCAACGGTGTGACCCTTGCTGTCGTCCACGATCTGGACGAACACGTGGCGGGCGGAACGCGTCACGACCAGGCGCGGACGCTCGGCGGTGCCAACGATGCGCTTGCGAAGACGGGCGTGACGACGCGCGCGGGCGTCGGACTTGCTCTTCACAGCCATGATTACTTACCAGCCTTTCCGGCCTTGCGACGCACGACCTCGCCGGCGTAGCGCACACCCTTGCCCTTGTACGGCTCGGGCTTGCGGATCTTGCGGATGTTGGCAGCAGTCTCACCGACGGCCTGCTTGTCGATACCCGACACGGTGACCTTGTTGTTGCCCTCGACCGTGAAGGTGATGCCCGCGGGCGGGTCCACCAGGACGGGGTGCGAGAAGCCGAGGGCGAACTCGATGGAGCTGCCCTTCTGCGCCACGCGGTAACCGGTGCCGACGACCTCGAGGCCCTTGGTGTAGCCCTCGGTCACGCCGATGATGTTGTTGCTGATGAGGGTGCGCGTCAGGCCGTGCAGCGAGCGCGAAGCGCGCTCGTCGTCGGGACGAGTGACCAGAATCTGGTTCTCCTCGACCTTGACCTCGATGGGGCTGGCCACGGAGAGCACGAGCTCACCCTTGGGGCCCTTGACGGCGACCTCAGAGCCCTCGATGGTCACAGTGACGTTCGAGGGGATGTCGATGGGAAGACGACCGATACGAGACATCGCGGGTCACCACACGTAGGCGAGGACTTCCCCACCCACGCCCTTCTGGTCGGCCTGGCGGTCCGTGAGGAGGCCAGACGAGGTGGACAGGATCGCGATGCCCAGGCCGCCGAGGACGGTGGGCAGCTCGGTGGAGCGTGCGTACACGCGCAGACCGGGCTTCGACACGCGCTTGATGCCGGCGATGGAGCGCTCACGGTTGGGTCCGTACTTGAGCGAGAGGGTCAGCGTCTTGCCGACGCGTGCATCCTCGACGTTCCATCCGGCGATGTAACCCTCCTTCTGGAGGATCTCGGCGATGTGCGTCTTCAGCTTGCTCGACGGCATCGACACGGAGTCGTGGTGCGCCGAGTTGGCGTTGCGCAGACGGGTCAGCATATCTGCGACCGGGTCTGTCATTGTCATATGAATTTTCCTTCGTTCACCAGGTTTCGACGCCGCGGCAAAGCGGGCCGACCTGTGGTGGAGATACCCAAAGAGTCATCCTCTCATGCCGACTCCCCGCGCACAAAACGCAGGGAGTCGGCAGAGAGGTGATCTCGGGTGGGCGTTCCCGCCGGATTACGCCTGAGCGTCGTCCGACTTGAACGGGAACCCGAACTGCTTCAGCAGCGCGCGTCCCTCGTCATCCGTCTTCGCGGTGGTGACGACAGTGATGTCGAAACCGCGAACGCGGTCGATCTTGTCCTGGTCGATCTCGTGGAAGACCGACTGCTCCTGTAGACCGAACGTGTAGTTTCCGTTGCCGTCGAACTGCTTGTCCGAGAGGCCGCGGAAGTCGCGGATACGCGGCAGGGCGAGCGAGACCAGACGGTCCATGAACTCCCAGGCGCGGTCACCGCGGAGGGTGACGTGAGCACCGATGGCCTGGCCCTCACGCAGCTTGAACTGCGCGATGGACTTGCGGGCCTTGGTGACGACGGGCTTCTGACCCGTGATCGCGGTGAGGTCTGCGACCGCACCCTCGATCACCTTGGAGTCGCGAGCCGCCTCACCGACACCGGTGTTGACGACGATCTTGACCAGACCGGGGATCTGCATGACGTTCGCGTAACCGAACTCCTTCTGCAGTGCCGGTGCGATCTCGGACTTGTACTTCGCCTTCAGGCGGGGCTCAGCCGTTGCCATCAGAGGTCCTTACCGCTCTTCTTTGCGTAGCGCACGCGAACGGTGCGCTTCACGCCGTCCTTCGTCTGCTCCTCGACGCGGTGACCGACCTTGGTCGGCTTCTTCGTCGAGGGGTCCACGAGGGCGACGTTCGAAATGTGGATGGGGGCCTCGATGGTCTCGATGCCACCCGTCTTGGTGCCGCGCTGCGACTGGCCGACACGCGTGTGGCGCGTCGAGTAGTTCACACCCTCGACGACCACGCGGTTCGACTCGGCCAGGACCGCGAGGACCTTGCCCTGCTTGCCGCGGTCGCCGCCCTTGTCCTGCTTGCGACCCGTGATGACCTGAACCAGGTCACCCTTCTTGATCTTCGCCATGATCAGATGACCTCCGGTGCCAGCGAGACGATCTTCATGAACTTCTTGTCACGAAGCTCGCGACCGACCGGTCCGAAGATGCGGGTGCCGCGGGGCTCCCCGTCGCTCTTCAGGATGACGGCAGCGTTCTCGTCGAACTTGATGTACGAACCGTCAGGACGGCGCGTCTGCTTCTTCGTGCGGACGACGACGGCCTTGACCACGTCACCCTTCTTCACGTTTCCGCCCGGGATGGCGTCCTTGACGGTGGCCACGATGATGTCACCGAGACCCGCGTAACGACGGCTGGAGCCACCGAGAACGCGGATGGTGAGCAGCTCCTTGGCACCGGTGTTGTCGGCGACCTTGAGGCGGGATTCAGTCTGAATCACTTGTTACTCCTTGGATTCCAAGCAAGCCGAGGGCTTACTTGGCCTTCTCGAGGATCTCGACCAGGCGCCAGCGCTTGGTGGCGCTCAGCGGACGGGTCTCGTTGATGAGAACCAGGTCGCCGATGCCGGCGCTGTTGGTCTCGTCGTGCGCCTTGACCTTCGAGGTGCGGCGGATGACCTTGCCGTAGAGGGGGTGCTTCACGCGGTCCTCGACCTCGACGACGATGGTCTTGTCCATCTTGTCGCTGACGACGTAGCCACGACGAGCCTTGCGGTAACCGCGCTCGAGCTCGGGGGCCACCGTCTCGTCCTTCTTGTCAGCCATTACTCGGCCTCCTCCTTCGGCGCGTCAGCCTCAGCCTTCTTCGCCTTCGTCGCCTTCTTGGCCTTGGGGGCCGCCTCGACGGGAGCGGGCGTGGCACGAATGCCGAGCTCGCGCTCACGGATCACGGTGTACAGACGCGCGATGTCGCGCTTGACGGCGCGGATGCGGCCGTGGCTCTCGAGCTGACCCGTGGCGGACTGGAAGCGCAGGTTGAACAGCTCTTCCTTGGCCTTACGGACCTCCTCGAGGAGGCGCTGGTCTTCGAAAGTGTCGAGCTCGCTCGTGGCGAGCTGCTTGGTACCGATCGCCATTATGCGTCGCCTTCCTCGCGCTTGATGATGCGTGCCTTCAGGGGCAGCTTGTGGATGGCACGGGTGAGGGCCTCGCGTGCGAGCTCCTCGTTCACACCCGCGACCTCGAAGAGGACGCGACCCGGCTTGACGTTGGCGACCCACCACTCGGGCGAACCCTTACCGGAACCCATGCGGGTTTCGGCCGGCTTCTTGGTCAGCGGACGGTCGGGGTAGATGTTGATCCACACCTTTCCACCACGCTTGATGTGACGCGTCATCGCGATACGAGCTGCCTCGATCTGACGGTTGGTCACGTAGGCCGGGGTGATCGCCTGGATGCCGAACTCACCGAAGGACACCTTGGTGCCACCGGTGGCGTGACCCGAGCGACCCGGGTGGTGCTGCTTGCGGTACTTGACCTTGCGGGGGATGAGCATTACGCCGAAGCTCCTTCCGCGACCGGTGCCTCAGCGGCTGCGTTGTTACGCGGGCCACGACGGCGGTCGCCACGGTCGTCACGACGAGACTTGGGCGCGTTGGCCTGCTCGCGTGCGAGTTCCTTGTTGGTGAGGTCGCCCTTGTAGATCCAGACCTTCACGCCGATGCGGCCGAAGGTGGTCTTCGCCTCGTAGAAGCCGTAGTCGATGTTCGCGCGCAGCGTGTGCAGCGGCACACGACCCTCGCGGTAGAACTCCGAACGGCTCATCTCGGCGCCGCCGAGGCGGCCGGAGACCTGGATGCGGATGCCCTTGGCGCCGGCGCGCTGAGCGCCCTGCAGACCCTTGCGCATCGCGCGACGGAACGCCACGCGAGCAGAGAGCTGCTCGGCGATGCCCTGCGCGACCAGCTGAGCGTCGGCCTCGGGGTTGCGCACCTCGAGGATGTTCAGCTGGATCTGCTTGCCGGTGAGCTTCTCGAGGTCAGCGCGGATGCGCTCGGCCTCAGCACCACGACGACCGATGACGATACCCGGGCGCGCGGTGTGGATGTCCACACGCACGCGGTCGCGGGTGCGCTCGATCTCGATGTTGCTGACGCCGGCACGGTCCAGCTGCGTCTGCAGAAGCTTGCGGATGCGGATGTCCTCGGCGACGTAGTCGGCGTAACGCTGGCCGGGCTTCGTCGAGTCCGAGAACCAACGCGACACGTGGTCGGTCGTGATTCCGAGGCGGAAGCCGTACGGGTTGACCTTCTGTCCCATTACTTGCTCGCCTTCTTGCTGGAGCCGGCAGCCGTGTCAGCGGCCTCCGGCGTCGAGAGCACGACCGTGATGTGGCTCGTGCGCTTCTTGATCTGGAAGGCGCGACCCTGTGCACGGGGCTGGAAACGCTTGAGCGTCGTGCCCTCGTCGACGTACGCGTTCTTCACGTACAGGTCGCGCTCGTCCAGGAACTCGCCGTTCTTGTCGGCGGTGACCCGTGCGTTGGCCATAGCCGACGCGACGAGCTTGTAGATCGGGTCAGAAGCCGACTGCGCTGCGAACTTGAGGATCGCCAGCGCCTCTTCGGCCTGCTTGCCCTTGATCAGTGCAACGACACGACGAGCCTTCTGAGGGGTCACGCGGATGTGTCGCACACGTGCGATGGACTCCACCATTTTTCTCTCCTCTGCGTCGCCTTAGCGGCGACGGCCCTTCTTGTCGTCCTTCACGTGACCGCGGAAGGTGCGGGTGGGCGCGAACTCGCCCAGCTTGTGACCGACCATCGACTCGGTGACGAACACCGGGATGTGCTTGCGGCCGTCGTGCACGGCGATGGTGTGACCGAGCATGTTCGGCACAATCATCGAGCGGCGCGACCACGTCTTGATGACGTTCTTCGTCCCAGCTTCGTTCTGCGAGACAACCTTGCGAAGCAGGTGCTCGTCGACGAAGGGGCCCTTCTTAAGACTGCGAGGCATCTTCTTGACTCCTACTTACGCTTCTTGCCAGCATTGCGGCGACGGACGATGTACTTGTCACTTTCCTTGTTGGCGTGACGCGTACGGCCTTCCTTCTGACCCCACGGGGTCACAGGGTTACGTCCACCGGAGGTCTTACCCTCACCACCACCGTGCGGGTGGTCGACCGGGTTCATGGCGACACCACGCACGGTCGGGCGAACGCCCTTCCAGCGCATACGGCCGGCCTTACCCCAGTTGATGTTCGACTGCTCGGCGTTGCCGACCTCGCCGATCGTCGCGCGGCAGCGGACGTCGACGTTGCGGATCTCACCGGAGGGCATACGCAGCTGGGCGTAGGGGCCGTCCTTGGCGACGAGACGCACCGAGACACCAGCCGAACGCGCGATCTTCGCGCCGCCGCCGGGACGGAGCTCGATGGCGTGGATGACCGTACCGGTGGGGATGTTCTTCAGCGGCAGGTTGTTACCCGGCTTGATGTCAGCCGAGGGACCCGACTCGATGATGTCGCCCTGCTGGATCTTGTTCGGAGCCAGGATGTAGCGCTTGGTGCCGTCCACGTAGTGGAGCAGCGCGATACGAGCGGTGCGGTTGGGGTCGTACTCGATGTGAGCGACCTTGGCGTTCACGCCGTCCTTGTCATTGCGACGGAAGTCGATGACGCGGTACTGACGCTTGTGGCCACCACCGATGTGACGGGTCGTGATGCGGCCCTGGTTGTTACGGCCACCGGTCTTCGACAGCGGACGAAGCAGCGACTTCTCGGGCGTCGATCGGGTGATCTCAGCGAAGTCGGCCACCGACGAACCGCGACGACCCGGGGTCGTGGGCTTGTACTTGCGAATAGCCATGTTTCTCTACTCCTCCGGTCCTCAGCCGACAGCCGTGAAGATGTCGATGGTGCCGGACTTCAGGGTCACGATGGCGCGCTTGGTGTCCTTGCGCTTGCCCGTGCCGAAGCGGGTGCGACGGGCCTTGCCGACGCGGTTGAGCGTGTTGACCGACGCCACCTTGACCGAGAAGATCTTCTCGATCGCCAGCTTGATCTCGGTCTTCGACGCACGGGGGTCCACCTCGAAGGTGTACTTGCCCTCGTCGATGAGTCCGTAGGACTTCTCCGAGACGACCGGCTTCAGGATGATGTCGCGCGGGTCCTTGTTGATCGCGGTCATGCCGAGACCTCCTCAGCGGCGGACTTCGAAGCGACGAACGCGTCGAAAGCGGCCTTGGTGAAGACGATGTCGTCGGAGACGAGCACGTCGTAAGCGTTGAGCTGGTCGAAGTACAGCGCGTGCAGGTTGGCGAGGTTGCGAACCGACAGGGCGCTGATCTCGTCGTCACGGGTGAGCACGACGAGCGTGTTCTTGCCGGGGAACGAAGCCAGCAGCGCGGCAGCCTTCTTGGTCGAGGGGGTGCCCTCGATGCCGAAGCTGTCCACGACGTGCACGCGCTCGCCACGAACACGGTCGCTCAGCGCACCCAGCAGGGCGGCGGCGATCATCTTCTTGGGGGTGCGCTGCGAGTAGTCGCGCGGCTTCGGTCCGTGGACGATGCCACCACCGGTCATGTGAGGAGCACGGATGGAGCCCTGACGAGCGTTACCGGTGCCCTTCTGCTTGAACGGCTTGCGGCCGGCACCGGAGACCTCACCGCGACGCTTGGTCGAGTGGGTGCCCTGACGCGCGGCAGCCTGCTGCGCGACGACGACCTGGTGGATCAGCGGAACGTTGGTCTTGACGTCGAAGAGCTCGGCGGGCAGGTCGACCGAACCGGCCTTCTTGCCTGCAGCGCTCTGAACGTCGAGCTTGAGAGTCGTGTCAGCCATGCTCACGCGCCCTTCACTGCGTTGCGGACGTAGACGATGCGGCCACGTGCACCGGGGACGGCGCCCTTGACGAGCATGAGTCCCTTCTCGGCGTCGATGGCGTGCACCGTGAGGTTGAGGACGGTCACGCGCTCGCCACCCATACGACCGGCCATGCGCATGCCCTTGAAGACACGGCTCGGGGTCGAGGAAGCACCGATGGAACCGGGCTTGCGGTGGTTGCGGTGAGCACCGTGCGATGCCGAAACGCCCTTGAAGTTGTGGCGCTTCATGACACCCGCGGTGCCCTTGCCCTTGCTGGTGCCGACGACGTCGACCAGCTGACCGGCCTCGAAGACGCCGTCGACCGTGAGCTCCTGACCGAGCGTGTACTCGGCAGCGTCAGCGGTGCGGATCTCCGTCACGTGACGACGCGGCGTGACGCCGGCAGCCTCGAAGTGACCGGTGAGGGGCTTGGTGACCTTGCGCGGGTCGATCTGGCCGGCGGCGATCTGGACGGCGTTGTAGCCGTCACGCTCGGCCGAGCGGACCTGGGTGACCACGTTGGGTGCGAGCTCGATCACGGTGACCGGGATGAGCTTGCCGTTCTCGTTCCAGACCTGGGTCATGCCGAGCTTGGTGCCCAGCAGTCCCTTGGAAACCTTGGTGTTGATGTCAGTCATGTTCGATACCGGCCTTACAGCTTGATCTCGATGTTGACATCGGCAGGCAGGTCGAGGCGCATCAGCGAGTCGACGGCCTTGGGCGTCGGGTCGATGATGTCGATGAGGCGCTTGTGGGTGCGCATCTCGAAGTGCTCGCGGCTGTCCTTGTACTTGTGGGGCGAGCGGATGACCGCCACCACGTTCTTCTCCGTGGGGAGTGGAACCGGACCCACGACGGTAGCGCCCGCCCGGGTCACGGTGTCGACGATCTTGCGCGCCGAAGAGTCGATGACCTCGTGGTCATACGACTTCAGTCGGATGCGGATCTTCTGTCCCGCCATCTTTGTCTCTCTTTCCGCGTCGTACCTCTGGGGCATTGGACGCACGGGGCGCGGATTGCGCCTCTGGCACTCGCACACGGTTGGTGACCGTGCGATGCTGCACCACTGTTCTGCTGTCATCACCGGCGTGAGCCGGCCTCCGATGGCCGCACGAAAGCAGGGCCCTCATGCGAGTATCGGATTGCGTTCTGCTACCCGCGGCCCAGAACCTGACGCTGTCGCGCCGCCTGTGCACTGCCGTGGTAGTGATCCCGCGCAGGTCATGAGGACATGACGGCACGCAGAAATGTGGAACCTGACTAGTTTGCCACCCCGGGAACGTGACTGCAAACCCGGGCGTGTCGCGCTCGGGTGATTCCCGGTTTCGGGCGTGATCCCGGGGCGTGCGCCTCCTCCATGGCTCGCAGTATGGAGGCAGGGAGTTGGAGCCAAACGAGGACATTTCCGCCAGACGAGGACGAGGTCTGCCGAATAGGTCCTATCAGTGTGAAATGTCCTCCGTTCGAGACAGCCATTTGCCGCGCTCCGCAGCTGTCGTCCGTTCCTCCACATGGCCGGCCACAGGCGGATTCACCCCGACATTGCCCGCGCGACCCCGCGGCGCCCGGATGCATGCGGAGGATTCGGCCATGAACCTCCTGACATGGCTCCGGCAGCGGGGCGGGATCGCGCATCGGAAGCAAGCGCAGGAGGCTGGATTCGACGCCCGCCGCATCCGGCACGCAGTGGCTATGCACGAGGTGACCACCATAGGGCGGAACTGGGTCGCTTCGCGGGAGACCGGTGCCGACCTCATCGCCGCAGCGCAGGCGAATGGGCGCGCGGCCTGCGTCACCGCGGCGGCGTTGCGCGGCTGGTGGCTGCCCGATTCGATCCCACGGGGTCGCCACCTCCATGTGAATCCTCACTCCTCCCCCGCCGAAACGTCCGCCCACCTGCATCGCAATCGGCCGCTCGTCGCAGTACCTCGCGGCGCACTCATCGAGTCGGTCGAGGATTCACTGCAGCACATCGCGACGTGCTGCAGCCCCGAGAGCGCACTCATCATCTGGGAATCGGCGTGCCGCACCGAGAATCTGTCAGCGGCGTCGTTGCGGCTCATCGCGTGGGCGGCGCCGGCGGCGCGACGACTGGCTACAGAGGTCACCGGTCTCGCCGATTCCGGCTTGGAGACAGTCCTCATGCGCGGCCTGGCCCCGCTCAACTGTCGCCTGCGGCCGCAGGCCTTGGTCGCCGGCCACCGGGTCGACGCGCTCCTCGGCGACTGGCTTATCGTTCAGGTCGATGGCCACGAGTTCCACTCGTCATCGGCGGCGCGCACTCGTGACGTCAGACACGACGCCGAGCTGGCGCTGCGGGGCTACACCGTCCTCCGCTTCACCTACGCGCAGGTCCTCCACGACTGGCCGGCGGTCTACCGGACCGTGGCTCGCGCCGTCGCCCAACGACGCCACGTCCGACCCCGCTGAGCCGGGACGGGAATCCACGCCACCGCGGGGGTGATCCGAACGGAGGAGATTTCACGCTCCGCGGCTCGCATTCGACGTTTTGATCCTCCGTTGGGTGAAATGTCCTCGTTTCGCGGTGGCCGAAAGCAGGATGATGCCGCAATGCCCCTCCGCAGCGGGGCTCCGGAGGGGCATTGACTTACTTCACACCGTGAAGCGGCTCACCTCATCGACGTGCCTGCGTGCGGCGGCGCAGCACCAGCAGGGCGGCGCCGGCGGCGAGCAGCATGAGGGCGATCGGGGCACCGTAGCCGAGCGAGACACCGGTGACCGAGAGCTCCTCGACCGTGACCGTGCCGCGAGCCGAGGCGGTGGGCGCCTTGTCGTTGCTCATCGAGTCGGACGACACCGTCGCGGTGTTGACCAGCTCGCCGCGCGCTCCGCGGTCGACCGTGGCGGTGACCGTGATCACGCGCTCCTCCCCGACCGCGAGGCCCGGAAGAACACAGGTGATCGTGCGGCCCTGCGCGGTGCAGGCGTCCGTGATGCCGTCCGCCGACGCCGACGCGAAGGTCAGGCCCGCGGGCAGCTCGTCGGTCACCGTGACGGGACCGAGGTCCTCGGTGGGTCCGCTGTTGCCGACGGTGATCTCGTAAGTCGCGGTGCGACCGGTCACCAGCTGACCGACGAGACGCTTCTCGATGGTGAGCGTGCTGAGGGCGGGCACCGGCGACGTCACCGTGGAGGTGTTGTCGCCCCGCGTGCTCGGGTCCTCCGGCGTGGCCGAGGTCACCGTCGCGGTGTTCTCCACCGACGGGTAGGCGGCGGCCGACACAGTGGCCGTCACGGTGACGCTGGCGGTCGCGCCGACGGCGAGCTCCGGCAGCTGGCACGTGACCACACCGCCATCGCCGACCACGCAGCTCCAGCCCTCGCCCGCGGCGCTGACCCCGGTGAGTGACGCCGGCACCGCGTCGGTGACGACGACGCCGCGCGCAACGGACGGACCGGCGTTCGTGACCTCGAGCGTGTAGGTGATGCGCTCACCGATCTTCGCGTCGGTCGCGGTCTTCACGATGGACAGGTCGGCCACCTCGGCCACCGTCCCCGTCACCGTCGAGGTGTTGTTCGACAGGTCCGGATCGGTGGTCTCGGAGCTGACGACGGCCGTGTTCACCACGTCGCCGCTCAGCGATGCGGATGCCTGCACGCGGATCTCGACGACCGCGACCGCCCCGCTCGCCAGCGTCCCCAGGGCGCAGGTGACCAGCTGGCCGTCCGCGTCGCAGGAGCCGTCGGAGCTCACGAACGTGAGTCCCGCGGGCAGCTCGTCGGTAATCGCCACGCCCACCGCGTCCGACGGACCGAGGTTGGTCACGGTGAACCGGTACGCGCCCTCCGTCCCCGCGGTGAAGCTCTGGGAGACGGTCTTGACGATGGAGAGGTCGGCCACCGTGATCACCGGGGTGACCGTCGTGGACGAATCCGGGCCCTCGCCGCCCTCGGGCTGCGGGGTGCGGCCGGGCGTGACGCTGGCCGTGTTGACCAGCTCACCCGTCACGCCCGCGGCCACGTGGCCGGTGACCGTGATCGGCGCCGCAGCGCCGACGGCGAGGTCCTGGGCCAGCTCGCAGACGATCGTGCCGTCGGCCGTCGTCGTGCACGTCCAGCCGTCACCCTCCGCCGCGACGAACGTCACGCCCGCGGGCAGCGCGTCGGTCACGGTGATCGGGTGCTCGGCGTCGGCGTGCGACACGGAAGGCCCGTGGTTGGTGACCTGGATGGTCCACGAGAAGTCCTCACCGGCCGTCGCGGTCTCGGCAGTGGCCGTCTTCACAATCGACAGATCAGCTTCCGCGGACACCGTGACGGTGTCGGTGCTCTCGCGGGGTTCGTCGTCCGGCAGCGGGGTGATTCCGGGAACCACCGATGCGGTGTTGACGATGTCGCCCTCGAGGTCGGCGGCCAGCTGCACGGGAACGGTGAACGACACCGAGGCCCCCGGAACGAGGGTCGATGTGATCGGGCACGTGACGATCTGACGACCGTCCTGCTCACCCGTCACGGCGCAGTCCACGGCATCCGGGGACAGCGTGACCCCGGCGGGCAGCACGTCGGTGACCACGATGGGGTGGGCCTCGGTGGCACGCGAATCGCTCGGACCGTTGTTGGTCACCTGGAGCGTCCACGCGAACGGCTGCCCGGCGATGACGCGAGCCTCGGGATCGTGCGACTTCACGATCTGCAGGTCTGCGACCTCTGCCACGTTGCCCGTGACCGTGTCGGTGTTGTTCGACGGGTCGGGATCGGTGGTGTCGGAGCCGACGGTGGCCGTGTTGACGATGTCGCCGGTGACGGACGCGGACGCGCTCACCGTGATGTCCACGACGACCTCCGCCCCGGCGGCGACGGTGCCGAGCACGCACGTGACGAGCTGGCCCTTGGCCGAGCAGTCGGCGTCCGAACCGGCGAAGGTGAGACCGGCGGGCAGTTCGTCGGTGATGACCGCGTTCACCGCGTCGGACGGACCGGCGTTGCTGACGACGAAGCGGTACGCCCCGTCGACACCGGCCGTGAACGACTCGAGTACGGTCTTGACGATCGACAGGTCGGCGATCGTCTCCACCGGCGTGGTGACGGTCGACGAGTCGGGCTGCGTGTTCTCCGCGGGCTGCGGCGTACGGCCCGGCGCGACGGCGGCGGTGTTCACGATGTCGGCGGTCACGTCGCTCGCGACGAGTCCCGTGACGGTAATCGGCGCGGCATCGCCCACCGGCAGGTCCGTAGCGAGCTTGCACACCAGCAGACCGAGCAGATCGACGTCACAGTTCCAGCCCTCGCCCGTCGCGGAGACGAAGGACACTCCGGCAGGAAGCAGGTCGGTGATCGTGATCGGGTTCTCCGCGTCCGCGTGGGACACGGACGGACCGTGGTTGGTGACGGCGATCGTCCAGGAGAACTCCTCGCCCGCAACGGCGGACTCGGCGTTCGCCGACTTCACGACCGACAGATCGGCCTCAGCTGCCACCGTGATGGTGTCCGTGCTCTCACGCGGCTCGTCATCCGGCAGCGGGGTGATGCCCGGAGTAACGGACGCGGTGTTCACGACCTCACCCTCCAGACCGGCTGCCAGCAGCACCGGAAGCTCGAACGACACGGAGTCGCCCGGGGCCATGGTCGAGGTGATCAGGCACGTGACGATCTGCCGGCCGTCCTGGTCACCCGTGACGGTGCATCCCTCGGCCTCCGGCGCCAGCGTGACGCCCGCAGGCAGCACGTCGGTGACGGTGATCGGGGTCGCGGCATCGGCACGCGAGTCGCTGACGCCCTCGTTGGTGACCGTGAGGTTCCAGGTGAACGGGGTACCGGCGATCGCCTCGGCATCGGCATCGTGCGTCTTGCTGATCCGCAGATCTGCACGCGTGATCACCGTGACGTCGTCCGAATCCTCGTCACCCACGTCGCTGGGCGACGTGACCGATGCCGTGTTGGTGATGGTCTGGGCGTCCAGGCTGGGCGCCGTCGAAGTCACCAGAGTGAGGAACGGAGCGGACGTGTTGGCCGGGAGGGGCGTCGGCTGCCCGTCGACGCCCAGCAGGACGCACGTGAGGGTGCCGTCGGTCACCTGGCAGTCCCAGGAGATGGGGCCCGAACCCGAGTCGGCTCGCACGAAGGCCAGGCCGGCAGGGATCACGTCCGTGATCGTGACCGGAACGGCCGCGTCCGACGGACCGTGGTTCTCCACCACGATCTGCCAGGTGGCGTAGTCACCCGCATCGATCGTCGGCGTGACGGCCTTCTTGTGGATCTCCAGGCCGCTGACCGCATCCGTCACGATGGTTCCGCTGCCCGGGTAGGGAACGCGCTCGCCCGTGGTGTCGTCGACGGACGACGACGTGGTGGCGACGGCGGTGTTGGTGATGCTGGTGGCATCGGAGATGCCTGCGCTCACGCGCGTGGTCACGAGGACGGTCGCGGTGCCGTGCAGCGGAATGTCAGCGAACGAGACGTCCATGCTGGCGGCATCGAAGCCGATCACGCGGCTGCCGGCGGGTGCATCGCCGAGGGCGACGTCCGTGATGGTCAGGCCGAACGGCATCTGATCGGTGAGCTGTGCGTCGTACGCGGTGGACGGACCGTTGTTGGTGACGACGATGGTCCACGTCACGTCGGTCCCCGACACCACCGTGGTGGCGTCCGGCGTCTTCGCGACGGACAGCGTCGCCTTCGGCGTCAGCTCGATGGGCGCGAACGACACGTTGTTCTCGAGCTTCGTGTCGTTCGAGGTCGACACCTCGGCGGCGAGCTCGATCGTGCCGTTCGCGTCGGGTGCCACCTGCAGCGTCAGCGTGAAGTCATGCGACTCCCCCGGCGCGTACGGCGTGGGACGCGTGAGCGTCTGCTTGCCGTCGACCGTGCTGACGGTCCAGCCGTCGACCACGTCGCCGTCCTTCACGTCGCCGGCGAGCGTAGTCCCTGCGGGCAGGGTGACCACGGTGACGCCGTCGTGCGAGGTGGACGGGCCGGCGTTCGCGATGTTCAGCGTCACATCGAACGGGTCACCGCCGGGCACAGCCTTCTCGGGCACATCGGTCCAGGTGACCGACATGTCGATCTTCGCCTGCACGCCCGCGGGCGCCTCGACGACGTTCGTGCGGTCGCCATCCGAACGTGCCTGCGCGGAGTTGACGATCTTCGCCAGCGTGTCGGGGTCGGTGATCGTACCGGTGGTGGCCGGGTCGATCTTGACCACGTAGCTCAGCGTCGCGCTGCTGTTCGCGGCGAGGTCGCCGTAGACGAACGTGACGTTGCGGCCGTTGGCGGATGCGGACCAGTGGTCCATCCCGGTGCTCAGTCTCTCGAATGTCGTGCCCTCGGGAAGGACATCCGTGACCACCACGTTGCGCGAGTCGGACGGTCCCTGGGCGCGCACGGTGACCTCGTACGTCATCGTCTCGCCCGGGGTGACCGTGACGACACCGTTCGCCTCGGCGGGATCCGTGATCTTCTTGCTGATGCTCAGCTTGTCGGCGGTGCCGATGACGGTCTGCGCGGAGCCGGTGTTGTTCCCGGTGTTCGGGTCGGGGGTCACACCCGCCGTCACCGTCGCGGTGTTGGTGATCGTGGTGCCCGAGGTCACCGAGGCCGCCACGCGCGTCTGAAGCGTGATCGTGACCGACTCGTTCGGGGCCAGGTCCCGCGCGATGTCACACGTCAGGTTCGTCGCGGTCGAGTTCTCGCAGCTGACGCCGCTGACCGTGGCGACGTTCTCCATGGTCAGGCCCGCGGGGAGAGCGTCCGTCACGCGAATCGGCTGAGCCGCCGAACCGCGCGAGACCGACGGGCCCTGGTTGGTGACAGTGATGGTCCACGTGGCCGCCTGTCCGGCGGTCGACGAAGCCGGACCCGTCTTCGTGATCGCGAGGTCTGCCTTCGTGCTCACCGTCCCCGTCGCCGAGTCCGTGTTGTTGTCCGGGTTCGGGTCGTAGGGATAGATGTCGGATCCGGGCGCGGCGGGCGTGGACACCGTGGCGGTGTTGCGCACATCCGTGCCATCGGTCACGTCGGCGGCGATGTCCGCGACGACCGTCAGCTTCCAGCTCTCACCGTTGCCCAGCGCGGCACCGTCGGTGCGCGTGCAGGAGTAGGTGTTGCCATCGAGCGTGCAGTTCCATCCCTGCGCCGCGGCATCCGGAAGGCTGCGCAGCGTCACGCCGGGCACACTGTCCAGCGTGTCCTGCAGGAGCACGCCGCTCACCGCATCGGGGCCGTTGTTGGTCACCGTCACGGTCCACGTTCCGGTGCCCCCGGCGACGAAGTTGTTCGGGACGTCGGCTACGGCCTTGTCCACGGACAGGTCGGACTTGGGGATGCGCACACCGGCGGTGCCGCTCGTTCCCAGATACGCGTTCTGGTCGGAGCCGAAGTGGTCGTACCCGGCGTTGTCGGTCACCGCGATGGGGCTCGCGGTGTTGAGGTGGCGGACGCTCAGGCCGAGGTTGTCGGCGTTGTTGACGAGCACGCTGCGCACCGGCTTCGCCTGGTACGTGAACGTCACGCTCTGGCCCGGGGTGAGACGGCCACCTGGCAGGGCAATGCTGTTCCACGTCAGCGCAGCACCGGCGACGGCCGGCTCACCGGCGCCCTGCACAGAGCCGGCGACATACGCCCAGCCGGACGGCAGCAGGTCCTTCGCACCGGCGGTGAGCGCGTCACCCGATCCGCTGTTGGTGAGGGTCACCCGGAACGTCACCGGCTGGTTCAGCAGCGCGACGCCATCGGCACCGATGGTGGGCACCGGGTCGATGACCGTCTTCGTCGCGTTCACCTTCGGAGTGCGCGGCGTCACGTTCGCCGTGGCGTTGCTGCTCGGGCCGTACTGCTTGCCCGCGCCGCCCGCGAGGGAGTTCCAGCTCGCCGCCCGGAGCGTGTTGGTGATCGCGCCGGCACCGAGCGAGGTGGAGGGCGCGAGCTTCACATAGAAGGTCCGGGTGGTGTTCGTGTTCGGGGCAACGGTCCCGACGTTCCACGTGATCTTGTTGCCGGAGACCTGGCCCGCCTGCTCGCCCGCGTTCGGGCTCACGGTGGTGGTGCCGGTGATCGGGCTGCCGTCCGCGTTCACCAGCACGACGCCCGCGGGCAGCGTGTCCTCGAGGACGACGTCGTAGGCAGGGACCACTCCGGTCGAGTTCGCGCGCACGGTGTAGGTGAAGACCTGACCGGGCTGCGGGGTGGACGTGCTCACGCTCTTCTGCACCGTCACGATGGGGGTACGGAAGACGGTGGTGTCGGTGGCGGTGGCACTGGTGTCACGTGCCGAGCCCGACTTCGGAGTGAAGTTCCACGCGATGCTCGCGCTGTTGCCGAGGGTCGTGTTGTTCGCCAGCGTGGAGCCCGCCGGGATGGTGGTGCGCACCTTGACCGTCACGACACGGATGTCGCTGGACGGCTCGATGTGCCCAGACGCGTGCGTGCCGACGAGCTGCACCGTGCTGGTGCCACCGGCGGCAGACACCGCTCCGAGCGTGAAGCCGCAGTCGGTGGCTGCGCCCGTGCCCTGCACCGTGCAGGACAGGCTGTTCGCGTCCCAGACCAGCCCGCTGGTACCGCCGAGACCGGCGGCCGGGGTGTCGGTCAGGATGGCGTTGTAGAGCCAGGCATCGGCGGGCAGCACGGCGGAGACCGTCCACTCGACCGTCTCACCGGCCACCACGTTCTTCTGCGTGGTCCGCTTGGTCAGCGAGGCCGGGGCGACCTTGGCGGTCGCGTTGGCATCCGCCGTGTAGGTGCGGCGCTCCGCACCGTCCGGGTGGCTGAAGCCGGTGAGCTTCGCGGTGTTGGTGTACACCGCTCCCGCCGCGGCCGTGTTCGGCACCTGGACCGTGTAGGTGAGCGTCACGGTCTGGCCGGCAGTGAGGGGAGCCTCGCCCTTCCAGGTGTACGCCGTGGTTCCCGCCGCGCAGGAGCCCTGCGTGGCGAAGGTCACCCCGGCTGCACCGGAGGACGTGGAGAACTGCGGGTCGGAGGCGACCAGCTCACTCGGGATGCAGTCCAGCACCGACCAGTCGTACAGCACGGAGCCGGACTTGTTGGTTGCGGTGAGCGTGAAGGTCGCCGTACCGCCGGGGACCACGACGCCGTTCGCCGGTGTGGTGATCGCCTTCTTCAGCTCGGGCGTCGGCTGCACGATCTGAACGTTCGCCGTGGCGGTCTTGACGGTGGCCGGCGTGCCTCCCTCGGCCGGGGCCGCGAGCAGTCGTGCAGTGTTCTGCTCGATCGCGGCGGCGGCCGACTTCACGACGGCGAAGTATGTGACCACGAAGGTCGCCGGAGAGTCGGACGTGTTGCGCCACGTCTCGGGGAATCGCAGGGTGCCGTCCGGGCAGAGTGTGACGTCATCGACCGCGCTGGCGCAGACGGAGTCGGATGCTGCGACGACGACGCCCTCAGGGCCCGTGGCGCTCACCGGCTGCGAGGCATCCTGCACCAGGCCGGCCGAGAGCGTGTCACGCGCAATGCCGCCGTAGATGGTGGTCTGCGCCGGAACGGTGACCGTGTACGCGAACTTCACCCACTCGCCCGGCGTCGCCTGGGAGGCGAGGTTGTTGCCTGTCGCCGTGATCCCCGTTGCCAGGGTGGACTTGATGATGTCCGCCTTCGGGGTGGTGATCGTGGCGGTGTCGTTGGCCGCCGGCGCGTTGGGCTTGTAGCTGGAGTCCGCGAACGGGTTGTTCTGCGGGAACATCTGCTCCTGCGTGGTGTCGCTGTCCGTGCTGTCGACGAAGTACGACGTCATGCCGGCCGTGTTGGTGTGTGACGTTCCCTGGCCCACGGTGGCGGGCATGGTCATGTCATACGAGATCCGCGTCGTCGCACCGGGGGCGAGCGGGCCCGGGATCACCCACGTGATGATCGTCTGTCCTGCGAACGGCGCACCCGCGGGCGCGACCTCAGCGACGAAGTTGCCCGGTGTCACGTTCGTGACGTTGTCGATGGCGATTCCCGGCGGAAGTGCGTCACGCACGGTGATCTTGCTCACCGGCTGATCGGTGGCGTTCGCCGCCGTGCCCTCGTTCTTCACGTCGATCGTGTAGCGGAACGCCTTGCCCTGCGTGGCGTCGGCGTTGCCGCTCACCGGGGCCACGTTCTTGTCGAGACTCAGCGGCACGACCGGGGCGATGGAGAAGTCGGCCGACGCGCGGGACGAGAACACCTCACCATCGGTGTTCTGGTAGCGCAGCTTGGCGAGGTTGCCGAGCAGGTCGGGCTTGGTGGTGAGGTTCGTCTCGGTGATCTTCGCGACGACGAGGAGCTCGAGGTGAGCACCCGGCTTCACATAGGACGCACCGTTGGCGGGAGTGCCCAGCAGCCAGTTCAGGCTGTCGCCCTGCTGCCAGGTGGTGTTGGTCACCCCGGGGACGGCGACGTTGTTCGCGGCGGTCGGAACCACCTCGACCGCGGTCGTACGCGGCGGGATGAAGTCGGTGAGCCGCGCGTTGCGGGTGTCGACGCCCGCGGGGAAGTCGATGGCGATGCGGAAGCAGATCAGGTCACCGAAGCGGGCGACCGGGCCGCCGGTCGAGGACCAGTTGGCGGCGTCGCTCAGGTCGCAGTCGCCCGCGTCTCCGATCGGGGTGCGGTTCGGGTTGGTCCACGCCTGCTTGACGATGGTGACCTCGGCGGTCTCCAGCGTGTGCGAGGAGGTGTTGGTGGAGTCCACCGGTCCCTGATCCACGGTGTTGCCCGCGATGGGGGTGGTGGTGCCGTCGACGCGCACGTTGTTGGTGAACGAGTCACCCGACACCGTCGGGAGGGTGTCCCGGGCGGTGCTGCCGTAGTCGGCGCGCTGCATCACGTGGTAGCTGAAGGTGGTCTCCGACGATGCGGCCATGTCCGACAGCGTGAAGGTCAGCACGTAGAGGCCGTCAGCGTTGGTGGTGACGGAAGTCAGCGTCACGCCGGCAGGCAGTGTGTACGGGGCCGCGTCGTTGTCGCACGAGGCGGGCAGGCTGATGGCCGGACCGCCCTCCGGGATCACGGGGCACAGTCCGTCCGGAAGGGTGTCGGTCACGGTGATGCCGGCGGCGCTGACGTACTCGCTGGTGCGCACCGTAAGGGTGTACGCGCGAACGGCGCCCTCCTGGAACACGCCGCTGTCGCCGCTCTTGAGGATGCTGAGATCCAGCACCTGCACGCTGTGGCTGTCCTGCACATCCACCAGGCGCGAGGCCTCGTCCTTGACGTTGCCGAGGTACCGACCCGCGGCGTGCGCCGTGTTCTCGCTCCAGTAGCCATCGACGGGCTCCGACCCCACCGGGCGCGTGGCGCCGCCGGTGAGGCTGCCGTCTGCGGCCACGTGACGGAGATCGACGTGTGCGGTGTACTCCAGCACGATCTCGTCGCCCGCGCCGAGCGTGCCGAGGTCCCACGTGATCTGTGTGAAGACCTGGCCGTTCTCCTCGATCACCGCGGTGGTGCAGGGATACGCGCCACCGCAGCCGTCGAACACCATCACGCCCGGAAGCTTGTCGACCACCACGACGTTCTCGGTGCCGGCGTTCGCCGCGGCGTTGCGGACGGTCAGCTGGTAGTTCACCGGCTGACCACGCAGGGCCTCGTCTTCGGGCGTGTTGGTGGTGGCCTTCGTGAGCTTCAGCGGAACCACCATGACGGGCTGGTCCTTGACGCCGCTGCTCGTGGCACCGGTCACCGTCGGCGCGCCCACCGCGGGAACCTGCACCGCCGGAACCGTGCGCTCATTGGCGTTGGCGTAGATCCCGACGCCGACGTTGAACTCCGAGCCCACCGGGTGTCGTGCGTCATCGGCTGCGACGTCGAACGACACGGTCAGGCTGGAACCGGTCACGAGGTCCGAGATGTTGGGCCAGGAGAGCACGACGCCACACGAGGCGGGGTCGTTCGCCACCGCGCACCACGGCGTGGACACGGGTGCCGGCAGCTCCCGGCCCTGTCCATCGACGGCGGGGCCCACGAAACTCACGCCCGGGGGCAGAACGGCCACCGCTGTGGCGTTGTACTGGTCCGGCCCGCTGGTGTTCGTCGCAGTGACGGTGATGTTCGCCTTCTCACCGGCCAGGAGCTGCTCGCTCTCGACCGTGAGCCCCAGCGTGGTGGGGGTGGTCCCTCCCGGAACCGTGACCGGCACCGTCGCAGAGGCGGCCGGCGCGATGGCGAGGCCCGCCACCAGTGCGGTCACCACCACCATCACCAGTCGCGCGAACCAGGTTCGCAGGGTCATCGGGGCAGGGGTATGCGAGCGCACAAAAGACACGGGGATATCTCCGGGGGACGAGCCCACGGTTCGGAATCGGGGCTCTTGCTTGGGGTAAAGCGCTTCGGCCTCGGGTGGCCGTCTTCCAACCTAACCCGACACGCCCGACCCTGCACCCAGGGCCCTCCCAGGTTCGTCAGCAAGCCCCGCAGCCGGACCCCGGCAACGAAGAACGCCCGGCCCCTCAGGGCCGGGCGTTCTTCCGAGTCTGTGACTCAGTCGTTGCCGATCTGCTTGTCCACGTTGTCGCGGATCTCGTCGATCTTGTCTGCAGCGCCGGGAGCGACCTTCTTCGCGAAGCCCGCCACACCGTCGAGGATCGAGTCGCTGATGCCCTCGGCCTGCTCCGAGTGGAGGGCCTCGTCGACCTTCTCCTTGTTCTGCTCGTAGAGGTCCTTGGCCTTGTCAACGCCCTCGCTGACGGCGTCCTTGCCCTTGTTCACCACGTCTTCGATACCCATGGGTGCTCCCCTCCGGATTGGTTTCACGGCCCATGCGAGCCGCGTTCATTCTGCTACGTCCAGGGCGTTCAGCAACAGAGCCGACACAGAGGGACATAGCAGGTTCACAGTCAGCCCGCGGGGGTCGTCGTTCCCGGGAACATCGACATGCAGCTCTCCTCGATGGTGACCGGGGTCTTGGAGGTGGTGGGCGTCCACCGCACGCTGAGCGGTGTGGTGGCATCCGCCGGCACAGAGGACGTGAAGGAGAACGTGCGCGTCTCCCCCTGACGGATGGCCGCCGTCAGGCTCTGCGTCTGGCGTCCGTTGTACACGCCGGAGCGGTCGTTGTAGCTGATGTCGCCTTCACCCGGATCGGTGCCGACCAGCTCGCCACCCGGAATCGCCATACCCAGCACGTCCAGCGTGATGGTGTTGCTGGTGTAGCCCCACTGCGTGTTGCGCCGTCCCAGCGTGTAGGTGCTGCCGATCGAGTCGGGGATGCTGTTGGTCATCGACACGCTGGTGGTGACGGTGCGGGCATCCGCGTTGCAGCTGATCGCCATCGTGGTGCCCAGCCAGTACTCGAGCTTCGAGTACGACGTGTCGTTGAGGTAGATGCCCGTCTGGACGGTCTGCGAGTTGTCGCCGGTGATGGCACCGTCGAGGTTCAGCTCGTGCGCCATCGCCTGGGAGGCCTCGTCCGGGAACCAGAGGTAGATCCGCTGCTCCGCGGCGCCGGCCTTGAGCTGATCCAGCATCGCGAGGGGATCCCATCCGCCCGCCGAGATCTTGTCGAAGATGGCCGATGCCGTCTTGCCGAAGTACCAGCTGGCCGCCAGGCCGTCCGCTCCGAAGCGCTCGTAGGTGTCGCTCAGGAGCAGCTGGACGGCGTTGTCCGCGGTGATCTGCTCGTCCTCGCCGTCTACGGTCACCGGCCCGGTGACGCGCAGCATGTACGACAGGGCCACGGGATCCAGGCTGATGACGCCCTGCACCGGGGATCCGCTCACGTCGGTCCACAGCCGCGAGACCACATCGGCGGTGTCGCGGAAGTCGGGGTACCGGCTGAAGTTCTGGCTGTTGTTCCAGGTGTCGTTCTCGAACAGCTGGGCCTTCTCCGCAGGTTCGATCGGCGCGAACCCCGTGCCGCTCAGACCGCGCTCGATGAACGCCGCGCTCTCCCAGTCGTCCCGCATCTCGATCTTGCCGTTGTCCACGTGCAGCACCGCGGCGTTCGAGGGGTTTCCTCCGGTCGAACGGATCTCGGCGTTGTTCTGGAACAGCAGGATGTAGTCGCGCGGACCGTCGGCGCCCAGCATCGCGAGCATGGTGGGCAGGTACTTCTCCGCGAGGTCGAACGCCGGAGAAGCTTCGTCGATGATGTCCACGAGCTGGCCGATGTTGTCCTTCACGAAAGGAAGGATGGCAGTCTGATCGATCTTGTCCACGTGGGACTTCGCCTCGGTGAACGTGGCCGCGAGCGCGGGGATCTGCGGCTGCGCGTCGCGGAAGGGCTGCAGGTTGAAGCCACCGCCTTCCAGCGTGAGGTTCTTCAGATCGAGCGCGGCCAGCAGGTTGAGTCCGGTGGGAAGGGCGTCGCGCACGAGGATGTGCGTGGCCTGGGTGGTCTCGCTCACCGCGGCCACGTTCGCGCCGACCACGGGCACCTTCGCCGCGAACTCCCAGAGCTGTCCCTGGACGATGCCGTCGGCTTCCTTGGTGAGCGCGAGCACCTCTTCCGCGATGGGCTGGATCTGCGCGATGTCGCCCGACTGCACGAGGGGCATCACCGCCGTGACCTTCTCCTTGGTCTGCTCGAGGAGGTCGCGGACCTTGATCGCTTCCTTCACGAACATCGCAGCGAACACCGCGCCAGCGATCAGCACGATTAGGAGCGGGAAGACCACCCACGGCCACCAGCGACGGCGACGCTTCCTCGCCGGCGGACGCTCGCCGCCGGAGCCGCCAGAGCCGCCGGAAGACAGCGGCCGAGTCGTCGCGGTGGTGTCGTCGCCGAAGGAACCCAGCTTCTCAGTGGGCTGTGCGGGCTGGCTCAGCGCGCGTGCTTCGCGGCGGCTGAGGGGCGCGTGGGGGTCGATGTCGAACTCCTTTAGGTCGTGCGAGATCATAACGTCCGACCCTGAGGGAACCCGGGTGCCTCGTCTCGCCACCCTCGGATTCGTCGTGCCCACTTCGCTGCCAAACCGTGCCGTTTCGAGCAAAGTGAGCGCACCGCAGGCGAGCGCGCCACTCCCGGGCGAGTAACTACACTCGTGTGAGGCCGTTGATTTCGCCACACGGCGAACACGGTCCCGCCGTCGCGGACCGAGCGACATCGGCCGAGACAACCGGGAGGTGCGACGTGTCCGGCATTCTGGTGCACGAGTGGCTCGCCCGTCACGGTGGTTCGGAGAACGTGTTCGAGGTGCTCTCCGGAATCTTCCCCGACGCGGATCGCTTCTGCCTCTGGAACGACAGCGACGGCCGCTTCACCGGCGTCGAGGAAACGCTGCTGGCGCGCACTCCGTTGCGGCACAGCAAAGCGGCGGCCCTCCCGTTCATGCCCTTCGCGTGGCGCCATCTGCCGTCACGCGACGCCGACTGGATCCTGTGCAGCAGCCACGTGTTCGCGCATCAGGCGCGTTTCGCAGGGCCCGCACGCGACGCCCCGAAGCTGGTCTATGCGCACACGCCGGCGCGATACGTCTGGACCCCCGAGCTCGACGGCCGCGGATCCGGCGCCGCTGCTCGGCTCGTCTCCAGCGTCCTCAAGCCGCAGGACCGCCGCCGCGCAGCCGAGCCGGTCGCGATCGCGGCCAACAGTGCCTTCATCGCCGAGCGCATCGCACGCACATGGGAGCGCGAGGCCATCGTGATCCATCCGCCGGTAGAGGTCGCGGCGTTCACGGCTCCCCCCGCTATTTCGGCGGAGGAAGAGGCGCGCCTCGACGGGCTTCCCACCCCGTTCCTGCTGGGTGTCTCGCGATTCGTCCCCTACAAGCGCCTGGACCACGTGATCGACGCGGCGATGGCGGCCGGCCTCCCGGCAGTTCTCGCCGGCGGGGGCCCGGATGAGGCTCGGCTGCGCGACTATGCCGCCTCGCGCGGTGCCCGCGTCACCTTCGTCCACAATCCCTCGACCGCGATGCTCGCAGAACTGTACCGTCGGGCCCTCGCGCTGGTGTTTCCGGCCATCGAGGACTTCGGCATCATGCCGGTGGAAGCCATGGCCACCGGCACGTCCGTCGTCGCGAGCGCGGTGGGCGGCACGGCGGAGACGGTGGTGGACGGCGCGACCGGAGCTCTGGTGCAGGACTGGACGGATGCTGCCGAGCTGACCGCCGCGGTGGAGCGTGCCGCCGGCGCGACCGCCGAGGCATGCGTGGCACGCGCGCGCGAGTTCGATACCTCGGTGTTCACCGAGCGCATCGCCGCATGGGTGGCGAAGACCACCGCGCCGTCCTTCATCGAAGGCGCGGCCGAGTGAGCGCTCTGTTCGTCGACGACCGCTACCGGGGTGCCCACGGTATCGGCCGCTACGCGCGCGAAGTGCTGCCGCGACTGGAGCCCGCCTGGCGGTCCTTGCAGCTCAGCGGTACGCCCTACTCCCCCCTCGACGCATTCCGCAGGCTCCCCGGCGCCTCCCCCGGCGATGTCGTGTACTCGCCCGGCTACGGCGCCCTGGTGCGCGCTTCGCGGCAGCTCCTCACCGTGCACGACCTCATCCAGCTCCGCTCGCCGTGGCCCGGGCGCGCGAAGTTCGCTGCCTACTACGCCGGGCCGGTGCGCCATGCGATCCGCCGGGCCGGTGTGGTGCTCACCGTCTCGGAGACCTCGGCGCGCGACATCCGCGAGTGGCTGCGCGACGACGCGGTTCGCGTCGTCAACGCCGGCAACGGATGCTCGGCGGCGTTCCATCCGGATGGGCCGATCGGAGAGGCGCCGTATCCGTACGTGATGTACGTGGGCAACACCCGTCATCACAAGAACCTGAACGTGGTGGTGCAAGCCCTTGCGCGCGTCCCGGAACTGAGGCTGCGCGCGGTCCTGCCGGAGCCGGAGATCGACACGGCGGCCGGGTGGGCGGAGGCGGCGGGGGTCGACGACCGCGTCGAGCTGCTGCACAGCGTGACGGACGACTGGCTCGCCGAGCTGTATCGCGGCGCCGTCGCCACCGTGCAGCCGTCGACGGACGAGGGTTTCGGCCTTCCCGCCCTCGAGTCCATCTCCTGCGGTGTCCCGGTGATCTTCTGGGCCGGATGCGAATCGGTGGCGGAGATCGTGGGCGGGCGTGGCTGGGCCGTGACAGAAGCACACGATCCGGCCGCATGGGCGGACGCCCTCACCGCCGCGATGGATGCCCGGCGTCGTGTGGAGGCCCCGACCGGGTACGACTGGGACCGCACTGCGGCCATCATCTCGGAAGAACTTCGCCGCGCCCTCGGCTGAGGCGCTGCGGTGGCCCCGCGCCGGAGCATCCCCGGGGGGCGCGATTCAGCGTTGTGTGAGATCGAACACGAATCGCTGCAGTTGGGCGGTCTTCGCGCCCCAGCTCTCCGCCGCTGCGCGCCGCATGCCCGCGATGTTCGGTGACGGATGCGCGAGCGCGCTCCGCAGCGCCGCATCGGCGTCGGCTCCGTCCCGGTAGGTGTACACCCCGGAGACGGCGTCAGCACGGAGCACCGGCGTCTCCCGGGTGACCACGGCCGTCCCCGCTGCGAGGTACTCGTACAGTTTCATCGGGCTTCGTCCGGCGTTGAGCGGATCGTCCGACAGCGGCAGCAGTCCGACGCGTGCCTGCTGCAACAGTGCGGGGAGCTGGTCGTAATCGACGGCGCCGAGCATCTCGACGTTCGATGTGAGCGGTGCGGGCGCCTGCCCGGGGCCTGCGACGATGAAACGGACATCCGGATGCTGTCGCGCCCACGCGCCCAGCTGGTTCCAGTCGAATCTGCCGTCGAGCGCGCCGACGTACACGCACAGCAGCTCCCGTGCACCGCCGGCCGACGACGCGGTGAATCGCTCGGCATCGACGCCGTTCTCGATCACGAGCGTCGGCAGGGTGAGGTCTCCGAGAGCGCGGAGGACCGCGGAGGACGTGGCGATGACGGCATCGGCCGCGGCGACGATCCGCTGCTGCTGCGCGTGCTTGACCCCGTCGGGGTACATGTCGGTGGGCCGGTACACGAGCCGCCCGGTCAGCGCACGCACCGACTCGTGCCACAGCAGCGGCTGGTCGATGAGCACGGCATCGAAGCGCTCGGCGATGCCGTGCCGGCGCAGCTCCCGATCGACACGGAACCGCCCGTAGGGCACGGGAGCGATGGTGCGGGGCACGAGGTGGGTCACCCCCGCCTCGTCGCGCATCGGTCCGCGCGGAAGCGTGGCGAGGGTGTGCGCGTCGATGCGTCCGGTCACCCGGTGTGCGAGGGAGACCGGAGTGGAGAGGTGCACCACCTCGGCCCCCGACTCTGCGAGCGTGCGGGCGTAGTGATGGCTTCCCACACGGAACGGGCCGAAGGCATGACTGTGCGAGAGCAGGAGGATCCGCGCGGCGGCGTCGCTCATCGGCGTGCCCGCCGCACGGTCTCGCGCATGCGCGATTCGAGATGAGCGATCTTGTCCGCAGCAGCCGAGACCGCCGCGATCACCTCATCACGTCGTCCCCGCTGAGTGACGAGAACCTGCGTCAGAGCGTTGACGTCGGCGTCGCGGGAGTCGTGGCTGACACCGTGCAGCCCGATCACGTCGAACGCCGCCGCGATCTTGCCGGTCGGCGTGGGCACCAGCTCCACCGGTACCGCGCCGCTCAGCGCAGCGAGCACCAGCACGTGCATACGGTCGCTGATGACCATGCGTGCGTCGTCGTAGCGTGCGCGGAGGTTTCGTTCCTGCGTGACCGCGTCGATGTCACCCCAGGGCTCGAACTCACCGCCGAGTGCGTCGGCGAGCTCCCGCGAGCGCTCCTCGTCCTCCCGAACCTGCACCACCGTGCGGATGCGGAGCCCTTCGGTCCGGGCGAACGCACGCACCGCCTCGATCCAGGCAGCGGAGGGCATCGGACGCGCCCCGCGCAGGCTGATGATCAGCTCCTCACGCGCCTCCTCGTCGGATCCGGCACGCCCGCCCGCCGCGAAACCGACGTCGGGCACGACCTGGGCGCCCCCCACCAGCGCCGCGCTCTTCTCGTCGCGCCACAGCGCCACCTGCGACCACCGCGCCGCGAGCGCGTGCAGCCAGAGGGCGGGATTCGACGGCGCGCGGATGCCGCGCGGCGGTCGCACCACGACACCGCGCTTGAGCCGGACGATCACCGTCTCGGCCAGGAAGACCAGCTCGCGAAGCCCGTTGCCGCGATCCAGCGGCACCTCCCCCGCCTCCAGCACCAGCACCGGCCGGCGCGGAGCCGTGGCCAGCAGCCACAGCCAGCGCGGGACGCTGCGCTTCGTGCGCAGCACGATGGTGCCCGTGGGAACCCCGAGCTGGTGCAGCCACACGTCGGGCGTCTCGCCCACGTAGGCCACCAGCTCGTCGGAGGTCCCCCGTGCCCACTCCAGCGTCTCGCGGCGGATCAGCGCATCGCCGATGTTGCCCGCAGGCCCCGTGAGGGACACGAAGGTACGGGTGGGACGACGACGCGACGAGCTCACTCTTCCAGGCTATGCGCTCAGCGCGCGCGGAACGTCCATCCCGAGACATCGTGCCGCAGCCGTTGCGACCGACGTCGGTCTGAGCGAACGCGCGACATTTCCTTAGTCAAGTACGGGCAGACTTCCTGACCCACCGCGCGTGGACAGTCTTCACTCGAGTAACCGGGGCCTCGAAATCAAACTCCTCGCGAAGTCTCGGCGAGTTGTACCACCCACCAAACCTGAACCCAGGTCGCTCTGGATCCGCTGGGCGAAGAGCTACTCCGCCTCGGTCAATAACTTGATGCGGAATCGGGGTTCCCCCGTTGCTGTTGAAATGGATTTCACCCGTGTGAGAAGGTCGACGAATCTCCGGTTCATGATTCACGAAACGGCGAACCAAACGTTCTCTTGCTTCATCACTGATTGGTTCGCCACAAAGTGTCGAGTGAATACTGTCAACAAGATCAACTAATGTCCATTCGGGATATCGTTTGAGAAAGCGATCAGGGGTGCTTGCGAGCAGCTCTGCCCAATTGCGCAAATATTCGGCGAGCGAACTCTCCAACGAATCCGTTGAAACGTGCACATCGTGCACTTGTTTAGCATACTCGACAAAATGCGACGATTTTGAGAAGTAGACCACTCCAACGGTGTGCGATCCCGGCAGAAGAGACAAAAGCGCGTCGACGATACGGATATTGGCGGCTCGCATCTGGCTGAGTCCCCACTGCCCTTCCACGGAAAGGCTTCGAGGGTGCCGCAGGAGAACCGACTGATTCACGCCGTCCTGCGCAAAAACGACCAGATGCGACAAGGTGCCCGCGGTGGAGGCGATCTCTTTCGCTCCTGCAATCAAGGATATCTGCTCAGCAAGCGGCAGTGTTTCTGGCGAGACAACCTTGTACCCACGCCTCTGGTAGAAATCCTCGAGCATCTCTTCATTTAGTTCCCGCGTCTCAGTTGTCCTGTTAACCAGCCTGCGACGCGTGAAGTAGATCTTTTCCACCGCGCCCGGCGAGACCGAGTCTCTAATCGAGTCGTAAATGAATCTCAAGTTATCGTGGTACTGACCATTACCCAAATAGAACGATTGGTCAGGAACAACAACTTTGTCGAACTGCATCGGCTCGTCGACGATGACAATCTGCTCCCGAGATATCCCAAGTCTCTCAACCAAGGAGAAATTGGGGTGATCTATCCCCACCGGATAGGTTCTATTGAAAGCTACCTTCATCGATTCGATGTTGTTGCCGATCGCCCACCAGAGTCTCGCGAGACTCTCCGTGAGGAAGTGGCCGAACTGATCGGGACGTATTCCGCCAGCATAGAGGGCAACGCCCTCGACGCGCCTGACTTGCTCAGGCTCATAACCTCGGATCACATTACGACGGTGAGATCTGGCGGGATGAAAAGTATGCCCCGCAACGAATCCCCCTGTCGCATCGGTGACACCCCCCTCCCACGACTGGCGCGAGTCTCGCGCGGCTCTTAGCGGGAGGATTATTCCGTCGTCAACAATTTGCACACTGAGGTCATGCTGAATTCGACGATTCTGTGCAACAAAGGCGCGCCACTTCTCCGAATCGTTCGCGAAGATCAGAGGCTGGCCTGTGGTGTTCATCAATGATCTCCATCATGACAGTGCGCTAAACGGTAGCCTCGCTCGAGCCAACCCGGCGTCGTAGACTGGCTTGCCCGTCCCGTGCGCGGGGACGTACACATTCCGCGGCTTCGATCCTATCGGAAGTACCAGAGGAATCAGAGCGCACCAGCTAAAGCAACCGACGCATAGACGCCAGCCATCTGGGAAATCTTCGCGTCAGGCTCGCTAGACGCGAGTGGCAGAGTAGGCACCTAGCCAGTACTCAGTAGGCGCTTGTCATCGACTCGGCTACGCCCAAGCGCCGATTCTCCCCAGCGGTCCGACGACAACCACGCGAAAGCCCCAGGGCTGATCAATGCGGATCAGGATCGCGAGCGCGAGCGCGCCCTGACAGATTTCGTAGCGGCTGCGCGCTCGAACACCTGCGCGAACGCCGCGCGCGTCGATGCCAGACTACGCCCCTCCAAATTTGGAGCACCGCTACGCTCGGTGGCACGTCCAAAGTCGATTGCCAAGTCGATCGCCTCCGCGGTGATCGGTCCGTCCGTTAGGTGCAGCCACCCGACTCCGATCTCGTCTGAGAGCTCCGCCAACGCCTCAGTTCGCGGAGTGAGGACGGGGCGTCGGCGAGAGAGGGCTAGGAATAGGATCTGTAGATCGTGAGGTGTGTGAGGCGCGCGAGGTAGAACCACAAGCTCGGCGGCATCAATTTCTTGGATCCTCGCTCCGTCCGAAATTCGCTCCAAGCGCGTCGAGATCAGCTTCGAACGTCGCGCCTCAGCTCCTTTGAGTTTCGTTGCACTGAGGCGATGCGCGGGCGCTACGAACCGAATCGTGAGACCCGGTGTGTTCGTGACTCGAATCAGCTGGAGCAAGCCCACAGCCGACGATGGAAGGAATCCACGCGCGATGCAGAGCAGACGCCCCGGCACCTGAGTCGCGCCGGGGTAGCCCACAAACCTCTCACCAAACTCGGAGTACGGGATGAGGTGTGTTCGCGCAGGTGCCGGAGTTTGTGTGAACGCGTCGCGCACAATGAAGGCGCTCGTGACCCGGTCGAGCAGTTCAGACGCGATCCGATCCGACCGGCTCCTCTGGTCACGTTGATCAGTGCCATCGACCGTTCGCACCAGCGCGATTCGATGTTTGCGGAGATTACGCACGAAGGCCCATGTCGCCAACAGCCGCTGGCGAGAGCTCGCGTCAGCGGTCCCGATGAGGGTGTCGAGGCTCGAATCCACGACGTGCACGACGTCCACGTCGAAGCTTGTCAGTACCCCCTGTGAGTATCTGAAGGTTAGGCCCGGATTCGACTCCCCCACGACCTCGTCCACATATCGCAGTACAGGAGCCGGCGGACGATGAGTGAAGTGGACGGTGAGGTCGCGTGCCGACCGGGCTTGAGCGTTAGGAGACTCCACGACAACCATAATATAGTCAAGGTTCACAGCACGAGAGGCTTGGAATGCAGCACGTCTTCATTCACCCGGCGGGGCAGGATGACAACCTTGGAGACTCAGCACTTCGGGTCGGACTCCTCCAAGCACTCCGCGCTCCGCAGCAACGCCTGCACGTCCTACTTGAGGGACAGACATCGGACTACCTGAGTGCCATGCCACTACAGCCTGACGACGTGGTCTATGAGTCCCGGCGTGCGTGGCTAGCCGCACGCCGGAAGGTTGCAAGGCCCGTGTACGTTGTGAACGCAGGAGAGATCAACCCAGTCGTTGATCGTGCCTATCCCCACCCCAGACGCGCCGTCGAACTGAGGGACACGGTGAAGCGAGGGGGCGTGGTGATTGCTGCCGGGCTCGGATTGAAGGACCCGTCAAACGCAAGCCGTGTTAACTTCGATATCGCTCTCCGTGATGCTTCGATCATGTCTTGGCGGGACCAAGGGTCAGCCGAGGCTGCAGGATTCGGGACGCATGCCCCTGATTGGGCCTTTGCGCTGGGCAGCGCGCCGTCGACATGGCTTCCCGATGCAGGCCGTCATCGCCTCGCGGTGACAT
This sequence comes from Microbacterium sp. GXS0129, assembly GCF_044769785.1. Lineage (NCBI taxonomy): Bacteria > Bacillati > Actinomycetota > Actinomycetes > Micrococcales > Microbacteriaceae > Microbacterium > Microbacterium sp. GXS0129. The sequence continues at coordinate 330,915 of NZ_JBIZVZ010000004.1, read as the reverse complement.
TGCGGTTTGATCGCCCCTGGCCCTCGGATACTTGGTTCACAGCGGTTCGGCGTCTCGCCGCCCGCACTTCGACTCAGATAGTGACGGTGGCACAGGTCGCACGTGACGCCCCGCTGGCGGTACGTCTAGCCGAGGCGCTCGGTGGCCAGTATCTAGTTGCGAATTCCACAAGCCATTCGGACCTTGATCAGCACGTTCGACAGGTGTACCGCGAGTCGCTGGCGGTCGTGAGTGACCGAGCCCACGCACTCATTATGGGGGCGACGGAAGGTGCGTATCCACTCGGAAGTGCTGCGGATCCTCAGAAAATCATCCGCCTACTTACGACCGCGGGCGTCGGGGCTCTTACAGGACACCACTCAACCTTCAACGACCGGCAATCGCGGCTCGAGACAGAGCTTCCCACCCTCGCTTCCGCGATGAACCGCTCCCGCGCAGAGCTGATCGCTCTCTCGAGCAGAATCCATGATGTCCTGGGCTCAGTCGCTGACTGAGCCCAGGACATCCGACGTTACTTCTGTCGCAGAATGATCGCGCGCTTGATTCGATGGGCATGCGGGCGCAAGCCGGGAAATACCTGAAGCACGGTTCGCCCCACAGGGGCAGCAGCTCGCCAAGCGCGCGAGCCGATGGACATGCCTTTAGGTGACCCCAGGTCGCTGTTCCTCCGAGGCGTGCGACTAGACACACGCCCCTTCCCATTCGTCCGCTTCGATTTCGACACCTGAGCTTTCCCGTTGGACTGCTCATCAGCGCCGCGTTCCGCATAGAAAATCATGAGGTCCAAGAGCCTGCGCGCATCTTCGAATGTAGGTTCGGGTGAGAACTCCTCCGGAAGCGTGTCAGTTACGACTTGCTGATAAAGCTGGGAAAAATCGTAAGCAATCTCGCGGTTGGCCGCACTGATCGACGCCCGCGAAAGCGCCTCGTACCGAGCAGGGTCACGTGATACCGCGGCAATTGCCTGAGCGAGGCCGGCCGGGTTCTGCTGGGGCGTGGCAACAATGCCGTCATTATCTTGCACGAGTGTCAACCACGGAAGTTCGTACATGAACACCGGGAGGCCACGAATCTGCGCTTCTGCGATAGTCAGTTGATAACCTTCAATGATACTCGTGGAGACGAATGCATCCGCCGAGTCAATGGCCGCTAGGAGCTCCTCACCACGGCGCTCCCCGACAGCCCTGACGAAGTGGTGCAGGCGCCGTCTTCTCACCTCAGCGTTGAAGCGCGTGGCAGTCCAGTCTTGCCACTTTGGGCCGATGACGGTGAGCTGGAAATCGACCGAGAGCTTCCGCAATTGTGCAGCAACCTCGATCAGCTGGGAAACGCGCTTTGTGTGCTCATCAAGCCGCCCCCACCACACCAGCTCCAAACGCTCGTTCGCCAACTTTTTAGGGCGGGATATACGTGCCGACTCCATGAGCAGCGGGGAGGGTGGATTCGGAACATATGCGCTGTTCAAAACCCCGCGGAGCTTCCAGAATGCGACATCCAATGGAGACAGCGAAATGAGCTTCTCCAGTAGCGAGGCGTTCGCCTTCAGTAGCTCATGTAGGCCATTGAGGTCGTAAATTGGCCGACCTGCGAAGTTGTGCAACCACCCAATCGTCGCCACACCCAGGCCGCGTGCCACTAGGGCATACTCGGGCCAGTCCCGACTATAGAGAACTTGATGATCGATAACGACATCAATGTGGAAGTCTTGACAGATCTCACTCCACTCAGCAAGGCGGTCAGGAAGGCCACTTCCTCCCATCTCAATGAAATGTGCACCTTGGGGTACGAGATTTCGCTCGCTGCCAAACCGGCGCGCCACAATAGTCACGTTGTAACCAGCCGCCATGAGGAAATTCGCCTGCGCGAGAAGCACACCCGAGACGCCTCCAGTAGTCAACGCTCTCGTTGTGAGCAGGACGTTGCGGACGTTCTTAGACTTCAAGTCGACTGGCTTGCTGTGCTCTTTGAGAGCAGGAAGATTCGACGGATAGAAGCGGACGGCGGCGACTGCAAGATCAAGCGCAGGGGTACAAGTATGAAGATGGTCAAGCATCTGAGGCATCAGATCACTCGTAGTGTGCGCGAGGAGGTAACTTGTTACGTAGCCAATAATCGACAACCGTACTGATTCATAGTTGTCCATAAGCTCAGCAGGATCACTACTCTTTCGAGCTATGAGCCTTACGGCGGGTTCGATACTACTAATAGAACGAATAGCATCAGCGTAGAACTCCGCCTGGGCCATCGTATCCACCACTTGACCGCTTCCGCCGCGTCCATAGTGGTAGCGATAAAGACGCTCGGAAACAGAAACGAACTTCTGTGCAAGAGCCGCCACGAGATAGAGGAGGGGAAGATCATTCACTCGTGGGAGAACGAGATCAGCGGGCAGCATCGCATAAGCCTCCCGCACAATCTGTGTTCGGAAGAGGTAACGCCAAAGTTGGCCCTGAGCTGGTTTATCTACTGGGAAGAGACCCTGGAGCACGCCAGCGGCTGACAGCTCTGTGAACTTCGGCTTCAGACGTTCCTGGTAGCCACCCACCGTCCTTCCGTCGGCTCCGACTACCTCTACGGCGAATCCGACCAAGTCAGCCTTGTGTTCCTCCGCCACAGCCAACGAACGTTCAGCCGCTGTGTCCAGTAGCTCGTCATCCCCGTCAAGGAAGAGCACATACTCGGCCTGCGCGGCTAGGATTCCGGCCCTTCTCGCCTGAAACGCCGACTTGTTCGAGCTCTGCCGGATCACACGCACACGAGGATCCCGCTCCGCATACTCCTCAAGGACGCGGGCAGTGCCATCGGTCGAGGCATCATCCACGCAGATAACCTCGATATTCCGCATTGTCTGAACGAGGCAGCTGTCAAGCGCGCCTGCAACTGTGCTCTCGTCGTTGTGAACCGGAATCACGATCGTGAGGCGCGGGGCAAGAGACATAGGATGCTCCGGGAGATTGGGCGGAATCGGTGCGGTGAGCGCCGGCTTCCCACCAACCCCCACCTCGCGATTCTATGCCCTCCCAAGACGCAGCAACGATCCACGCGGCCGAGACGCTCGCGTTCCAGCGCCGTGGTCGGCCAACTGCGCCTCGCCCCGAGACCTCCGTGCCGATGCACACAGCATGGCGCAGTATGCTGGGTCAGATTGTGTACACGTACGCCGTGCACACGTTGGGCGATCACGCCCTTCGAGGATCAAGTTCGGAAGGCGGAGCCAGGGTGGAAGACGTACGTCCGCAGCCTCCGGCGCCGGGGCTCGTGGAGGTGGGGCAACGCCCGCCATTCTTCCCCTACGTGGCTGAGGCTTGGCAGCGACGCTCGTTCGCCTGGACACTCGCCAAGTACCGTCTATCCAGCGACCTCCTCAAGAACCGACTAGGGTTTTTGTGGCTGATCCTGAGGCCCCTCGCCACGGCAGCAATCTATGGAACCATCTTCGGCGCGATCCTCTCTAACGCGGCCCGACCGGATGATTGGGTCCCTTACCTGATCACCGGCGTTTTCACGTTTCAGTACTTCACCGGTTGCGTCGGCAGTGGATCAAAGGCAATCACTGGGAATGCTCGCCTTGTTCAGAGTCTCGGCTTCCCTCGCATTCTCTTGCCAATCTCCATAGTCATGGAGCAAACACTACGCGTCGTCCCCATTTTTGTCTTGCTCATGATCCTCCTACCAATCTTTGGTGTCGGAGTGAGCTGGTCATGGCTTCTACTGCCCCTTGTACTGCTGCTCATGGCGATCTTTAATTTCGGAGTCGTTCTTATTGCTGCCCGACTATCTGTGTGGGCGCGGGATGTGCAACAAGTAATTCCCATCGTCAATCGGGTCTTGTTCTACGCAAGCTCGATCTTTTTCCAGTTGGACCAAGTGTTCGCGGACCAGCCCGCCATCCTCACGATCGCACACCTCGTGCCGACGTATGACTTCATCGCTTTGGTCCGCGATGTGATGCTCAACGATCATCCGGCACCTTTGTTGGCTCTCATTGCCGCGCCAGTGTGGGCCATTCTCGCACTTGCGGCAGGCGTGCTCGTATTCTGGAAAGCGGAGGCTCGCTATGGCCTCAGCGACTGATCACACTGCCGGGAGGTCGGCGGACGAAAGCACCTTGGGTCACCCACTGATGGTGGTCGATAACGCGCACGTTCATTATAGAGTGTACGCGTCTGGAAAGCAGTCGAACGCCAGCGACAGCGCATTCAGCCTAAAAGCAATGCGTGGCGGCCGGGGTCTGCAAACTGTTGAGGCTGTTCGCGGTATAACCTTTAGCGCCGCCGGCGGCGAGTCGATCGGCGTGATTGGTCACAACGGGTCTGGGAAATCCACGCTCTTCCGCGCGATGAGCGGCCTTTTGCCGACCACCAGCGGGAGGATCTGGGCCGCAGACAGACCAGTGCTTCTGGGAGTAAACGCCGCCCTCATGCCGGAACTTTCGGGCGAGAACAATATCAAGCTGGGCCTTCTAGCAATGGGTTTCACTCAAGAGGAGGCGGCAGCACAGGTCGGCCCTATTGCGGAATTTGCCGAACTCAACGAGTTTATAAGTCATCCAATGCGGACTTATTCCTCCGGGATGGCCGCCCGCCTAAAGTTCGCCATCGGTTCGGCTAAATCCCACTCGATCCTGCTGATTGACGAGGCACTCTCCGTCGGGGATCGACGCTTCCGCACGAAGAGCGAAGCACGAATCCGAGAGCTCCGGGACAGCGCTGGCCTGGTCATGATTGTCAGCCATTCCGTGAGTTCCTTGCGAGACACATGTGAACGAGTTCTGTGGGTGCATAAGGGAGAGCTACGCGCGGATGGGGCGGCACGTGATGTAATCGATGAGTATGTGCGATGGACCAAGAACCCGGGGAGTATCGCTGTCGGCGCAGCGCCGTCCGCTGCTAAGCCGCGCCGCCTGAGCGCAGCTGCCAAGAGGGCCGCTGCCGCTGCCGCTGCCGCTGCCGCTGCCGACGATACTGCCGGCGGCGGGTCCAATGCCGTTACGAACAGCGATTCAGTTCGCTCCACCGCACTAACGAATGAGCCGCTGCGGGGGGAGCCTGCGCGGACGCGCACCGATTCAATCCGCATGGCGAGCGGCGTTGCAACTGGCACCCGTCCCACCGCGATAGTCTCGACGGCCGCTACGAATCCGCGTAGCAGCGCTCGTCGCGCGCGATACCTTGCCGCGGAGCGCACCAAGTCACGCCGTCGTATCGCGGCGTTCTCCTTCACAGGTGGGGCGATTTTGCTCGCGGCGGCCGCAGGAGCAGCAATCTCCGTAGCGGCGAACCAGGCGGACCGCAGCGCGCTTACGGAGATTAGGGCATCAGTTTCGGCCCCTCCGACTTCATCTCCGACACCTTCGGCTGTTCCGGTCTTGCCGGTGATCAATGAGTTCACTTCCTCCACTCCCACCGCATTCTGCGAATCCGTCGACTCATCGACGGAGGTGAGCCTGATCTGGAACGTAAGCGGTGCAACATCTGTGTCGGTTGCTGTCGCGACAGCGGACGGCGCGTCGACAGAGTTCCTCTTGACCGATCAATCGCTCGCGGTTCCTTCCCAGCCGGTGGTGTTCCCGTGCGCCAACGAGTCAACGGTTTACACCTTGGTCACCACCAACGCCGGCGGGCAGCAGGTGACATCGACGGTGACGGTGACCCGCGAACTAGCGCCTGAGACGACCCCTGAGGAAGTTGAGGAGCCCCCGGCGGAGCCCACGGAAGAGCCGATACCACCAGTGGTCAGCGAGCCGCCCGCGGAGCCCTCTCCCTCGCCCAGCGTCCCAACGACCGAACCGACTATCCCTACCGAGCCAACGACAGAGCCCACAGTCGGCCCGACAACCGAGCCGACTGACCCACCCCCGACAGAGGGTACGACTGGCGACGCTCCCTGACGGCGCGAATGCGGTCGCGCCCGTCTCCAGCCCTTCGCGCTCTACACGGGATGTGATGCGGCGAGCACGAGCCGCGCCTTTCAGCGCGCGCGGAGCCACCCCTTCGCGCGGTGCGCGAGGGGCCGCAGCCCCGGGACGCGCTCCAGAGTGGCACGTCCGAGTGGCGCCGCCGATTGCCACACGCGCACGCCGAGTGAAGACTGATCCACCGCACCCTGGGTCGTCTGCTCACGTCCGCGGCGCGGGGCGCGCTCGGCGAAGAACACCATGAGCCCGAGGAGCTGCTGGGCATCCTCCAGGGTCGGCGCAGGAGAGAACTCGGGGGGCAGCGTCCCCTCCACTACGCCGGTGTAGAGCGCGGCGAAGTCATAGGCAAGGGCCTGGCCGGCGGCCTTCACCGAGGCGTCGGACAGCTCGCGGTAGCGCTGCGGGTCAGCGAGGACCTCGCTGATCTGACGGGCGAGGCCGGCGGCATCGCCCTGTCGCACCGCCACGACTCCGTCGTTATCCTGAACGAGGGTGAGCCAGGGCAGCTCGTACATGAAGACGGGTAGGCCGCGCGCCTGCGCCTCAGCGATGGTGAGCTGATACCCCTCGATGATGCTCGTGGAGACGAACGCATCGGCCGCGTCGATCGCCGCGACCAGCTGGTCGCCGTGTCGCGGGCCGATGGCCACCACCTGTTCGCCCACACGGCGGCGGCGCGCTTCGGCGTTGAACTTCTTGGCCGTCAGGGTGTCCCAGTCGGGCCCGATCACCGTCAACCGGAAGTCCACCGACAGCTTGCGCAGCTGCACGCCGATCTCGATGAGCTCGGTGACCTGCTTCGTGCGCTGTTCCAGACGCCCCCACCACACCAGCTCGATGTGCCCGGCCGGGGGCACCTTGGTCACCTGCTGGGCCACCGATGCCTGCAGCATGGGCGACGGCGGGTTCGGCACGAACGCGGCATGCTCCACCCCGCGCAGCGTGAAGTACGCCACGTCCAGGGGTGACAGGGTGATGAGCTGCGCCAGCGTGTTGCTGCACTGCTCAATCAGCGAGAGTCGATCGTTGCCGTCGTAGATCGGTCGCCCCACGAAGTTGTGCAGCCAGCCCACGGTGGCAGCGCCCTCCGACCTCGCCATCAGGGCGAACTCGGGCCAGTACCTCGTGTACAGCACCTGATGATCGATGACGACATCGATCTCGCGCTCCCGGCAGATGTCCGCCCACTCCTGCATGCGGTCCACCAGCTCTCGCGCCTCGAGCTCGACGAACTCGACGCCCGGCGGGACCGCCTTCGTGTCGCTGCCCTTGCTTCGTGCCACCACGGTCACGCGGTAGCCGGCCTCACGCAGATAGTGCGCCTGCGAGGCGAGAACAGCGGAGACGCCTCCGGTCCTGAGGGTCGACGTCGCCAGCAGCACGCTGCGCACCGGTCGATGGCCCACCGGCTGCCACGGGGTATGGAACTTCAGCACCGTCAGCACTCGGGGGTAGAAACGCGCGGCGCCCTGGATGATGTCGTGTGCGGACGCCACCTCGTGCAGGTGAGCCAGCGCCGCATCCAGCACCGTGCTGTCGCTGCGATCGATCAGCTGCGAGGTGACGTAGCCGACGATCGACAGTCGCGCCGACTCATAGGCGTCCCGGAGGGCCTGTGGATCCGCGTGCCGCGGGGCGAGCGCATCCACAGCGGCATGGATGCTGTCGATCGACCGGATCGCCGAGACGTAGAACTCGGCGCGTTCGATGCTGTCGACCACCTGCCCGCTCCCACCGCGGCCGAAGTGATAGCGGTACAGCTTCTCCTCGATCGACACGTAGCGTGTGGCGAGAGCCGCCACCAGGAACATCAGCGGCAGGTCGTTGACACGAGGCAATACGAGGTCGTCGGGAAGCTCGGCGTACGCGTCGCGCAGCACGCTGGTGCGGAACAGGAATCGCCAGAGCTGCCCCTGCGCGGGCGTCCCCAGCGGGAAGAGGCCCTCCAGCACGGCCAAGGCGCCGTCCAGGCGCTCGTGTCGCGGCTGCAAGCGGCGCTCGTACGATCCGCCGGTGTGACCGTTCTTGTCGATGACCGTCACGCCGAACCCGACGAGATCCGCATCGCTCTCGCGCGCCACCGCGAGCGCACGCTCGGCGGCATGGGGCACCAGCTCGTCGTCACCATCCAGAAACAGCACGTAATCGGCCTCGGCGGCGAGGATGCCCGCCCGACGAGCCTGGAACGCCGAGAGGTTGCGCTCCTGCTGGACAAGCCGCACCCGCTGGTCCCGCGCCACGAAGTCGGCGATCACCGCGGCGGTCCCGTCCGTGGATGCATCATCCACACAGATGATCTCGACGTCGGGGAGCGTCTGGGCCAGCGCGCTCTCGATGGACGCGGCGAGAGTCGCCTCGTCGTTGAACACCGGCATGACGATCGAGACAACGGGAACCGGCTTCACCACACCGATTCTAGGCGTCCGGTAATCCGGATCTGGTATCGGGCACGTCTATCCTGGAACCTATGAAGATTGCGATCGCCGGCACGGGCTACGTCGGTCTCTCGAATGCCGTCGTCCTCGCACAGCACCACGAGGTCATCGCGGTCGATGTCAACGAGCACAAGGTGGACCTGCTGAACCAGCGGATCTCCCCCATCGTCGACGCCGAGCTCACGGAGTACCTCGCCACTCGCGAGCTGAACCTCACCGCCACGCTCGACGGCGCCGCCGCCTACCACGACGCCGAGTTCGTCGTCGTGGCAACACCCACCAACTACGACGAGGTCACCAAGTTCTTCGACACGTCGTCGGTGGAATCGGTGATCGATCAGGTGCTCGCCATCAACCCGGACGCCGCCATCATCATCAAGTCGACCATTCCCGTCGGCTTCACCGAGCGCATGACGAGCGCGCACCCCGGGGCCACGATCATCTTCTCCCCCGAGTTCCTGCGGGAGGGCCGCGCGCTCTACGACAACCTGCACCCGTCGCGCATCGTGGTGGGCGACCGCGGACCGGTCGGACGCCAGTTCGCAGATCTGCTGGTCGAGGGCGCGATCGACGAAGACGTTCCCGTGCTCCTCACCGGCGCAACCGAGGCGGAGGCGATCAAGCTCTTCGCCAACACCTACCTCGCCCTGCGCGTGGCCTACTTCAACGAGCTCGACACCTACGCCGCCGTGCACGGCCTGTCCAGCCCCGAGATCATCGAGGGCGTCGGGCTCGACCCGCGCATCGGATCGCACTACAACAACCCGTCGTTCGGCTACGGTGGCTACTGCCTTCCCAAGGACACGAAGCAGCTGCTGGCGAACTACTCCGAGGTGCCGCAGAACCTCATCACGGCCATCGTCGACGCCAACCGCACCCGTAAGGACTTCGTGGCCGAGGACATCCTGTCTCGCGGCCCCCGCACGGTGGGCGTCTACCGCCTCGTGATGAAGGCCGGATCCGACAACTTCCGGACGTCGTCGATCCAGGGCATCATGAAGCGCATCAAGGCGAAGGGCGTCGAGGTCATCGTCTACGAGCCCACCCTCGAGGATGCGGAGTTCTTCCACTCCGAGGTGGTCAGCGATCTCGAGGAGTTCAAGCAGCGCGCCGACGTGATCGTGGCCAACCGGTCCAGCGACGTGCTCGCCGACGTGGTCGAGAAGGTATACACCCGCGACATCTACGGTCGCGACTGACAGGCAGATGACACCCCCCGTGCACCCCCCACGCAACCGGCAGCGCAGATCGCTGCGGGCGTGTGGTGCATGTCCACGGAGCAGCTCGTGACCGTGGAGCCCGAGGACTCGGACGCGAATGCCATCGCCTCAGCACGCGCGGAACCGCTGGCACCGCGACGTGCAACGAAATGGGCGATGCGCTACGCGCGCCGTCTCTTCGTCACCGACGTCATCGTGATCACGGTGCTGCTGACCGCCTTCGGCCTGTTCGGACTGCGCAGCAGCACCCTCGCCTGGCCCGGCGGCCCCAAGCTGCCCTACGCTGTTCCGCTCCTGCTTGTCGCTGTGCTGTGGCTGGTGTGCCTGGAGGCATTCGAAACACGCGATCGTCACATCGTGGGCGACGGCGTCGTCGAGTACCGCCGTATCATCAGCGCCACGGTCTTCGTCTTCGCCGTCGTGATCTCCCTGGCGTTCTTCCTCCGCATCGATGTGACGCGCGCGCTCTTCGTCATCGTCCTGCCGGCAGGTCTCCTCGGACTGCTGCTCAGCCGCTGGCTGTGGCGGCAATGGCTGCGCAAGCGCCAGTGGAACGGCACCTTCGTGTTCCGCGCGGTGCTGCTGGGCGAGAAGGCGAAGATCCAGCACATCGCCCGGCAGATCCGTCGCATCAAGGTCAGCGGCTACGTGATCGTCGGGGCCATCACTCCAGACGGCACACCGTCGCAGATCGGTGACGTACCGGTGCTCGGTGCACTGAAGGACACCGTCAGTGCTGTGGACCGCACCGGAGCCGACACCCTGATCGTCGGCGGAAGCGACGAGCTCGACCCGAACACCATGCGCCGGCTCGGGTGGGCCATGGCGGATCGAGACGTGAACTGGGTGGTGGCGCCGGCGCTCACCGATGTGGCGGGTCCGCGTATCCATGCCCGGCCTGTCGCGGGCCTCCCGCTGGTGCACGTCGACTTCCCCCGCCTCGAAGGCTATCGCCGGGTGGTCAAGCGCACGTTCGACATCGTCGCGGGCAGCGTCATGCTCGTGTTGGCTCTGCCCGTCATGCTGGTCACCGCCATCGTGATCCGCGCGGAGGGCCCGGGGCCCGTGATCTACGCCCAGGAGCGTGTCGGCCGCCACGGAAAGACCTTCCACGTGCTCAAGTTCCGCTCGATGGTCCCCGGCGCGGATGCCCAGCTTCCGGGACTGCTCGACCAGCAGGGAACCGCGGGACAGCCGTTCTTCAAGGTTGCCGATGACCCCCGCATCACCAAGGTGGGCAAGTTCATCCGTCGTCACTCCATCGACGAGCTGCCCCAGCTGTTCAACGTTCTCCGCGGCAACATGAGCCTCGTGGGCCCGCGTCCCCAGGTCGCCTCGGAGGTCGCGCTCTACGAGGAGGGCGTCGAGCGACGTCTGCTCGTCAAGCCGGGGATGAGCGGGCTGTGGCAGGTGAGCGGTCGGTCCAAGCTCTCCGCCGAGGACTCGATCCGCTTCGATCTGTACTACGTGGAGAACTGGTCCTTCGCCCAGGACCTGCAGATCCTGTTCCGCACGTTCAAGGCCGTCGTCGCACCGGGCAAGACCGCCCACTGACGCACGTCACCTGTCACTGCTTCTTCGGCACCGACACGCTGGAGTGATAGTGGGTGAGAGCCTCCCACGCGGTGACATTGTGAGCGAAGTCCCGCCCCACTCGGTGTGCCTGGATGAAGGCCTCGACGGGGTCTTCACGGGCAGGTGGTGTGGGATAGCCCGGGATGGCGATGGGCGAGAGTCGCTGCCCCAGGCGAACGGCATAAGCGTTGTAAAACACATCGGCGGCAAGTTCCTGCAATGACGGATCGATACCGCCCTCAGCTGCTCCGTCGCAGAATCCTTGAGGCCAGCCCTGCGCCGCGATGTTCTGGCTGATCTGCACCGTGTACAGGTATCCGGTGATGATGCGCTGCTGCTCCTCGCGATAGAGGTCCGTGCCTTGGATCCACGCTGTCTCGGCACCATTGACTATTGCGGCAAGGCCCATTGATGCATGCCCGAAATCACGACAGGACTCCTGATTCTGGCCGTTCTGGGCGACGAGGTGCGGATCGGTCTGCGGATGCGTGAGGCACGCGCTCGGCTTGTTCGAGAGCCACCGACAAGCCAACAGCGGCGGATTCGAGACCTTCCCGAATGCACTCGCCGGCGGAATCGGCTCCGAACCGTCGCTCGACAGATAGATGTATGCGCGGGTGTCGTCTCGCCACATGCCGACAGCCTGCTCGAAGAGAGCTCGGTCATCGAGGAAAACGGCGGTGTTCATCAGCCCATCGGCTGCCGATAGTCCCCAGTTTCCGTTCTTGCCGGCGTAGCCCGGTCCTCTCAGTGTGGGGATGATCGTCGTGCGAAGCATGGCGCTGAACTGCGCCACGTCAAAGGTCGGGCCGCCGGCGGACGGAGTGTAGGTGTATCGGAGGATCTCTGCGCCACGGATCATCTGCTCGGCTGTCCACGCGGTCATCAAGGGGCCGTTGGAGCCGAAGCTCCCCCGAAAATGTGCCGCGTAGCTGTTCAGAATCGCGATCGCGCGTTCTGCGTACGTCGCGTTGCCGGTGTAGGCGTACATCAGCGACTGGGCGTACACGGCGCGAGCATCGTCCTGCTGCTGTGTACAGCCGACGTTGGGCACGTTGAATGACCCGCAGTACGACACGCAGCCCGCTGGGTTGCTCGTACTGCACGCCGGTGCCCCCACGCGCGGGTCGGTTGCGGGTGCGAAGGCGGAGAAGTCTGGGGCGCCGCGCCTGATGAACTTCGATGTCTCCAGCCCGTGGAACAGATCGGTCCAGGGCTGGTCTCCCGCGTTGATGTGGTCTCGTGTCGCCTTCAGTTCGGCGAGATTCACGAACACTCCGGGATGCACGAAGCCGGCGGCCGAGACCACGGGTCGCAGCGCATCCAGGGCGCGATCCGCCCGATTCGACGGAGACGCGGAGGCCGAGGGCAAGACGGCACCGGACGATGCGGGACTCGCGGACGCCGAAGCGTCACCGGCTCGGGGTGTGCCGCCCTGGCCGTCGGTGAGCGCCACGGCACCGAGGACCCCGCCGACGAGCATCGTGGCCGTGATGAGACACGCGATCACGATCGCTGTGCCGCGATGGGGCCGCTGACTCGATCGGCGTTGCATGGCCACCTCCGCTGACTCGACGTCAGACTATGCCCGAGAACGACCGACGTCGATCGCTCCTCCCGCGCATTCCCTATGCGCGGACGAGGAGTTGTCTGAAGCCGCGAACGCCGTCCCGATCAGCCGCGGCCGGCGAAGAAGAGAGCACGGGAGACCACGCGCTTGTCGCGTGCGTGAATCAATGCGACAAGCGCCAGGGCGATCAGCAGCCCCAGCCATCCGCCGATCGTATTGGAGATCACATCACCGATGTTCCCGGAGCGCTTCTCCAGGAACAGCGCCTGGACGAGTTCCAGAGCGCCGGAGAACGCCGGCACCGCGAGGAGGACGAGCCACCGCGCTCGTGCGGGCAGCACGAGCGCGAGGAAGAAGCCGAAGGGGACGAACATCACGATGTTCGCGGTGAACTCCAGCGCGTGATAGTTGAAGGCATCCGGCACCCCGGCGCTGTGCGCAACCGAGAGGACGCGGTCGATGCCGCCCATGTTCCCTTCGGTCACCGGCGTCGGTCGCAGCGTGAGGACGAAGATCACGCCCACGATCAGCGCCAGCAGCGCCGCCGCGATGACCACACGATGCCGGCTTCGGGCGGGTTCCCGGACGGTCGACGTCATCGGCTGGGCATCGGCCACGTGCTTCCCCTTGTTTCGCGTCATCCGCGCCGTGCCCGGTGAGGCGCTCACCGAGGTGACGGCATATGTAGGCTACCCGCGCGCCGGGAGCCGGTCCAACGCCCAGGTGAGCGGAGGTAGGCTGGAATTGGTGCGCGCCGCGAGGCTGCACGCCATGCGTCTCCCTGGACGCCCGTTCGCACATCCGCGCGCCTTCGACCGGTCAACGAGGATCGTCAAGGTCATCGCATCATCGCGGGAGTTTTTCCATGTCGTCTGCCGTCACCACCCCGACCGCGCCGACACCGCCCGACACGCCGACCGTGCGGCGGGCGGACCTCGAGGGTCTCCGCGTGGTCGCCATCTTCCTCGTGGCCGCCTATCACGTGTGGACCACACGCGTGTCCGGCGGTGTGGACGTGTTCCTCCTGCTCTCGGGCTTCTTCGTGGGAGGCTCGCTCTGGCGCCAGTTCGTGGCCGGCCGGCCTCCTCGCCCTCGTGCCTATGCGGCGAAGCAGGTCCGCCGCCTCGTTCCGACGATGATCGTGGTGCTCGCGGCCACCATCGTGGCATTCGTCGTCCTCGCACCCCGCACGCGATGGCTGGAGGGGGCCGAGGAGACGCTCGCCTCGCTGTTCTACGTCGAGAACTGGTGGCTCACGCTGAATGGCCAGCAGTACGGTGCGGCGGAGGCGACGACGAGCCCCTGGCAGCACTTCTGGTCGATGTCCGCACAGGGGCAGTTCTTCGTGCTGGTGCCTGTCCTCTTCGCCCTGCTGTGGCTCGTCACGCGCCACCGCACGGAACGGACGCGGGAGATCGCCTTCCTCTGGCTCCTCGTCGTCGCGACCGCAGCGTCGTTCCTCTACGCGGGCTATGCCGTCACGGTCGACCAGGCGGCCGCCTACTACTCCACGCCTGCGCGGCTCTGGGAGTTCCTGCTGGGAACGCTGGTGGCGGTGCTGCTGCGTCGCTGGAGCCCGCGGGGCAGACTGTGGCCGGTGGTCAGCTGGGCGGGTCTGCTCACGCTGGTGCTCGCAGGCTTCGTGGTCGACGGGAAGGCCGCATTCCCCGGCCCCTGGACTCTCGTTCCGCTCGGCGCAGCGATCGCCCTGATCGTCAGCGGCGCAGCTCCACACGGATTCGGCGCTTCTCGTCTGCTCTCGCTCCGCTGGATTGCCGGATGCGGGAAGTACACGTACGCGTTCTACCTCTGGCACTGGCCGATCCTGATCTTCACGTCCCTGTACCTGGGTCGCGAGACGGGCTGGCTCGCGGGCATCGCCATCCTCGGCACCGCCGGCGTGCTCTCGGTCCTCACCTACCATCTGGTGGAACAGCCGCTGCGAAGCCCGCGCGCGGTGAAGGAGCGGGCGCCCCGATCGCGGTGGGTGGCGCTTCCGCTGGTGACGGCCCTCGGGCTCTTCACCGTGATCGCCCCCGTCGGCTGGACGGCGTCCGTGGCGATGCGTACGGCCCAGGCCGCGGACTCCGACGACGACTTCCTGACCTACCCGGGCGCCCTCTCCGTCACCAGTCCCGAGATCTACCAGGTCGCCGACGGCGTGGAGCCGATCCCCGCCATCGACACGGTGAGCACCGACTTCTCGCAGTTGGTCCTCGATGGCTGCACCGTCGCGCTCGACGACTCGGAACTCGCCGACTGCAGCTATGTCGACGGCTCCGGGCTCCGGGTGGCGCTGTTCGGCGCATCGCACTCCGAGCACTGGTTCGAGGTGGCGCTGGAGCTCGCCGAGGAGAACGACTGGACGCTGGTTCCGTTCGTCAAGCCCGCGTGCGTTCCCGCCCTGCCCGAGGAGACGGTGGAGGGACCCTGCCGTGACTGGCTCGTCTCGACCTACGACGCGATCGAGTCCGGAGGATTCGATCTGGTCATCACCACGGCAACGCGCCCGGGTGAGGACGGCGACGAGGTGCCTTCGTTCTACGTGAGCATGCTCGAGAAGCTGTCCTCCATCACCACGGTTCTCGGCATTCGCGACAACCCCGGATTCGCCGTCGACATGCCGGAGTGCTACGCGATGGGAGGCGAGTGCGACTTCCCGCTGAGCGACTATCTGAGCTCACCCAGCCCGACGGACGCGCTGGATATCCCCCACGTCGCCTATGTCGACGTCAACGATCTCATCTGCCCCGACGGGATCTGCTCACCGGTGGTCGGGAATCGATTCGTGTTCCGCGACCAGTCACACCTGACCACCACCTACATGGTCTCCATGCAGGTGGAGGTCGCACAGCGGTGGAGCGACGCGCTGAGGGACCAGCTCGACTTCGACGTGGCCGAACGCCACCCGGACGGAGCCGGCGCGTAGGTCAGCGACGCCCGCCGTATCGCGCGTCCCAGAGTGCGCGCTCGATCACCTTCCGGTCACGGGCATGCACCATTCCCACGATGATTGCCGCGAGCAGCAGACCGGCCCAGCCGCCGATGGAGTTGGCCACGACGTCCTGGAGAGTGGCGAACCGTGCCGACAGGAACGTCGCCTGGAACCACTCGATCCCCGCCGACAGCGCCGGCAGCAGCAGGATGCCAAGCCACATCACCCGGCCGAGCGCGAGACCCAGCAGCAGACCGAGGGGCACGAACATCGCCACGTTCGCCGTGAACTCCAGCTCGCGGTAGTCGAACCAGGCGGGTACGCCGTTGCGGTGGAGCACCGCCAGGACCTTGTCGATGGAGCTCTCGTACCCCTGATCCAGCGGAGTGGGCGACAGGGTCGCTGCCAGCACCACGCCGAGGCAAGCCAGCAGCAGCACGATCGCGATCCCGGCTCGGAGGTGGCTGCGGGGCGGCCGCGGAACGACCTCACGGACGGTGCCGCGATCGAGCAGTTCGGTCACAGCATCGGACACGGTTCCTCCTGGGGTCGGGATGCCCATGGTATTCGCATCACCTCCACGCCTCCCGAGCACATCCATGGACCATGCTGGGACCAGATGCAACCCCCTCGCAAAGCGAAGCGGGCCGGGCTAGCGTGAAAGGGGTGCGGCAACGTCGAGACATTCAGGGTCTGCGGGCGCTCGCCGTGGGACTGGTGGTCATCTTCCACCTCTTCCCCAGCGTGCTCACCGGCGGATACATCGGCGTCGACGTGTTCTTCGTGATCTCGGGCTATCTCATCACGGGCCATCTCGACCGTCAGCTCGACCGGCACGGACGGATCCGTCTGGGCGAGTTCTGGGCACGACGGATCCGGCGGCTGCTGCCGGCCGCGCTCCTGGTCATGGCGGTGTCGGCCGTCGGCGCGCTGCTGCTGATTCCGCGCACGCTCCTGCCCCAGAACCTGACCGAGATCGCCGCCGCTGCGGGGTACGTTCTCAACTGGGTGCTGGCCGCCTCATCCGTGGACTACCTGTCCAGCGATGCGCCGGCATCCGTTGCGCAGCACTACTGGTCGCTATCGGTCGAGGAGCAGTTCTACATCGTGTGGCCGCTGCTGCTGACCGCCGCCGTCCTCGTCGGCGTGCGCCTGCTGGGGCGAAGCCGGCGCACGGCCCTCACCGCGGTCATCGGACTGGTCTTCGCCGCCTCGCTGGCCGCCTCGATCGTGCAGACGGCAATCTCCCCCGCCCCCGCATACTTCGTCACCACCACGCGGGCGTGGGAGTTCGCCGCGGGCGCGCTCGTCGCCCTGCTTCCCGCACTCGGCGCGCGTCTTGGTGCATCCGTTCGCCTGATCGCCTCCTGGGTGGCGCTGGTCGCGGTCCTCGCGTGCGGGGTGTTCTTCACCGCGAGCACACCCTTCCCCGGAGCCATCGCGCTGATCCCCGTGGTGGCGACGGCGCTCCTGCTCTGGCTGGGAGATGACGACCACGCCCTCGCCCCGCAACGGCTGTCGCATCCGGCTGCGGTGCAGTTCGTCGGGGATGCGAGCTACTCGCTCTACCTCTGGCACTGGCCGATCATCGTGCTGGCGGCCGCAGCGATCGGCCGGCCCCTGGATCCCCTCCTCGCCCTGGCCGCGGGCGCACTGACCGTCGCCCTGGCGTGGGCCACGATGCGGTGGGTGGAACAGCCCATCCGCCGCGCCCCCGGTCTGCTGGCACGGCGACTGCCCACCTACGCGGGTGCCGCAGCGGCGATGGCGGCCGTCATCACGCTGGCCCTCTCCCCCCTCGGCGTGCTGCGGGCCGAGGATCAGGCCGCCGCCGCCACGATCGCGGAGCTGGAGCGAGACGCGAGCGGCTGCTTCGGCGCATACGCGCTGCTCAACGACTGCGACGATCCGTACGCGCTCACCGACACGGTGAATCCCACCCTCACCCAATCCGGCGGCTTCGGTCTGCGTTCCGGGGACGGAGAGGAGTGCGACTGGGCGACCATCGCAGATCGTTCCGAGATGAGCTGCGATCTCGGCGTCCCCGCCGCGGAAGCCACCGAGCGGCTGGCGTTCATCGGCGACTCGCATGCCGATCAGTACGCGCTGCCCCTGGCCCTCGCCGCCCGCGAGCACGACTGGAGCGTGCTGGTGCGCACCCGCGGCTCGTGCACTCCGCTCGCCCCGGTGGGGGTGGCGGCCGAAGACGCCACCGCTTCACAGGCGGAGGCGTGCGATCGGTGGACGATCGACGTCCTCGACGAAGTCGTCTCCGACACCGAGGTGGACACCGTCATCGTTGCGGGTCGGTATGAGCTTCAGCCCGACAGCACAGAGAACGCACACGAGGTCATGGAGCGGTTGCAGGATGCGGGCAAGTCGGTGATCTTCATCGCGGACCTTCCCGGCACCGCCCACGAGTGGGGTGCGACGGACACCATGGAGAGCGCACCGAGTTGCGTGGAGCGGGAGTGGCGCGATGACGCCTGCGCCTGGGAGCCCGCCCCGCACACCGACTGGGCCCAGACAGCGGCGTACGAGGCCGGCGCGACGATCATCGATCCGTCGACGCTCCTGTGCCAGGAGGGGCGCTGCCACATCGTGGTGGGCGGGACCATCGTCTTCGCCGACTCCCACCACATCTCGCGCGCCTTCGCGCGAACGCTCACCGGCTGGTTCGGCGATCAGATCTCCGGCGCCCTCGCGCGCTCTTAGTTCAACTCTCGAAGTAAAAAGACGCGCGAACTCAGTCGATATTCTGCCCCAATGCGGACCACACCGAGAGGAACCGCCGGCGGACCTCACTGGGGCGCCACGGCTTCGTGCGGAGCTCGGGTGGCAGGAGCGGGTCGGCTGCGAGTGCCTGTCCGAACGCTTCGCGCAGGGGAATCGCAGCTGCCAGCGTCATGACCTGATCGTCCGGTGACGGGATCACCGACGCCGACAGCTCGCGCTCGAGCGGTTCGTATGCAGCGAGTGTCCCCGACGCCGGCCACAGACGCTCGGCGACCATCTGCGCATCCGTCACGCCGCCGACGCTCAACCGATCCGACTCCGCGACGATCAGCCGGCGAGGGGTCTCTCCTTCCCCGAGAAGAAGCGACAGCTCCTCCCCCAGATCGTGCGGCGTGACATAGAGGCCGGGGATCAGGACGGACGCCCCCAGTCGCTGCAGCGTGGCCCGAAGCGCATCGCGCTCCGAGCGCGCCGACTCCGGAACGGAGAACCCGTACATCCGCCATCGCCCGTCCCAGACGACGTCACCATCATCCTGCGCGAAGGCGAACCTCAGGAGCCGGTCGTCGAGTCGCGCGCTGGCCTCTGACTCGCTCGTCCGCTCCACCCTGCCCGCACGCCCACGGCCGATCTGCTTCAGCTCCCCGGCCGCCTGCATTCGCCGAATAGCGAGCCGCACCGTCTGCTCGGTCAGTCCCAGCGCAAGCCCCACGTCGTACACCACATCCAGTGGCGCCACACCATCAGCCCGGAAGCATCCCTCGATCAGCGTGCGCGGGGAGATCGCGATACTCACGAGGTCACGACGCTTTCCCAGGGATACCCGTGATGCGTGAACGCCGCAGCGATGACTCGTCGTCCACCCTCCACATCGTCATCGAACAGCACTCGCCCCTCCGGCGACTCGATGCGCACCTTCCCCCCGTGGCGATACACCCCGCCCACCTGAGCGCGTTCGACCACGTGAGCGTCGTCACCCTCGCGAATGACGATCCGCTCGTCACTGATCGTCAGTCGCGCACTGTGGTACGTGAGGAGGAAGGCCACCACCAGTCCCACGATCCCGAGCACCACCGGCCGGCCCAGCACCATCAGCGGCGCATCGAACGAGCCCAGAAACGTGAGGTACTCCATGAACGGGATCGGCCATGACGATGCGATCCGCAGCACACCGGGCAGCACCCAGCCGAGTGCCGCACCACCAGCTCCGCACACCACCCAGATGAGCACCTTGGTACCGAGGGCCATCTCCAGCACGGTCTCTTGCGTCCGCACGCTCAGCTCCTTATCTATCGTTACATCTACGATCGTAGCAGCAACGATATATAACGGCTGAGCGTGTGAGATTCGGCTCATGCGCCGCATGCCGGGCCTGTGCTTCCCGCGCCAGACAGAACGAAACCCCCCTGGTTTCCCAGGGGGGTTTCGTCAGAACTCAGTAACCGAAATTACTTGATGATCTTGGTGACGGTACCGGCACCGACCGTACGACCACCCTCACGGATGGCGAAGCCGAGGCCCTCCTCCATAGCGATCGGCTGGATCAGCACGACCGTCATGTCGGTGGTGTCGCCGGGCATGACCATCTCGGTGCCCTCGGGCAGCGTGATGACGCCGGTGACGTCGGTGGTACGGAAGTAGAACTGCGGGCGGTAGTTCGTGAAGAACGGGTTGTGGCGGCCACCCTCGTCCTTGGACAGGATGTACGCGGTGCCCTCGAACTCGGTGTGCGGGGTGACCGAACCGGGCTGAACGACAACCTGGCCACGCTCGACGTCGTCACGCTTGGTGCCGCGGAGGAGCAGACCACAGTTCTCGCCGGCCCAGGCCTCGTCGAGCTGCTTGTGGAACATCTCGATACCCGTGACCGTGGTCTTCTGCGTCGGACGGATACCGACGATCTCGACCTCGGAGTTGATCTTCAGCGTGCCACGCTCGGCGCGACCCGTGACGACCGTTCCACGACCGGTGATGGTGAAGACGTCCTCAACAGGCATGAGGAACGGCTTGTCACGGTCACGCTCGGGGTCCGGCACGGAGTCGTCGACGGCCTGCATGAGCTCGAGGATGGCCTCGGTCCACTTCTCGTCACCCTCAAGGGCCTTCAGAGCGGAGACGCGAACAACCGGAGCGTTGTCGCCGTCGAAGCCCTGCGACGAGAGCAGCTCGCGAACCTCGAGCTCGACGAGCTCCAGGATCTCCTCGTCGTCAACCGCGTCAGACTTGTTCAGCGCGACGAGCAGGTACGGAACGCCGACCTGCTTGGCGAGCAGAACGTGCTCACGGGTCTGAGCCATCGGGCCGTCGGTGGCGGCGACCACGAGGATGGCGCCGTCCATCTGAGCAGCACCGGTGATCATGTTCTTGACGTAGTCAGCGTGACCCGGGGCGTCGACGTGCGCGTAGTGGCGCTTCGGGGTCTCGTACTCGATGTGCGAGATGTTGATCGTGATACCGCGCTGACGCTCCTCCGGAGCCGAGTCGATCGACGCGAAGTCGCGCTGAACGTTCGTGTCCGACGGGTACTTGTCAGCGAGCACCTTCGAGATCGCGGCAGACAGCGTGGTCTTGCCGTGGTCGACGTGACCGATCGTACCGATGTTGACGTGCGGCTTGGTCCGCTCGAACTTGGCCTTAGCCACTGGGTCCTCCTCAGGACATTCGTGTAGGGATTCCGGGCACTGGATTGCGACCGGCTCGCTACAGGGGTTGATTTCAGTGTAGTGGAGACAGCGTCTCCGAGTCTGTGAAGTTGTAAGCCAGCAGGCTCCGGGGGCGGCGGATGCCGCCCCCGATCAGGCGATTACTCGCCCTTAGCCTTCTGAACGATCTCTTCCGCGACGTTCTTGGGAACCTCGGCGTAGGAGTTGAACTCCATCGAGTAGACGGCGCGACCCGAGGTCTTCGAGCGCAGGTCACCGATGTAGCCGAACATCTCCGACAGCGGAACCTGGGCACGGATGACCTTGACGCCCTGGGCGTCCTCCATCGACTGGATCTGGCCACGACGCGAGTTCAGGTCACCGATGACGTCACCCATGTACTCCTCCGGAGTACGGACCTCAACGGCCATGATCGGCTCGAGGATGATGGGGTTGGCGCGGCGAGCCGCCTCCTTGAAGCCCATCGATCCGGCGATCTTGAACGCCATCTCGGACGAGTCGACATCGTGCGATGCACCATCGACGAGGGTGGCCTTGACGCCCACCATCGGGTAACCGGCGAGGACACCGACGTTCATCGCGTCCTGGAAGCCCTGGTTGGTGGGCTCGATGTACTCGCGCGGGATACGACCACCGGTGACGGCGTTGACGAACTCGTACGTCTTGTCGCCCTCGACCTCAAGCGGCTCGATGTTGAACTGGATCTTCGCGAACTGACCGGAACCACCGGTCTGCTTCTTGTGCGTGTAGTCGTGCTTCTCGACGGCCTTGCGGATCGTCTCGCGGTAAGCCACCTGCGGCTTGCCGACGTTGGCCTCGACCTTGAACTCGCGCTTCATGCGGTCCACGAGGATGTCCAGGTGCAGCTCGCCCATTCCCTTGATGAGGGTCTGGCCGGTCTCCTGGATCTGCTCGACGCGGAACGTCGGGTCCTCTTCGGCGAGCTTCTGGATAGCGGTACCCAGCTTCTCCTGGTCGGCCTTCGTCTTGGGCTCGATGGCGACCTCGATCACCGGCTCCGGGAAGGTCATCGACTCGAGCACGACCTGTGCCGACGGGTCGCTCAGGGTGTCACCGGTGGTGGTGTCCTTGAGGCCGATGACGGCGTAGATGTGACCGGCGGTCATCGACTCGACCGGCATCTCCTTGTTGGCGTGCATCTGGAAGATCTTGCCGATGCGCTCCTTCTTGCCCTTGGTCGAGTTGATGACCTGGGCACCCGAGTCGAGGTGACCCGAGTAGACGCGCACGTAGGTGAGACGACCGAAGAACGGGTGCACGGCGATCTTGAAGGCCAGGGCCGCGAACGGCTCGTCCTTCGAGGGCTTGCGCTCGATGACGATCTCTTCGTCCTTCGGGTCGTGCGCCTCGACGGCGGGCACGTCCAGCGGGGACGGGAGGAAGTCGACCACGGCGTCCAGCATCGGCTGCACACCACGGTTCTTGAAGGCGGAGCCACACAGAACCGGGTACAGCTCGCCGGCGATCGTCAGCTGGCGGATGCCAGCCTTGATCTCGTCGATGGTGAGCTCCTCGCCACCGAAGTACTTCTCCATGAGCTCGTCGCTGGTCTCGGCGACGGTCTCGAGGATGACGGTGCGGTACTCGTTGGCCTTCTCGACCAGGTCCGCCGGGATCTCCTCGATCTCGTACTTGGCGCCCATGGTGACATCACCCTTGGCGTCGCCGGGCCACACCAGAGCGCGCATGTTGATCAGGTCGACGACACCGACGAAGTCGCTCTCGGAACCGATCGGCAGCTGCAGCACGAGCGGCTTGGCCTTCAGGCGGTTGACGATCGTGTCGACGGTGAAGTAGAAGTCGGCACCGAGCTTGTCCATCTTGTTGACGAAGCAGATGCGGGGGACGTCGTACTTGTCCGCCTGACGCCACACGGTCTCGGACTGGGGCTCGACGCCCTCCTTGCCGTCGAACACGGCGACCGCACCGTCGAGAACGCGGAGCGAGCGCTCCACCTCGACCGTGAAGTCCACGTGACCGGGGGTGTCGATGATGTTGATCTGCGTGCCGTTCCAGAAGCACGTCACAGCAGCAGAGGTGATCGTGATGCCACGCTCCTGCTCCTGCTCCATCCAGTCGGTGGTCGCGCCACCGTCGTGGGTCTCGCCGATCTTGTGGTTGACGCCCGTGTAGAACAGGATGCGCTCGGTCGTCGTCGTCTTGCCGGCATCGATGTGGGCCATGATGCCGATGTTGCGGACCTTCTTGAGGTCGGTGAGCACTTCTTGTGCCACGGGGTCTTCCTTACGTGAAGTGTGCGATCAGGATCCGCTCCGCCCGGGCGCAGGGCCCGAGCGGAGCGGAAGGGCTCATTACCAGCGGTAGTGAGCGAAGGCGCGGTTCGACTCGGCCATCTTGTGGGTGTCTTCGCGGCGCTTGACCGCGGCACCCAGGCCGTTCGAGGCGTCGAGGATCTCGTTGCGCAGGCGCTCGGTCATCGTCTTCTCACGACGACCCTTCGCGTACGACACGAGCCAGCGCAGCGCCAGCGTGTTGGCACGGTGAGGCTTGACCTCGACCGGAACCTGGTAGGTCGAGCCACCGACACGGCGGCTGCGGACCTCGAGGGTGGGACGGACGTTGTCGAGCGCCTTCTTGAGCGTTGCGACGGCGTCCTGGCCGCTCTTCTCCTCGACACCCGCGAGGGCGCCGTAGACGATCGACTCGGCGAGCGACTTCTTGCCGTCGACGAGGATCTTGTTCACGAGCGACGTGACGATCGGTGCGCCGTAAACCGGGTCGTTGACAACCGGGCGCTTGGGGGCGGGACCCTTACGAGGCATTGGTATCAGCCCTTCTTCGCGCCGTAGCGGGAACGAGCCTGCTTACGGTTCTTCACGGCCTGGGTGTCGAGCGCACCACGGACGATCTTGTAACGGACACCGGGGAGGTCCTTCACACGACCACCACGAACGAGCACCATCGAGTGCTCCTGGAGGTTGTGGCCCTCACCGGGGATGTACGCGGTGACCTCGGTCCCGTTGGAGAGCTTCACACGAGCGACCTTGCGCATCGCCGAGTTCGGCTTCTTCGGGGTGGTGGTGTACACACGGGTGCACACGCCGCGCTGCTGCGGGTTCGACTTCAGAGCGGGAGCCTTGGTCTTGCTGACCTTCGGCGACCGTCCCTTGCGAACCAACTGCTGAATAGTTGGCACTTCTTCTCCTTGTTTGCTGCACGGTGACAGCGTCGTGTTCTCGTCCCCCGCAGTGAGGAGATTTCTCTCCGTGTCGAAGGGGCTTCACGTTCATCCACGGGCGCGGCAGACTGGCTGCCCTGCTGATGTGGATATGCCGTGGGGGTGACCGGATCGCCGGTCGTTCCCGAGAGCGTGACCCCGTAGCCCGCTCATCCGTGCCGGGGCACGGTCGAACGCGCGCGCGGACGCACACCCGATCAACTATACGCGCTCCGGGAGCCACCGGGCAACGCGCCCGGGTTCCTGAGAGGCTATTCCGCTGCAGGCGGATCACGTGGGAAAGTGAATGTGCTGAGCGCACAGGTGCTTGGCACACGGGCGTCAGGGGGACACCGAGATGACAGCAGGAGGCGGCGGCGTCGCCGGGCGGACCACGATCATCCTTGATGCGGAGGTGCTCACCGCACAGTCGCGGTCACTCGCCGCGCATGCGGCGATGATCACGAAGGCATCGTCCGCGGCGGGTACGCGGATGCCGGGAAGCGCCTTCGGCCAGATGAACGGCTATCTCCCGGGCCCGATCAATGACCTCGCCGGCCGTGCGGATGACCTGCTGTCGGCGGTCAGCACGATGCTCGACAAGATGCGGGAGGGCGTCGACGGCGTGTTCGACGCGTTCAGCAACATCGAGGAGGCGGCGGCCGCCAAGATCGCGGAGCTGGAGCCGTGAGCGACGCCACCGCGGTCGCCGCACGACTGCGCGGCGGCGACTGGTGCGGCGGGATGCCGACCAGCGGCGGAGACGGCTGCGCTTCCATCCCCGGCCTCGTCGGCTGGGCATTGCGATACGTCCAGCCGTTGCAGGACTGGTTCGACGATCTGCTGGGAGATCCCTCGGCGGTGGTCGCGTTCGCCGGCGACTGGGAGCGGATCGCCAACTACGCTCAGGCGGTGTCGGGCCAGCTGAGCTCCGATCGCGCTCGCCTGGACGCTCTGGACGGCCGGTCCGTCCGAAAGCTCCGCGAGCGCTACGACGATCTGGCCCCCGTGGTCCGGGACGCCTGCGAGTGGTCATCGGCGACCGCGGCCGCACTGCGGCTGGCATCGACCATCGTGGCGGCGACCCGGGAGTTCATCTGCAGCATGCTGACGGCGGCGGCCAAGCTGTGGGATGCCATGTTCGACGGCAATCCGCTGGACTTCTGGAACGACCTGCGAGAGTTCGCGGACGCCGTCTGGGAGCTGGTGCAGGCGGGGAAGAACCTCGTCGACCGCTTGATCACGGCACTCGGCGAGCTGGTCACGCTCATCGTGGCCCTCATTCCCATCCTCCAGGAGGCGCTGGACCGGCTCCGGCAGATCATCGGCGAGATGATCCCGCCGCTCGCGACCGGGCTGGGGGGCCTGCTGGGCGGCCCGCTCGGCGGAATCCTCGGCAACTTGCTCGGCAGTGCAGCCGGCGATCTGCTGCAGGACGACCGCGACGTCGAGGAGCTCGATCCGGATCAGCTCTCCCCCGACCGCCAGCGCGCGTATCAGGAGCTCATGGATCACGGCGGGATCTCCTCCCCCGTCGACCTCCTCGACCAGAACCGTCTGATCGACGAGATCAGCGGGGGCGACGGCACCGCGATCAGCGTGCAGACGGTGCGCCGGCCCGACGGCTCGGAGTACACGCTCGTGAACCTGCCGTCGACGTTGGACTGGGGCCTCCTCAAGAGCGTCATGGGCGACGCCGCCTGGAAGGATCTGCTGAAGGACTACGGCCCGGTCAACGATCTCGACTCCAACATCGCCCTGGTGATGATGGAGAACCCCTGGCTCAAGACCCAGTACGAGCGAGCCGTGCTGAACACGCTGCACGACGCCGGCGTCGCGCCCGGCTCGGACGTGGTGTGGTCCGGGTTCAGCCAGGGCGGCATCATGGCGGGCAACCTCGGATCCGACCCCTCCAGCGGCTACAACACCATCGGCATCGTCACCAACGGCTCCCCGACGGATCACTACAACATCCCGAGCAACATCCCGGTGCTCCAGGTGGAGCACGAGGGCGACGTGGTCCCGAAGCTCGACGGCGACCCCAACGGTCCCGCAAACCCCGACCCGCGACTGATGCAGCTGCAGTTCAACCCGCCGAAGCCGACCGTCCCGGACAACATTGACTGGATCCTCCGGCCCACGCCCACCGGTGCGGTCGACGAGAACGGTCAGCCGATCGATCATCCCGAGCACAACGCCGGGACGTACCGTGACACGTTGCGCGACTACATCAACGGCGGCGGCACGTTCAAGAACGACTGGTCGTTCCTCAACGGCGAGATCACCGACACCTACGTAGGACAGACCCACGAATGAGACGCTCCGCCCGTATCGCCACCGCGCTCGTGTTGATCGGCGCGGCTTCCGCGGCTCTCGTCGCCTGCATGCCGGGAGCGGGCACTGACCATGCCTCGCACTCGGCGGCGTCCTCTCGTGACGAGGTGGTCGCCGAGATCCAGCGGGCTCTGGTCGACTCCGGCGAGTTCGACAAGGTGACGGTCTCCCGGGGCGATCTCACCGTGGGCTGGGACCTCGACGTGGCAGTGAGCACGGAGGAATCGCTCACGGGGGAACAGCTGGATCTGATGCTGCGCACGACCGGCGAGCGCATCTCGGAGACGGACATCGCCTCGGTGACGTTCCTGCACACCCCGCCCGGCACGGTGCTGGGTGACAACATCCATGTAGCGGCACGAAGCGTCGATCTGGTCGACAAGCTCGCCCGCAATGGCGCTGCGCTGGTGATGTGGCGTGACGAGGTCGTCAACTACGCGAACGCACGCGGATCGGAAGGATGAGCATGACGGATTACGCAGCCGAGGTCGAGGCGGCTCGAGCGAAGGTGCAGCAGCAGTTCGACGCGGCGCGCACGCGCCACGCCCTGCTCCGCTCCGCGATCGACGGGGCCGAGGGGGCGACCGGTACCGCCCGATCCTCCCGCGGCGAGGTGACCGTCGTCGCCGGAGCGGACGGGACGATCCGATCGGTCGTGTTCGCCGACACGCACGTTCCCGCCACCACGCTCGGCCCCCTCGTCACCCGCACCATCGCTGAGGCTCAGCAGGCCGCACGGGAGGCCGCCGCCGATCGCATCGCCGAGGCGGTCGGCGACGACGCCTCGATCGTCACGCAGCTGCGCGCCCCGCGCGGGGGTGATGACCGTGTTCGATGAACTGAAGGTGGACGTCGGGGCGATCATCGATCAGGCGGTCGCGATGGAGAAGGGCGCGGAGTCGCTCTATCAGGCCTCCACCACGCTCCTGGAGAAGCTCCGCGCGCTTCAGGCGAATACCTCCGGCGGCGCATCGAATGCGGCCGTCACGATGACGCTGGACACGATCGCCAAGATCGAGGCCCGCGCCGGAAAGCTCACCCGCAACGCGAAGGTGACGCGTGAGCTCGCCGCCCTCTACGACAAAGCCGATCGCGAGGGGGCGCGGGCCTTCGGTCCCTGATCTCAGGGCGCCGGCGTGCGGCGCGTCCGAGTAGCAACCACGATCACCACGACGATCACGACGGCGAGAACACCCACGCCGCCGCCGATCAGCCACGGCAGGGCAGCCGACATCGCGCCGGTGGACCCTGCTGCCGGCGGAGCGTCCGTTCCCGGAGTCGATCCGGTATCGGTCTGTCCGGCACCCGGCGACGCGGAGGGCTCCTGCGACGACGTCGGAGTCCCGCCGGCAGCGGCGACGTCCGCAGCCGTCGGAACGCCCAGAGGGTTGTCCATCAACGGATTCTCATCCGGCAGCGTCGTCGGATCGGTCGCCAGCAGGTTGCGCAGCGACACCGCACCGTAGCCGTATCCACCAGTCTCGTCGCGTGGCTTGCCGAGCCGGGCCTGTGCGGTGGAGGAGATCAGCGCCTGGATCAGCTGATTGCCCGTCGCGGCCGGGTACTTCTGAGCGAGCAGCGCCAGCGAGCCGGCCACGAGCGGTGCGGCGTTGGACGAGCCGGTGGACAGAGAGTAGCCCTCCCAGCCATCAGCGTTGCCGAGGCCGAGAATACCGATTCCGGGGGCCACGACGGTGACGCTGGGGACGATCACGGGAGTCACCCCGTCCGGATCCGTCTGTTGCGCACCGTCACGGCCGACGGCTGCCGTCGAGACGACACCGTTGTAGGTGTACGGCGACACGAGGTTCGTCTCGACGTTGTGGTTCGGCGACGACGTGACGATGACCACGCCCTTGGCCAGAGCCTCCGCCACGACCGCGGCATCGGCCTCGGGGGCTTCGCTCTGTCCCATCGACACCGACACGATCCGGTTGCCGTCCCGGACGGCCCGCAGCACGGCGTCCATGATGCTGGTACGCCCGTCCGGACCGTCGACGCACTCGTCCGGCCCGGCCGAGTAGAAGGTGACGTCGGCGTCGGGAGCGATGCCGCGCATCGGGTACTCTCCGACGGGTCGTGCGACGAGGAGCGCGACCATGCCCGTGCCGTGGCGGGCTCCGTCCGAGGGCACTTCGGACACGGGGTCTCCCCCGGCAGCACAACTCGTTCCCGGGCTCACGGTGAGGTTCGCGCCCTGGAACGGTCCGAGGTTGGGGTTGATCGCCGTGTCGACCACGGCGATCTTCACCCCCGCCCCCGTGAGACCTTCGGCTCGCGCCTCATCGACGTGCATGCCGTTGTACCACCAGTTCGGGTCCTCCTGCTCGGCCGAAGCCGCCGAGCCGGCGCACACCGACATCATCACGGCCAGGCCGAACGCGACGAGCGCCTGCAGGACCCTCGCCCGGGGACGAGTGCTGCTCGTCTTCACCACCCGCACGTCAGATATCGCGTCCGCCGGCACCGGCGGCTTCAGACCGGGGCGTCGGGTCCTCGTCGCCATCGAGCTGCGGTGCGCGCAGCCCCGCCAGGCCCGGGCGTGACTTCTTCTCGGCAGCACCGCCGCCGCCAGCGCCACCCATCATCCCCATCGCGCCTCCCGCTCGGCCGCCGGCGGCGCCGGCACCCGCAGCGGACCCGGCACCGCTGCTGCCGAGCAGGCCGCCGCCGAGTCCCGGGCCTCCGGTCTGCATGAGCTTTGCGCCCGCCAGCGAGACGGCGCCACCGGCACCACCCAGGAGCGCGGCCGAACCCGCACCGCCGCCGAGGCCGCCGAGGCTCGTCGATCCGCTGCCGCCGAGGCCGCCGACTCCCAGCCCGCCGCCGACGCGGGTCGTGCCCGTTCCCCAGCCGTGCGAGCCACCGCCCATCGAGGAGTCCGGCGTGAGCGCGCCGTTCGGACCGCGACCACCCCAGGTGCTCGGGTCGTTGGGGTCATAGCCGTCGGGCAGGTAGCCGGTCGGATCCGGGTTTCGAGGCCCATCGGGACCCCAGGGGCCGTTGTCGTCCGGACTCCACGGGTCGGGGCCGTTGCCATCGGGACCACCCGGCCCGTCGCCGCCCGGGCCCGGAGGGCACACCGGCGGTTCGGGGTAGTCGGGGTCGTTCGGGAAAGTCGGGTTCGTACCCGGGAAATCATTGTCGTTGTCGTCGCGCGGCGGATCGTACGTCACACCCGGCGGCAGATCCACACCCGGGTTGTCATTGGCACCGGGATAGGTGCCGAATGATCCGCCGGGGACGGAGCCGCCCGTGCCGGGACCGCCTGTACCGGGGACCCCCTCACCAGGGGGCGGCCACGCCTCGTCGCTGCGCTGACGCGACCGGGACGCAATGCGTGGCTCCCCGCCGAGGCTCGCCGCTTCGGTGTCCATGACCGCGCTGACGGCCTGCACCCCTTCCCGAGCGCGCGCACTGCGCTGCGAGGCAAGCAGGTCGTTGACGGTGCCCACGACACCCTCGGCCACCACGAAGGAGAACGGCCCGAGCGTCCAGGTCGATCCGACCGTGGCTCCGCGCAGCAGCCCTTCCTGCCACCACTCGAGCTTCTCCGGGTACCCCGAGTCGAGATCATCCACGTAGCGTTGCGCGGTGGCCTGGCGCTGAGCGTTCGCCTGGTCCACGGCGGTCATGATCCGGGTGACGTCGTCCTTGAGGGTCAGGGCGTCACGGGCGTCCTCGCCGAAAGCGGTGACGGCGGCCTCGGCCGCAGTCCCCTGAAGCCCGTCATTGGTCGCTCCACCGAGGGCCGTGTTGATCTCATCCAGAGCGGCAGCGATCTCGCGGGCGTTCGGGAGCGTGATGTTGGCCTCTCCCGAGGCGAGCCGCCGCAGCTCACTCTCCCAGTCGGTGCGTCCGACACGTCGTTCCACAGCTAGTCCTTCTTCCGATATACCGAGCGCGAAGCCGGTGAGTCTGGTGCGAGCCCCGGCTCACCAGAGCCTGCTGGGCCGCGGGAGACTCAGGCGTACTCGTCGCGGGTGTTGTCCTGGTTCGAGCCGCCTGCAGCCGGCTGCGCGCTGCCGCCGTCGGCTGCGGGTGCGGGGGTGAGGGCGGCACCGCCGGCGCCGGCGCCCGTTCCGACGGGTGCGCCGGTGGCTTCACCGATCTGGCCGAGCAGCTGCTGTCCAACCTGCCCGGCAGCCGAGTCCGTGTTCATCAGATCGGTGACGGCGGCCTGCAGGTTCTGGATGTTCAGATTGACGTTGGAGTTGAAGTTCTGTGCGTCGGAGCTGCGGTTCTGCAGATCTGCACGCAACTTCGCCACGAACTGGCTCATCGCCCCGATGTCTGAGCCGCCCTCGAACCGCGAGATGCTGCTCGCCATCTGGGCGAGATCGGTGTTTCCGCCGTTCCCGTCCATCGCGCGCCACAGGCGCTTGACACCGGCCGCGACGGCGTCTGGGTCGACGCTGATCTTCGGACCGCTCATGATTCCCCCTCGATCACTGATTCTTGTCGGCGGAGTCCCGCCATCGGAAGTGATGAACGGGACGGAGCGAAAGCTCCGTCCCGCTCAATGGGGTCCGCCCGGGGGCAGACCGGTGGGTGTCCCGAGATCAGATCTCGAAACGGCCCTTCGACTTGCGGTCGCTCTGCAGGTAGTCGCCCTTGATGGCGTCGGTCTGCTGACCGATCTGCAGCAGCAGCGTGTTCATCTGGTTGATCGAACGCGACCACGCAGCGTGAGCGGTGTCGTACGCGACCTGCGCGTCACCCTCCCACGAAGCACGCAGCTGCGAAACCTTTGCGTCCAGGTTCTCGAGCGCCTGGTTGATGGCCTTACCGCGCTGGCCGATGTCCGACGACAGCTGCTCCAGCGCGGCCGGGTTGACGGAGAAAGAGTCCATGATCGTCAATATCCTTCGAGTGTCCGGGAAGCTCAGGCGAGAGTCGCGCCCAGGCCGCCAATGATCTGCTGGTTCGACTCGTCGGTCGCCGCCTGGTCCGAAGCCGTACCGCGCAGCGCACCCTCCAGCGTCACGAGGACCTGGTTGATCTTGCGGGCCTCGGCCTCCCACCGCTCCACGAGCGAGAAGTACTGGTTCGCCGCAGGACCCGTCCACAACGGACGCGTCGCGCCGGCGGCGCCATCAACAGCGCGCACGTTCTGCGCGATGCTCGCGTTCGTGTCATTCACCGCGTTCGCACCAGCGAGTAGCGCACCCGCCTCAGCAGAAATCTTCTCAGCCACAACACACCTCCATATCATTCATGCCAGTGCAGAGCGTTCGCCGCTGCACTCACAGCCCCCCCTTAATGAACCGCGCGAGCGCGGAAGAGGCCATTAATTGACAGGGCCGACGATAGATCCCCTCCGGCGTGGCTGCAACTCCCCTCGCGCGCGGATGTCGCCCGGGGTCACCTCGCGGCCGGAGATTCCGCGGCGCGGCATGTTCGTGAGAACTTTCCAATGTCCACGCCCGCCGGGGACTGATGCTCATTGGATCACGCCGACTACAGTTGTGGATGTATGCCCGCGCGAGACGAGTAGGTGCGCGCGGGAGATCACTCGGGAGGGGGCCAGGTGAGCGCGACACGCACGTCGACGACGCCGATCGTCCGCGTCACGGTGCAGAGCGAAGGACGCCGTCTGGATGTGACGGTTCCCCGCCAGGTGCCACTCATCGAGATCATGCCGGGCTTCGCCCGCAGCCTCGGTGTTCTCGACCCCACGATGACCTCGTCGGGCTACGTTCTGCAGGCCGCAGACGGCACGCCGCTCGATCCCGCTCGCACGCTGGCAGATCTGGACATCTCCGACGGCGATGTGCTCTCCCTCAGTCGTGGCGCGTTCGTCGCCACCCCGCGCGTCTACGACGACATCGTCGAAGCGGTGCTGGACGTCACCGGCGAGCAGCGTGGCTGGAGCGCTCGCGACAACGCGCGCACGGCACTCGCCGTCAGCCTGGCGTTCCTCGCCGTATGTGCGGTGCTGCTGCTGCCGAGCGGGCGTGGCGTCACCCTCAACATCATCGTCGCGGTGATCGGCGCCATCGTGCTGCTGGCCACGACGGCGTTCCTGGCGCGGCTGCGTCAGCCCGAATCAGGTGCGGCGATGGGCGTCGCGGCGGCCGCCTTCGGCGCGGTGGCCGGCTATCTCGCGGTGCCCGCCGATGCGAACCTCTGGGGCTGGCCGCTCGCGGCGGCGGGAGCCGGCGCCGTCGTGGTGGGCGCGGCCGCGCTCGCTCTGAGCCCCCACCGCCCGGTCGTGCAGTACGTTCCGATCGTCACCGGCGCGGCCGTCGCGCTGCCCGCGCTGTCGGCCGGGCTGCTTCCCACCGCCGCCACATCGTCCTACACGATGATGATCGCTGTCGCCGGCGCCCTGGCGAATGCGCTGCCCTGGCTGGCACTGTCCACCACCCAGCTGCGCGTGATCTCACCGATGACGGATGCGGAGATCTTCGCCGACGCCCCCGTCATCGACGGCGGGGACGTGCAGCGCCGCGCGTCCGCCGGACACCGCTCACTCACCGCGCTGCGCACCGCGCTGGGGCTTGCCATGCTGGCTGCGACGCCCGTGGTGGCCGCAGACAACCCGTGGTCCGTGCTGCTGTGTGCACTGGCGTTCGCCGGTCTCATGTTCCCGGCACGGATGAGCTACTCCCGTGCTCACGTCCTCGTTCTGCTGGCGCTCGGCTCCGCAGGCATCGCTCTCACCTGCCTGGTGGGCGCGCTCACGCAGCCCGCCCTGGTTCCCGTGATCGTGACGGCACTCGCCGCCACCGCGGCGGCCACCATCGTCCTCACCCTGCTCGCCCCCGGCGCGCGGCTTCGCCTCGCACGCCTGTCCGACACCATCGAGATCATCGTGCTGGCACTGGTGCTGCCGGTGGGCCTGGTGGCGTCGGGCCTGCTGGGGAGCTGATCGTGGCGAGCAAGAGCGAGCTGCTCGACGCCCAGAACTTCTCCCGGCGGCGCCTGCTCACCGCCTTCGTGAGCGGCGCACCCGGTGGCAAGGAGCTGGAGCCCGCGAAGCCCCTGCGCGGCGTCATCGCCGGCGTCGTGCTGTCCATCGCCGTTCTGCTGGTGGGCTGGTTCCTGAGCTTCAACGTCAAGGCCCTGCCGGAGGACTGGGGCACCGGGAAGCTCATCATCGACACCACCACCGGGTCGCGCTACGTGACCGCGGACAACACCCTGCACCCGGTGCTCAACATCGCCAGCGCCCGCCTGCTGCTGTCCGCCGAAGCATCCGCCGATCCGATCGAGGCCTCGGGCAGTCTGCTGGTGGGCAAGCCCGTCGGCACCACGGTCGGCATCCCCGGCGCACCGGACACGATGCCCACACCCGACCAGCTCATCAACACCGCCTGGACCGCCTGCATCGCCGACGACACCGGTGGTGTGGCAACGAGCATCGACAGCTCGCCGATCGCCGAGGCCGCCGCCGCAGGAACGGCGATCGTGGCCCGCGCGGAGAAGACGCAGTGGGTGGTCGCCGGCGGCACCCGCTTCCAGCTTCCCAAGAACGACGTGGACGGTCTGCTGCGCGACATCGGTCTCGGATCGGCGCCCCGGGTCGAGGTCTCCACGAACTGGCTGAACCTGTTCGCCCTCGGCTCCCCGCTCACGCCCACCAGCGTCCGCGACGCGGGTCGCTCACTCGTCGGCAGCGACCTGAAGGTGGGCGATGTGGTCCACACCACCATCACGGATTCGGATGCCCGCTACCTCGTGATGTCCGACGGCAGCCTCGCGGAGCTCACCCCGTTCGGACTCGCGCTGTATCAGCACGGGCCCACGTACTCCCCCGAGCGCAACTACGACGTAGACGCTCCTCAGGTCGCGAGCCTGCCCACGTCGGCCGAGCCCGCGCAACCGCAGGACTGGCCCGTCACCGCCCTCGCCCCCGCTGCGGGAACTCCGTGTGCGCTGGCGCAGACCAACGGCGAGGTGGCTCAGACGGTGCTGGCCACAGCTGCGGCAGACGCAGAGCTGTCCGCGGGCACGACGGTCGAGCCGAGCATGGGAGCCCTCGTCGCCGTCGCGGGGGCCGACGAGGGCGCGGCGTCCCTCCTCATGCTGATCGACCCCACCGCCACGCAGTACGCCATCCCCGGCGCCGACGACGAGCTGCTCGCGCAGCTGGGGTACACGAGCGGGGACATCGGACACGCGACACCGGAGTGGATGGCGCTGTTCGACAGCGGCCCCGCCCTGACCCGCGCCGCCGCCGGCGCCACCAGCGGATGATCACCGGACGATCGGCACGCCGGCTGGTGTGCGCGCTCACCCTGGCCGCCGGAACCATCCTCACCGGCGTGTCACCGGCGCTGAGCGCCACGGCGGGCTCGACTGCGGTGGTGGTGCCCGACGCCGCCTCAGCCGATTCCTGCGTCAGCGGGGCGCCCGCGTTCAGTCCGGCACCGCCGGCGGCGCTGTCGCTGCTTCAGGCCGAACGCGCCTGGAAGATCACCCGGGGCGGCGGGGTGCTCGTCGCCATCGTGGACTCCGGCATCAACGCCTCCGATCCTCGTCTGGCCTCGCGCATGGCGGGCGGGGTGAATCTCGTCAACGACGGAACCGACCCGAACGGGTACACCGACATCCTCGGCCACGGCACCGCGATCGCCGGCATCATCGCCGCGCAGCCCGATCGTCGCTCCGCCCTCGTCGGGCTGGCGCCCGACGTCCGTCTGTACTCCGTGCGCGTCTACGCCACGACCGGCGAAGAGGCCGATAAGGCCGGCGTCGGGCCCGACGTGCTGCGCCTCGCCGCCGGCATCCGGGCCGCAGCCGACTCGGGTGCGCAGATCATCAATGTCTCGATGTCCACGCCGTTCTTCTCCCCGGAGATCGACGAAGCGGTGTCCTACGCGCAGCGCAAGGGGGCGCTGCTGGTCGCCAGCGGCGGAAACGTGGAGGCCTCCGACACCGAGATCACGATCGGCAGCACGCAGGCCGACGCGGCCGATGAGCGCTACCCGGCCGGATCCCCCGGCGTGCTCGGGGTGACGGCGACCTCCGTTCCCGGCGACGCCGTGACCGATGCCAGCATCCACGGAGCACACATCGCGCTGGCCGCACCCGGACAGGGCGTCCTCACTCTGGGCCTCAACACCGGAGACTGCTTCTTCAACGATGACCCCAAGTCCAGCTGGTCGACCGCGTACGCCAGCGCCGCCGCGGCGCTGGTCGCGGCCGCATACCCGCGGGAGACGCGCGAGGAGTGGGCGTACCGTCTGACCGCGACGGCGCTTCGCGGTGATCCGGATGCGCGCGACGATCAGGCCGGCTGGGGCATCGTCCAGCCGGCGGCCGCACTCGCGCTGCTGCCCGGGCCCGACACCCGCGGACCCGTCAGCCCGTTCGTCCCCCAGCAGGAGGCATCCGAGACGCCGGCACCCGAGACGATCGTCATCGCGGGCCCGAGCGACCAGCACGAGCGCGACATGACGCGTGTCGTGCTGATCGCGGTCCTCAGCGCCGGGGCGCTGGGCTTCGTGGGCGTGATCTCGATCGCCCGGAACCGGCGGGAGCGCCAGCGCGCCGAGTGAGCGCCCGGCCAGAGGGGATGGGCGACGGTCCGCTCAACCGTCGATCGGTCGGATCATCCCGCGCACACCGCCGAGCTGGAACTCGCCGACGACGGGTACGCACGCTCCCGCCGCCAGCCGGGCCGGGGCACCGCCCTGCACCGAGGTGATCACGCCGTTCGTCGAGTGCAGATCGGTGATGAACCAGAGGTCCCCGGAACGGGTGAGTTCCGCATGGCTCTTCGACAGCTGCCCGGAGCCGTCCACCAGCGCCAGCAACTGAACGTCTGCGCTGTCGGATCGCGGCGCTCGGCCCACGATCACGCGACGCCCGTCGAGCGGATGGTGAGAGCCGTCCGACAGCACCAGCTCATATCCGATCGCGCGGGAGCGGTTCACGGTTTCGGCCGCGGGAATCGCGTCGGGGGTCATCGGCGCCGGCGCGGCGGGCGCCATCGGGGCCAGCTGCTCCACGGGCATCACCCCGGTCAGGGGGACCCCACGCACTCCGGGCTCTGCGCCGGTGCTCGAAGCCCCCTCCACCGTGCGGCGACGCCTCCGCGGACCCGCTGCCGGAGCGGGCTCCCGCGAGCGCAGAACACGGGAGGGCTCAGGCGCCGGCATCGCATCGACCGTGCCGCCGCCGGCGCGGACGGCCGCCAGGATCGACCAGACGACGGGCACCAGGGCACCGAGGATCGCGAGCGCGGGACCCCATCCCCACCGCAGGCCGATGCGATAGAGGGCGCGCCCCTTCACCCACAGCGCATAGAGGGACACCGGAGGGATTGGCAGGAGCCCCGCAACGTAGGCACCCTCCTGCCCCATCCGCAGCAGCTCGGCATCGCGGACGAACGGAATCCAGCCACGCCAGCGCTCGCGACCGAGTCGCGCGAAGAGCACGCTGGTGGCCGCGCCATCGGCGATGCCGACCAGCAGCAGCGTTCCTCCGACGCTGACGAGGACGAGCGGATCGATCACGTCGACCGGGGTGGCTGGTAGGCCAGCTGGGCGGAGAAGATGCCGTGGTCCCTGCTGGAGACCTGCGCGCGTCCGGGAGCCGAGGGCACGGGCTTCAGACGGCCGATGAGCTGGCCTTCCTCGGGGTTGCCGCCGAGGAGGATACCCGTGACGCCCAGGTCGGTGAAGCGCTGCAGGATGGGGTCGAACGCGGCACGCGCGGCACCACCCGTGCGACGCACCACGATGAGGTGGAGCCCGATGTCGGCCGCCTGCGCGAGCAAGGGCTGCAGCACGGCGATCGGATTGCCCTGACTGGTGGCGACGAGGTCGTAGTCGTCGACGAGGATGTAGCCCTCCGACCCGGTCCACCACGACCTGTTGCGCAGCTGCTCAGCCGTGACATCCGGCCCCGGCAGACGGGACTGGAACAGCGCGGCGAGCTCCCCCATGCCCTGCATCGTCATCTCATGCGAGGTGAGGTAGCCCCCGAGGAACTCCTCGGGGATCTCGCCGAGATTGGCACGACGGTAGTCGACGAAGAACAGCTTGGCCTTGCGGTCGGGGTGCAGCCGCATGACCTCGTGCGCAATGCCGCGCAGGAACGAGGACTTGCCCATTCCCGCGTCGCCGTAGAGGTAGAGGTGGGATTCGGTGCGCAGATCGACGCCGAACGGTGCGAGCGCGGACTCCTCGATGCCCAGCAGCGTGCGGGTGTCGCCCTCCCCCGCGATGCTGCGAACCTGATCCAGCGTGACCAGCGTGGGAAGCAGGCGCAGCTTCGGACCCTGCGGACCCCGCCAGGCGGCCGTCGTCCGGGCGACGAGATCGTCGACGCCGTCCATCAGGGTGTTGGGGTCCCCCGACGAGTCGATGCGCGGCAGTGCGACCAGCGCGTGCAGCTTCTGCGGTGTGAGCGCGTGTCCGGGAGAGGACGGCGGCACGTTGACGGCCACCTTGCGGTCGATCTCGCTGTCGGACGGGTCTCCGAGACGCAACTCGATCCGGCTCTGCAGCGAGTCCTTGATGTTCGCGCGGACCTCCAGCCACCGGTTGGCGGTGAGCACGACGTGGATGCCGAAGCCCAGGCCTCGCGCCGCGATCGCCTGGATGCGCGGTTCCAGGTTCTCGAACTCCGCGCGCAGGGTTCCCCAGCCGTCGATGAGCAGGAAGACGTCGCCGAAGCCGTCGTCCACCCGTCCCTCGGCCCGGCGCCGGCGGTAGGTGTTCATGGAGTCCACGCCGTTGTCGCGGAAGAAGACCTCCCGCGCGTTCAGCACGGACTCGACCTCCGCCACGATCCGGCGGATGGCCTCTTCGTCGGTGCGCATCGCGATACCCGCCATGTGCGGCAGATCCCGGAGGCTGACGAAGCTGCCACCGCCGAAATCGAGGACGTAGAACTGCACCTCCAACGGTGTCGCGGTGAGGGCGAGGGAGGCGGTGAGCGTGCGCAGCAGCGTCGACTTGCCGCTCAGTGGGCCGCCGACGACAGCGAGGTTTCCGCCCGCGCCGGCGAGGGAGAGCACGAGCTGCTCGCGGCGCTGCTCGAGGGGCACGTCCACCACGCCGACCGGAACCTCCAGGGGACCGCGCGCACGCCACGACGGCGACACCAGGCCGAGGTCGGGATCGACGACGAGATCCGGCATGAGCTCGTCCAGCGATGCAGGAACCTTGAGCGGCGGCAGCCAGACGCGGTGCGCGAGCGGGCCGCGACCGGCCATGCGCGACACGGCGATGTCGATGGTGGAGCGCTCTTCCTTCGGAGCCTCCGACGGGGCGACGGGAGCCACCTCTTCGGAGTCCTCCTCCGGCTGCCACTGCGGGCGAGCGGTGAAGGCCATGATCTCCAGGGCGCTCTCACGTGCTTCAGCCGGGGTGCCGCCGTGCCGCATCCGGGTCTTCGGCGGGCCCGAGACGTAGGCGGCACGGAACTGCGTCATCGTCTCCTGGTCGCTCTTGAGATAGCCGACACCCGGCTCCTGCGGCAGGGTGTAGGCGTCGGGCACGCCGAGCACCGTGCGCGACTCCGCCGCGGAGAAGGTGCGCAGACCCACGCGATACGACAGGTAGGTGTCCAGGCCCCGGAGCTTGCCCTCCTCGAGCCGCTGCGATGCCAGCAGCAGGTGGATCTGGAGGGAGCGGCCGACACGGCCGATGTTGATGAAGCTCTCCACGAACTCCGGCTTGGCCGCCAGCAGCTCGGAGAACTCGTCGGCGATGATCAGCAGCGCGGGCAGCGGCTCCAGGTCGGTACGACCGCCGCGGCGTGCCTTCTCGTAGTCGTTCACGTTGGCGAAGTTCCCGGCGGCGCGCAGCAGCTCCTGACGGCGCACCACTTCACCCGTGAGCGCGTCCTGGAAGCGGTCCACGAGACCCGTCTCGCTGCCGAGGTTGGTGATGATCGCCGAGACGTGCGGCATGTCGGCCATGCCGGCGAAGGTGGCACCACCCTTGAAGTCCACGAGCACCATGTTGAGCTGCTCGGGCGAATGCGTGAGCGTGAGTGCGAGCACGAGGGTGCGCAGCACCTCGGACTTTCCGGAACCGGTGGCTCCGATGAGCACACCGTGCGGTCCGGAGCCCTGCTCCGCCGCTTCCTTGATGTCGAGGTAGATGGGAGCGCCCTCGGTGGTCTGCCCGATCGGTACGCGCAAGCGATCCCGCTTGGGCCGGCGCTGCCAGGCCTGATCGAAATCGATCTCGCGCACATCGGGCAGGCCGAGGAGATCCACCAGCTCGGCCTGACCGCTGATCTGGGCGGCCCCGCCGTCGGTCTGGGCGACCTCCATGGTGCGAAGCGGCAGCAGGCGGCGGGCCGTGGCCTCCGCAAGCACGACGGAGAGGTCGTCGGCGACGAGCCACTCGGACTTCTGCCGCACGCGCACCAGCTCCGAACGACGGTCCTTGGCATCCTTGGCCGGGAGCGCGATGCGCAGCACGTCCGGATTCTCCAGCGCGTCCCACCGCGTCGGCAGGTCCACCACCGTGATGCCGGCGACGGGATCCAGCCCGACAAGCGGATCGGCACGCGGGACCGGGACGCCGTCGGTCACGATCAGCACGTGCCGGCCCGCTGCACCGGCGGTGCCGAATCGCGGGGCGTCGGCGAGATCCGCCGGCAGCAGCTCACGCAGCTCCTCGAAGGAGGACGTCACCATGCGCACGGGGCCGATGCGATCGCTGACGCGGGTGGAGGCTGCATGCGGCAGCCATTTCACCCAGTCCCACTCACCCAGCTGCGCGTCGGAGGTGACGACGGCGATGATCAGGTCGTCCGGATCGTGCAGCGCCGCCTGTCCCACGACGATGGCACGGGCGAGACCGCGTACCGCGTCCTCGTCCAGCCCTACGAGCTCCACCCTGGAGTAGTCGCTCAAGCGAATGGTGGCGGGCAGGGACCGCTGCATCTCGTGGGTGAGCATGAACCGGTGAGCCGCAGACGCCGCGACCGGATCCAGTTGTGCCAGCGGCGGCAGATCCGGAGCCTCCAGCGTGATGCACAGCGGCTGGTCATTGGTCCCGAGCCGTGCGAGCAGGAAGTCGCTGTCGGTTCGCGAGCGCTCCCACACCCGGATACCGTCCTCCACCAGGAAGGTCAGCGTGCTCGGGTCGGGAGAGGTCCAGTTGGCGTTGCGGCGCTGCTGGTCGGCGGCCGTGCGAACCGTGGTGCGCAGCTCCCCCAGGTAGGCGAGATACTCGCGACGTGCCGCCAGCACCTCGGCGTTGTGCTGCGAGCGCTGGCGCAGGCCGTTGATGACGACGAATCCCACCGCCGACAGCAGGAACATGCCGCCGGTGATGTAGCTGCGCGGCTCGTTCGGCGCCATGCTGATGACCATCACGACGGCGCCGAGCGAGGCGAGCATCGGCAGCATCGACTGCAGGAGGCCGGCCCCGCCCTCGCTCTCCTTCAGCTCGGGCGGAGCCTCCATCGGGATCTTCCCGCTGGGAACTCGAGGCGGGGCGAGTCGGGAGCCGCGGCTCATGAGTCCTCCTCCATCAGTCGGCTGATCGAGAACCACCGATCGCCCATGCGGACACGCACGCCGTCATCGACCGCCACCCGCTCGCCGGCGCGCAGCGGCGTCGCCGTGCCGTCCTCGCGAATGAGCGAGGTGCCGTTGGTGGAGCCGAGATCGGTGACCCAGGCGCCGGATCGCGCCTGCTCGAGGCGGACGTGGTTCTTCGAGATCGTTCGTGACGGGTCGTCCACGCGTACCGTGAGGTCGCCTTCGACCGAAGCGCTCGGCGTGCGTCCGAGATTGGCGACGGCGCGGGCCGGCAGCAGCTCGCGCTGGCCCGTGTCGAAGATCAGCAGGACCCCGCCCGGCACCACGCGACCGGTGGCCTCCAGGGCGCCCATGCCTTCGCCGCGCACGGCGACGGGGATCGCGTCCTGCTGCTGCGCTGCGGAGCCGGCCGGTGCCCCCGTGACGCCGCCCGTGGTCGACCCGGAGCCCCCCGTGGTGGCCCCGGTGGTCTCCAGCGCGGCGAACCCGGCGTCCGCCACCGGCACGGGGTTCGCGGAGCGCGCGCTCGGGGGTTCGGAGGTGACCGCGGTGCGGGCAGCACGGTCCGGGAGGGCGACCACGACGGTGCCCGCCGCGCGATCGCCCAGAGACCGCCGGCGGCCCGTTCGATCGGCGAGCGCGGTCAGCTCCACGCCCCAGGCGCCGACGACGGCGACGAGGCCGCCGGCCAGTGTGGTGAGTCCGCGAACCACCGAGCGTCCGAGCCCGGGCGATCGCGGAGCGTGCTCCTGAGCGACGCGCATGCGCATGAGCAGCTTGCCCGCGGTGGCACCGGTGCGCGCCTCGATCACCACGAAGATCACGGCGACTTCCGCCGCGACGACTGTTCCGAGGATCCACGAACCTGTGAGCCAGGCGGTCACTGCTCCGGCGAGTGCGATCAGGACGGCGTCGATGGTCAGAGCTGCGAGGCGGCGACCGATCCCGGCGGGGCGCCCCGCGAACTCGGCTCCCAGCGGGTCGTCGAGGTTGATCTCGGGTCGCGTCGCCGCCTCCGCGCGTGCGGGGCTCGCCGGTTCGGGCAGGCGGCGGGTCCGGGTGCGGGTGTGCGCACGAGCGGCGCCCGGTGCGGGAGCCGACGGCTCGACCGCCGGGGCGGGCACGACCGGTTCCTGCGTCCAGGATCGAGCGGGCTGCGGAGTCTGCACGGGCCGCACCTGCACGGGCGTGGGCGGTGGCGATGCGGGCTGCGGCCCCCGTGTGAGCGGCGGCTGCGACGGCTGCCCGCCGGCAGGGATCACCGCGGGCGCGCCCTGCTGCGGTGCCCGGCAGTGGGGGCACACCGCAGCGTCGGCGGGCATCGGCCTGCCACACGCCCAGCACAGCTTCTCAGCCATCAGCTCACCATCCTCGAATGATGTCGATCATGCCGCCGGCCACGAGTCCGGCGGGAAGACACAGTGCCACTGCGATCGCCTCGCTGATGTCACCGAAGCGCGACCAGTACAGGGAACGCAGTCCGCGGGCCACGGGAACTGAGCCCGCGGCGATCAGCACCGCCACCACCAGCAGGCCGATCGTGACGAACATGCGGGTCTGTGGCGTGAAGACGCCGAGCAGGCCGATCGCCAGCACCACCAGCACGAACACCGCGGTGGCGCGCAACGTCCAGGCGATCACCGTCGCGCCATGGCGACGCGCGCTGAGGGCGAGCACCACCACCACGAGACCGGCGAGGCACAGGCGGCCGATCATCTCTGTGAGGCTCTCGGGGTCCAGCGGCAACAGGGCGATCGGGGCGAACACGGCCGCACTCACGCAGACCGCGATCGTCACCGTCTGCATCCGCGCGCGTGACCGGCGCAGCAAGTTGCCGACGCGCGCACCATCCACGCGCAGCACTGGCTCCGGCATCTGCTCGCGCACCGCCCACCGCACCTGCTGGTGGCGTTCGAAGTCGATGAACATCCCGGCCGGCACGTCGATCAGCATGGCGGGCAGCGCCCGCAGCACGAGCGGGGCCGCACCCACGCAGAACGCTGCCGCCGTCGCCTCCGGCAGGCCCAGCATGGCGGCGACGATGTGGACCACGCCCACACCGGTGACGACCGCCCCGATCGCGCCGAGCTGGGCACGATCGCCCGGGAGCTTCGCCAGCGTCGCAAGACCGAACGAGTACACCGCGATGAGCGCGCACACCGTCGCGATGGTCACCGCGATGCTGAACGAGGACGGCGGTGAGAGCACCACTCCCGCTCCCCCGAGCAGTGCAGCGGGACCGAGCGACGCGGCGCCGATGGCGCGGGTGTGGCCTCGGCGCGTGAGCACGACTGCGGCCGCCACAGCCGCCACCACGATCACGCACCCGATCACCAGCGGCCAGCCGGTGAGCGTGGCGCCCGGTGTGAAGGCCAGGAAGACGGACAGCACGATGCCGACCGCACCCATCGCCCACCAGGCGGCGACGTTCTCGGTTCGAGCGCCGTCCGTGCGGCGACGGTCGCGCTTTCGCGGGACCGCAGCGGGAGCACCCTCGGCGATCAGAGTGACCACGTCGCCGTCGCGGAAGGCTTCGATCCCGTGCGTCGTCTCGATGGGCACGACGCCACGCTCCCGGAACATCCGGGTCTGCGGACCCGTGCGCACGCCGATGGCCGCCAGCACCTCACCGACGGTGTACCCGGCGGGGAGGACCACGTCGTGGCGGGCATCCCCCTCGCGGATACCGATTCGGCGGGCGTCGGCGGCGGCCGGCGACGCGGAAGCGCTCAGAGTTCCTCGGCCTCCTGCTGCAGTGCCCGCAGCATCCGCTCCGGTGACACCGCGGTCAGGGCAGAGGTGTGGGCCGCGCGCGGCGCCGGATCGACGTCCATGTCCAGCATCGGTGCACCCATTTTTCCCCCTTGCCGAAAATCGGTGTTGCTCTCGCGCCGATGCGTGTCAGCGGGCGGCGGTGCGAGTCGTCGGCCGGACGGACGCTCATCGGAACAAGCCCTCCGACACTAACATCTCTGCGCTGGCGGGCACAGGTTCTGCGCCCGCGACGAGCGGATCAGAGCAGCCCGGTGAGCAGCGCCACGATGCCCGCTATCCCGGCGAGGACGATCACACCGCCGACCGCGATCACGGCGATCAGCGTGCGACGGGAGTCGGCGCGCCTGCGGGAGTCTGCGGCGGCCGTGTTCACCGGTTCGCGGGGTTCCCGCGCCACCGGTTCCAGTCGGTTGACGGGCGGGGTGTCGACGATGCGGGGCCGGTACGGCGCGCGCAGGATCGCGGGCTCGGGTGTGCTCGCCACG
Organism: Microbacterium sp. GXS0129; assembly: GCF_044769785.1. NCBI lineage: Bacteria > Bacillati > Actinomycetota > Actinomycetes > Micrococcales > Microbacteriaceae > Microbacterium > Microbacterium sp. GXS0129. Next base: position 286,610 of record NZ_JBIZVZ010000004.1, on the reverse strand, counting down.
CGGCGACGGATCTGGTCGTCGATCACGTCATCCTGCGGCGTCCGCTGTGGCGCGGCGGAGCGGCGGACGTCATCGCTCGACGCCGGAGACCATCGGAGGATCGGATCGTCCTCCTCTGGCGCAGCACCCGTCCCGGGCGCCGGCGTCGAGCGCCGACGCGGCACGGCTACGGTGTCGTCGGCATCGTCCCCCCGCTGTCGTGATGACAGCAGCGTCTCGTCCGCGAAGGCGTCCGGCTCAGGCTGCGCGGACGGGCGCTGCCGCGGCGACAGGAGAGTCTCGTCATCGACCGGTTCGTCCGACCCGCCGGGCGCCGGTCCTCGCCGTCGTGCGGAGAGCACGGTGTCCTCCACCGCATCACGGTCGGGCTCCGGTGCGCGATCCGCTCGGCGGCGCTGTCCGAGCACGGTCTCCTCGAGATCCGCGGGCGTCTCCGCGGGGACCGGCTGCCGACGACGCGACGCGCGCACCGTGCTGTCGTCGAGGTCCTCCGGGTCGGAGGTCATGCCGTCGCCCGGGTGATCCGCAGTTCCGCGTCTCCCAGCAGGAAGCGCTCGGTGAGCACCGCGGGGATTCCCGAGCGGAGTTCCTGCTCTGCACCGCTCTCGTCGATGAGGAAGACACCGTTGGTGGAGGCGAGGTCGGTGATCCACCAGACACCGTCGATGAGGTCCAGTCGCGCGTGCGTCTTCGACACCGTCCGGGTGCCATCGGCGACCGGGACGTTCTGGACGCGCTCATCGCTCTCCGCCGGACGCCGGCCGAGCACCACGGCCTCCGCGGTGAGGACGATCTCCCCGCCCAGCGGCGGTGTGAGCGTCCACACCGGGCGACGACGGGACGCAAGCTGGGTGGCCTCGAAGTCGTCGCCCTCGTCGAGAGCCGGCGCGAGCTGCTGCGCCTGTGCGGACACGGACTCCCGCGCCGCGCGCGGCGCACCGGCATCGGGAGCGCCGATCACGGCCGACACCTCCTGCGAGTAGTCCAGGGCCGACTCGCTCAACTCGGACGGCGGATCGTTGCGGCGCACTACGGGAGCGAATGCCGCATCCGGGACGGGGCTCACCGGCGGGCCCGGGATGACGATCGGGCGGTACGGCTCGTCGGGGTCGGGCGCCGGCTGCTGCGCCGGAGGTGTCACGCCGGAGTGCGGTACCGCGCTGGCGCGGGCCTCCGCAACCACCTCAGAGTCCTCACGCATACGCGTCGCGCCTCCGGACGGCGCCGGAGCCTCCGGCGGAACGACCGGCGATGCGGTCGGGACGACGGGAGCCGCGGGCGGTGCGAACGCGGCGGCGTCGGAGTCCGCGGCGGTGACGTCCGCGGCGGGCGCACGGAAGTCAGCGGCGGGAGGCGCGGCACCAGCCGCAGCGGGCGGCGTCCAGGGCGCGGCGGTGGGCGACGGTACGGCAGCAGGCGACGACGCGGCAGCAGGCGACGGCACGGCAGCAGGCGACGACGCGGCAGCAGGCGACGACGCGGCAGCAGGCGACGGCACGGCAGCAGGCGACGACGCGGCAGCAGGCGACGGCGCTGCAGCAGGCTCCTCCGCGGGCCGCGCGGGCGGGGCGGACTCAGCGGACGCCGGCGGAACCGACGCTCCCGCAGCGGCGGCGGCACCGGTGTACTCGAAGAACGTCGGCGCCAGTCCGGGCGAGGATGCCGCCCGACCGTACGGATCGGCGGCGGGGGCGGCCGGCTCGGGCACATAGGGCGCCTCGGTGAGAGATGCCGGAACCTGCGGAGCCGGCTCCGAGCCCGCGGCCGCACCCGGCACATCGGCCACGGAGGCGAACAGGTTGCGCCAATCGGGTGTCTGTTCGGTCTCTATCGGATCCGGCAGGCTCACGCTCAGCGGCGGTGCTGCGGGATAGGCGGGCGGCGTCGCGCCCAGGGGGCTGGCGGGTGCGGGGGATGCCGGAGAAGCCGACGGTGCCCAGGACGTCGCCGGCAGATCCGCGCGCACGGTGTCCGACACCGACTCGCCGAGCAGCCCCGCGGCCGGGGCCGCGATCTCCGTCGCGTCGGAGACGCCGTTCCACGAGGTGTGCTGCGGGGTGGAGAGCCAGTCCAGGTCCGGACGCGGCGACGGCGCACCGACGGCCGGGGCGTGCGGCTGCGCTGCGGGACCGTCCCAGTGGGCGCTGCCCCAGCCGAGCACGGTGAGATACGCGGGCGGGCACACCGCCGCGAGCGCGCACCAGGCCGGCGACAGCCCGAACCGCGGACTGAGCTGGATACCGATCACAAGGAAGACGATCGGAATGAAGGGCGGGATGAGGCACAGCAGCGCGAGCCACGGGGTGACTCCGGCCAGCGAGCACAGCACCCACACGTTGTAGACCGGAATCCAGGCGGGCCACGTCTCCGCTCCGGCCTTGCGGAAGACGGCGACGGCCGCGAGCGACATCCACAGATACACGGGGATCGCAAGGATGAGGCTCGCCGTCAGCGCGATGATGTCTGCACTCATGACATTCCGGCGCCGCGTGCGCGGCGCTTCCTCCTCTCCGAACCTCGCGCCGCGCCCGATGCATCGGTGCCCACAGCGCGTGCGGACGTCTGCCGCAACAGTGACTTCAACGATACGGCGGCACGCACCCGGCGCCACCATCCGACCGAGGAGCGCAGTTCTCGTCGCTCATCGGCCACGATCTGCCAGAACTGCTCCGATTCCTCGGGTGTGAGCTGCTCATCGGAGAACACGGCACGATCGGCGAGCGTGGCCAGCTCCCCCGCCTGCGGGGTCGCATACAGCTCCGCCACCTCGTGACGGGTGCGAGCGGCAGGTGCCGGACGCCCGGTATCGACCGCGGTGTCCACGTACTCCTCCCAGCCGCCGGCGACGGCGCTCGCCGGCTCGGCGAGGCGCCGACCGCGGCGACGGAGAGCCTTCGCGATGAGCACGATGAGGAACGGGGCGAGCACCGCGACCAGGGCCAGCAGGCTGATCGCCACCGTCCGCACCAGCGTCCAGTCCACGATCTCGGGCGCGGGCGGCGGTGCGGGCTCCTCGGCGGTGGCAGCATCCTGGTTCTGCGGATCCGGAGGAGACACCTCGTCGGCGTTGCGCGGACGCACGTCCGTCATGTTCTCCGGATCACGCTCTCGACGGTTCTGGGTCTCGACAGACGCCGTGTGCTGGGGGCTGGTGTCCACGCTCACCCACGTCCCGGGGGCCACCGCCACCTCGATCCACGCGGAGAGATCGCCCGCGCGACACGCACCGTCCTGACAGGACGGCAGGGTCGGGTCGTCCGTGCGGAATCCGACGACGACGCGGGCGGGGAATCCGAGCTGCTCCGCGATCAGCGCTCCGGCCACGGCGAACTGTTCGTCGTCTCCCACGGCCGCCACCAGCGACGCGCCGGGCGCTTCTCCTGCGGCCTGCGCTGCGCGTTCGTTGAGCTGAGCGAAGAGCTTGTCGATGCGGGAGAGCGAGTGCCCGGCCGCCGACGGGCGGAATCCGTAGTCGCCGAGCTCGCTCATCCAGGCGGGCGTGGTCCCGTCCGGGATCGTCAGGGAATGGCTGAGATAGCCCCGCTCGCGCAGCGCCCCGATGACCGACAGCAGCCCCGCACCGTCTCGCGAGGGCGCCTGGGCGTCGAGCCAGCGTTCCATCTGGGCCGGAAGCTCCACCTGGGGTGAGGCACCGGGAGCGGGCAGCGTCTGCAGATCCGGGGACGCGGGCGTCACCGCGGTGACGGTGTACGTGTCGCCGGTCGCCACACCGGCGGACTCGACGGCACTGCTCGTGCGCGGATCGTAGTAGAACCCGTCGGCCAGCATCGGAGCGCCCGATCCGCTGAAACCGATCTGGCGCAGCGCGCCGAACGTCGGTAGCCACACGCCACGCAGGGCCTCCACCGTGAAGGTGACGGTGGAGGCTTCGCCCGGCGGGGTATCCAGCACCGACGGCACCCGCTGGAACGCCCCCTCGGCGCCGTCGCCCAGCTGATAGGTCTGGCCGTCGTACGCACTGAGCGTGGCCAGGCGGATGCGCTCCGGCAGCGCGTCGACGCTCGTCATGCGAAAGAGGACCTGGGGGAAGCGGTCATCGGCGAACGAGGACCGGTAGGTGACGAGCGGGCTGATGGCATCGTCACCGGTGAGATCCGGCCCGATCGAGGTGCGCAGCACTTCACGCACACGGCTCTGTCCGACCGGTCCCGTGGTGACCACACCCGCAGCGAGAGCCACCACGACCATTGCGGCGGCCAGCGCCGCGCGGGAGACGCTGCCACGCGAGCCCCGTCGAGAGCCGCGGACGCCCGTCGCCCGCTCGGCGCGGCGAATCGCCTCCCGCCGGTCATCCCGCCCTCGCCACGACAGCCACAGCACGCTCACGAGCAGCGCCGACGCGCCTACGGCCGTCTCGACGGGCGCGGGAAGAGTGAACGGCCCGAGCTGCAGGGGGGACGACGTGCTCGTTCGCCCGAAGAGGAGCCCGAAGACGGGCATGGCGGCCGCGACCGGGACGGCGAACCCGGATCGCGACGCGGGTAGCCAGCTGAGCCGCAGCGCCGCAGACACGCTCACGAGGAAGACGATGATCGCCGGCACCAGGAGGTTGCGATACGAGCCGACCGGCAGCGGGGTGGTGATGAGGTCTTTCCAGCCGGTGACCGGTGCAAGCAGCACATCGACGACCCCATCGGGCCAGATGCGCCCGGACGCCCAGCGCTCCGGCACGCCGAGCGCGAGGCCGAGGCCGAGCCATGCCGCGACCAGCAGCACGGCCACCAGCCACCCAGGCAGACGCCGCCAGACCCAGAGCACGGCGATCGCCGCGCCCGCGATGATGGCCGCCCCCGCGGCCCAGAGGAAGGACGGCGACGCATAGATCGGCCACGCGGCGACGATGCCGAGCGCGGCGAGAGCGGCGACGAAGACGCTGCCTGCCACCACCGTGCGCGAGGTGGCGCGGCCCTTCGGACTCAGAGCGTCGCTCATCGCACCGCTCCTCGTCCCAGCAGCGCACCGAGATCCTCGAGCACGCCGATCGTCATCACGTAGACGTCTCCGATCGGGCGTACGCGGGGGTGCGCGGTCTCGTTGCAGACGACGGCGACGACGGTGGTCTCCGGGCCGTACGCCAGCGCCGCCCGCCGTACGCGCTCCAGCGGGAGCCGCGAGCCGCACACCAGGAAGACGATCGACAGGCCGCTGCTCTCCTCAGCTTGCAGCGCGCACACCTCTTCGAGGGCCATCGTGTTCTCCAGCGCGTCCACCAGGCAGAACTCGTCCAGCAGGCTCCGCGGACTCACCGCGCCCAGCTGGCGGAAGGCCCGCAGGCGTCCTCGCACCACACGCGGGATCTCGGCACCGGCGACGATCTCGAGGTCACGGCCCTCGCGCAGCGACTGCACGCCGAGAGACGCTGCGGCGCTGACGGCCAGCTCGTACTCGTCTTCATCGAGGTAGTCCGCCGCAGCCACGCTGAGGGCGATCGCGGTGCGAGCGCGTCGTGATTCCTCGAACTGGCGCACCATCAGCTGACCGGTCTTGGCGGTGGACTTCCAGTGGATCTGCCGCTGAGCGTCGCCGGGGGCGTACTCACGGATCGCATGGAACGAGATGTCGGAATCCACCAGGCGCGAGGTCGGATTCCCCTCCAGATCCCGCACGATGCCGGCACTCGTCGCCGGCACCGGCACCGTGCGCGGATGCACGTAGAGCTCGTGGACGTCGGCCCACTCGTGTTCGCGATGCAGCAGCCGGAGGGGATCGGCCCGCACGGTGGTGGCAGGTCCCACCCGGATCACGCCGCGGCGCGGGGTGGGGATCTCGACGTCTTCGGTGACGTCGGCGTCCGGGCGCAGAAGCGGCACCTCCACCTCGACGATCCCGTCGCCCACCGGCAGATCCAGCCGCGATGGCAGGGCCGCGCGGGTGCCGGTGTTGCGCACCGTCACCCCGGTGCTGACGCTGCCGCCGGCGACCACGCGATCCGCTGTCGGATGCACCCGCACGTCGTACCGGCGTGCGCCGAACAGGAACGGGACCGCGAGCAGCAGCAGCACGATGGAGACGATGCCGGCCACGATCGCCTCGGCCCATCCCAGCAGCCATCCGAGGGAGAACCCGCCCAGCGCGACGACCACCGCGATCCAGCCCGCCGGCGTGACGGTGCGGGAGATCTCGTCGCGCGCCCGGCGCAGCACCGCCCCCAGCCGGCGCGCCACGGCCAGCACCGCCAGCGAGGCGCGCAGGAACGCGCTGCGTCGCCCGGCACGCACATGGGTGCGCGTACGCGTCTGGGTGTGCGATCGCGACCGCGACTGGGAGTGCGATCGGTCGGTGAACTCGTCGGTCATGCGGATGCGCGCTGCACGGGCGGCGCCACCTCCAGCATCACCTGACCGATGACGGCCTCCGCGGTGACCCCGTCGAACTCCGCTTCGGGGTGCAGGATGAGGCGGTGTGCGAGCACCGGGCCGGCGAGCGTCTTCACGTCGTCGGGGACGACGTAGGTGCGTCCCTGGCTCGCAGCGCGTGTGCGCACGGCGCGCGTCAGCGCCAGCGCCCCACGGATCGAGACCCCCAGCCGCACCTGGTCGGCGCCGCGCGTGGCATCCACCACACGGGCGATGTAGTCGAGCACGAGCGCGTCGACGTAGACCTCCTGCGCCAGGTCCGCCATGGACACCATCGTCTGCGGGGTGACGACGGGATGCAGCTTCGCGGTCTCCACTGCGGCCCCGTCGAGGATCCGCAGCGTGGCCGCGTGGTCGGGGTAGCCGAGCGAGGTCTTCATCAGGAACCGGTCCAGCTGCGCCTCCGGAAGCCGGTAGGTTCCGGCCTGTTCCACCGGGTTCTGAGTAGCGACCACGAGGAACGGGGTGCCCACGGTGCGCGAGACGCCGTCGACGGTGACCGAGCCCTCCTCCATCACCTCCAGCAGCGCCGCCTGCGTCTTGGGGCTGGCGCGGTTGATTTCGTCGGCCAGCACGATGTTGGCGAAGACGGGACCGGCGTGGAACTCGAACTCGCCGCGCTTCTGGTCGTAGACGGTGATGCCGGTGATGTCACCGGGCAGCAGGTCGGGGGTGAACTGAATGCGCGTGTGAGTACCCTGCACCGACTGCGCGAGGGCGCGCGCCAGCGAGGTCTTCCCCGTTCCCGGGACGTCTTCCAGCAGCACGTGCCCGTCGCTGAGCATGGCGGTGAGCACCAGCTCCACCACCGGGCGCTTGCCGAGCACCGCCCGCTCGACGTTGTCGGCGAGCTGGCCGAACGTCTGTGCGAACCAGGTGGCCTGCTCTTGCGAAATGGTCATGTCGTTCCTTGATCGTGCTGTTTGTGTTCAGCCGCACTTGGCGGAGACGTTGTCGAGATCGACGGGGTCCAGCCCCCAGCCGGTGCTGTCCCAGTCGACGTGGATGATGATCCCCTCGACGCGGACGGCCTTCGCCGGGACCTCTCCGCCGGTGTCCGGAGGGGTCGTCGGCTCCTCGGTGGGAGTGCCGCTCGGGTCCGGCGTCGGCAGAGACGGGATGCCCGGGAACACCTGGCGACCCCGCTTGTCGTAGTAGCGGGCCTGAGTCTTGTCCACGACGATGTTCGGCTTCTTGCCGCCGCCCTCGTAGTCGACGGCGACGGCGACATCACCACCGGACTGGCACGCGACGTTCCACCAGGCGTGCACCTGATAGGGCGCGGATCCCTTCGCCGGCGAGACGGTGCCCCAGTCCGTCGCGCTGTCAGGGTAGAGGTCGCTCACCCACTGGACCTGAATATTCGGGTCGGCACCGAAGACATCCGAGCGGAAACCCCGGAACTCCGCGTGATAGCCCTCTTCCGCGGTTCCGCTGGGCTGATCGCGGATGATCCAGCGGGCGTCACGGTCGCCGACGTCGGGGACGCCGTCAACCCGGAAGGTGTAGCCCTTCGGGGCCTGCTTGCCGCCGCGGATGTCGAGGGGGGCTTCCGCGGTCGCGCTGCCGAACACCTTGTCGTCGTACACGCTGTCGACGCACACGAGGTAGGTGTGCTTCTTGTTCGCCGCGACGTTCTCGAAGACGCGCGAGGGCTGCGCCGACGTCGCCGAGCACTCCTCGCCCTTCTCCACGATCCCGTACAGGAGCTTTCCACCGGCACCGCCGGGGGTCGCCGTGGCGGTTGCCGTCACGCGAGCGGTCCGGAAGTCGATCTCCTCCGACGTCGCCGTCAGCTTTACCTGCGTTGGTGCGCCGATCCCGTTCGTATTCGTGCTGATCGACTTGCCCGTCGTCGCACCCTCACCCTCACCCTTCGGCACCGGTGACTTCGTCACCGGCTGCACGGTCACCAGCGTGGGCGAGTTCGAGCCGACGAGGAACTCCGTGGTGATGGTGGTGCGATCCTTCACCTCCACGTCGATCTGCTTGGCCGTGGGCGCAGAGATCAGCAGATTGTCGGTGCCCGCCGCATCGATGCCGGTGATCGTCAGCTGCACCTTCTTGCCGTCCGTGTCGGGAGAGACGACGGGGACGCCCACCACCGAAGCGGGTGCAGCGGGCGGACGATAGGCCCATGCGACTGTGGAGGCGGCGGCGCGGGAGTTGCCGACGGAGTTGACGGCGACCACGTCGTAGGTGCGCTGCTCGTTGTTGGGCGCCTCGAACGCCGGGCACACACCGTCAGCGTTGCAGCTGACCACCGCGGTTCCCCCGGTGGTCACGGCGAACCCGCTGACCGCGGGGTAGGACGAGCGCGCGGCGCCCGGGTCGACGCGCAGCGTCACCGAGCCGTCGCCGAAGGCGGACTGCGAGATGGACGCGGGTGCGCGCGGATAGCCGAGCAGATCGAGCGTGACGGTGCCCTGGCGGTCGCCGTTGGTGGTGCGGTCCTGGGCGTCTCGCAGCTGGAAGTTGGCGGTGCACGTGCCGCCCGGAGCGTCCTGCGTCCACGATGCCCGGACATTGTCGTCGTCGATCGCCTCGAAGGTGACGCCCGCACACACGCTGGATGCGGACGCCGCCACCAGCACGAGCGGTGTGCTCGGCAGCGGGTTCACCTCACCTGCGGCGCCGGTCACCCGGATGGTGCAGGACGAGCCGGCGTTCTGACTGCACTGCTGCTGCACGTTGCCGGCGCGCGGCAGCGTGGAGGGCGCCTGACCGACGCGCAGGATCAGCCGGGTGGGTGCGACGTCGGGGTGACTGGTCACGGAGACGAGCACCGCCGTCTCCCGTCCTGGCAGCGCGCTGTCGGCGGCGCGGAAGCTGACCACGCTGCCCTCCTGCGAAACCGTGAAATCACCCGCTGGCGCGTCGATCGCGTACCGGATGTTCGCGTTGTCCTCGCGTCCCTCCCAGGACGTGATGCTGGCCAGGTCGAAGGAGTCGTTCGATCCCGGCGTGACGGTGACCGATGCGGACCGCAGGATCGGGACGGGGTCCAGGGCCTGCACGTGGATCGGTACGGAGAGGAACGCCCAGTCCTCCTGCCCGGCGGCGCGCACCGGGACCACGCACATGTCGTTCCACGGCGGGCCCTCGCCCGCGGTGTAGGTGATGTTCGTGCCGCCCGAGGGGGTGCATGTGGCCTGTGCGCGCACGCCGGTGGCCGCGGTGTCCGGACTGACCTCGAGCTCGCTGTTGCGGCTCATCACCACGAGCGACGCCATGTCGAAGGTCACGGCCTCCTTCTCCCGCACCTCCTGTGCGGGGATCCCCGGACGCAGCGAGACGGTCACATCATCGGCCGCGGGAACGCGCACGAAGGCATAGGTGGTGATCGGGGTGCCGTCCGCGAGATCGCCGGTGACCGCGAAGGGGACGACGCGCGCCTTGTCGGTGAGCTGGCCGGTGATGTTCTGCCCGTTCACCGAGACGTCACCGGTTCCCTTGCCTCCCCATGCCTTGAGGCTGAGCGTGGAGGCGTCTCCACCGCTCCAGGTGACCTTGCCCGAAAGCACGTCGACGCCGGAGGCGAAGCTGTCGCGGTTCTGCACCGTGAGCAGCGTGTCGGCCACCACGGGATAGTCCGGAACGGTCTCCCGCACCACCTTCACCACGATGAGTCCGCGTCCGGTGTTGCCCGAGGACGACGTCACGTCGTAGAGGAAGGACATGGTGCCCGTTTCGGTGCCCGCCGCGATGGTCACGACCGAGTCGTCCATCGTGCGGATGAGCGAAGACCAGCGATCGTACTCCGGGTTGGGTGCATCGCCCTGCAGCCGCTCGGACAGATTGGGGGTGACGTTGGTCAACGCCAGCGTGCCGTTGGTGGGGTCGATGTCGTTGTCGACGGGACGCACCCGGATGATCGATTCAGCGCCCTGCTGCACCTGCACGTAGTCCGTGAACGTGATGGGGCTGGGATTGGACTGCTGGTCCAGCACGCCGACCCGGGCGGTGCCGGTCCGCTTCTCCCCGAACGCATCGATGACCTGATAGGTGAAGGAGTCCTGACCACCGGCGGAGCCGGGAGTGGACACGTAGACGATGGCGGCGCCGTCGGAGGAGATCGCCGCCGATCCCCGCGCCGGCTGCGTGAGGATGCGGTCCAGGCGCACGTCGTCGCCGTCCGGGTCCACACCGTAGGGATCGAAGTCGATGCGCACCGACTGCCCCGACAGCACGCGACCCGCCAGCAGCTTCGGCGCGGGCGCGTGATTGGCCTCGTCCCCGAGCACGGTGACGGTGACGGTGGCGGTGTCCTTCAGCGACGGAGCACCCGCCGGCGCGATGGCGTACTCCACGCTGTAGGTGCCGGGAGTGGTCGGGGCGAGGTAGCGCAGGGTGTCCCCCGCGGCGAAGGCGAGGACGTTCGGCCCGGTCGCCGTCACGGACGACGGATCCAGGAACAGTGCGGCACCCGACGGGGCCACGTCGTTCTCGAGCACGGGAATGTCGATCTGCGATCCGGCGCGCACGACCACGCGGTCATCGACCGCGATGGGCGCGAGATCCAGGGCCGGCGGCAGCAGGTAGACCGTCGCCTGTCCGGTGATGGTGGCGCCCGCATCGGAGGACCCATCGCTGACGGTGTAGTTCACGACGCCCAGGCGGCCGGGATCCCCGGTGCGCGTGGATCCCGTGACCCGGATGAAGTTCTGTGCGACGGCGTCGACCTGGAGGCTGGCACCCTCGTCGGGGATCACCGTCATCCCGCTCATCAGCAGCACGCGGCGGGTGGGGTTGGACACGGCGGCCAGAACATCCACCGTCGCGTCCTCCTGCGGCCGCAGGAACGCCACCACGGGCGCTGTGGCGAGCTGCGCCGCCGCATCGGGACCGAGCAGCGTCACGCGCACCGTGGCGCTGGCCTCCGAGCGACCGTCGCTCACGCTGTACTTCACACGGTAGGTTCCGGGCTGGGACGCGGAGAAATCGAACGAGGTGCCGGAGGCTCCCAGGGACGCCTGAGCATCGGCGTCGTCGAGCACCTGTACCGTCGTGACCGACAGCTCTCCGGCCGTACCCAGCACGTGGCCGGAGACATCGATGGGCTCGTCCATTCCGAGGCTGTCGACCACGGTGAACGACTGCGCCGACAGCACCGGCGTCGGGGTGACCTTCACCTTCAGCGTGCGCTCGGCGATGCTGCCGCGCGTATCGGCGACGGTCACGTCCACCGGCACGACCTGCGTCGTCGAGTCGGACGGGTCGGCATGCTGGAAGACCACCTCGCCGGCCGGAGTCACCGCGGCCGTTGCGATGCCGTCGGGGGCCCGCGCGGACAGCAGCACCAGCGGATCGCCTTCACCGTCCACCCAGGCGTTGAGCACGGGCACGGTCACCGTGCCGCCGGGGCTGACCTCCGGCTCGGGCCAGGTGGCGAGGCAGCCCTCGACTCCGCACCACTCCGGCGCGGTGTTCTCGTCCTCCGCCGCGACGGTCAACGTGACCGTGGTGGATTCGGAGAACAGTCCATCCGCCGAGGTGCCGTCGGTCACGCGATAGCTGAACGTGGCTGATCCCTGCGCATCGGCGGCCACCGTCACGGCCAGCCGGCCGCCGCCATCGGTCACCGTGACGCTGCCGAAGGCGGGATCGAGGCCGGTGACCGATCCCGGATCCACGCTCAGCACGTCCTGATTGGGATCATGGTCGTTCAGCAGAACGGGCAGTGACGAGACGGCACCGGCTCGTACGCCGAAGGCGTCCGGTTCCGCCACGGGAGGTTTCGGATCCAGCACCACTTCGGACTGGATCTCGCTCTCCTCGGCGTTCTGGTCGTCGGCGTCCTCGACGACCCAGTTCTGGCTCGAGGGCAGCAGCTTCGCGTCGGGGACGGTCCACACCCAGCCGGAGCGGGTCTCGTTCAGGATCAGGGCATCGGCGGTCCCCGCGAACACCGGCCGGCGCGTGTCTTCGAGGACCTGGCCCCCGAAGTCGAGCGGCTGCTGCCCGGTGCCGTCGCGCCACAGCACGCCCGAATCACTCGCCAGCCAGGCCGCCACCATCGTGTCACCGAGGGTGGTCGGTCGCGCGGGCGTGCCGATCTCCTCGTCGGAGGAGCCGACCACGCGTTCCACCGCCGTGCCGTCGAGCGGCACCCGGTAGAGGCCGGACGAATCGGCGATGTAGGTGTCCGTGCCCGACTTCTGCGATCGGGCGAGGACCGCGGATCCCACCGGCTCGATGCTGCGTTCGCCGGCCACGCGGCTCTCGATGATCGTGCCGTCGGCATCGAGCATCACCCAGTCATCGCCCACACCGGTGATGGCGGGCTCATCGCCGACGCCCGGGGCGGGATCCGTTCCCAGGACACGCGAATCACGCACGCTGTACCGCAGCACCGACTCGGTGGCCGCGGTGTAGGCGTACAGCACGCCGTCGGGGCTCAGCGCCACGGCGTCGGCCGTGTACTCCGGCGCATCCGAGGGCGCCTCCGTCGGAGAGGCGCTCGGATCCGGCGTGGGCTCCGGGTTGGGGTCGATCCGCATCGGCTGTGCGTCGGCCAGCAGCCCGGCGTAGACCCCACCGGTTTCGGTGCGGTACACCACGTAGTCACCGGCCACGGTGGCCTCGGTGGTGCCGGACGGCGTCGCGGTGGATGCCGCCAGGGTCTCATCGTCGAGGTCCGCGGGCATCGCGGCGTCGATCGGGGTGAGCTTGCCGTAGCTTCCGGAGTAGAGATACGCCCGCTCGGCGGTCTGGGCGATCGCCGACGGGTTCGCGACGTCGCGCACGGTGTCCAGCTCACCGATCGCGGTGTTCACCCGCGCATAGCGGTGTCCGTCGGCGGTCTGCAGCGCCCAGATCGCCGCATCGACCGGCGGTGCCTCGTGGGCGTCGAGCCCGGGCCACACGATCGTCGCGCCGACAACGGCGGCGACGGCGAGCGCACCGCCCCCGACCGCGAGGATCGGGCCACGACGAGAAGGACTGGTGGGTGTGTTGGAGGACATCAGAGCATTCCTGCGAGGAGAACGCCACCGCCGATACCGGCGGCGAGGAGGACCACGGCTCCCGCGGCGATCCAGCCCCAGCGCACGCCGGGGCGGCGCGCGGTGCCGATGCCCTCGTCATCGGAGCGGGCGTATCCGGACAGCTCCGCGGTGGGCCGCGCCTTGCGGCTGGACGGGGTGGGGACGTGGGCGCGGATGTGTCCGCGAGCGGATGCGTCCTCGAAATCGACGCCGGGAGCCGCCCAGACGTCCTCGGCCACCTCGAGCGGTGTCATCGGGAGCCCCAGTTCCACTTCGATCGCGCGAAGCGCCTCGGCGAAGGCCAGTGCGCTGGGGTAGCGCTCTCGCGGCGCGCGGGCCATGGCCGTCGCGAGCACGTTCTGGATCGAGTCGGTCACGTCGGAGCGGGTGATTCTCGTGTACGACGCGCGCAGGATGCGTCTGCGCAGCTGATCACGCGAGTTCTGCCCCTGCTCGGCCCGCTCGAACGGCGAGTGACCGGCCAGCAGCGAGTAGACGGTGGCGCCGAGACCCCAGACCTCGCTGGCGACGTCGCCGGAGGTGTGCTCGGCGATCACCTCGGGCGCGGTCCACGGCACGGACATCGCCATCATCCCGTCCGGGGTGGCGCGAGCCAGCGAGGAGGAGATGCCGAAGTCGGCGAGGACGGGGGCGCCGAACGCGGTGGTCAGGATGTTGCCGGGTTTGATGTCGCGATGAACGAGCCCGGCGCGGTGCGCGGTCTCCAGCGCACCGGCCATCTTCACACCGACCGACAGGGCTTCGGCCACCGGGATGCGCTCGCTGCGGTACCGGGGGGACATGGATCCCGGGCAGTACTCCATCACGATGTAGGCGCGCCCGTCGGCGGAGATGCCCGCCTGGTAGACGGTGACGATGGAGGGGTGGGCGGACAGGCGCGCCAGCACGTCGGCCTCGGCGTTGAACATGCGCAGCAGCTCCGCGTCGGCGACGTCGCTCGGCAGCACCTTGACCGCCACGGAACGGCGTGGCATGGCCTGCTCGTACAGGAAGACGTCGGCGAATCCGCCGGAGCCAAGCGGCCGGACGAAAGTGAGTCCTGCCAGTACCGGGGGTGCAGAAAGCACGCGCTTGGCCATCGACACCCCCTATTACCTCGTCCCGGTCGCACCTGATCGTCGGGTGCACGCTTCCCGCGTGTCGGCCGCGGCGGCGCGCCCTCGACGGGCGTGAAATCCGGATGCCGTCATGGTAACAGGGCCGCCCTCCATCGTCCGCTTTCCCTCACCACCCCACCCGGCAGCGGGACGGGTTCAGGCGTCGGGAAGTGTGCCGTCGCGGGGATCGAAGGGCGCGTCCAGGGACCTGGCGAGCTCGGCGATGATGTCGGCGATCTGAGGCTCGACGTACTGCTGGACGGCCTGGGAGATCCGCAGCCGATGACCCACCAGGATGCGACAGACCTCTCGGCCCACCATCGTGGCGTACTCGTCGGCGAGTGCGACCTCCTGACGCAGGGCGACCTTCTCCTCCTCGCTGAGGGGAGGAAGCGCCGGCACATCGGCATCCACCTCCGCGGCGAGTCCTGCGACGGTGAAGAGGAACGGCGCGCCCGGCTCCGGGTCGGGATCCAGCGGCATGCCGTCGAACTCGGGTTCGAGGTCATCGCCCGGCCGGTAGCGACGCGCTCGGTTCCGCGCGGCCTGCTGGTCCAGCTCCGCCTGGAGCATCGGCAGATTGCGGGCCGTGTACTCCCCCACCGCCGCGTCGATAACGGTCTTCATGCGTGTGGAGATGCCGTGCTGCACGCCGTGGGGAACATCGGTTCCGAGCCCCGCGGCCAGCAGGATGGGAGAGCCGAAACAGCGCTTGCACACCGCGGTGCGTCCACGATGGCTCTGCGGGTGCCACCGGGGCACCCAGCGCAGCCATGCGTCCACCGCATGGCTCACCTGCGCCTCGAGCTCCCGCTCCACGATCCCACCGTAGGGCAGGAAGCGCCGATCCGGACGGATTCGCGTCCGGATCTGCACGGAGCCGAAGCATCGCGGGGGTCCCGAGCTCCCGAAGCCCGTGGCGGATCACGCCGCTGCTTCCCGACTCGTCGCCGCCCGCCGCATCCACTCCCCGCCTCGCGCGCGCCCGGCCATGCGGGTCCGGTCGCCTACTCGTCGTCGTCGTGCTTCTCCCACGGCCACTGCGGCGTACCGGTGCCCGCACGGAACCCGACGACGGTGAGCGCTCCGGCGAGGAGGCCAGCGAGGAAGACGAGGACGCTGTATCCGCCGAGCACCAGGTGGGACGCGACGGCTGCGGCGGCGCCGGGAACGGTGAAGAGCACGGCCACGGACACCGCCAGCAGGTGCACGGCAGAAGCCAGCACCGCGGCGAGCGCGGCAGCCCCCAGTCCCGGGCGGTTCAGCGAGCGCGCGAGGAGGGTGCCCGCGAAGGCGATGGTCCCCGCGGCGATACCGATCACGGCCGGAAGCGGACCGAGCCCGGGTGCCGCGATCACCTCCGTGTCTGTGGCGTAGCTGAGCGCACCGAAGCCGACGATCACCAGCGCGACGAAGACGACCGCGCCCAGCCCCGTGTAGATCAGGGGCCGGGCGCGGTTCGTGTCAGTCATCAGCTGGCGAGCTGGGGACCCGCGTCCAGGATGCGCTGGAACTCCTCCTGCGCCTCCGCGTTCGCGGCGATCACCTTGCGGCCGCGGCGCGCGATCCATCCGCCGAACCACACCGGCAGCTCACGGCCGATGACGAGCGCCACCAGGCCGGGCACCGAGAACACCGAGGTGCGAGCGAGCTCCAGAGCCTGGGTCGGCGTGATCAGCCAGGGGTTGGCCGCGATGATCTGGCCCAGCACGTGGCCCGCCAGCGACAGCAGCCCCACGAGGAGGCCGAACACCACCCAGTACCCCCACTTGGCCGTGTTGAGGATGGCGCCGAGCAGCCAGAAGGCGAGGAAGAAGGTGGCGACCGGGATCCAGAAGCCGGGCGATGCCACCTCCGTCAGCGCGGCTGCACCGAGCGCATCGAAGCTGGTGAGCACCTCCCCGCCGCGCGGGAGCAGGGTCGCCGCCATGTAGAGGACCGCGAAGACGACGGTGGCGATGAGGCCAACGACACCCGCGAATGCACGGTTCCCGCGCTTGGCGGGCTCCTCCGGTGCCTGCACGAAGATCTGTGCGGGCCCCGCGGTGACGCCGGTGGCGGCGGGCTCGGCGACGGGCGTCGTGGCCGCAGCGGCTGCGGCAGCCGCGGGCGGCGTCAGAGCGGTGGTGGGCGCGTCGACGGCGGTAGTGGGCGCGTCCGCCACCGGGGACGGCAGGGAAGCCGCGGCCTCAACGACCTCGGGACGGTCGTACCAGGGCGTGTCGTCGTCGTCGTTCATCGCTGCGGCAGCGGCGCGGGCGCGGTCGACGTCGGATGCCACCGACGGCGCGGGCGCATCCGCATCGGGGGTGGTGCCGGAATCGGCGATCGTCGCGGAGTCAGCGGCCGTGCCGGCCTCAGCGGCTGCGTCGGTGTCGGCCTTCGCGGTGGTGCCGGCGACCGCGGCGTCGGCGGCTTCCTCGGCTGCGCGGGCGCTCTCGGTGGCCGCCGCTGCCGCTGCGGCGGCGTTCCAGGCCGCGCCGTCGGCCGGCGCGTCGGGGTCGGCGATGGCGTCGGGCGCATCCTCGTCCGCGAACGACGCGGGGGTGACCGCCGGCGTTCCGGCCGGGTGCGAATCGTCGGCAGGGGTGGCGTCGACGGCATCGGCCGTCGCGGGCTCGGCCGGCGCCTCATCGGGCGAGGGGGCCTCGGAGGTTGCGGCCGCACGGGCGGCGTCCACGTTGTCCGCCGCGACGACGGAGGCGGGGGCAGCCGGGGGCATGGGCGCGGCGGCGGGAACGACGCCGGCGTTGGCCGCGGCGATCTCGTCGGCGACGCTGGCCGCGAAGGCGGCGTCGTCGTCGGAGTCGGCCGCGGGGACAGCGTCCTCGGCGGCGGACTGCTCCTCGGCCACGGTGTCCTCGTTCAGATCAGCACCCGTGGTGGTCTCCTCCACGGGCTCGCCCGCGGCGTCCCCGGAGGGCGAGTTCGGCGTTTCGCTCATCAGACTTCTCCTCGACGTGCTGGACGGTGCACTCCTGCAGCGCATTCGTGCCTGCTGTGCAATTCAGGGTAGTGCGGGCCTCGGCCATTGGGCCTGAGGCTTGCCGTAAGTGCGCGGGCGACGTCGGCGAGTTCGTTCAGCCCTGGCCGCGCATGAAATCGGCGACGGCCTGCATCATCGATCCGATCCAGAGTCCGGCGGCGGGCCACATGGGCAGCGCGATCACGAACAGCACGATCACGACCGCGACGCTGAGCACGATGCCGATGATCATCATCGGCACGTTTCGTCCCCCGACTCGCCCCATACCCCCACGCTACGCTCCCGCGCCCATTCGTCCCAGACGCACACGCGAGAAACCCGAGCAGGACAAGGGGTGGGCGGAAACGCCGCAGGCCCCCGGCGGGAAGCCGGGGGCCTGCGGTTCACCTCATGCTCAGTTGTAGGTACCGGGCGTGGTGAAGTTGTCGTCCGTCGAGAAGCTGTCGAAGTCGACGTAGCTCAGGTCGTCGCCCGAGTACGCACCGTCCGACGCGAAGATGCGGTTGGGGTACCGCTCGCTCTTCGCCTCCTCCGTGGCCTCGACCACGACGTTGCGGTACTTCGCAAGTCCGGTTCCGGCGGGGATGAGCTTACCGATGATGACGTTCTCCTTGAGGCCGACGAGCGGGTCGCTCTTGCCCTCCATGGCCGCCTGCGTGAGGACGCGGGTGGTCTCCTGGAAGGAAGCGGCCGACAGCCACGACTCCGTCGCGAGCGACGCCTTCGTGATACCCATCAGCTCCGGACGGCCCGACGCGGGGCGCTTGCCCTCGGCCACGGCAGCACGGTTGAGGTCCTGGTAGCGACGCGTGTCGACCATCTCACCGGGCAGCAGGTCGGTGTCGCCGTGGTCGACGACGGTGACCTTGCGCAGCATCTGGCGCACGATGACCTCGATGTGCTTGTCGTGGATCGGCACACCCTGCGAGCGGTACACGCCCTGCACGCCGCCGACGAGGTACTTCTGCGCGGCACGGGCACCCTGCACGCGCATGACCTCCTTCGGGTCGAGCGTGCCGACCTGCAGCGCCTGACCGACCTCGATGTGCTGTCCGTCCTCGACCAGGAGCGTGGCACGCTTCAGGACCGGGTAGACGTACGGCTCGTCACCGTTATCGGGCGTCAGGATGACCTTCTTCTGCTTCTCGGTCTCCTCGATGGTGATGCGACCGGTCGCCTCGGCGATCGGGGAAGCACCCTTCGGAGTACGAGCCTCGAAGAGCTCCTGCACACGGGGCAGACCCTGGGTGATGTCGTCAGCAGACGCGGAACCACCGGTGTGGAAGGTACGCATCGTCAGCTGGGTACCGGGCTCACCGATCGACTGGGCGGCGATGATGCCGACGGCCTCACCGATGTCCACGATCTTGCCGGAGGCCAGCGAACGGCCGTAGCACTGCGCGCACACGCCGACGGCGGAGTCGCAGGTCATCACCGAGCGGACCTTGATGTTCTCGACACCGGCCTCGATCAGCTTGTCGATGAGCACGTCGCCGACGTCCTCACCGGCGGTCGCGATGACCGTGCCCGCAGCATCGACGACGTCGATGGCGAGGGTACGGGCGAACACCGAGTTCTCGACGTTCTCGTCGCGCACCAGAGTGCCGGTCGAGTCCGCCTTCGCGATGACGTAGTCCAGACCCTTGCTCGTGCCGCAGTCCTCTTCGCGGATGATGACATCCTGCGAGACGTCCACCAGACGACGGGTCAGGTAACCCGAGTCGGCGGTGCGCAGAGCGGTGTCGGCCAGACCCTTACGGGCACCGTGCGTCGCGGTGAAGTACTCGGCCACCGACAGACCCTCGCGGTACGAGGAGATGATTGGACGCGGCATGATCTCACCCTTGGTGTTGTTCACCAGGCCTCGGATACCAGCGATGTTACGGATCTGCAGCCAGTTACCACGAGCACCCGACGACACCATGCGGTTGATGGTGTTGTCCTCGGGGAAGTTGGCGCGCATCGCCGCCTGCACCTCGTCGGTCGCCTCGGTCCAGATCTTGATCTGCTCCTGACGACGCTCGGCGTCGGTGACGAGACCCTTCTCGTACTGGCCCTGCACCTTGGAGGCGAGCTTCTCGTACTTCGAGATGATCTCGGCCTTGTTCGGCGGGGTGAGGATGTCGCTGAGCGCGACGGTCACACCCGAACGGGTTGCCCAGTAGAAGCCGGCGTCCTTGATCCGGTCCAGCGCAGCGGCGACCTCGACCTTCGGGTACTCCTCGGCCAGCTTGTTCACGATCTGCGACAGCTTGCCCTTGTCGGCCTGCTCGCGGACGAAGGGGTAGCCCTTCGGCAGCGTGTCGTTGAAGGTGACCTGACCGAGCGACGCATCCACGAGACCGTGGGTGTCGTAGCCCTCCGGGGCGTCACCCTCGAGGAACGTCAGACCCGGAATGCGGATGCGGACCTTGGCCTGCAGGTCGAGGGTCCCCTCGTCCTTGGCCATGATCGCCTCAGCGACCGAGCCGAACGCGCGACCCTCACCGAGCGCACCCTCCTTGACCGTGGTCAGGTGGTGCAGGCCGATGATCATGTCCTGCGAGGGCAGGGTGACCGGACGACCGTCGGACGGCTTCAGGATGTTGTTCGACGCCAGCATGAGCATGCGGGCCTCGGCCTGTGCCTCCACCGACAGCGGCAGGTGCACAGCCATCTGGTCACCGTCGAAGTCAGCGTTGAACGCGGCGCACACGAGCGGGTGCAGCTGGATGGCCTTACCCTCGACGAGCTGCGGCTCGAAGGCCTGGATACCCAGGCGGTGCAGCGTGGGGGCGCGGTTCAGCAGCACGGGACGCTCGCGGATGATCTCCTCGAGCACGTCCCACACCTCGGGGCGCGTGCGCTCCACGGCGCGCTTGGCGGCCTTGATGTTCTGCGAGTGACCAAGGTCGATCAGGCGCTTGATCACGAACGGCTTGAACAGCTCCAGGGCCATCTGCTTGGGCAGACCGCACTGGTGCAGCTTCAGCTGCGGGCCGACGATGATGACCGAACGTCCCGAGTAGTCGACGCGCTTTCCGAGCAGGTTCTGGCGGAAACGACCCTGCTTACCCTTCAGCATGTCGCTGAGGGACTTCAGGGCGCGGTTGCCGGTACCGGTGACGGGGCGACCACGGCGGCCGTTGTCGAACAGCGCGTCGACGGCCTCCTGCAGCATGCGCTTCTCGTTGTTGACGATGATCTCGGGGGCACCGAGGTCGATCAGGCGACGGAGGCGGTTGTTGCGGTTGATCACGCGGCGGTACAGGTCGTTGAGGTCGGAGGTCGCGAAGCGGCCACCGTCCAGCTGCACCATCGGACGCAGCTCCGGCGGGATCACCGGGACGACGTCGAGCACCATCGAGGCCGGGGACATGCCCGTGGCCAGGAACGAGGAGACGACCTTGAGGCGCTTGATCGCACGGATCTTGCGCTGGCCCTTGCCCTCGGAGATCTGCAGGCGCAGCGACTCCGCCTCAGCGGCGAGGTCGAACGTCTCCAGGCGCTTCTTGATGGACTCAGCACCCATGTAGGCCTGGAAGTACTGACCGAAGCGGTCCTGCAGCTCGTGGAAGACGTCGTCCTCCGGCTTCAGGTCGCCCACGGACAGCGTGCGGAAGTCCTCCCACACGCGCTCCAGCTTGGCGATCGCCTCGTCGGTGCCCTTGCGGGTCAGCGACATCTCCTTCTCGGCGGCGTCCTTGACCTTCTTCTTCTGGTCTGCCTTGGCACCCTCCGCCTCGAGAGCGGCGAGCTCCTCCTCCAGCTTGCGCAGGCGGTCGGCGATCTTCGCGTCGCGACGGTCCGCCAGAGCCTTCAGCTCGAGGCGGATGTTGCCCTCCTGGGTCGCAAGGTCGCGGTGACGCGCTTCCTCGTCCACCGAGATGACCATGTACGCGGCGAAGTAGATGACCTTCTCGAGGTCCTTCGGCGCCATGTCCAGCAGGTAGCCGAGGCGCGACGGAACGCCCTTGAAGTACCAGATGTGGGTGACGGGTGCAGCGAGCTCGATGTGGCCCATGCGCTCGCGACGGACGGAGCTCTTGGTGACCTCCACGCCGCAGCGCTCGCAGATGATGCCCTTGAAGCGGACTCGCTTGTACTTACCGCAGGCGCACTCCCAGTCGCGGGAAGGACCGAAGATCTGCTCACCGAACAGACCGTCCTTCTCGGGCTTCAGGGTGCGGTAGTTGATCGTTTCGGGCTTCTTGACCTCGCCGTGCGACCACTGACGGATGTCGTCAGCAGTTGCCAGGCCGATGCGAAGCGAATCGAATGTGGTGGCGTCGAGCACGTGTTCTCCTGTGTCGATTCTGAAATCTTGTGGTGGTGGAGGGATCTGACCGCGGGTCAGATCTCTTCGACCGAAACGTTCTCGAAGCGGCTCGAGATGTTGATGCCGAGCTCTTCCGCGGCGCGGAACGCCTCATCGTCGGTGTCGCGCAGGTTGACGGGCTGGCCGTCGGCGTTGAGCACCTCGACGTTCAGGCAGAGCGACTGCATCTCCTTCATGAGCACCTTGAAGGACTCGGGGATGCCGGGCTCCTGGATGTTCTCGCCCTTGACGATCGCCTCGTACACCTTGACGCGGCCGAGGATGTCGTCGGACTTGATCGTGAGGAGCTCCTGGAGCGCGTATGCCGCACCGTAGGCCTCGAGGGCCCACACCTCCATCTCACCGAAGCGCTGTCCACCGAACTGCGCCTTACCACCGAGGGGCTGCTGCGTGATCATCGAGTAGGGACCCGTCGAACGCGCGTGGATCTTGTCGTCCACCAGGTGGTGCAGCTTCAGGATGTACATGTAGCCCACGGAGATCGGCGCCGGGAACGGCTCGCCGGAGCGACCGTCGTACAGCGTCGTCTTGCCGGTGTGGTCGATCAGGCGCTCGCCGTCACGCGTGGGAAGGGTCGAGTCGAGCAGACCCGAGATCTCCTCCTCGTGCGCACCGTCGAACACCGGGGTCGCGACCTTCGTGCCGGGAGCGGCCTCGCGGGCCTCGGCCGGCAGGAGCTTCGCCCACTCCGGGTTGCCGTCGACCTTCCAGCCCTGCTTGGCGATCCAGCCGAGGTGAACCTCGAGCACCTGGCCGAAGTTCATTCGACCCGGGATACCGAGCGGGTTGAGGATGATGTCCAGCGGCGTTCCGTCGGCGAGGAACGGCATGTCCTCCACCGGCAGGATGCGCGAGATGACGCCCTTGTTGCCGTGACGGCCGGAGAGCTTGTCACCCGCGGTGATCTTGCGCTTCTGGGCGATGTAGACCACGACGCGACGGTTGACGCCCGAGCCGAGCTCGTCGTCGCCGTCCTCGGCGTTGAACTCCTTGACCGCGATGATGGTTCCCTGCTCACCGTGGGGCACCTTCAGCGACGTATCGCGGACCTCGCGGCTCTTCTCGTTGAAGATCGCGCGGAGCAGACGCTCCTCGGCGCTGAGCTCGGTCTCACCCTTCGGGGTGACCTTGCCGACCAGGATGTCGCCGGGGCGCACCTCGGCACCGATGCGGATGATGCCGCGCTCGTCCAGGTCCTTCAGCAGCTCCGGGCTGACGTTGGGGAGGTCACGGGTGATCTCCTCCTTGCCGAGCTTGGTGTCGCGGGCGTCGACCTCGTACTCCTCGATGTGGATCGAGGAGAGGGTGTCTTCCTTCACCAGGTCCTGGTTCAGGATGATCGCATCCTCGTAGTTGAAGCCTTCCCACGTCATGAAGCCGACGAGGAGGTTCTTACCGAGGGCGAGCTCGCCGTTGTCGGTCGAGGGACCGTCGGCGATGACCTCGCCGACCTCGACGCGCTCACCGGCGTTGACGATCACGCGCTGGTTGTAGGACGTGCCCTGGTTGGAGCGGTCGAACTTGCGCAGGTAGTAGTCCTGCGTGCCGCCCTCGTCCAGCTGCACGGTGACGCGGTCTGCGGAGACCTCGGAGACCACACCGGCCTTCTGCGCGGTGACCACGTCGCCGGCGTCGATGGCCGTGTAGCCCTCCATACCGGTACCCACCAGCGGCGAGTCCGAGCGCAGCAGCGGCACAGCCTGACGCTGCATGTTGGCACCCATGAGGGCGCGGTTCGCGTCGTCGTGCTCGAGGAACGGGATGAGCGAGGTCGCGACCGACACCATCTGGCGCGGCGAGACGTCCATGTAGCCGATCTCGTCGCGCGGGAAGAGGTCGACCTCGCCACCCTTGCCGCGACGGGCGAGAACGCGCTCGTCGGCGAAGGAGCCGTCCTTGTTCAGGACGGCGTTGGCCTGCGCCACGATGTAGTCCTGCTCCTCGGCGGCGGTGAGGTAGTCGATCGTCTCGGACACCTTGCCGTCGATGACCCGGCGGTACGGCGTCTCGATGAAGCCGAACGCGTTGATGCGCGCGAACGACGCCAGCGAGCCGATCAGACCGATGTTCGGGCCTTCCGGCGTCTCGATCGGGCACATACGGCCGTAGTGCGACGGGTGGACGTCACGGACCTCGACGCCCGCACGCTCACGAGACAGACCACCGGGGCCCAGGGCCGACAGACGGCGCTTGTGGGTCAGACCCGCGAGCGGGTTGTTCTGGTCCATGAACTGCGACAGCTGCGAGGTTCCGAAGAACTCCTTGATCGCGGCGACGACGGGGCGCACGTTGATCAGGGTCTGCGGCGTGATGGCCTCGATGTCCTGCGTGGTCATGCGCTCGCGAACGACGCGCTCCATGCGGGACAGACCGGTGCGGACCTGGTTCTGGATGAGCTCGCCGACCGCGCGGATGCGGCGGTTGCCGAAGTTGTCGATGTCGTCGACGTCGATGCGGATCTCCGCGGGCTTGCCGCCGCGGACACCCTCGTAGGAGGTCTCACCGGCGTGCAGGCGCACCAGGTACTTGATGGTGGCGACGATGTCCTCGACGGTCAGGACCGACTCGGTCAGCGGTGCGTCCAGACCGAGCTTCTGGTTCACCTTGTAGCGGCCGACCTTGGCCAGGTCGTAGCGCTTCGGGTTGAAGTAGAAGTTGTCCAGCAGCGCGCGGGCGGCCTCGGCGGCGACCTGCTCGCCCGGACGGAGCTTGCGGTAGATGTCGCGGAGCGCGTCCTCCTTGGTGAGGATGGTGTCCTTCGACAGGGTCTCCTCGATGGAGGGGAAGCCGGCGAACTCGGCGAGGATGTCCTCGCTGGTGAGGCCGAGCGCCTTGAGGAAGACGGTGACCGACTGCTTGCGCTTGCGGTCGATGCGCACACCCACCTGGTCGCGCTTGTCGATCTCGAACTCGAGCCAGGCACCGCGGGAGGGGATCACACGGGCGGAGACGATGTCCTTGTCGCTGGTCTTGTCGGGGGTCTTGTCGAAGTAGACACCCGGGGAACGCACGAGCTGGGACACGACGACACGCTCGGTGCCGTTGATGATGAACGTTCCCTTGTCGGTCTGGAGCGGGAAGTCGCCCATGAAGACCGTCTGGGTCTTGATCTCACCGGTCTGGTGGTTCATGAACTCGGCCTCGACGTACAGCGGAGCCGCGTACGTCTTACCGCGCTCCTTGCACTCCTCGATCGAGTACTTCTCGGGCTCGAGGTACGGGTTCGTGAACGAGAGCTGCATGGTCTCGCTGAGGTCCTCGATCGGGGAGATCTCCTCGAAGATCTCCTCCAGTCCGCTGACCTCGGGGACGTCGGTGCGTCCCTCAGCCTGCGCCTGCGCGACGCGAGCCTTCCAGTTCTCGTTGCCGACGAGCCAGTCGAACGACTCGACCTGCAGAGCGAGCAGGTCGGGGACGGTCAGCGTGTCGGTGATCTTGGCGAACGAGACGCGCTTGTGAGCGCGGCCGTTCTTGGGGTTGGTGGATGCGTTGCTCGCAGCTGCCAAGGGAATGACCTCCATGGGCCCCGGCCGGGCCTCGTGATTCCTTGTCGTGAGATTTCTCGCTCGCGTACATCCCCGAATTCCGAGCCGACCTCACGATCGGAGACACGGAAACAGCCGACCACCATATGAGGGCAGGAGGATGCGAGCGCAACTACCCACGATACACTCGGATTAGCGACACGTCCAGCGTTGATGCTTGAAGGTTCCTGAGACTCGGTGTATAACCACGCGCGGAGTCAGCCCGCCGTCATCCAACCCGACAGGATCCTCCGGAATTCCCCGGGCTGCTCGATCCACGGATAATGTCCGCAGTCTGCGATCCACGCCTGCTCGGCTCCGAGGGCCTGCGCGTAGGCGAGCGTCGGGCGCACGCCGCTCAGCATGTCCTCGGCACCGGCGACCACGAGCACCGGCGGGAGTTCGGCTGCGAGGATCTGCGCCGGTGCGTCGCCGGGGATCTCGGAGAACCAGCCGAGGGTCGCCGCCCGTGTGGTGGTGCCGACCCGTGCGTGCTGCTGCTCGAGCGCGCTCCAGTGCGCGTAGCCCAGCGGCGCCTCCTGCTGCAGCACGTCCTGGAACCCCGCCTCGGTGTCGGGCATCTCCGCCGGGGCGGCGAGCGCGTGGTCGATGATCGGATCAGCGCGGCGGGCGGCGATGTCCGCGATGTCGTGCTCGGTGCCGGTGAGCCACGACGCCGCCGGCGTGACGAGCACGGCACGGCGGATTCGTCCGGGGTGGCGCGTCATCGTCGCCAGTGCCACGCGCGTGCCCGCGGAGTGGCCGAGAACATCGAATCGTCCGAGCCCGAGGCGGTCGGCGATCGCGATGACGGCATCGGATTCGAGCC
Organism: Microbacterium sp. GXS0129; assembly: GCF_044769785.1. Classification (NCBI taxonomy): domain Bacteria; kingdom Bacillati; phylum Actinomycetota; class Actinomycetes; order Micrococcales; family Microbacteriaceae; genus Microbacterium; species Microbacterium sp. GXS0129. Next base: position 260,472 of record NZ_JBIZVZ010000004.1, on the reverse strand, counting down.
ACCACCCGGGTGACGCATCGGGGCTCGCCGCCGTCCCGCGGAAGTGCACCACGATGAGCGGACGCACGCCGGCGATTCCCGCCAGGTCCCCGAGATACTCCGGCTCGCGACACGGACCGCCCGGAAGGACGATGACCGGCTCCCCCGCGACGCCACCGACGCGTTCGAAGGCGATGGTCGATCCGTCGGCGAGTCGCGCGTGTTCCACGGTGCGAGCCTACGCCGCCGGCGACAGATGCCCGGTGGCGGACGTTCGGAGCCGGGCGGGCACGGCGGTCGCGGGGGCGAGTGATGGCCGAAGTGCTCTCGCGCGAGGGTGGGGTGGGGTGTGGTGTGGTGCTCGCAGCCGTTGTCCAGGGTACGGAGGCGCTCACTCCGAGCACCCTCACGCGAGGTGTGGCGCTCCAGCCGTCGTCCGGGGGCGCGGGAGCGGTTACCGCGGCACCGGCAGGCGACGATGCGGCACTCCCGCCATCATCTCCAGGCACAGCAGGCGGTGCCCCCCGCGGCACCATCACGCGAGAGTGTGGCGCTCCAGCCGTCGTCCGGGGGCGCGGGAAGCATTGATCCCTTCCCGCACCGAGAGCACGGCGACCGGAGTCGACCAGGTCTGGGCAGGCTTGTTCAGCAGCCAGCCGTCGCCGATGGTGATCGCCGCGTGCTCGACGGCCCCGTCGGTGCCGCGCCAGACCAGCACTGTGCCGGGGTTGTCATCGTTTCCGCCGATGATGGTCGCCTCACGCAGCCAGCGCTCGAAGGGCTCCCGCTGCATCCAGGTGCTCGCAGCACCGTCGACGCCCGCCGCACCCATCACGGTACCGAAGCAGTTCGGCCCGCTGCGAGCCGGGAAGCGACCGGCGATCCGGCGCACGTCCGGCAGGATGGCTCGCGCCCGACGCCACGTGGCCTCCGAGACCTCGCCGTGCCGTGAATCCGGCCAGCCATCCTCGATCCAGCGAATGGTGCGGGCCGTGTCGCGATCTCGGCTGCGTTCGGGGTGCTTGCCGGGCCAGCGGTGCTTCGTGGGCTGAGCCGCCAGAGCCTCCCGGCTGAGCAGCCGGGCGCCCCGCTTGTCGAGCCACACGAGCGCCGTGCGCTCGGCGGAACCCAGGGAGCCGGCGGAACCCAGGGAGCCGGCGGAAGCCTCCGAGCCGGCGAAAGCCTCCGAGTCCGCGAAAGCCTCCGAATCGGAAGAATTCTCCGAGTCGCCGCTCGCCTCCGGGCCTGCGGCGGGGGGCGAGCCCTCCGGCATGCCCGCGACCGAATCGGCATCCCCGTCGTCACCCGCGGGCTCAGCCTCGATGGCGTAGACGCCAGTGCCCGCAACGGCATACAGCTGGAAGGTGTCACGCAGTTCCGGCGTCAAGCGCCGCGACCGCGCCACCCGCTTCACCGCTCGGGCTTCGTCCGCTGTGAGGAGGAAGGGCTGGACCTCAGGCATCGCCCAGTTCCGCCACCGCGCCAGTTGGGCATCGGTGACGCGGATGCCGAGCACCGTCGCCGTCATGGTCCCGAGCCTACCGGCCGGAACGTCACGCCCGCGCCGGTCTCAGAATCTGCGGTTTCGGCACGCTTCGGTTGCCGAAACTGAGACCATCCCACCCATGGGTCTCAATATCGGTACGGGACCCGGCCGCGAACCGCACCGGTTGAGACCAATCAGGATTCCGCGTGGATCTGCAGGGAGCGACCGTCCGGATCGGTGAGCTCAAGCATCGTGCCGAAGGTGGTGTCCACCCGCACATCGTGCCCAGCGGCTCGCAGCGTGGCGGCCAGCGTCTCAGGATCGCCCGTGGTCGACAGCGTGAGATGCACCTGCGCCCCCGGTGCGTCGGCGAGCAGCCGCATCGTCTCTTCCGGCCGGGCGATGTGCACCCCAACCGATCCGTGGTCGGCGCCGTACGCCACGAAGCTGTCATCGTCAGGGCTGCTCTGATGAAGTCCGAGCCGGGTCAGGAATTCGCCGTAGGCGCCCCGAGGATCTGTGAATCGCACGGGGCAGACGCCGATCGTCGGGTCAGGAAGAGCCTGCGACGTCTCATATCCGTAGAAGTCCTCCTGCTGAGCGTTGACGGTCACTCGGTCCCCGAGCGGGTCGACGATCTCGATCGAGCGCCCCCAGGCCTCATCCATCGGGGTGACGCCGAATCGCACAGCGAGGGCGTCCATGTCGTCGGTCTCGAAGGTGAGCTCAGTCGATCCCGCGGGTGCTCCGTTCGCCGCGTTCGCGGTCGCGTGCAGGAGCACGTCGCCGGACCCGGAGCGCATCACCGCCCATTGCGGCGTGGACACGACGGCGACGAGCCCCAGCTGCTCCAGCAGCATGCGCATCGCGGAGACATCATCGGTGAACCGGATGGCCTGCACAGTGACCGACATGATCACTCCTCCCCTGCGCTTCGTGCGCGATCCAGATACTCGCTGAGCGCCCGCTCCACCAGGGCCGACAGACTGGTCCCGTCGTCGATCGCGCGGTGCTTCACCGCCACGATCAGCGGGCGCGGCAGGTACACGTTGAACTGCGCCTTCGCCGGGTCTCCGCCAGCCCGCCGTTCGGTTGTCATGCTCGAATGCTAGCAATCTAGATACAAGAGCACAAGGCACCCGCCTTTCGTTGCGCGCACATGGCTGCTTCCGCGCCGATATCGGAGCCAATCGCGCGCTCTGAAACCGAACGTCAGCCGCGCAGGCGAAGGGTGGCACCGGGACGGAGCTGTCCGATCCGGTCGAGGTCCAGCACCACGCCGATCACCGGGTACCCGCCGGTGACCGGCCCGTCGGCGAGGAGGATGGTCGGAATGCCGGACGGCGGCACCTGGATGGCACCGGGGATCATCCCTTCGCTCGGGAGCTCCGCGCTGCCGCGATGTCGCAGCAACGGACCGTCCAGCCGCACGCCCACGCGATCGGCGGCCGTCGACGCCGTCCAGGTCTCGCCGGTCAGCAGATCCCACGCGCCGGGTTCGAGATAGTCCCGGCGCGGCCCGGGCACGACTCGTGCCTCGATGTGCTCCCCCGGCACGCGCCACGGGGCGAGGTCGACGAGGTGCAGCGGGAGAGGCGTGCGACCGACGGCGAGCTCGTCACCGGCCCGCAGCGGCTCCGGCCCGAGACCCGCGAGCGTGTCGGTGGAGCGCGAGCCGAGCACCGGGGGCAGCGCCAGACCGCCGCGCACCGCGACATAGGCGCGGATGCCGCGGGTGGCGATACCGAGTTCGAGGGGCTCCCCCGCGCGCAGCAGATGCGGTCGCCAGAGATCGATGGCCCGAGATCCGGCGTACACCGGGGTCTCCGCACCCGCGACCACGACCCAGTGATCGCGCGTCGCGCGCAGACGCAGCCCACCGAGCGGGACCTCGATCCCCGCCGCCGACTCCCGATTGCCCACCAGGCGTTGTGCGATGCGGTGGGACTGCCGATCGAGCGCACCCGAGGAGCCGACACCGACCGCGCGCAGGCCCGGCCGCCCAAGATCCTGCACGGTCGTGCCGGGACCGGCCGCTTCGATCCGCAGGCTCATGACATCTCCCGGAACCGCACACGCGCACCCGGAACGAGCAGAGCCGGGGGCGTACGATCCGGATCGAAGAGCGTGGCGTCGGTGACCCCGATGAGCTGCCACCCGCCGGGCGTCGCCCGCGGGTACACCCCGCTGAACCCGTCCGCGAGCGCGACCGACCCCCGCGGCACGCGGGTGCGCGGCGCGGCGAGCCGGGGCAGCCGGTAGGGCCAGTCGTCGGCGACGAGGTAGCCGAAGCCGGGTGCGAACCCGGTGAACGCCACCCGCCAGTGAGCGCGCTGGTGAGCGCTGATCAGCGTGTCGACGGCTACCCCGGCCGCCGCGGCCGCCGTGACGAGATCCGGACCGTCGTAGCAGACGTCGATCTCGACGAGGGGCGACGCATCGGCATCGTCGATCCTGCCCGCATCAGCCGCCGCGCGATCGATCCAGGCACGAACCGCCCCGGGCGCGATCGTGGACGAGTCGAAGCACACCAGCACCGTCGCCGCGGCGGGGACGACGTCGGTGACCCCGTCGGGAGGTGTTGCCAGCACGGCCCGCAGTGCCAGTACGTCCGCCGTCTCCACCAGCAGCGCCTCCGGCCCGAACGCGTGCACGACGAGCGGCGTCATCGGAGCCACGGGGCACGGATCACGACACCCGCGTCGGTCAAGGCGGCGCGGACGGCACGCGCCATCTCCACCGCGGCGGGGCTGTCACCATGCACGCACAGCGACGCCGGGTGGATCTCGACGAGGCTGCCGTCCAGCGCCGTCACGGAGCCGGTCACCACCATCTCGACAGCGCGGCGCGCAACCTCGGCGGGGTCATGCAGCAGATCCCCCGGAGCGCCCCGGGGCACGAGGGTGCCGTCCGCCTGATAGCCGCGATCGAGAAACGCCTCGGAGAAGAACGGCAGGCCGGCGGCAGCGGCGGCTCGCTGGATCTCGCCGTGCAGGCCCAGAACGGGCAGCGCGCGCCCGAGCCGCGCGGAGAGCTCCGTGACCGCCGCCACGACATCGGCCGCCTGCGTCGCATCGTGGACGATCTCGTTGTACAGCGCTCCGTGGGGTTTGACATAGCGGACGTCGGCACCCGCGGCGACCAGCCGGGTGAGCTGGCCCAGGATCGACGCGCGCAGGTCCGAGGACGACAGGTGCTGACGCGTGCGCCCGAACCCCGCACGGTCCGGGTACGCCGGGTGCGCACCGATCGCGACGCCGTGCTCGCGGGAGTGTGCGACCGACGCGCGCATCGACGCGTCGTCCCCGGCATGACCACCGCAGGCGATGTTCGCGCTGCTGATCAGAGGGAACATCGACGCGTCATCCGCCGTGGCGACGCCGTCGACCGTCTCGCCGAGATCGGCGTTCAGATCCACCGTGAACGCAGCCATTCCCTCACCCTACGGCGCTCGTCCCCATCGGGATCCCTGATGACGATGTCGCGAAACGAGGATCATGTCGCGAATCGAGGACCAAACCCGCTGTCTTCTCCTTATTAGGCGACATCCTCCTCATTTCACGACGCGACTTCGGCTCGGCCACAAGACGCCGGACGACGCAGCTCGCTCGCTCACACCCCATCGCTTCCGGCCGCGGCGGCCACGGATCACACGCACAACCGAAACGACGACGCAGCCCCTCCCAGGCTCGGCCACATCGGACCAGGATCACGCACCAACCCGACGACAACCGTCGCCGCATTCACCCCAGTTCGCGACAGCCGCCTCACTTAACGACACGAGCTCGGCCCGGCCACAAGACGCCGGACGACGCAGCTCGCTCGCTCACACCCCATCGCTTCCGGCCGCGGCGACCACGGATCACACGCACAACCGAAACGACGACGCAGCCCCTCCCAGGCTCGGCCACATCGGACCAGGATCACGCACCAACCCGACGACGACCGCCGCCGCTTCGCCCCAGTTCGCGACAGCCGCCTCACCTCACGACACGACTTCGGCCGGTACGTGGCATCGGAACACGCAGGTGAGGTCACCCGACCGCACCGCTCGCGGGCCGCATCGAAACGAGGAGCATGTCGTGAATCGAGGACAAGACCCGCCGTGGAGTCCTCGTTTCGCCACATTCTCCTCATTTCACGACACGATCCCAACCCTGCACCGGCCGCCCGCACCCCGCACACAATGGCAGGATCCGGAGGGCGAGTGGCGGAATCCGGCACGGCGGATGTCGGGGGCCCGCGACACCATGGATGAGTGAGCGCACGCACCCGAGACGGCCGCATCGGCCTGGTCGAAGGCATCGCCCTGTACATCGCCTCCGTGCTCGGCACGGGTCTGCTCGCACTCCCCGCGCTCGCCGCAGAGGCTGCGGGTCCGGGTTCGATCCTCGCCGTGACCGCCGTCATCGTGCTGGCGGTTCCGCTGGCGGGAACCTTCGCGGCGCTCGCGGCGCGGTATCCCGACCCCGGCGGGGTGGCCAGCTACGTCCGCCGCGCACTCGGGCCGACGGCGGCGCGCATGACCGGGTACTGGTTCATGTTCGGCGTGGCCGCAGGCGGCCCGGTGGTCGCGGTCCTCGGTGCCCAGTACGTCGCACTGACCGTGGGCATCGATGCGGGCGCGGTGCCGTGGCTCGCGCTCGCCTTCCTGCTCGTCCCCCTCGGGATCAACGCGTTCGGGGTGCGGACGGCCGGCGGTGTGCAGCTGGTGCTCACCGCACTGCTCGTGGGCGTCGTCGTCACCGTGGTGTGGGCTGCGGCACCGGCCGTGGATCCGCAGAACTTCACACCCTTCCTGCCGCACGGTCTCGGCGGGGTCGGCACGGCCGTGGTGCTGTTCGTGTGGGCCTTCGCCGGATGGGAGGTGGGTACCCACATCTCGGGCGAGTTCCGCGACCCCCGCCGCGCCGTCCTCCTCGGCACCGCGGTCACCCTCGTGCTGTCGGGGGCGTGCTATCTCGTGCTGCAGGTCGTGACCGTCGGCGCCCTGGGTGCATCAGCAGGCACGAGCCGTGCGCCGCTGCTGGATCTGGCCTCTCTCGCCGATTCACCGGTCGCGCGCCTGGCCGTCGGCGTGGTGGGCGGCATCGTGGCACTCGGAGTGTTGAACGCCTACCTCGCCGCCTTCGCCAAGCTGGGCGCCTCCCTGGCGGAGAACGGAGATCTCCCGCGCTGGTTCAGCGTCGGCGCGGGTGCCGGTGCCGTACCCCGACGGGCGCTCGCGCTCACCGCGGTCGTGATGACGGGCTATTTCGTCCTCGTGCTCATCGGCGGACTGGAGCTCGCGCCGTTCGTGCTCGTGCACACGTCCAGCATGACCGCAATCTACGTGCTCGGTATGATCGCCGCGGTCCGCATCCTGGAGCGCTGGAGCGGCGGATGGTGGATGGCGGTCCTTGCATCGGCGCTCAGCGCCGGCCTCCTCGCGCTGGCGGCGGGATCACTCCTGCCCGCCGTCGTGCTCGCTCTCCTGGCAGTGACCATCACGCTCGTGCGCCGGCGGCGCACCCGCACGTCGCGCACGGCGAGTTCCAGGCCCACCGCCGACAGTGTCCCAACTGAACCCGGCGCTCCGGCGTCCCTCTGACGCCACGCACACCTCCGACCCCACGCACACCTCCGACGCCACGCACACCTCGGACCCCACGCACACCTCGGACCCCACGCACACCTCCGCCCCCACGCACACCGTCGGACCCCACGCACACCGTCGGGCCGGGACCACACTTGCGTCACCAACGCACCTGATCCGACCGCTCGCCATCCCCCAGCACCCGACGCCGCACGCACCACCCCACACCGACACCACCACCGCCACCGCCACCGCCACCGCCACCGCCGAGTACACCGAAACCACCCGCACCCACGCACACACAACCGCATGATCGGACTCCGTCACGGTGCTCTGCTATCGTCGGGCGCGTTGCCGTGACGTCACCGGCGACAGGTTAAGGGGATCCGATGAGCTGGCTGTTTCGCAAGAAGAACGTTGCCGCACCGGTGCCGACGACCGATCCGGCGGATGTGGTCGTGCCGATGCTGTCTGGGCAGCAGTGGCTGGATGCCAACGCGGAGATCTTCGCCCGGATCCCGGATTTCCCGGCCGGCCAGCATCCGTTCGCGCAGCCGCTCGCCGGTGAGGTCCACGTCACGTACGCGATCGATCCCGGCCCGTCCTGGGAGATCGTTTCCATCGACGACGTACCGACGTACGGGGATGCCGACGCGCTGCGCGAGCGCGCGCTGTTCAACCTCGCCCGCCGGGGCGACATCGCCGTCGAGCGCGGCGGCGGACGCTACCGGCTGACGGTGCCGGATGAGATGGACCTGAGTGCTTCCGTGCTGCTCACCCCCGCCCGCTGGCGTGCGGCCGTCGAGCTCTCCGGCGACCTCGCCGTCGCGGTCCCCACCCGGATCCACGTGCTGATCTGCAGCGCGGACGACGCCGACTCGGTCGCCGCGCTGCGGGGATACGCGACGGAGCTGTTCGACCAGGCCGCCGCCAAACCCGTCACCACGCAGCTGCTGCGCCTCGACGCCGCGGGTTCGCTGAGCGTCCTCGTCTGAGGGAGCCCGTCAGGCCAGCGCCCGCCGCAACGCGGCGAGTGCGTCATCTGAGATGACGTGCTGGCGCTCACTCACACCGTCTGTCATCCGCGGGATCACCGTGATGCGGAGGTGGCTCTCCTCGTCGACGGCGTCATTGCCCGCCTCGGCAACAACGCCCTCCAGCGCGATGTTGGCGTCCTCGAGCGCCACGGCGACGTCGCGCGCGAGCATCATCAGCTCCGTCGCCTGCGCGTCGGAGAGCTCGGAGATGCGGCTCACGTGCGGCCGTGGCACGACGAGCACGCGACCGGGCGCGGGCGCGTTCTCATCCACGACGGCACAGGCGTAGGTGCGGACGGCGAGCACGGAAGATGCACGGGCACCGTCGGTGATCTCGCACAACGGGCAGTCGATCATCTTGCCTCCTCGATGCACCCGCGCGGCGGCACGGACGAACAATGTGGCCACAGCGTACGCCCTTCGCCCGTGCGGCGATCCAGAATTCCGCAGGAGTTCAGCTGCGCACGCGGTGGTGTCCGAGGTCCGCGCTAGTGTCGCGGCATGAGCGAAGAGCGCGTCGTCGAAGCACGGTTCACCGTCACCCTCACCCCCGCCACCGGCCTCGTTGCCGAGACCGGTCGGTTCGACATGACGAAGGAGTGGTCCGGCTCCATTCGGGGCACGAGCGACGGCGTGATGCTCTCGGCCGGTGATCCTCGCCTCGGCGCGGCCGGCTACGTCGCCCTTGAGGTGGTCTCCGGCTCACTCGATGGTCGCGCCGGCTCCTTCGCCCTGGCGCAACTCGGCCGCATGACCTCCGCGGGACAGCATCTCGACTGGGAGATCGTCCCCGGCTCGGGTACGGGCGACCTCATCGGGCTGGCCGGCACCATCGAGCTGCTCAGCGCCGAGGAGGTCCATCACGTTCGCCTGCGCTACTCGCTGCCCGGCTGACCCTCCCTGACACGCCGCGTTCCTCCGTCTCGCCGCGTCGACGCAGCGGCATGATCAACGCATGATCGTGGTGACGACGAATGAGATCCCCGGCTATCGTGTGGAGGCCGTGCTCGGCGAGGTCATGGGCCTCACCGTGCGCTCCGCCAACTTCGGCCAGAACTTCGTGGCTGGGTTCCGGTCACTGGGCGGCGGTGAGATGACCGAGTACACGAAGATCATGTACGAGTCACGCAACGACGTGATGAGCCGCATGATCGCCGATGCCCAGCAGCGCGGCGCCAACGCCATTGTGGCGATGCGCTTCGACACCGGAGACATCGCGCAGAACTTCTCCGAGGTGTGCGCTTACGGCACCGCCGTGGTCGTCAGCCCGATCCCCGGAGGGCAGCCGGGCGCCACCAGCCAGTCCGCGGGACAGGCCCAGCAGTAGCGAAACGGCACGTGGGCCGATCGGACATTTCCGACCGGCCCACGTCAGCTCTGGCGACGCGCCGTCGATCAGCGCGGCCTCACCATCGCGAATCGGCTGCCGACCCGCGATCGCTGGACGGGACGCCGGGTCATCTCAGCCGATGGCCTCCGCCACCGTGCGTCCGGCGAACGACGCCACCGACAATCCGGTGAGTCGGGCATCCTCCAGGCGCAGGTCCTCCGCGATCCAGTCCTCACCGAACCGCAGCGCGGCGATCGCACCGGCCACCGCTGGGAGCGAGGCGGCGTTGCGCGGCTGTGCCAGCACGCCCAGCATCAGCTCCTCTGCGGACTCCGCGGCGCTCACATGTGCGAGCAGGAAACCGAGCGTCTCCGGTGCAGCGATGGGATAGCTGTAGATCCAGTCCCCCACCTCCACGCTGAGCCGCCGTGCCCGATCCAGCGCGCCGCGCGCGCCGGCGGCCACGGCCAGGGAGGCTTCGGCCATACGACGCGACCAGGTCTGCGCCGGGAGCGCGTCCATCGCGGCGGTCACCGCGTCAGCGGCGTCGGCACCGGCGATGAGCGCGGTCGCGAGCTGGGCCGTGGCCTCTGCGCACCACACGCCGTCCAGCGCGTGCGTCACAGAGGCATCGGCGATGGCGGCCTCACGCGCGCCTTCGCCTCCCACGATGGCGACAGCGGCGAGGGCCCGCACCATGGCGATGTCATCGAAGTAGTGCGCATTGTCGTGGCCGGACTGCGGTGGCTGGGCTCCCGCGCGCAGATTCTGCAGCGCCAGCTTCGTGCCGATGCGGGATCGCACGGGCGGCTCGGTGTCCGCCAGCGCACGCCACTCCCGCAGCCCGAATCCCTGCGCGTGCTGGCGAGCGGAGAAGGTGAACCACTCCAGCGCCTCGCCCGGTCCCGGATGCAGCACGGCCGGCGGTGCCGCATGCGTGAACGGACGCGGCACGGTGGTGGTCCGCGTCTCATCGGCCAGGAGCGACAGGGTACGCACCCGCCCGACACGCTTGGGAGGCAGGGCGTACACACGATAGTCGGCGTTGAATGCAGAGGCTGCTTCTCCGGCGAGCACACCCCGGGCGATGGTGGCGAAGGCGTCGGTCACCGCGGGTCTCCTTCCACGAGCGCGGTCAGTCTGTCGGCCGCGTCCAGCGGGTGAATCCCCCGCGTGGATCGGATGCAGGAGCCCACGACGGGGCGAAGGCCCGCGACCCACTCCTGCGGGAACGCCTCGATGCCGGAGATCGCACCGGCGATGGTGCCGGCGATCGCGGCGGTGGTGTCGGCGTCACGGCCCATGTTCACCGCGAACAGAATGGACTCCGCCGCACGCCCTTCGGCGCGCAGCACGGAAGCCATCGCCAGGCCCACGGCCTCCGGTGCGAGGTCTGCCCAGTAGTAGTCCGCCACGGCGAGACGGTCGTGCAGCGCGATGGCCAGCGCATCGTCGTCCAGACCGGCGCCCACAAGATCGCGCGCATCCCGGAGGTTGCGCGCCGTCCAGCTGTCCGCGGGAATCGCGGCGAGCCCGGCGTCATAACAGGCGGCGGCGTCCGCACCGGTGAGGGCTGTCGTGACCGCCACCGACACCACGACTCCGGCCCAGATGCCCTCCGTGGTGTGACTGACCGCGCCATCCGCCTCGGCCAGGCGACGGGCGAGCTCGACGTCACCGGCGGCGACGATGCCGAGCGGACTCACGCGCATGGCAAGACCGTCGCTCCAGCCGTGCATGGTGTCGCCGCTCAGCGGCGGTCGCACGCCCCGACGGAGGTTGTCGATGGCGGCCATCTCGCTGAACCCGCCGCCCTTGAAGTCGTCGGCCTGCGGCAGCACGTCGGTGATCCAGGTCTCCGCGAAGTCCTCGGCCGTGGCCTTCACGCCGACGCGCTCGACGGTCTTCGCAGTGAGGAGCGCGTACTCCGTGTCGTCGCTGCCGGCCGGCTCCGGATCGAGGTATCCGGTGACGCGGCCGTGCTTGGCCTGGATCTCCTGTGCGGAGTAGCCCTCGACGGGCCGTCCGATGGCGTCGCCGATGGCGAGGCCCGCGAGCGAACCGCGAGCGCGCTCACGCAGGGTGAGGGAGGAAGTCATGTCAGGGCTCCTGTGTCGTGGGGATGAGGGCGAGGGTCCGGCGGGCGAGATCGTCGATCTGGACGCCGTGCATGCCGGGAAGACTGGTGGCGATGCGGTTCTGCAGAGGAGCAGTCCACTCCGGCGGAAGGGCGCGCTGTCCGAGCAGCCCGCCGAGCACCGACCCGACGGTGGCTCCGGCAGAGTCGGTGTCCCATCCGGCGATCACCGCGAGGGCGATACCGCGTCCGAAGTCCCCGTCGCTGCGCGCGAGCGCGAACGCGATCAGCGCGGCGTTGTTCACGGTGTGCACCCAGTGCAGATCGCCGTACCGGGCGTGCAGCTCATCCAGTGCGGCGGTGTCGTCCCGATCCCCCTCCCCGAGCTCTCGACCGTGGCGGAGCGCCGCGGAAAGATCACTCCCGTCCGGGACGACGCGTGCCGCGCTGTCCAGGACCTCGCCGACGTCGGCGCACACCAGGGACGCGGATGCCAGAGCTGCGGCCCACATGGCGCCCCACAGACCGTTGCCGGTGTGACTGAGGCGGCCATCCGTGTACGCCATGCGTGCCGCCTCGTGCAGATCGCCGGGGTTGACCCAGCCGAACACATCGGCGCGGATCAGCGCGCCGATCCACTCGCGGAACGGGTTGCGGACGCGCCCCGCTTCGTCCGGCGCGTAACCGTCGAGGAGGTTGCGGTACGCGATGCGCTCCGCAGTGAAGGTGCGCCCGGCGGGCAGGTCCGACAGCCAGGCCTGAGCGATGTCGTCGGTGGTGAAGGCCCGGCCCGACTGCTCCAGCACCCGGAGATTCAGCAGCGGATAGTTGAGGTCGTCGTCCTCCGGCATCCCGGTGATGTTCTCCTCGAGGGAGTTCACCGCAGAACGCCGGTTCCACGGCCAGCGCGCCGACACCTCTGCCGGAAGACCACGAGCGGTGAAGTAGGTCCGCAGCGGCCAGCGACCGGTAGCCCGAAGGATCTCTTCGATGCCCGCGCGCGGGATCTTCTCCACCGGCTTGCCGAGCAGGCACCCCGCCGCCCGGCCCGACCACGCACCGTGCACGCGGTCAGCGAGGTCATCGCCCACCGGTCGTGCCGGCAGCTCCGGCAGGAGGGCGGCCGTGTCCTCCCATCGCGGCGCGGCGGCTGCTGCCCGATCGTCGAGCTCGACCAGCAGATCGCGGGCCAGCGCGCGAAGCTGCTCCGGTGCGCGTTCGGGAGTCGCTCCGCCGCGCACGGGAATCAGCGATCCTCCGGCCCGCGCCCACCGATCGGCGATGTCATCGACATCGTGCCCCTCGGCACGCGACTGAACCAGTTCGTGCGCGACCAGGTCCTCGGGCTGCGCCCAGGTGAGCCGCATCAGAGCGATCCGCCGGCGACGGCGGTGAGGCGCCGGAGGTCTGCCTCGGCACGCGCGGCATCCTTGCGCATGATCTCCTCGGCGACGGATGCAAGACGATCCGCATGCTCCGAGAAGTCCATCCGGCTGGCTTCGGCGATGGCGTCGAGCCAGTCATCGGCGATCACAGCCATGCCGCCGATCCCGCCCGCGATGCTCCCGGCCATCGAGGCGATGGAGTCCGAATCGCGGCCGTAGTTGACCGGTCCGAGGATCGTGTTGCGGAAGTCGCCCTCGTACGCCACGAGGAATCCGAGCGCCACCGGAAGTTCCTCGATCGACTTGGTGCGTGAGGGGATGCGCGCGTCCATCGCGGGCTGACGGTACGCGTCACCCACGGTGTCGAACGGGCGGATGGCGTCGCGCAGCGCCCGGCCGATGCTGTCATGGTCGCTGCCCCGCACGGCCCGGGCCGCCGCGACGACCGCCTCGATCGCGGCTCGTGTGCCGTCGTGCGCCAGGGCGATGCTCGCCTCCACCACCGCATCGACGCTCGAACCCGGCGACACCGCGGCGGCGACTGCGGCCGCGAACACACCCGCGGCCTCGCGCCCGTAGCTGGACTGGTGCGCGCCGGCTGCGTCGATGGCCTCGGCGTAGGCCGCACGCGGGTTGCCCGCATTGACGACGCCCACCGGAGCCATGTACATCGCGGCGCCGCAGTTGACGACGTTGCCCACGCCGGCCTCACGGGGGTCGACGTGGCCGTACTGCAGCCGCGTGACCAGCCACTTCTCGGCGAGGAAGATGCGGTGGAGGATGATCGACTCGCGCTCGAACTCCGGGATCCACCGCACCTCGGTCTGCAGGCGCGGCACGAGCAGATCCGCGATCGCGAACGCGTCGATGTGATCGCGGTGCTCCTCGTACACGCGGATGAGCGCCTGTGTCATGAGGGTGTCATCGGTGATGTGCCCGTCGCCCTTGTGGTACGGGCTCACCGGCCGCGCGGTCTGCCAGTCCAGGTGGTACGGCGGCACGATGCCCTCGATCCGCCCCTGATATCGCTCGCGGATCGCCTCCGGGCTGAAGCCCTCCGCGGCTCCGCCCAGGGCGTCGCCGATCGCGGAGCCCGCCAGCACCGCGGCGGTTCGATCGTGAATCCAGTTCATGCCATTCCTCTCAGCGGGGTGGTGGGCCACGCGGGCCCACCACCCGGTGTCAACCGTTGACCTGCGCCCAACCGGTGTCGAGCTCGGACTTCAGCTGTGCGTCGTCGATCTCCCCGCCCAGGAACTTCTGGAACCCGGGGGTGGCGACGGTGTCCTTCCAGCGCACGAAGCCGTTCGCCTGCAGGAAGACCGGACCGGCGAGACCTTCAGCCGAGGTCATGATGGCGGGCCAGCCGTTCTGCTCCTGGGTCTGCTCCTCCAGCGCCGCACGTGCGGACTTCGTGGTGGGGATGAGTCCGTCAGCGATGTTCATCTTCACCAGGTTGTCGGTGGACATGAAGTAGTCGATGAACTTCGCCGCCTCCTCCTGGTGCTCGGAGTCGATGTTGATCGAGAGCGTCTGCGGGTTCGCGGCCTGGACGGCGCCCTTGCTGCCTGCCAGCGGCGGCAGCACGACCCAGTCCATGTCGGCCGGGGCGTCGGCGGCGATGTTGGCGATCTGATACGAGCCCTGGACCGTCATCGCGGCCTTGCCCGCGTAGAACGTGGCGAGCACCTCGGAACCGGACTGGGTCACACCGATCGGGTCCACCGATCCGGCGTCGATCATGGCCTTCACGCGGTTGGGTACTTCGAGGTCGGCATCGCTGACCTCGACCTTCATGTCGTCGCCCTTGCCGGTGAAATAGGTGGAGCCGAAGCCCATGCCCAGGCTCATGAACGCCGCCGTGGGGCTCTTCATGCCCCACGTGATGCCGTGGACGTCCCCGGCCGTGGTGGCCTTCGCGATCTCGGCCAACTCGTCCCAGGTCATGGAGTCACCGGTCGGCACGGTCACGCCCGCGGCTTCGAGCAGCTTCTTGTTGGCGAACACGACGTAGGTCTGCAGTTCGGTGGGAGCGCCGATCATCTGGTCGTCGACGGTGACCGAGTCCAGAACGCCGGGGTCGATGTCGGAGATGGTGTCCTTGCTCAGGAGGCCGGACAGGTCAGCGAGATAGCCGTCCTTCGCGAACGGCACGATACCGAGGACCTCGTAGTGGATGATGTCGGGCGCCACGCCTCCCACGAACTGGGTGGTGAGCTTGTCGTCGAGGCTGTCGGTGGGAGCCTGCACGATCTTGACGGTGATACCGGGGTTGTCGGCGTTGAACGCATCGACGATCTCCTTGGTCGCCGCGATGGCGGCCGGCTGGTCGGAGAACGACTGGAACGTGATCTCGACCGGAGAGGCCGGATCCCCGGTGGCTGCCCCGCTGCTGCCCGGGTCGGACGAGCCGGGCGAGCAGGAGGTGAGTGCGAGTGCCGTGACGGAGGCCGCCGCGAGCAGCACTGCTGAACGGTGGAGCTTGTTCACTTCTTTCCTCTTCCTTGTGATTGTGGAACGTGTGGGTGGTGCAGGTCAGCCCTTCACGGCACCGGAGATGAGCCCCTTGGCGAGGCGCTTCTGCAGCAGCGAGAAGAAGATGATGCTGGGGATGCTGGCCAGGAGTGCGCCGGCGGCGAGCGGACCGACGGCGACCTTCCCTTCGCCGCCGACGAATGTCGCCAGCGCGATGGGGAGCGTGTAGTGCTCCGGAGACTGCAGGAGCACGAGGGCGAAGAAGAACTCGTTGTACGCCGACACGAAGCTGAACATCGCCGTCGCTACGATGCCCGGCATCAGCAGCGGGAAGACGATGGTCCGCATCGCCGTGAACTTCGACGCTCCGTCGATGGAGGCAGCTTCCTCGATGTCGAACGGGATCGCCGAGACGTATCCCTGGAGCATCCACAGCGAGAACGGCAGCGTGTAGACGGTGTAGACGACGATGAGGCCGATGAGCGAATCCACGAGTCCCGCGCTTCGCAGGATGAAGAACAGCGGGATGATCACGAGGATCACCGGGAAGATCTGACTCACCAGGATGTAGCCCACGCCCACCGCCCGCATGCGGCCCTTGTACCGGGCCATCACGTAGGCACCGGGGATGGAGATGGCGGTGGTGAGGATCGTCGTGGCAACCGCAACGACCAGGCTGTTCCACGCCGCCAGGGGCAGCCCCTGACGTTCGAACGCGGCGATGAAGTTGTCGATCGTCGGCTGCGCAGGGATCAGGTTGACCGAGAGCGAGTTGATCTCCGCCGACGACTTGAAAGCGGTCGAGAGCAACCACAGCAGCGGGAAGCCGAGGAAGATCAGGAATCCGGCGAGAGCGAGATACTGCAGGGTGCGTACCGTGCGGCGACGCGCGACGCGTGAACTCATGACTCGCTCCTGTCTGAACGCAGCTGGCGCCACAGCGCAACGGTCAGGATCGCGACGAGGAAGACGACGATGGCGTCTCCCATTGCGGCGGCGCTACCGGTGTTGCGCGACTTGAACGCCTCGAGGTAGGTGAACAGCATCGGCAGCATGGTGCGGCCTCCCGGGCCGCCCTCGGTCATCACGTAGACGATGCCGAAGGAGTTGAAGTTCCAGATGAAGCTCAGGCTGGCGATGGAGAAGATCACCGGCCGCAATGCGGGAAGGGTGACGTGGAAGAAGCGCTGCCAGGCGCTCGCGCCGTCGACCGCCGCCGCCTCCTGCAGCTCTCCGGGGACGTTCTGCAGGCCGGCGAGCAGCACCACGGTGTTCTGCGGCATGCCGACCCACACGCCCACGAGGATCACGGCGGGCAGGGCCAGGGAAAAGTCACCGAGCCAGTTGATGTTGGCCGGACCCCCCAGCGTCTCGATCAGCCAGTTCAGGGGTCCGCTGGTGGGCGAGTAGATCATCTGCCACATCACGGCGACCACCACGGGTGGCATGGCCCAGGGAATGAGGGCGAGAACTCGCGTGATGCCGCGGAACTTCATGTCGGTGTTCAGCAGCAGCGCGAGGCACAGCCCGCCGATCAGCTGCAGCGCGGTGACCGTGACGGCCCAGATCATGCCGATTCCGAACGACTGCCAGAACTGCGTGTCCGAACCGAGGTCGATGAAGTTCTTCAGCCCCACGAACTGGGTGTCGTGGTTGCGAGCCAGCCGCGAATCCGTGAACGCCGTCGCCACGCCGATGAACAGCGGGACGACGCTCAGGATCAGGATGGGAAGGACCGTGGGGATCGCCAGCGCGATCGCCTCGTTGCGTCGGGTGCGGGCCAGCCCGCCCCGGCGGGCGGTCGCTGTCGGTGCGCTCATGACGCCTCCGGTGAGGTCGAGCCGCGGACGACGAGGGTAGCCTCGACGGTCGCGTGCTGTGCGGAACGGGTGGGATCGGAGAAGCGCGACAGCAGCATGCGCGCGGCCAGACGGCCACGATCGGCGGACTGCAGGGAGACGGTGGTGAGACCGGGCAGATAGATGGCCGCGAGCTCGGTGTCGTCGATGCCGGTGATGGCGAGGTCGGCGGGTACCCGAAGGCCCAGCCGGTGCGCTGCGTGGATGGCGCCGATGCCGATCAGGTCGTTGACCGCGACGATGGCGTCGAGCTGGACCCCGGCCTGCCGGCAGCGGGTCAGCAGCTCGGTTCCCGCGTCGACGCCGGCAGCGGAGGTGAAGTCGCGGGCGGTGATCTGCGCGTGCTCCGGCACCGCCAGACCGTGACGCTTCATGGCGGCGACGAAGCCGGCACGACGTGCGGCACCGGGGTTGGTGTTGCCGGGTCCGTGGATCGCGCCGATGCGCGTGCGACCCAGCGAGACCAGGTGGTCGATGATCATGCCGATGGCGGCGGACGAGTCCACGAAGACGGAGTCGATCCCGAGATCGGAGTGCAGGTTTCCGATCACCACCACCGGGACGACGGTCTCGGACAGCGCCTGGCGCAGCGCCGGCGATACTCGCAGCGGCGAGATGATCAGGCCGTCGCCCGCGCCCATGCTGAGACTGCGGACCAGCTCGACGGTCTGATCCGGACCGCGGCCCGTGGCAGACACGCTCAGCCGGATCGTGTCGCCGAGTTCGGCCTCGATCGCGCGGAGCATCTGCACGTAGTTCGGGTTTCCGATGTCGTCCACGGCGAAGACGACCTGGCGCCGTCCCCCCAGACGCAGCTGGCGCGCCGTGGCGTCGGGCAGGTAGCCGATGCTCTTGGCCGCCTGGCGAACCCGGCGCACCATGTCGGGACTCGCGGAGCGTCCCGTGAGGGCTCGTGATGCCGACGCGAGCGAAACGCCCGCGGTCGCGGCCACCTCGTGAAGTGTCGGTTTGTCGCCCATCGTGCTCCTCGTCGAGCTGTTGCCTGTAAACGTTTCCATAGGCCGCAGATGGAAACGTTTCCAAATCCGGCGTTCGTGTGGTCCAGAGACCTTAGGGGCGCCGAGGCCGGGTTGTCAACCGCTCTCGCCCGCGGCCCGCAGGATGGCGTTCGCGCGGCCCTGCATCGCCGGATCCACCATCTCCCCGCTGCGCAGCGTCGCCACCCCGCCGACGTGCAGGGCAGCCTGCACCTCGTGCGCCCAGGCCACTTCCTCCGGTGTGGGTGCGAACACCGCCCGGATGGGCGCGAGCTGGCGCGGATGTACCGCCATCCGGCCCACCAGGCCGAGATCCGCCCCGCGGCGGGTGTCGGCGATGAGCCCGGGTTCGTCGGCGATCCGGGGGAACACCGAGATCATGGGTGCGTCGAGGCCGGCCGCCCGCGCCGCGTACACCGCGGTGAGCCGGGCGTGGTCCAGGACGGGCTCCGCTCCCCCGAGCTGGCTGCGAAGATCGCTCTCGCCGAGTGCGATCGCCGTGACCGCAGGGTGCTCGGCGATGGCGCGGGCTTCGAGCACGGCGCGGGCGGATTCCAGCAACGCGGTGAGCGGCCGGCGGCCGATGAGCTCGCTCACCGCGTCCAGCAGGCCGACGTCCTCGGTCTTCGGCAGCCGGACGCCGACGGACGACGGGAGTTCAGCCAGGGCGCTGAGATCGTCGATGTCCCCGGCGTTGACCCGCACCTCCACATCCACCGTCAGAGTCGTGGCATGCTGCTCCAGCCAGGCCAGCACGTGGGATCGCGCCTGGAGCTTGGCCGTCGGCGGGACGGCGTCTTCCAGGTCGAACACCACGAGGTCCGCACCGCTGCTGACAGCTTTCTCGAACCGTTCCGGGCGATCGCCGGGCACGTAGAGCCCGGTGAGGCGGGTCATACGACACCCCGTTGCGTGAGGTCGCGGATCTCGGCGTCGCTGAGACCGAGATCCGACAGCACCTCGTGCGTATCCGCGCCGTGCGCCCGGCCGGTCCAGCGGATCGAGCCCGGGGTGCGGGAGAGCCGGAACAGCACGTTCTGCATCGCCACATCACCGAAATCCGGGTCGGCGACGCGAGTCACCGTCCCCAGTGCGGTGTACTGCGGATCGGCGACCACCCCGCGCACGTCGGACACCGCCGCGATCGCCGCGGACACCTCCTCGAAGCGGGAGATCACCTCATCCGCGTCGCGCGCACCGATCCACTGCTGCACCGCGTCGTCGAGTTCGTCGGCGTGCTGCGCGCGCTCGTGACCGGTGGAGAACCAGCTCTCCTCGGTGAGGTCAGCGCGACCCACCAGCCGCATCACCCGTTCGGCGATCGACTGGGAGCTGGTCGATACCGCCAGCCACACACCGTCCCGGCTGCGGTAGACGTTGCGCGGTGCATTGTTGACGGAACGGTTGCCGGTGCGCGGCTGCACGATCCCGAGCTGATCCCATGCCGTGATCTGACCGCCGAGCAGCATGAGGATCGGCTCGATGATCGCCATGTCGACCACCTGGCCCACCCCGTCACGCTCGGTGGCGCGCAGCGTCGCCATGACCGCGAAGGCCGTGGCCAGCGCCGTGATCCCGTCTGCGAGTCCGAACGGAGGAAGGGTGGGCGGGCCATCGGGGGCACCGGTGAGCGCGGCGAACCCGCTCATGGCCTCGGCAAGCGACCCGAAACCGGGCCGCCCGGCGTACGGACCGATCTGACCGAACGCTGTCACGCGCGCCAGCACGAGGCGTGGGTTGGCGGCGAACAGCCGTTCCGGTGACAGCCCCCACCGCTCCAGGGTGCCCGGCCGGAAGTTCTCGATCATCACGTCGGCCTCGGCGACCAGACGCAGCAGGATCTCCGCCCCCTCGGCCATGCTGAGGTCGAGCGTGAGGTTGCGCTTGTTGCGTCCCAGCGTCTTCCACCACAGGTTGACGCCATCCTTCGCCGGGCCGTGCCCCCGTGCGGCGTCGGGTCGGCGCGGGTGCTCGATCTTCGTGACCTCCGCACCGAAGTCGCCGAGGAACGTGGCGGCGAGCGGACCGGCGAACAGCGTGGACACGTCGAGAACCCTGACACCGGCGAGGGGCGGCTGCGGAACAGTTTCCAGATCTGACGGCTCGAACATGCGACATGGTACTCCGAGGCCCCTCGTACAGAAGACGTGCCCCGGAGCCGCTCTCGCGGCTCCGGGGCACGTCTTTCGTGATTCAGTTCCGTCGGCTAGGGAGTGAGCCGGCTCAACGGAACAGCCGGACTCACCGGACCGTGGAGCGTCGGCGCGCGATCACCAGAGCGGCACCCAGCACCGTCAGGACGACGGCCGCGAGCGCGCCGCCGCCGAGGACGCTCCCGTCGGCACCGGTGGTCGGCAGCGCTGTGCCGTGGGGCGCGGACTTCGTGGTGGCCGGAGTGGCCGCAGGCGCGTCAGGCGTCGTGGCGGAGGGCTCCGGGGTGGTCGTGGGCTCGGTCGTGACGGTCGGCTCCGGTGTGACGGTCGGTTCCGGTGTCACCGTCGGCTCCGGCGTCACGGTAGGCTCCGGCGTCACGGTGGGTTCCGGCGTCACGGTGGGTTCCGGCGTCACGGTGGGCTCCGGGGTCGGCGTCACCGTGGGCTCCGGGGTCGGGGTCACGGTGGGCGTCGGGGTCGGCTCCGGCGTCACGGCCTCCGCAATGTTGGTCAGCACGATCTGGCCCCGCTGACCGCCCGGCCCCACCAGGGTGTAGCAGCCGTTGGCGTCGGGCCCGGTGATCCCCTCGCCCGTGATGGTGTAGGGCTTCCAGGTGACCTCGTCGACGGCAGGCACGTTCTCGCACAGCACGATGGGTTCACCCGCCGGGTAGTAGCCGGAGTTCACCAGCGTGCCATCTGCGGGAACCGCAATCGTCTCGGTGACGTCCCCGGAGGTCGCCGTGAGCTCGTAGCTGTCGGGGAGCACCGCACCGGAGTTGTTGGTGAGCTGCTTCGACACTGCGAAAGAGGTGTACTCACCGGCGTCGGCACCACCGCCGCCGAACGCCTTCGGCGTCACGGTGGCGCTCTTGGACTCGCCGTTGACGAGAGCGTCGTTGGCGAAGAGGTCGGTCTCGAAGGAGACGGCTCCGGTGGCCACCGACGTGTAACGCAGACGGTACTGGTAGCCGAACGCCATGTCGTCGATCGAGAAGGTGAAGCTGGTGGCGGAATCATCCACCACCGGTGCACTGAAGGTCTCACCGAGGTAGTTCGGGTAGCCCGCCGTGTAGCTGCCGTCCAGCGGGAGGATCATGCGGGTCTCGATGAGCCCCTTCGTGGGATCGGTAGGGTCCTGCTGGTAGCGCGTGAGCTCGAAGGACCCCGGAACCAGGGTGTGGGGCTGGTTCGGCGACGCGGAGGTGAGCGTGTCGCTCACATCGAATCGACGCACGGCCTGACCGTCATCGGGGCTGCTGCCCGGCCAGAGCAGGACGTTCCACGTGAGCACGGCCTTGCCGTCGATGATCTCGCCGGTGCCGGACTTGTCGGTTCCGAATCCGGGGTACCACGATCCGGGACCAGCGGGGCTGGGCACGGGGAGCGTGATCGGCTCGCCGCCGACCTCCCACACCGGCCCGGGCTCACCCTCGGCCGTCTGCTCCAGAGTGCCGACGAACCAGATGTCGCCCTGCGGGTCCCGATACGGGCCGTCGGGCAGGAAGGTGCAGAGGATGGCCGTGGCCTGGTACTCGCAGTGCGCGATCGGTGTGCCGTTCTCGCCCATCAGCGAGAACGGAGAGGACTGCACCAGCTCGAAGCTGGACGGCAGCGGAACCGTGAAGGTGTCGCCGGCGTTGACCTGACCGGCGACGTGCCAGTCCGCCTGGAAGCGCAGCTCGTCGTCGGTGTCCAGCGGGGTGCTCGGGTCGACGGGCACGCCCCCGAGCAGCACCTGCGGATTGGTGATGTCTACCGGTCGCTCGGCCGCGTTCGCCGCGGGAGACACCGCGAGAGCGGTTCCCGCGGCCACAACGGCAGCGATGAATGATGACGCCAGTATTCGGCGCATGGAAAAACCCCCAGTTAGTAACGGACACTCACGACGCGAACGGAAAACGTCGCGAGCGAAGGCCGGTGTCCACCGACCTTCTGTTCGGGAAGGCGATCGGGTGCCCCCAGGCTCCGATCGTGTCTTCCGACGCTAACAGGCAGGCTGAGCCCGCCATCCGCATGTGGCCCATCTGTGGATAAGTTCGCGAAAGACAGCGGGCGCATCCCGAGGGGATGCGCCCGCTGTCTTCCGGGTTCAGTCGCGGACGAGGATCCGTCGCGCCGCCAGTGCGGCCAGACGGCTCGAGGCCCGCACCTGAACGAGAGGGATCGGCCAGTGCACGGCGTCGTCTCCCACGGGGATTCCCGTGTTGACGACCACGGCGTCGGCGCCGGTGGAGGCGACAGCCGAGACGACGTCACGCTGGGACGGGTCGACGGCCACGCGGTCGACGAGGACGATGATCCGGGCCGCTCCCGCGGCGAGGGCGGCAGCGACCGCGGCGGTGCGCTCGGCGTCCGTCGCGCGATCGGGATCCACCCGCAGCACCGTGCCGCCGGCGGCAAGGACGGAGGACACGTACGACGCGGCGCTGTCCACCGCGAACGATGCGCGCTTTCGCGCGTCCAGGACGACGGCAGACGGCGCGGGTGACAAATCCTCCCCCGCGCGCACCGTGACGGCGCGATCTGCGAGATCCTGCGCTTCGAACACCGTGGCGTCGCCGCCGGGCGCCGCGGACGCGAGTCGACGGCCGAGCCGCGCGACGCGATCCGCCGCAGCCTGCACCGTCTCACGCGACAGAGTGCCGTCCCGCAGCGCCGCGATCACAGCGGACTGGACCGCGAAGAAGTCGCGCTCGTCCTGATCGGGTGCCATGGCGTCGCCCGGGTTCGTGGGGTTGCCGATGCAGAGCAGGTCGGCACCGGCCTGCAGGGCCATGACGGCACCAGCCCCGAGCCCGTAGGTCTCTCGGATCGCGGCCATGTCGAGCGCATCGGTGACGATGACGCCGTCGAACCCGTCGGTGCGCAGCCCGCCGAGGATCTCGGCGTTCAGTGTGGCAGGCAGCGGACCGAACTGCTCGATCACGATGTGCGCGGTCATGATCATGTCCACGCCCGCTGCGATGGCCGCGATGAACGGCGCCCGGTGCTCGGCGAGCTGGTCCTCCGTGAGGCGCAGCGTCGGCAGATCGTGATGCGAGTCCAGATGTGTGTCCCCGTGTCCCGGGAAGTGCTTCACACACGCCGCGACCGCGCCGGAGGCCTGGATGCCCTCGACCTGGGCGACGCCGTGACGGGAGACGAGTTCGACGTCGTCTCCGAACGCACGCACGCCGATGACGGGGTTCCGCGGGTCGGTGTTGACATCGACGTCCGGGCCGAGCTGTGCGTTGACGCCGACCGCGCGCAGGCGCCGCGCGATCTCGGCACCGGTGGCGCGGGTGGCATCGAGGTCGTCGAGGTACCCGAGCTGAGCGGCACCGAGCACCGTCGAGCCGTTCGTCGTCTCGAGGCGGGTGACGGAGCCGCCCTCTTCGTCGATGCCGATCAGGATGGCGGGGTTCGCGGCGCGCAGGTCGGAGCTCAGCTGCTCCAGCTCGTCGCCGACGTTCTGCGCGAAGTAGACGACGCCGGCCAGGCCCGCGCGCAGTTCGTCCAGCAGCCAGGCGGGTGCGCTGCGGCCCAGGAAACCCGGCCACAGCACACCGTTCGCCAGGCGGCGGAGGTCTTCCTCAGAGGTCATCCCTTCACCGCTCCCGCCACGACGCCCGAGCTCAGGCGACGCTGCACGATCACGAAGAAGATCATCACCGGGAGGGTGATCAGCGTGGATGCCGCCATGATGGAGCCCCAGTCGTTGGAGTGCAGGCCGAAGAACGACTTCAGACCGATCGCCACGGTGTACTGGTTGCTCTCCGAGCCGAGGATCGTCATCGCGAAGATGAACTCGTTCCAGGCGGTGATGAAGGAGAACACGCTGGTGGCGACCAGACCCGGCATGGTGAGTGGGAGCATCACCGAACGGAACATGCGCCACCACGAGGCACCGTCGACATACGCGGCCTCCTCGAGCTCGACGGGAACTGCGGCGACGAAGCCGCGCAGCATCCAGATGCCGAAGGGCAGGGAGAGGGCGACGTAGACCACCATCAGGCCCAGCAGGGAGTTCAGAAGGCCGAGGCTCTTCACCTGCAGGAACAGCGGGATGACGAGGGCCTCGAGCGGCACCATCTGAATGACGAGGATCATCATCAGCATGGTGGTGCGGAACTTGAAGCGGAACCGCGCCACCGCCACCGAGGCGAGCAGGGCGACGAACCCGCTGATGAGGACCACGACGGCCGCCACGACCAGCGAGTTGCGCAGGTACAGACCGAAGCCGGCATCGCCGAGCACGTAGACGAAGTTGTCCCAGCTGAACTCCTTCGGCAGGAAGGAGGAGCCGCCGTCGCCCGCGCGCTTGTCGAAGGCCGACTTCATCATCCAGTAGACGGGGAACAGCGTGAAGATCAGGAGCGCGGCGACTGCGATGCCGATCCCGACCTTGCCGGTGAGGCTCTTCTGCTTCACAGCTGGTCCTCCTTGAAGAGCGTGCGGATGTAGACCGCGGTGATGGCCATCAGCACGAGCGTGAGCAGCACCGCGAGAGCGGAGCCGAAGCCGTAGCGGTTCTGACCGAAGGATTCGATGTAGCTCCACACTCCGAGGTTCAGCACCTCACGGTTGGAGCCGGCACCGCCGGGCATGAGGTACACCTGCGCGAAGACTTTGAAGTCCCAGATGGTCGAAAGGATCACGACCACGGAGAAGACCGGCTTGAGGGTGGGGAAGGTGATGCGCCAGAACCGCGTCCAGGCGTTCGCGCCGTCCAGTTCTGCGGCTTCGAGCATCTCCTTGGAGACGCCGAGGAGCCCGGCGAGGATGGTGATCGCGATGAAGGGGAAGCCGTGGTGGATGACGTTCAGCAGCACGATGCCGTAGAACGACCAGCGGTTGGTGAACCAGTTGACGGGACCGTCGATGATCCCGGCACCCTGGAGGAGCGAGTTCACGAGGCCCTTGTCGGCGTCGAAGACCCAGGTCCACACGTAGGTGCCGGTGACCGCGGGCATCGCCCAGGCCACCATGATGGCGCTGGACACGATGGTGCGCCAGGTGGTGCCGAGGCGGGCGAGGAGAAGGGCGACGAGCGTTCCGAACGCCACGGTGCCGAGCACCGAGACGATCGCGAAGCCGACGGTGTTGGGAAGCACAACGGTCCACAGCGTGGGCGAGCTGAACGCCTCGACGTAGTTGTCGATGCCGTTGAAGTTGGACTTGCCCGTGTTGATCTCGCGCAGACCGTAGTTCTGCAGCGAGATGATCACGACCCGGATCAGCGGCCAGATCATCAGGCCGCCGAGGATCACCAGGGCGGGTGCGAGAAGCAGCCACGGCCGTGCTTTGGCCATGGTGATGAAGCGTCGGCCACGCCCGGCGCCCGAGGGCGCGGCGACCGAAGTCGCCGCGCCCGGGGCGGGAGCGGGCGCCTGAATGGAACTCAAGGCGCGCCCTCGATTACTTCTGGTTGAGGATGTCGGTCATCTCCGCAGCGGCGTCCTTCGTCGCCGTGGCGACGTCCTTCTGTCCGCTGAGGATCGACTGGATCATCGTGTTGGTGGTCTGCTTGGCCTGGACCGCACCGAACTTCGGGGTGACAGGCACCGAGGCGCCGCCGTCGACCATCTGCTCGGCGAACGGGGCCACCAGCGGGTCGGTCGACTTCAGAGCCTCGTCCATGCCGCTCTTGACGCCGGGGAAGTAGCCGGTCTGGCTGGCCCACTCGGTGGCGAGTTCACCGGTCGTCATGATCTTGATGAGCTCCCAGGCAAGCTCCGGGTGCTTGGTGGTGTTGAACGCCGACAGGTGCGAGCCGCCGAGCACGGAACCGGCGATGCCGCCGTCCTTGGCCGGGATGACCGCGGCGCCGATCTTGCCCTCGAGCTCCGGGTTCTTCTCCAGCAGCGACTTCGGGGTCCAGGAGCCCGAGATCATCGTGGCGACCGTGCCGCTCGTGAACGCGTCACGCACGTCGGTCTCCTTCCACGTGGTCGCACCCGCGGTCGAGAAGCCGTACTTGGTGGCGAGGTCGGTGTAGAACTGCAGTCCCTCCACGGACTTCGCCGAGTCGAGCTCGCTCTTCCACTTGTCGCCGTCCTTGACGGCGACCTCGCCGCCGGCGCCCCAGACCCAGGGGTAGACCTGGAACTCGGCGTTGCCGGGAACCGCGAACGCGGCCATCTCCGGGTGCGCAGCCTTGATGGCCTCGCCGTTCTTGATGATGTCGTCCCAGTTCTTGGGAGCCGACAGGCCGAGCTCTTCGTAGATGTCGGCGCGGTAGATGATGGAGCGCACGCCGGCGTACCACGGCATGCCGTAGAGCTTGCCGTCGTAGGTGCCGGCCTCCTCAAGACCCGGAACCAGGTCCTCCTTCAGACCGTCGACCGAGTCGACGTAGTCGTCCAGCTCCAGCAGCGCGCCGGCGTCGGCGAACTCCGGGGTCCAGGTGGTGCCCGTCTCGGCGACGTCGGGGGTGGTGCCGCCGGCGATGCTGGTGACGAAGCGGTCGTGTCCGTCGGCCCACTGGACCTCTTCGAACTTGACCGAGGCGCCGGTCTTCTCCTTGAATGCGGCCGCGACCTTCTCCTGGTACGCGCTGGAGTCGGGGTTGGTGCCCTGCATGATCCAGGCCGTGAGGGTCACGTCCTTGTTGTCCTCAGGGTTCACGGTGGCCTCGCCGGCACCGGTGGAACCGGAAGAGCAGGCGGTCAGGCCGAGGGCCGCGACTGCGCCGAAAGCGGCGACGGTCAGCATGCGCTTGTTCACGTTTGTCTCCTCGTTGAAACCCGGGCGGTCCGGGAGGCTGTGGTCGTGCTTTGTTAGGAGCACTTACATTTCTCGTGAGTCTACGGATCGCAGGACGAAATGACAAAAAGTTTTCAGGATCGTTATCAAGCGTGGAAATTCGTGACACTCCGGCAGAATGCCGCCGGTGACCAGTCTACGCGCGCGATTCCGGGGGTTTTGATGTCGGCTGGAGTGCAGCGGCGAGCGGGAACCGGGCCGGCTCGAGGGTCATCCCGCGCACAGAAACGCGCTCCCGGGCGACGGATCCGGATGCCCGCCGGCGCCTGTCCCGAGGGCACGAGTACCCTCGAAGAGTGGCACGACGCAGCAGAGAAGAACCCGACTCCCCGCGGGTGCGGCTGAGCGATGGCACCCTCGCGCGCGTGGCTCGCAGCGAGTTCACCAGCGGCTGGGAGCTGCTGGTGGACGAGACGCCCCAGTCGCACGTGGACCTCGACGACCCCACGCACCTGCACTTCGAGTACATCGCCCGGATCGGGGCGGTGATCGACGTGCTGAAGCCGGCGGGTGAGCCGCTGACCGCCGTGCATCTCGGCGGAGGCGCGCTCACGGTGCCGCGTTACATCGCCGTGACCCGGCCCGACTCCCGCCAGCAGGTGATCGAGCTGGAGCCCGGCCTCTGGGATCTGGTGCGGGAGAACCTTCCGCTGCCCCGCGGTGCGGCGATCCGGGTCCGCATCGGCGATGCCCGAGCCGGTGTGGAGAAGCTCCCCGGAGGAATCCTGGGTCAGGTGGACCTGGTCGTGAGCGATGTGTTCGCGGGAGCGCAGACTCCGGCACACGTCACTTCTGTGGAGTTCTACACCTCCGTCGCGAAGCTCCTGGCCTCCGACGGCGTCGTGCTCGTCAACGTCGCCGACGGACCAGGACTCGCCTACGCGCGCCGTCAGATCGCCACGCTCCGACAGGTCCTCCCCCATGTCGCCGTGCTCGCCGAGGCACAGGTGCTGAAGGGCCGTCGTTTCGGCAACCTCGTGCTCGCGGCGTCGCGTCGGCCGCTGCCCACGGACTGGCTTCCCCGGCTGCTGGCCGCGGGCCCGCATCCGGCGAAGATCGCCACGGATCGCGAGGTCGATCAGCTCGCGTCGGGTGCGCTGCCGGTCACCGATGCCGATGCTGTGGCCTCCCCGCGGCCCAACGCCTCGATCTTCGACCGCTGATCGCCTTCATCGTGCGCAGATCGCTCCCACTCGCCCCAGTTTGGAGCCATTTGCGCACGACGAAACATGTCATCGGTGTGCCACAGGGGTCACACGGCGCAGCGCTGACACACTAGGAGCGGCGCCATCGGGAAGGGAGCGACGAGTGAGCATGATCCGCGGGTACGACCCCGAGACCCTGCGCGAGCTGATCGACCCGAAGGAGTGCGAGGCTCGGCTGGAGGAGATCAACGCCCAGCGCAGCCTCCCCGCTCTCCTGGAGCGCGTCTGGCTGCTGAAGGTGCTCGGTCGTTTCGACGACGCACTGAAGGTGTCCGAGCAGTCGGTGCGTCAGGCACGGATGGGCGGCACGCGAAAGGACCTCCTGCGTGCCCGCATCCTGCACGCCACGGTGGTGCACTCCCGCGGCGGCAGCATCGCGGCGGAGCAGGAGCTGACCATGTGCGCCGAGGAGGCGGAGGGTCAGGGCTGGCCCGGGATCGCCGCCTTCGCGGTACAGCATCGGGGCCGGCTCCACTTCGACAACGCCGACTACTCCCTCGCGCGTCACGACTTCAAGAAGTCGCTCTTCCTGCGTCAGCAGGCCGGGGCGGACGAGAGCGAGCTGGAGTCGATCCTGATGTACGTGGACGCGGCCGATCGTCGCTGGGCGCAGGACGGCGCGCACCAGGCCACTCCGGTCGCCGACGCGCTGGAAGCCCGGCTGTCGGCCGGAGATGCACCCGCGCAGAAGCCGCGGGTCGATGCGGCTCGCCGCGAATCACTGATCCGGCGCCCCGTCGAGAGCCGATCGCTGGACGCCGAGGACGCCGCCGTTCGCTGAGCGGCGGAACCCGCCCTCACCTGGGAGGGAGAGGGACACACGCACCTGTCTGCGTCGCCGAAGCGGGTCTTGCCCCTGCGCTCAGCCGCGCGAGCGGTGTTCAGCCGCGCGGGATGTCGTCGTTCAGCCGCGCGGGATGTCGTCGGGAAGGTCTCCGGCCGACCGCAGCGTGCGCGCAGCGCGCACGTGACCGGTGAGCAGGCGCTCCTCGGCCGTCTGTCCGCGAAGGAATCCGTGCAGCCAGCCGGATGCATAGGCGTCGCCCGCGCCGACGGGCTCCACGACCTCGACGGGTGGGGTGGCGACGAAGGTCTCCGACTCGCCGTCGAACTCGGTCGCCCCGATCGGGCCGTCCTTCACGACGAGAATACGGACCTCATCGAGCAGGGCCCGGACATCGGCGGGCGTCTCGACATCCCACAGCCCCTGAGCCTCATCGAGTCCGACGAAGCAGATATCGGCACGCTCAGCGAAGTCCCGGAGAACGTCGGAAGCGGTCTTCAGGTCGGGCCAGAGGGCGGCACGGTGATTGACGTCGAAGCTCACGAGGACGCCGGCCTCGTGAGCGCGTTCGATGAGCACCGAGGCGAACTCACGGCACGACCCAGACAGGGCGGGCGTGATTCCGGAGAGATGGAGCACACGGAACCGCTCGATCGGAACCGCGCGCGCATCATCGGCGCCGAGCCGGCTCGCGGCGGATCCGGCGCGGTAATAGACGACACCGTTGCCAGGGTCCTTGAGATACAGCCCGGTCCGCTCTCCGTCGCGGACCCGGACGAGCGAGACATCGACGCCCGCCGCACGCAGGCGCCGCAGGATGCGCTCACCGACGGCGTCGGCACCGAGTGCACTGAACCAGGCGGCCTCGTCCCCGAGGGTCGCCAGATGCGCTGCGACGTTGGATTCAGCCCCACCGGTCTCCAGCAGGAAGCTGGTTCCGGTGACCACCGGCGAGGCGTCACTCGTGGTGACCACACCCATGGTCTCCCCCACACACAGGACGCCGGCGGGGGACGGTGCGAAATCGCTCATGCTCTGCTCTCATCAGGCGGGTGGGGTTGCAGTCAGTCTAGCCAGCGGGCACTGGGCGCCCCCGCGGGGAACACCGTCGGGCGGGGCCGATCCGGATGTCGGACGCCGGACGTAGGCTGAAGAGCATGTCGGAGCTGGGACGCGTGGAGATCTGGGCGAACGCGCTCATCCGCATCCATCTGGATCCGTCCTGGTCCTTCGCTTTCGACAACGCGAAGCGTCGTGCGGGACTCTGCGACTACAACCGCAAGCGCATCTCGGTTTCCCGCTACCTCGCCGCCCGGTACGACGACGACACCAACCATCAGACGCTGCTGCACGAGGTTGCGCATGCGCTGGCTGGGCCGGCCGCCGGTCACGGGCCGCGCTGGAAGCGCGTCGCGCGCGAACTCGGATATGTCGGGGGCACCACCCACCACGGTGAGACTGCGAACGAGCTGGCCCCGTGGGTCGGCGTCTGCCCCGCCGGGCACTTCGCCTACCGTCATCGCAAGCCCACGCGGCTCGCCTCGTGCGTCAAGTGCGCGCCGCAGTACGACCCGCGTTTCCATTTCACCTGGACCCGGCGTGAGATCTCCGCGGCGACGCGACGGGCGGCCGTGGCACCACGGTGAGTCGCCGTCCCGGCTCGGCGTAAGCGAGGATGGGGCCATGCTCAGCGATGACGATGCCCGGGAACTGCGCGAGCTGCAACGGCGGGTGTTCCGTCATGGAGATGCCCTGGGCGCCGAGGAACTGCGACGACTCGATGTGCTGACCCGGCGGGCGGAGGATGCCAGCTCAGCATCTCCGTCGCCGGACACGATGGAACGGGCGCATGACCTGCATGAGCTCCTCGACGGCCTCGACGAATCCTCCGAGACGACGCTTGCCCGGCCGGTGATGCAGAGCGATCCGCCGCCGCGCCGGGGGCGAATCATCGTCACCTCCCTCGGGGCCTTCGCTCTGGTGGCGGCGCTTGCGGGGGCGTTCGTCGCGGGCCGCTCGACCGCTCCTGCCCCTCCCGGCACGATGGCGCAGACGCTGCGAATCGGCGAAGACATCGCGCGAGAGCAGGGGTGGGAGACGTGGAACTACGCGGGAGCCCTGAACGGGATGGACTACTTCGCCGGCTCTCCCAGCTCCGGTCAGCACTGTGTTCTCCCCGTCGTCTCGACGCCCGCGCCGCGGGCTGAGGCGCAGTGCGTGGGCGCGGACACCACGGAGATCGGGTTGCAGACGGATGTGCATAGCGCCGAAGGTGGCGGACAGGTCGCTGTGTCCACGAGCGTGGTCTGGGCAGGTGAGCGCGCGAGACCGCAGACGTCGGTCGATGCCACCGGCCTGGGCGCCGCCGTCGTGGGGCCCGGTGCCGGGACGGTGCAGCAGCTCGCGGACGATCGTCAGAGGGTGCTGGCAGCCATCGAGTGCGAGGCACCACCGACGCTCCTCGACTTCTCCGTCGCGCCCGGCGCCGACGTCTTTAGTACCGAGAGCAATTCCGTCCTCACGAGCTACTGGGCATGCACCGCGGATGGTGCACGGGCAGCCGTGGCGGCGAAGCGGGACTACATGGTGACCTATTGGCTCGACGATCAGGCCGACCCCGAGACCGGCATCCACGAGACCTCGGCGGATTTCGATCCGGAGTTCGTCCAGGTTACGGCCGAGACCGGCACGGTCCTGCCCGGGTGGCACTGGCGTGTGGACTGGCCGATCGATGGCGACCCTAGGATGACTCCCGTGATGGAGCCGTAGCGGGTGTTCGCGAGGGGAAGGGGGGTCTGATGACGGACGAGGCCGCAGAGGACGAACGACGACGACTGCTGGCCGCCGCCTATGGCCGTGCGGGAGCAGGCCTGGAGCCGGCAGAGGCACAACGACTCGCCGAGCTGATGGCCCCGGTCACGGAGCTGCCGCATGACCGATCCGTTGACGCACCCGAGCCCAGCCCCTCCACCCACGCACGGCGCCCCGGGCAGCAGGCGGACGCATCCACCGCCCGGCGCCGCCCCCGCACGCTGATGGCCGTCGGCGCGCTGGTTGTGCTCCTGGCAACCTTCGCCGCAGGATGGGCCGCGAACAACGGGCTGCAGACACGCGAAGACGCCGTGACGCAGATCACGGTGGACGAGTCCATCGCCGCCACGCTGAACGCCGCGCGAGTGGAAGTCGCCCGGGCGGCCGACCCCGACACGCTCCTCTACATCGGCACGCTGTTCGGAGGCGTCGTCTGGGAGGCGCGATCCGCGGACGGTGAGACGCGCTGTTTCGTCATCGCGGCGATCCCCGATGGGAGCCAGCCGAGCAGCGCAGACGTCCTCGGCTGCGTGGCGGAGACGGCGGGCGCCGCTGAGCTCGGGACGACATCGAAGTCGGGCGAGTCATATACGGCACGCGGAACGATCCAGGCGGTCTGGCAAGAAGGGCGACCGGCCCAGCTCGAGCCCGATTGGCAGGATGTGACGATGACGGCGCTGGAGACGAACGCGATCGTCGAGCGAACGCGAGCGGCCGCACGCGGCGATGGGAGCGGGAGCGCCATCCCGGTCGCCATCTCGGGCCTCACCGCGCTGTGGGCTGTGGAGCGGGATGGATTGCACTGCGTCTCCGCGATCACGCTCTCCGGGTCGGACGTGAACACAGCAGGGTATGAGAGCGCGGAATCCTGTCGCGACGACTTCGTCTACGGCGAGACGCAGACCTGGACCTTCCCTGGTCCCGAGTTCTCCTTCCCGGCGGAATCCTCGGGCAGGTACATCCGCACCGTCATCACCTGGCCCCCGGGCGAGGGCCCCGTCGCCACGCTGCGTGAGCAGTAGCGGCGTCAGCCCCGGATCACGCCGTCCCGCAGCCGCGGCGCCACCTCGTCGGCGTCGACGTTCGCTGCTGCCGCGATGACAGCGCGCTCGTCCCGCTCGATCAGTTCCCGTCCGGATCCGGATGCGCCGAGCAGGTGGCGCACCGCGCCCCCGAGCGCACGGTATGCCTCACCGGCGACTGCCGCTTCCGGCGACGTGTGGTCGAGACCCCGCGTGCTCAACGCGTCGATGATCGCCCCCGCACCGAGCTGGTCCTCCACCGCGAATCGCAGCTGTGCGTCCGCGTCGCGCGAGGTGAGCTCTCCCGCGGCGATGACCGCCACCGAGGTGCGTGCACCCCGCTGGTTCTGCAGCTCGACGATCGCGTCGGCCACGGCGGAGGCGTTGCGGAGACTTCCGAACAGCACCACCGGCGCATGCTCCTGCGACGCGGCGAGGGCGGCCACGGCCGCTCCGTTCAGGGAGCGCGGGGCGAGATCCGCGAGCACGAGTTCCTCGCCCGCGGCGGTGCGCTCGGACACGACCGAGGAGAACCGGAGCACGTCCACCACGACGACCACGTCGGCGGGAGCCAGCCGGGCGAGCCCCGACGTCCCCCACTCCATGCGCACCTGATACGTGTCCTGGGTGAAGGGGGAGCTCATCCTTCCATGCTATTCACCGCCGACGCCCCGGCTGCCGGGGCAGGATGGGGACATGCGCGTGATGCTCAAGTTCCAGATCGACTGCGACGCCGACGCCGCCTGGCGCGCGCTGCACTCACCCGCCGTGCTCGCGGAGCTGTACAGCCCGCTCATCGCCCTGCGCCCGATGACGCCGATCCCCACACAGCTCGAACACGGCGGCGACACGGCCGTGGAGATGCGCATGTGGGGCGCGGTGGGCATCGGCAAGCAGCTGATCCACACGACGGACCGCGAAGTCGACGAGAACGGCGTGCGCGTGCGCATCCTGCGCGACTCGGGGATCCCGCTCACGGGCCCGCTGGCCTCGCTGGATGTCTGGGACCACCAGATGGCGGTGAGCCCCGTTCCCGGACGGCCGGATCGCACGCTGTGGCGCGACCGTCTCACGGTTCGGGGCGCCACTGCCCCCGTGCTCTGGCCGACGCTGTGGGCCTCATGGCAACTGCGGCAGGCGCGCATCACGCGGCTGGCGCGCACGTGGGCGTTCGATCCCGAGCTCGCGCCCGCGGAAACGTCGACGCGCTGACGGGATCGGCCCGAACCCGACGGGACAATCACGAAAGCCCGGCTCTGCCCCGAACCCGCGCCTCAGCCACGAGGCCCCGGATTGGCCTGGGACCAGCTCTGAGCCGAAACCCACGGCCCCGCGCCGAAGCCCCGGCTCTGGCCCGAACCCGCGCCTCAATCCCGAAGCCCCGGATTGGCCTGGGACCAGCCCGGGACAACGGATCAGACGAGGGATCGGCGCATCAGCACTCGCGGGAAACCGTCGAGAACGGAGCCGGTGTCGGCGGCCTTGGTGAACCCCGCACGCTCGAACAGGCTGCGTGTGCCGACATAGGCCATCGTGAGGTTCACCGGCTTCCCGCCGTTGTCGACGGGATAGCCCTCGATGGCGACCGCACCGCTGGCACGCGCGTGCTCCACGGCTCCGGCCACCAGCGCGTGCAGCACGCCCTGCTTGCGGTATCCGGGCTTCACCCGGAAACACCACAGCGACCAGACGTCGAGGTCGTCCACGTGCGGGATCAACCGGTTGCGGGCGAAGCTGGTGCCCGCTCGTGGATGCACCGCGGCCCACCCCACGGGGGTGTCGTCCAGATAGGCCAGCACGCCGGGCGGCGGGTCCTGGGCGCAGAGTTCCTTCACCCGGTCCGCCCGCGCCTCGCCGCGCAGCGAGACGTTCTCCTTGTTGCCGATGCGATAGCTCAGGCAAAAGCACACGTTGGACGTCGGTTTCTTCGGCCCGACCACGGCCGCAACGTCTTCGAACACGACCGCCGGTCGCACCTCGATGCTCATGGGCCCCAGTGTGGCATGGGCCTCCGACATCGCCGCGGAGCTACGCTGGCGCATCGTGACCCCTTCGAGTTTCCGCATCCGCCAGGCCGACCTCACCGATGCGGCGGCTCTCGCCGGCGTGCACGTGCGCGCCTGGCGCGAGGCGTACACGGGGCGCATGCCGCAGGAGCTGCTGGACGGCCTCTCCGTCCCGGACCGCACCGCCTCGTGGCAGCGCATCCTGCAGTCCGAGGCCGAATCGGACGCGCTGTGGCGATCCTGGCTGGCCGAGGATGACGACCGCCGTGTGGTGGGATTCGTCTCGATCGGCCCCTCCCGCGATGATGACGCAGACACCACGGAGCACACCGAGCTGTATGCCCTCTACGTGCTCTCGGACGCCTACGGGACGGGCGTCGGGCAGGCGCTGCTGGACGTGACATCTGCGCTCTCTCGCCCCACCTCGCTCTGGGTTCTGGACGACAATCCCCGCGCTCAGGCGTTCTATCGACGCAACGGGTTCGCCTTCGACGGGGCCGAGAAGGTCGAGGAACGAGCCGGCGCATCGCTGCGGGAGCTTCGCATGATCCGCGACGTCCGCTGACGTACGCCGGACCGTCCCCGAGGGCCCGAGCCGGGCTCCGGGAGATGCGCCGGAACAGGTCATGCGGCGATCGAGGAGGACACAGCACCTCGGTCGCCGCATGAGCCCGGTTCTCAGGCCGCGATCACGTCACCGGATTGGCGGGACGCACCTGCTCAGTCCGTGGCGAGGGCCTCAACGGGAACCACGCGCGTGGCGAGCCGTGTCGGAGCGAGTGAGGCGACGACCGTCAGGAGTGCAGTGGCCGCCACCACACCCAGCATGAGCGTCCACGGGATGGTCGGCAGGATGAAGTTCGGCGTGGTCATCTCGGGCGGGACCGGGAGCGAGCCGAGCGTCGACTGCGCGCCGATCCAGCCGTAGGCCACCCCCAGCACGAGGCCGGTGGCGAGAGAGGCGATCGAGATGTGCGCCGCCTCCAGCAGCACCATGCGGCGCACCTGCTTCGCCGTGAAGCCGAGAGCGCGCAACAGCCCCAGCTCCCGACGGCGCTGCACCACGCCGATCGTCAGCAGGTTCACGAGACCAACGGCGGCGATGATCGCGGAGACGCCGACCAGGCCCATCATCACAGCGGCGAAGCTGTCCATCACCTGGCTGATCTGAGCGCCGATCTCCGAATCGGCGCCGCGCATCATTATTGCCTTGGCCGACTCGCTCGCCACCGAGAACATGGTGACCAGGGTCACGCCCATCACCACACCGATCGTCATGCGCGCCGACCGCTCGGGATGGCGCATGGCGTTCTCGGCCGCCAGCCTCGCGGTGGGCGAGGAGCCGAACATGCGCCCGACCAGGGCGAGCACCGGCGGCATGATGAAGGTCGACCCCAGCGCCAGGCCCGTGAAGGAGAGAACACCGCCGAGGAAGGCGATGGCGACGCCCATCGGGTTGATGAAGGTTCCGAACAGCAGGCCCCCCACCAGCAGGCCGATGCCCAGCACCAGGAGGGAGACGGCGGAAGCGGTGCGCGCGGGTCGGCGCACATCGTCCGCGGTGCGCTCCTGGGACCCGGCGAGCGCCTGCAGCGGCGTCACCGTCAGCACGCGGCGCGAGCCCACCCAGGCGGCGGCCCAGGTCGTGAGAGCCACGGCAGCGGCGGGGATGACGATCCACGGCTGCAGCACGCTGAACGGCAGTTCGCCGACGCCGAGGGCGCGGTTCACGAGGGGAAGCGCAATGGCGGCCGCGGAGGTGGCGAGCACCAGGCCGATCGCGGCACCGATGACACCGACACCCAGACCCTGGCGCGCGATGGCCGCGCGCTCGGATCGCGCCGATGCTCCGATCAGGCGCATCAGGGCGATCTGCCGCGTACGACCGGCCACGATGGTGGCGAACGTGTTGGCCGTCACGATGGAAGCCACGTACACGGCCACGCCGACCAGCAGCACGCTCAGCATCACCACCACGAACATCGCGGTGGCGGACTCCCCGAGCACCGGGTTGTCCATCATCACCGCACCGATGTAGCCGGTGACGGTGACGAGGATCACGCCGAATGCCGAGCTGAGCGCGGCGATGAGGATGCTTGATCCCATCCCCCGCTCGCGCAGCCAGCCGAGCGAGGGTGCGGCGCTCTTCGACGGTGCGAGGACGGCGGCGGTCATGCGTTCACCTCGGCCGCGAGCATGTAGGAGGTGATCTGCTCCGGCGTCTGGCGCGGCTTGTCGGCGACGATGCGTCCGTCGCCGAGGAAGATGACGCGGTCCGCGTACGAGGCGGCGATGGGGTCGTGGGTGACCATGGCGATGGACTGGCCGTGCTCGCGACTCGCGGCGGCGAGGAGCGACAGCACCTCGCGCCCCGTGCGGGAATCCAGGTTTCCGGTCGGTTCGTCCGCGAACACCAGATCGGGCGCGGTGGCCAGCGCACGCGCGATGGCGACGCGCTGCTGCTGACCGCCCGACAGCTGATGCGGTCGGTGCGTGAGGCGACCGCGCAGCCCGAGGGTGTCGACCAGCATCGCGATGCGCGCGGTCTCCTCCGCCGTGGGCTTGCGGCCATCGAGGTCGAGGGGCAGCTGGATGTTGCCCGCGACGTCGAGGGTGGGCACCAGGTTGAACGACTGGAAGATGAAACCGATGCGGCGACGGCGAAGCAGCGTGAGGTCGGTGTCCCCCATGCCGGTGATGTCGGTGTCGCCGATCCACACGGTGCCCGTGGACGGCGAGTCGAGACCGGCCATGATGTGCATCAGGGTGGACTTGCCGGACCCGGACGGGCCCATGATGGCGGTGAACT
This sequence comes from Microbacterium sp. GXS0129, assembly GCF_044769785.1. NCBI lineage: Bacteria > Bacillati > Actinomycetota > Actinomycetes > Micrococcales > Microbacteriaceae > Microbacterium > Microbacterium sp. GXS0129. Next base: position 222,734 of record NZ_JBIZVZ010000004.1, on the reverse strand, counting down.
GTCCGCGACGCACGCCGACACTCACGTCGTCGAGCGCACGGACCTCGCCCTCACCCGAACCATAGGTCTTGGTGAGGTGCTGGACGCGGGCGGCGAGCCCGAGGTCGGAGGTCGTGATCTGCATGCTTCCAGCCTCGTTCGCCGTGCGGTTCAGCCGCATCGCTCCCGCGCCCGATCCCGCTACATCCCGAGGATGATCCGCGATCCCCGCCCGTGAGACTTCCGCTGTGGGCGAGAAACGGCGCAACGCGGGGATGGTCGCCCACCGAGGGGAGTTTTGCCGTGTGGTGAGCGGGCGGAATGCGTGCGGCGGATCAGGCGAGGCCGTGTTCGAAGGCGAAGACCACGAGCTGCACGCGGTCGCGCAGGCCGAGCTTGGTGAGGATGCGACTGATGTGCGTCTTCACGGTGGCTTCGGAGAGGAACTCCCGCGCCGCGATCTCGGCGTTGCTGAGGCCGCGGGCCGCGAGCGCGAAGATCTCCCGCTCGCGTTCGGTGAGCGTCTCGTACTCGGCGGGGAGCGGCATCGTCTGCGGGCTGGTGAAGTGGGCGAACAGATCCTGGGTCGCGGCGGCGGCGATGACGGCGGAACCGGAGTGGACGGTGCGGATGGCCGCCAGCAGCGCCTCCGGTTCGGTGTCCTTGAGGAGGAACCCGCTCGCGCCCTGCTGGATCGCTCGGGCTGCGGCCTCATCCAGATCGAAGGTGGTGAGCATCACCACACGCGGTGCATCCGGCGTGCGCAGGATCTCCGCGGTGGCAGTGAGCCCGTCCATCACGGGCATGCGGATATCCATCAGGACCACGTCGGGACGGGTGCGCGCCACGACGTCGAGCGCCTCACGCCCGTCCCCGGCCTCGCCGACCACGTCGATGTCCGGCTGCGAATCGGCCAGCATGCGGATGCCGGCGCGGAACAGCGCCTGATCGTCGACGAGCACGACCCGGATCGAGTCGGTCATGCGTACGCTCCTCAGCTGGTGGTGGCGGCGGGCGAATCCGGCGCCTCTGCGATCTCGGTGATCGGGATGCTGGCGCGGACGACGAAGCGGTTACGTCCGTCGGCGACGTCAGCCCCCGCATCGAGTGTGCCACCCACAAGCTGAGCGCGCTCGCGCATGCCGATCAGTCCGTGCCCGCCGGGGCGGGACGATTCCTGCGGATCGATCACGTTGATGACCCCCAGATCGACGCGATCCGGGTGCCACGACAGGTAGACGTCCACGCCGGAGTCGTCCCCGTGACGCATCGCGTTGGTGAGGGCCTCCTGCAGGATCCGGTACACCGCCAGCTGGATCGCGCCGGGCGGGTCCGCACGCGGACTGGGGTCCACGTCCACGCGCAGATCGACGCCGGCCTGGCGCACCTGCGTGTAGAGCATCTCCAGGTCGGCGAGGGTCGGCTGGGGTCCCTCAGCCTGGGAGTGGCGCAGCTGGGTCAGCAGCAGCCGGACATCGGAGAGGGCGCCGCGGGCCGTACTGGCGATGGTGCGCAGGGCTTCGGTCGCCGCCTCCGGGCGCGCCACCGACGCGTACCGGGCGCCATCCGCCTGAGCGATCACCACCGCCAGGGAATGGGCGACCACATCGTGCATGTCGCGCGCGATCTGCGTGCGCTGCTGTTCCGCGACGGCCAGGGCCTCGGCGATCTCGCGCTCGCGCTCCACTCGTCGGGTGCGGATGCGGTTGCGCATCAGCAGGCCGAAGGCCCAGCTCAGCCCCATGGATGCGATGCACGCGACGAACATCGCCGCCGTGATCACGGCGACCAGGGTGGGACTGGGCTTCTCGGTGGGAACGGAGGGGTTGAAGAACGCACCCGCGAGGGTGGCCAGAGTCACGTAGGCCGAGGCCAGGAGGGAGCCGACGATCACGGATCCGAGGCCCCAGTACATGGTGCGCTTGGAGCCGTATGCCGATGTGGCGAACAGCACGATGAACACCACGGGGATGATCACGCCCGGGATGAGCACGAACGCCATGGTCATCAGCGCCGCCACCCACGCGATGATCAACGCCAGCGGTGGCGAGAGACGACGGATCGCGGCCGCGGCAGCGGCGAGGATGGTGCTCAGCACTGCGCCGAACGCCGTCCAGCCGTTGGTGGGTTCCATTCCCGTCGCCGAGGCGACGCCGATCACGGGCCACCCGATGAGCAGCAGCAGGGAGGCGCCGACGATGTCCCAGATCAGCTGGGAACGGCGAAGCGTACGGAACACTCCTCCACGCTACGGGAGCAGCGGCGGCGCCACATCCGTCCACGGATGTACGGATCCGCGCGACCGAGGCCCGCATCCGCGCATGCCCGCCGCATCAGGCACGTGGCGCGGGACGAGGCGGGTACGCAGGCCCATCGAACTCAGCCGTCGTCAGGGGGAACCGGCTAGGATCGTCGCAACCCATTCACCCGCCGCCGCATTCACAAGACGTGGCAGCACGTCGCAGTGCAGCGGCCCGAGCCTCGAGATCGGAGGTTCCCATGTCCATCAGCCAGACCCACGAAACGCGTGAGCACAAGGCCGTCGTCGGAGAGCCCGAGGTCGTCGAGGACGGCCGCGCAGTCGGCGTGGAGGACTCGCCGCAGTGGCTCGGCCTGAAGGGTGCCGCCACCGAGCTGCAGACGCTGCAGGTGAAGGACGGCTCGGTTCCCGAGCCCGCCGACCACGCGCGCGCCACCGAGCTGGTGCAGACGATCATCTCGTCCGTCGACGCTCTCGCGCCGCTGTTCCCGCACGATGCGGAGTACCTGACCGCCCTGGTCGCCGACTTCCGGCGCTGGGCGCACGAGGGCTTCGGCGTTCCGGACTTCCTCGACTCGCTGGTGGCGTTCCAGCCGCAGCTGCACCGCATCGACGGCATCCGCCACCTCGTGGTGTTCCCGATGTACACGCAGAACGGCTCCCCCGACCGCCATGTGGAGGCGCTGATCGTCGAGGTCATCTGGCCCGAGTTCATCGCCGAGCTGGAGGCCGGCGACTACGGCAACAAGCTGTTCGTCTCGCTGCGTCTGATCGACTTCACCTCCGGCTACGACACCAACTCGGCGGTGCTGTTCCCGGAGACCGTGTCGATGCGCGAGATCCCCACCTTCACGTGGGGAGCGATCTTCCAGGATCGCGAGGCCGCTCGTTACCGCCGTGTGGTGGATGCGGCCGCGGAGATCACGAAGCTCGATCTCCCGGAGGACGCAGCGCGGATGCTCACCGACCAGAAGCTGGCCGAGGAGACGTTCGTGATGTGGGACATCATCCACGACCGGACGCATATGCGCGGCGACCTGCCGTTCGATCCGTTCATGATCAAGCAGCGCATGCCGTTCTTCCTCTATTCGCTGGAGGAGATGCGCTGCGACCTCACCGCGTTCCGCGAGAGCGTGAAGATCCAGCGGGCGCTGCAAGCGCGCAAGGACGCAGGCGAGGCGATCACCGAGGCCGAGGAACAGATGCTCGAGAAGGCGGCACTGGTGCAGTACGCCGTGCTGTTCGATCGCATCTTCCGCTTCGCGCTGACCGGCACGCGCGTGCGCAACTACGACGGGCTCGGCGGCCAGCTGCTGTTCGCGTGGCTGCACCAGCGCGGCGTGCTGCACTGGACCGACGTGTCGCTGGCGGTCGAGTGGGACCGCCTGCCCGACGCCGTGGTGGCGCTCGGTGACGCGATCGACGACCTGTACTGGCGCTCGATCGACCGCCCGAAGACCGTCCACTGGCTGGCCGCGTACGATCTGGTGCGCTCGGTCGTCACCCCGCACCCGGCGTCGCAGTGGAACCGCGGTCTGCCCGATGAGATCCTCCTCGGCGCACCCAAGGGCTACACCGACGCGGTGCTGGACGACGAGTTCCCGCTGTCGATGTTCTTCGAGGCCCTCGACAAGAAGATGGCAGACGTCATCACGTCGACCAAGGGCATTCGCGGCACCGACTGATCGCCGGCAGAAGCCCCTCGCACCGCTGGGTGCGAGGGGCTTCTGCCTGCCCAGCGGCGAGCAGGTCGCCGAGGCGGAGGTAGGTGCTCGACGAGGGCGGCGGGCCAGTGGATGCGAGGGGATGCATGCACCTCCACAGCCGCCCTCGTCGAGCGTCTCCGCGGATGGATCCGTCCTCCTGCGCACGGTTCGCCGCGACCGGAGTCTCAGCGAGCCGTCCCGATTGCCCAGGACTTCCGATTCACCCCCCGAACGTACAGGTCGTCGTTCAGGTGGAGATCATGTCGACCGGACGTGCATGACGATTCGTCCTGCAGGTCCGCCCGATAGGTAAAAGCTACGTAGCCGCCCACCCACGTGTCAATTGCGGTTGCGGCGCGCCCTGGAATCGGTGCGGAATCGTCATCCGCGACCCGTTCCGGGACTCAGCCACGGGTGGCGCGGCGCCGCACCAGAACGACGCCCAGCACCGCCACCACGGCGGCGATCACGATGATTCCGACGATGATCCCGAGCACGGGGGATCCGCTGTCCGCAGAGGTCTCGGCGGATGGCGAAACGGAGTTCCCGGGCGAGGCCGGCGTCGCCGCGCCGGTCGACGACGGCGCCGATGTGCCGGTCACCGCAGTCGCGTCGGCGCTCGGATCCGTGGCCGGTTCTGTCACCGGCGCCTGCTCGGCCGCCAGCGTGAACGTCCAGTCGCCCTGCGTGGGGTGACCGTCGCTGGAGGTGATCTGCCAGTTGACGGTGTACACGCCGTTCGGCAAACCGGTCTTCAGCGGAATGGTGACGATGGTGCCTTCCACGGTCGGGGTGCCGTCGGCGTAGTCCACGCCGTCCTCACCGCGCACTTCCGCGAACGTCCCCTCCGGATACATCTCCTGCGAGAACTCCAGGCCGATCGAGGTGGGCGCGGTGGTCACCGTCTCCCCCGCCGACGGCGTCGTGGCCACGAGCTCATCGTGTGCGAGGGCTGGAGCCGCCGCGAACAGGCTGCCGAGCATCGTGGTGAGCAGAGCCAGCACCACCAGCAGCGCGGTGCGCGGGCGTGCGAGGGCAGGGCGGGAGAGGGTGGACATGCAGAACTCCTGTCGGCGAACGTGGATCGTCCGTGTCGAGAAGCGACGGACGATCCTCCATTCTCGTCCTTTCCCGCTGAGGGCCGGCGCAGAGTGCACAGCCCCCGCCCGGCACCGAGGGAGTAGCATCGAAGGATGTCGTCGATGAATCCCGTGTTCGGGAGCAGGGAGGTCCGTGGCGTTCTCCGCGCCGCGGACAGAGGCGCGCGCCTCGCGCGCTGATCGACCCTCCGGTACCGGTTCTCCGAATCGCCGCCTCACTCCTGTGATGGCCGGCGTCGTGCCCGCACCGGCTCGGCTGAATGCAGCGCAGCCTCACGGTTCGCCCCTCTTCGATGGCGAACGTCCCCGCCGCGAACAGCGGTTTCCGCTGTTCGCCGAGCGTATTCACCGACACCGCGTCTCCCCGCGGTCCCGCGACGCTACCCGCGTACCGGGCCGCCGGCGAGACGCTGACGAAAGACGACCATGCAGAACCTCACCGAGGCGCAGATCCGCGCCTCCTTCATCAACACCACCCGTTCCGAGCGCACGCGCGCGAGCATGCCCGAGTTCGACGACCTCGTCTGGGACAAGCTCGACTACCTCGGCTGGCGCGATCGCAAGCAGCCGCAGATCGGCTACGTCGTCGGCGTCGTCGACGGCGAGCCGGTCGGCGTGATGCTGCGTCAGAGCGACACCAGACCGCGCAGCCGGGCACAGTGTACGTGGTGCACCGATGTCACACTGCCCAACGACGTCGTGCTCTTCGCCGCTCGGCGCGCGGGTGATGCCGGACGCCGCGGCGACACCGTGGGCACGCTGGTCTGCAGCGGGTTCGAATGTTCGCGCAACGTCCGCAAGCTCCCGCCGCTGCCGTATCCGGGCTTCGATCGCGAGGCCGCGCGCCTGCAGCGCATCGAGACGCTCGGCACGACGGTCGAAGCATTCCTGAGGGATGTGCGAGACCACACCGCCTAAGCCGCTTCATCGCGCGCAATTCGCTCCGATCCCACGGGTTCTGGAGCGAATTGCGCGCAATGAACGGCGGATCAGCCGGCGATCGTGATCGTCGTGCTGACGCTGCTGATCGTCGCGATCGCCGCCATGATCACCCCGCCGATGTAGGGGTTGTTCGTCGAGCGGTAGATCTTGCGCGAGATGATCACCGCCACGAACAGGAACGGGATCACGAACTGCAGCCAGATCCCGGCGATGCGGGACTCTCCGTCATGCCACGCGAGCTCGCCGGTGACCCCGAAGGTGATGTACTGAATCGCCACGAGGATGATCGCCGGCAGCGCGTTCACCGTGGCGAGGATGAGGGTGTTCAGCCACTCCCGGCCGTTCACCGCGAACCGGTTGAAGCTGTTCATCGCAACCGAGTTGAAGACGTAGAACGCAAGGAACAGCGGCAGGTAGAGCAGGATCAGCCCGATCTTGTCCGCATTGAAGGTGGCGATGCCGAGCACGTACAGGCGCCAGTCGGACTGGAAGAAGTACTCGGTCGCGAACAGAATGAGCACGAAGGCGACCACGACGATCAGTGCGAGAAGGACCCCGAGCCAGAACCTGCGCCACCCCGGGAGCACGCCGATCGCACGGAGGTCCTGGCCGTTTCGGACACCGAACAGGCGGTAGGACGCGAACATGAGTCCGACGGCGACCAGGCCGTTGAATGCGGCCCACAGCCCGATGAACGACGTCGGTCCCTGCGGATTGATGCCGGGCGTTCCGGTGAAGGTGAAGGTCTCGGACCACGGGCTCTGCGCGAGGAGCTGGAAGCTCACCGCCGAGATGACGACGGAGAGCGCGAGCGATCCCCAGAGCCAGGCAAGGTCCCGCCCCCGCGGCGCAGCGGGCGCCGGAGAGGATTCAGCGCGCAGGCCCGCGAACAGCCGGGTTCCGAGCAGAGCCTTCGAGAAGGCGACGACGAAGATGCCGAGCGCGACGAGTCCGAGTCCGTTGAACGCCGCCTTGATCTGCCACGTCTGGGACGAGGCGTCGATCGGGTGGGGCGCGCCGAACGCCTCATCAAAGAAGGACACGATGTCGTGCGCTGCCGTGGCCGAGAACGTCGCCCACGGGTGGATCTCCGCCGCGTTGTCGATGCGGCGGATCGCCTCCCGGCCATCGACCTGCTGGGTGTAGGACGTGTACGACTCGCGGGCGTCCTCCCCGGCCGGGTCAGCGCCGAAGTGCAGGAAGGACTGCGCCTCCACGGTCGACAGGTACTCGCGCGGCGTCGTGACGAGCGCACCGTCCGCGTCGTAGGAGCGGAAGAAGAACTCGTCGTACTGGTCGGCGTAGACCGCGACATCGCGCCCGCCGTAGACGTCGGCGAACGCACCATCAGCGTCTGTCGTCACGGGGCTGCAGTCGACGAGGTAGGCGGCGGCGATGAGCTGTTCGGGCGCTTCGTTGTCGAGGGCGATCGCCGCGTTGGAGGACATGCAGCCCATCGAGTGTCCGCTCACGGCGATCTGCGAGGCGTCCACGTACGGCAGCCCGCTGAGCAGCAGCACCGCGTCGTACACTCCTGCCGCGTTGTCGGCGAGGGTCATCGCCGCGGCCGCGGTCTGCGTCGACGAGTCGCCGTGCGAATAGCGGTCGATGGACATCACGACGTAGCCGCGCTTGGCGAGCTCGACGTAGTTGTTGTCCTGCATCTGCTTCTGGTTGTTGTACCCGTGGGCCAGCACGATGGCCGGTCGCGGGTCCTCGGCCGAAGCATCCTGGGGCACGAACAGGTAGGCGCTCTGGGTGAGACCGCTCGGGGTCTCCCACGTGAGCGTCTTCATGGCCACGGAACCGCCGGCGGTCTGAACGAGGGCTGATCCGAGACCGGAGAGGAGGAAGAGCACGAGCGACAGGACCAGCCAGAAGCTGTTGCGCGCGACGATGCGTTTCATCGGATTCCTAACGTCGTTGTTGGGGGGACCCTGGGCGTTCAGCGACTTCCCAGGTGCGGCTCAACGTACTCGGCGCAGGAGATCGCGGGTGAAGTCCCGCCGGATTCTGCACATATGTGCACGACCCATATCGACGTCACGGTATCTGTTTCATCGCGCGCACATGGCGCCAGAACCCGCAGGATCGGAGCGAAGTGCGCGCGATGAACGGGGCTCAGCGCTGCGGCAACATGTTGCCGGCGAAGAAACCGGTCAGTTCCTCGCGGGCGGTGAGCGGCAGGACGTGGGCGACGTACTGATCGGGTCGCACCACCACGATCGCGCCCGAGCGTGAGATGCCCCGCTCGTCGAAAATGTCGCCGCGCTCCGGATCCACGGCGTAGACCTTCTCGTAGTCCGTGAGCTGGAACGGACCGGTCTGCGGCAGGAAGATCGCCGGCACCCGGGCGAGGTCCACGCCCGTGTAGGGCTGCTGGTAGATCACCTTGACGTCGAACACGGCGTCCACGTCCGCCTCCCGGGGCGTGAACCGCAACACCGGGGAGTCATCGCTCTCCGCCAGCCAGGACGCGAGTTCGGACGTGGCCGGTGCACCATCGGCGTCGGCGAAGACGTAGATGCGCCAACGGCCGTCGGCGCGTGCGTGGTGGCCCAGGTGCACGGGATTCGCGTCGGCGACACGAACCGCGCGTGCCGACTTGAATCGCTTGCCCACCGGGAACCCCGTCGCCAGGTCCTGGTGCGACATGTCGCCCGTGATCGGGGACGCGACGTACTGGGTGCGAAAGCCCGCGGGGAACTCCGCCGTGGTGGTGTAGAAGTCCGCGAGCTCCTGCGGGCTGGAGAACTCCTCCGGCTTGCGCGCCATCATGGCCGACCACTCGCGATCGAAGTCGATGAGGTTCTGCGCGATCACCTGCCGCTCGCCCGAGTAGGTGTCCAGCAGCGAGGCGTCGCTGCGCCCCTCCAGCACCTGGCCCAGCTTCCATCCCAGGTTGAAGCCGTCCTGCATGGACACGTTCATGCCCTGCCCCGCCTTCGCCGAATGCGTGTGGCACGCATCGCCCAGGATGAACACCCGCGGTGTGCGCGAGCCGGTGAGCTCCTCCGGCACGTCATCGAACTTGGGCGTGACCCGGTGGCCCACCTCGTACACGCTGTGCCACGCGACGTTCTTCACGTCCAGCGAGTAGGGGTGCAGGATCTCGTTCGCCTTCGCGATGATCTGCTCGATGCTGGTCTCCCGCACCGCGCGATTGTCGGTGTGCGAGACCTCACCCAGATCCACATAGCTGCGGAACAGGTACCCGCCCTCGCGCGGGATGTGCAGGATGCTGCCGTGCGTGGAGTTGATGGCGCACTTCGTCCGGATGTCGGGGAAGTCGGTGTTGGCCAGCACGTCCATCACACCCCAGGCGTGGAAGGCCTGATCTCCGACGGGCTTCTGGCCGATGGCGTCGCGCACCCGCGACCGGGCGCCGTCCGCGCCCACGACGTACTTCGCGCGCACGGTGCGCGTGATGCCCTCCTGCTCGCCGGCGGTGCCGCGCACGTGCACTGTGACGGGGTACTCCCCCTCCCCGACCTGGAGGTCCAGGAACTCCCAGCCGTAATCCGGTTCGATGCGGGCGGGGCCGTTCTTCGCGTAGGCGGCGAAGTAGTCGAGCACGCGCGCCTGGTTCACGATCATGTGCGGGAACTCGCTGATGCCGTGCGGGTCGTCCGCCTCCCGGGCGGTGCGGATGATGTTCTCGGGGTGCTCGGGATCGGGCGCCCAGAAGTTCATCGCGGTGAGCTGGAACGCCTCCGCGATGATCGCCTCGGCGAAGCCGAACGCCTGGAAGGTCTCGTTGCTGCGCGCCTGGATGCCGTCGGCCTGGCCGATCACGAGACGACCCGGCCGGCGCTCGATGAGTCGCGTGGTCGCCGTGGGGTACTCGGTCAGCTGCGCGGCCAGGAGCATGCCCGCCGGGCCCGAGCCGACGATGAGGACATCCATCTCGTCCGGCAGCTCATCGGGGCGGTCCACTCCGGTGCCTGCTGCGGGACGAACCCGCGGATCCCCGGAGACGTACCCGTGGTGGTGGAACTGCATCGTCACGATCCCTTCGACAGCAGTGTCGATCTTCGGCTTGTGTTCGATATGCGAATCTGGAATTCTCATATTGAACGCGGCAAGAATAGGGCCGCGTGATCCCGGCCGCAAGAGGCGAGAGACATGACCGCATCCGCTCCCCCGTCGCAGACACTCAGCCGTGGCGTCCGCATCCTGGAGGTGCTGGCCGACGCCTCATCCGCGATGACCATCGACGACCTCGCGACGGAGCTGCAGCTGCACCGCTCGATCGTGTACCGATTGCTTCGCACATTGGAGGAGCACGCCCTGGTCTCCCGTGATCCGGCGGGTCTCGTCTCGCTGGCGCCGCGGCTCGCCTCCCTGGCGGCGGCCGTGTCGCGGGACCTGCAGGCCGCCGCCCTTCCCGAGCTCACGGCGACGGCGAACGATCTCGGCATGACCTGCTTCCTCGCCGTGCTCGACCGTGACCAGTGCGTCACTCTCGCGAGCGTCGAACCCCATCACACCGTGGCCACGATGGTGCAGCATCCCGGCGCGAGCCACCCGGTGTGGCGCGGCGCTCCCGGCAAGGCGATCCTCACGGAGCTTCCGGTGCAGCAGTGGCCGTTCCCGCCGACAGCGGATCTCGTCGCCGAGGTGGACTTCTTCCGCGAGCGCGGGTGGGCCACCAGTCACGACGAGGTGATCCCGACGGTTCGCGCCATCGCCGTGCCGTTGCGGGTGCGCGGACAACGACCCGCGGCGATCGCCGTGGTGCATATCGGAGACCGCGAGGACGCGCCGGCCATCGCCGCGCGGCTGCAGCGCGGTGTGGCCGCCGTCCGTGACGCCCTGGGCGATCGAGGGCCTACGGTGTAGCTATGCGCATTGCACTCACCGGAGCCTCCGGCAAGCTGGGAACCGTCGTCGGCCGCGAACTCCGGGCGAGCGGACACACCGTGATCGGGCTGGACGCGGTGGGAACGCGAGCCCCGGACTTCGTCCAGGTCGACCTCACCGACTACGGCCAGGTGATCGACGCGCTCACCGCAGTCGGGGACACCCACGACGGCTTCGATGCCGTCGTGCATCTGGGTGCGATCCCGGCGCCCGGCATCCGCGCCGACGTCGCGACGTTCCACAACAACATCACGGCGACGTTCAACGTGCTGTGGGCCGCCGTGCGCCTCGGTATCACCCGCATCGTCACGGCATCGAGTGAGACCGTGCTGGGCCTCCCGTTCGATGTTCCGCCGCCTTACGTCCCGGTGGACGAGGAGTACCCCGCACGCCCCGAATCCACCTACTCGCTCTCCAAGCACCTGGAAGAGCAGCTCTCGGTCCAGCTCACCCGGTGGCACCCCGACGTGTCGATCTCGGCGCTGCGCTTCTCCAACGTGATGGTGCCCGAGGACTATGCACGCTTCCCGTCGTTCGACGCCGATCCGCTGCTGAGAAAGTGGAACCTCTGGGGATACATCGACGCCCGTGACGGTGCGCAGGCCGTGGAACGCGCCCTGGAGGCCGCGATCCCCGGGTTGAACGCCTACATCATCGCAGCGGCGGACACCGTGATGACGACGCCGAACAGTGCGCTGCTCGCCGCCGTCTTCCCTGATGTCCCGGTGCGCGGCGACATCGGGGAACACACCACGCTGCTATCCATCGACAAGGCGCGCCGAATGCTGGGGTACGAGCCGCAGCACTCCTGGCGCGACGAGGTCTGAGCCGCCTCAGCGGCGCGGATCGATGCCGACGCGGACGTGCTCGCCACTGCGGGCGAGTGTGATCGCGTCGTCGAGCTGGGACAACGGCAGTACCGCCCCGACCAGCGACTCGAAGGGATAGCGTCCGGCCGAGCCGCGAAGGAAGGCGATCGCGTCGACGAGATCCCGCGGTGCGTAGTTGTGGATGCCGCGCACCGTCAGACAGGTGCGCACGATGCGCTCCGGATCCAGCGGCACCGACTCGGTCGGAAAGACACTGCCGACGAGCGCGATCGCACCGCCCACCGCCACGGCGTCGAACGCGGCGAGCACGGCGGAGCGTGCGCCGGAGGCCTCCAGCACAGCGTGGATCTCGCTCTCGCAGAGCCCGGCGACGATCTCCGCGAGATCCTCCCCCGGCGTGTGCACGCTCGCGGCGCCGAAGCGAAGCGCCTGCTCGCGGCGACGCGGGTCCGGGTCGCTGACGATCACGCGCGCCCCACGCTCGGTGGCGATCGCGGTGGCCGTCAGGCCGATGAGTCCCGCTCCGCTGATCAGCAGCACGGCGCCGTCCAGGTCGATCACCTCGTCCAGCGCGGTGACCGCGGCCCACGCGGTCGCGGTGCCGCACGCGGCCGGGGCCAGCACCGATCCGGGGAGCTCTTCGGCCACGCGGACGATCGCCGTTCCCGCGCGCAGATGCACGTGCGTGGCGAAGCCGCCGGTGAGCTCCCAGTGCGCTTCGACGCGTTCATGCCCGTACTTGCGCAGCGCACGACACTTCTGCGGAACGCCACGGCGGCACCGGTCGCACGAGCGGCAGGCTGTGAAAATCGACCACGTGACGCGGTCACCGATGTTGAGGCGGCTGCCATCGGCAGCGCGGGCCCCGTCAGCCCCGAGCGCGGTGATGCGCCCCACGTACTCGTGACCGAGCACGAGCGGCACGGGAGCCGCCCGATGACCGGAGACGGTGTGCACGTCGGAGCCGCAGACGGTCGCCAGCTCCACCTGCACGAGGGCATCCCCCGCTGCCAGCACCACGCCCGGCACGGCGATGGTCTCGTGTGGTCGTCCTTCGCCGATCCACACCTGTGCCAGCGCCGCGGGCGACAGACGTACGTCGGTCATCGGTGACGCCGGGGTGAGAACGGCCGTCGGCGGCACAGTCGCCACCGGCTCAGACCGCCAGTGCGGGGACGTCACGAATCTCGGCGACGGAGCCGAGCACGACGTCGGCGCCGGCGGCGGCCAGCACCTCTTCATCGTGAGCACCGCTGGTGACACCGATCACGAGTCCCGCCCGCGCCGAAGTGCCCGAGCCGACGTCGCTGGCGGTGTCGCCGATCACGGCGACGGCGGACATCGACGACACCCGCGCGCGCAAGGCGGCGGCCAGCACCAGGTCGGGGTACGGACGCCCGCGACCCGCATCGACAGGCGACAGCGCGCCGTCGATCAGCTCCCGCCACCCGAGCGCATCGATGATGGCGTCCCGCGTGACGGGTGCGAACCCCGTGGTCAAGATCACCGTGCGCCCCGCGGCACGCTGTGCACGAAACAGGTCTTCGGCACCCGGAATCGCCTCCGCACCGTCGGTCGCGATGAGCTCGGCGTACGCGGCCTCGAACGCCGCCGTCGCCTCCTCCGCGCGGGTACGATCGCCGCCGGCGAGGTGCGTGAAGACGTCGATCTTCGACTGGCCCATGGTGTCGCGGACGTACTGCAGCGCGGCGTCCCAGCCATGCGCGGCAGCGACGCCGGTGGCCTCGGCAGCGCGCTGGAATGCGCGCTCGACCACGCCGTCGTCGCGCACCGTGGTGCCCGCCATGTCGAGGACGATCAGTTCGATGGGGGTGCTGGTCATGTTTCCTTCTTCGGAGGGGGTGCCGTCAGGCCGTGGCCAGGGCGGGAAGCAGAGGGGCGAGCGTGGTCTCGGCCAGACCGAGACCGGTCGTCATGCCGATCCCGGTGGTCGCGGTGAGCACCGCGATGCCGGGAGTGGTGATGTCGACGAGGAAGTCCTCCGGCGCGCTGGCGTACACGCCCTGCCAGCGCTCGATCACCTGCATCGGCGATCCGAACAGCGTCTCGGCTTCCGTGAGCAGGAGGTCGCCGGCACCCTCCGGCTGGAACGGCTCGATACTGCCTCCGCGGACGTGGGTATCACCGACGATCAGCGTGCCGTCGGGCAGCTGCGTGTACATCTGATTGAGATCGAGGGCGGCAAGGTCGGGACGTTCGGCGTGGAGCCGCTCCCGCACGGCCACCACTTCGGGCAGTTCGGCAAAGCGTCCATAGCGGGTGAGCGACCAGCCGGTCAGCAGCGGCGCATCGAGGGGGGATCGCAGATCGGTTCGCACGCGCAGCATGTCCAGCCCGCAGCGCTGCACGCCGGCCGCCTCGGCGAGATCGGGAAGCAGCTGGTCGATGTCGTGGTTCACCGCGACGACGACGAGCCCGGCTGTGATCGTCCCCCGGGAGGTGACGACTTCGCCTTCCGACACCGATCCGACCGACGTACGAAGCAGGAACTCCACGCCCCGCTCCGCCAGGTAACGACGGATCGCCGCGGCGGCCGTACGCGGGTCGGTCTGCAGATCGGTGCGGATGTGCGCGCCACCGATGGCCACTCCGGGGGCGAGCGGGATCCGCTCCTCTGTCTCTGCGGCTGACAGCACGTCGATCCCGCCCGACTCGGCGGCGGCCGACAGCAGCGCGAGCTCGTCCTCGTGGCGGGCGACCACGAGGGTCCCCGACTCGCGGAGCCAGAACCCCGCCTCACGAGCGAGCGTCAGCCAGAGCCCCCGGGCCTTGTCACCGTAGCGCCGGGCCTGGCCGGTCTGCGCCCCGATGCAGAGGTGCCCGAAGTTGCGGATGGTGGCGCCGTGGGGCTCGGCCGACCGATCGATCACGATCACCCGCTGACCCCGACGGACCGCGGCGTACGCGGCGCCCAGGCCCACGATTCCCGCACCGACGATGGCGACGTCATAAGAGCTGTTCATCGGAACACCTTCCGCATCCACATCGACAGTCCTTCGATCACCAGCACGGTGACGAGGATCATCAGGACGATCGCGGTGACCATCCCGTAGTTGGCGCCTTGGCTGGCGTTGAGCAGGTAGTAGCCCACTCCGCCGCCGCCGACCACACCGAGGATGGTGGCGGCGCGGACGTTGGTGTCGAGCATGTAGAACACGTGCCCGATGATGGCGCGCGTGCCCTGCGGCACCGTGGCTCCGGCGTACACCTGCAGACGCGTGGCCCCGGTGGCCACGAGTGCGAGCTCGGGTCCGCGGCGGACCTCTTCGAACGAGTCCGCAAGCAGCTTGCCGAGCAGTCCGATGCCGCCCACCGCGAGCGCGATGGTGCCGGCCTGCATGCCGAGTCCGGTGATGACGATGAGCACGATGGCGAGGATCAGCTCCGGGATGCCGCGGATCCCCACCAGGAGGAAGCGCGCCACGCCTCGGGTGCCGGGGTTCGGGGCCACGTTGCGGGCAGCGAGGGAACCGAGGATCACCGAGGGGATGAGAGTGAGCAGCGTCGCCGCGAGCGCGATCGCGACGGTCTGACGCATCGCCTCGAGCATCTTGTCCACGCCGTACGCGCCGAAGTTCGGCGGCCAGAACTGCACGGCCACCTCCGGGATCCGCGCCCACACGGAGAGGAAGTCGCCCCAGTTGATCTGGCACACCCAGACGCCCGCGATGATGAGCGCGACGGCGATCCAGCCTGCGGCCACGTTGCGCACGCGCGCGGCGGTCCAGGGGCGTCGCAGCGCCGTGGCGGGGCTGGCGGCCCAGGCGGGCGTGCGGGCGACGGGAGCCGATGCGGATGGGCTGCGACGCACGCGTGCGACGAGGCGGTCCGCCCAGGTGCGCTGGGCCGCATCGCGCCCGAGCATGGCAGCACGCACCGACGAGGAGACGATCTCCATCACCACGCACAGGATGAAGATGACCAGCGCGATCCCCAGGCCCAGCCCGTAGTTCAGCGCCTTGAAGGCGTACGACATCTCGAGGCCGAGGCCCGCGACCCCCACGTAACCGAGGACCACGGACCCGCGCAGATTGATGTCGTTGCGGTGCAGCACGGTGGCGATCCAGCTGGGCAGCACCTGCGGCAGGATACCCGCGGAGAACTGCTGCAGCTTCGATCCGCCGGCGGCGCGGATCGCCGTGCGCGGCCCTTCGTCGATCTGCTCGATGGCGTCCGCGAACATCTTGGAGATCATGCCCACGGAGTGGATGCCGATGGCGAGGATGCCGGGCAGGGCCCCGAGGGAGAACATCAGCACGAACACCATCGCCAGCACCACATCGGGCAGCGCCCGCGTGAACACGCCGATGAAGCGGGCGGCGGCGCGCCAGGCGCCGGAGGGCGTGGTGTTGGATGCAGCGAGGTAGGCGACCGGGACCGAGATAACCGCTGCCAGGAGCGTGCCCGAGAGCACCAGTCCGAGGGTGAGTGCGATCTGTCCGAGCAGGTCGCCGAACTCGGGGAAGGAGAGCGAGCCGACGCGGCTGAAGAAGTGCTCCGCGTTGGACCAGCTCGCCAGCATTCCGGGGAGGGAGATGTTCACCTCGGCCAGCGAGGCGACGGCGAGACCGGCGATCACCACGAGGGTGACGGCAGCCGAGATGCGCTCGGGACTGATCGGCCGCTTCGGGGCGCGTTCGGCAACACCGGCCGAGGCGGCCGGGCGCAGCGACGCCGGGGCGGTGGCCGTGCTCACGCGACGGACTCCGAGGTGAGCTCGCCGCCGAGCAGCTCCGTCTGCACCGCGGCCAGCTCGGCGGTGGTGGTGGCGACGCGGCCGTAGATCTCCATGACCTGCGCCTTGGTGAGTCCATCGTTCGGGAGGTCCAGCACCAACTGGCCGTGCCGAAGACCCACGATGCGATCGGCCCAGGAGATGGCGAGGTCGACCTGGTGGAGGGTGCAGAGCACGGTGAGACCGTCGTCGGCGGCGATCTGGCGGATGAGGCCCATCACCTGCTCGCTGGATTCCGGGTCGAGGGAAGCGACCGGCTCGTCGGCCAGCAGCACCTCGGGGTTCTGCATGAGCGCGCGGGCGATGGCGACGCGCTGCTGCTGACCTCCGGAGAGGGTGTCGGCCCGCTGATAGGCCCGATCGAGCAGGCCGACGCGATCGAGATGGCCGAGTGCCGCCAGCTTGGCGGCACGGGAATAGGAGAACAGGCCGAGGCGTGGCCCACGCACCGTGCTGAGCGAGCCGGTGAGCACGTTCTCCAGCACGCTGAGGGAGGGCACCAGCTCGAACTGCTGGAAGATGAAGCCGACCCGCGAGCGCAGGGATCGGAGCTTGCGTCCGGAGAGGGAGGGCACCTCCTCCCCCAGCACCTGGACGGACCCGGACGTGGGGGTCTCGAGGCCGTTCAGGTGCCGGAGGAGGGTGGACTTGCCAGATCCCGAGAGACCGAGCAGCACGACGATCTCGCCGCGATCGATCGTGAGGCTCACGTCGTCCAGCGCCGTGGTGGCACCGTAGACGCGAGTCAGGTTCGTGGCCTCGATGATGGGGGAGGTCGCCGCGTCGCTCATGCTCTATCTCTCGTGATTCGTGCGGATCCGATGGTCTCGGATCAGGCCTGGCACTGGGTCGCGTTGGTCTTCTTGCAGATGTCGCGGATCAGGTCGTAGTACGCGTCGTCGACCGGCTTGGTCTCGTAGAACACGCTGCGGAAGCCCTCGGTGTCGGCGCTGGTGATGCCGGCGTCGATGATCTGGTCGATCGTCACGTCGGAGAGGATCTCGACGAGCTTGTCGGAGGTCTCCTTCGGCAGCGTCGTCGAGTAGACCAGCGGGGCGCCGGGGACCATCGTCTTGTCGATCGATTCGACCTTGTCGCTCTTGGCGACTTCGCTGTCCTCGGCGAAGCCCGCCTCGCACTCCTTGCCCTCGCCGACCTTCGCGACAGAGACGTCGTGCTTGCCCGCGAACACCGGCGTGATGTCCTTCTCCGGGTCCACGCCCGCGTTCAGCAGGTTGTAGGAGGGGAAGAGGTAGCCGGAGGTGGAGGACGGGTCCACGAAGCAGACCTTGTGGCCCTTCATGTCCGCGATCGTCTTGATGTCCGAGCCCTTCGGGACGATGGCCTCGGAGTAGTAGCCCGGCTCCTGGCCCTCCTTGGTGACGATGGAGGAGATCGGGGTGAGCTTGGCGCCGTTGTTGGTTGCCGTGACGTACGTGAAGCCGGAGAAGGAAGCCACGTCGACCTTGCCGGCGATCGCGGCCTCGATGAGGGCGGCGTAGTCGGTGGACTCGTGGTACTCCACCTTCTTGCCCGTCTCCTGGGCGATGTAGTCCATGAGGGGCTGATAGTTGGTCTGGGTGGCGGCGGAGTCGGGGACGACGCCGAAGACCAGCGTGTTCTCGTCGATCGCGTAGCCGCCCTCTGCGGAGGAGGCGGCGCCGTCGGTGGCCGGGGAGGCCGAGGCGTCGCCGGAGCAGGCGGCGAGGCCGAGGGCGAGCAGCGTGGCGCCCGCGAGGAGGAGGGGCGCCTTGGTTGCACGGAGGTTCATGATTGCCTTTCGGTGACGGATGGAACCTCGGACAGACTGACACGCCGCTCCGCGAGATGTATACCTATCTCGGAACAGTTCGCGACTTGTTCACCTAACTGTCGATCCGGTGAACGACACGCACGCGCTCCCCCCGCGCGCCCGCAAGGCATCGGGGCGGCTCATAGGATGGCGGCATGGCCGAAGTGGTGTACAAGCAGATCGCGGACGAGCTGCGCGAGCGCATCCTCTCCGGCCTGCTCGCGCCCGGCGCCGACGTTCCCACCGAGGCGGAACTCGCCCAGCAGTGGAACACCTCGCGCGGCCCGATCCGCAACGCCCTGCTGACCCTTCGTCAGGAGGGACTCATCGAGACGGGCCGGGGACGCCCCGCCCGGGTCACCTCCCGCAAGCCCAATCAGGCGGTCGACGTGTCCATCCCCTTCACGCGCTGGGCAGAGGGCATCGGCGCCGTCCCCGGAGCGGATACCCAGGAGGTGTCGCTCCGACGCGCCGGACCGGAGAAGGCGGCACTGCTGGGCGTCGAAGCCGGCGCTCCGATCGTCGAGGTCCTGCGCCTGCGCCACCTGGACGGGCGCCCGGCCATGCTCGAACGTCTCACCTTCCTCGAAGACGTGGGGCGGGTCCTCTTCGAAACCGATCTGGACGCCGTCTCCATCACCGAGTACCTCGAGCAGCGCGGGCATCCCTCTTTCTCCATCGACCATGAGATCGACGCCGTCGCTGCCGACGAGGTGGACGCCGAACTGCTGCAGGTGCCGCTCGGCTCCCCCATTCTGCGCCTGCGCCGCATCAGCCACGACGCCGACGGGCGCATCTTCGAGGCCAGCGATGACCGCTACCTGCCGGACGTGATCCGCTTCACGGTCTCGGCTTCGGGCCGCTCTCGCACCGGCGACGCCTACGTCCGCCCCCTGCGCGCCCTCTGAGAGATCAGAGCGGGCAACGGGTGGATATCGCCCGTTCCGCCGGCGGAACCGAGGCCGGATTGTTGGGCGCAGCCCGGATCATCCTGGATCATGTGTTCGACGAACACCGAAGAGACGCGGAGGTCACGGGATGAGGTCGGACATCGAGGTCGGCATCGTCGGCACCGGCAGTATGGCGGTGCGACACCTCGAATCGTGGCGAGCACTCGGCGTGGAGCCCGTGGTCTGGTCACCGCGGTCTGCTGCGGATTTCGCGGCGACATACGGTGCCCGCACGGCTTCGTCATTCGCGGACCTGCTGGCCGGGGCGCAGCTGCTCGATGTCACATCACCCACCCTCACCCACCCGGAGTACGTGCTCGCGGCGGTTGAAGCGGGCACGGATGTGGTGTGCGAAAAACCTCTGGCGCGCACCGGCGCCGCGGCCGACGCACTGGTCGAGGCCGCGCGGAACGCGAAGGTCATGCTCTACCCCGCCCACGTCGTCCGCGCCATGTCCCCGTGGGCACACGCGCGCGATGACATCCACGCCGGACGCATCGGCACAGTGCTCTCGGCGTCGTTCACTCGCATCGGCGAGGGCCCGGATGCGCCGTGGTTCCACGATCACGCCGCATCGGGCGGAGCCGTGATGGACCTGCTGATCCACGACCTCGACGTCGCGGAGTGGATGCTCGGGCGCATCGTGCGCGTCTCGGGAACCGAGGAGTCCGATCCCGTGCGGCGGCGGCATCTCGCCCGGCTGGTGCTGGAACACGAGAGCGGGCTGGTCAGCACGATCGATGGCGGCTGGACCGGCCGGCCTCGTCCGTTTCACGCCGGCTTCGCGATTGGCGGTTCGGCAGGATCGCTGAACTGGCCGCTCGTGGAGGCCGGCTCCTCGGATCCCACGTCCGCGATCCCGGGGGAGAATCCGTACACGCGTCAGCTCCGCGATGCGCTGGCCGTGCGGGAGGGGGCCGTCCCAGCGGTCGCGGCCGAGGACGGGGCTCGTGCCGTGCATCTGGCCGAGGCGGCGCTCCGCGCGGTCCGCACCGGCGCGGTGTGCCCGACCTCCTGACCGTCCGCGCTCACGGGTGAACGCGCCGAACGCCCCCACTCGTCAGTCGCGCAGCAGCGCCCGCACGCTCTGGATGGTGTCGGCATCGGCGACGGTCTTGTCCGGCCGGTACCCCTTCACACGCGCGAAGCGTAGGGCGACGCCGCCCGGATATCGCGTCGAGCGCTGGACGCCATCGATCGCGATCTCGACCACGAACTCGGGCCGGAGGAAGACCGCATACGGCGTGCTGTGGATCTCATGCGCCGGAAACGTCTCCGTCTGCCAGCGCAGCAGCTCATCGGTCAGCCCCTTGAAGGTCTTGCCGACCATGACGAGTCCGCCCGGATCGCCGAACTCCCCCGCCGGGTCCAGTGCTCCGAGATGGAGATTCGAGAGCATACCCCGACGCCGGCCCGACCCCCACTCGGCGGCCAGGACGACCAGGTCGTAGGTGAGGACGGGCTTGACCTTCACCCACGACTTTCCGCGACGGCCCGCTGTGTATGCCGAGTCCACCGCCTTGACGACGACGCCCTCGTGGCCGGCCGCGAGCGCCTCACGGGAGAGCTCTTCAGCGGCATGCGCATCGGCGGTGACGATGCCCGGCATCCGCCATGCCCCCGCCACGCGCTCGAGTTCGTCCAGGCGTGTGGCAAGGGGTTCGTCGATCAGGTCGCGCCCGTCGACATGCAGCAGGTCGAAGAACCAGGGTCGCAGGGCGAGGTCACGTGCGACATCGGCCCCGAAACGCGACATCGTGTCCTGGAACGGACGAGGCCGGCCGTCCTCATCGAGGGCGAGGGTCTCACCGTCGAGGATGAGATCCCGGGCGGGCAGCGAGCGGACGACGTCGACGATCTCAGGCACACGATGGGTGATGTCTGCGAGGCTGCGGGTGTAGACGGCCACCTCATCGCCCGTGCGGTGCACCTGGATGCGCGCGCCATCAAGTTTGTACTCGACGCGAGCTTCGCCGGTGGTCTCCAGCGCAGCGCTCGGAGTAGGCGCGCTGGCCGCGAGCATCGGCAGCACCGGCCGGCCCACGCGCAGGCCCACGGCCTCCAGGTCCTCCGCAGTTCCCGTGAGTGCGATCAGCGCGGTCTCGCCGAGATCACCGGAGAGCATCGCCGCGCGCCGCACGGTCGCCGCCGGCCGGCCGGAGGCGCGGGCCACCGCATCGAGCAGAACGCCGCCGAGCGCGCCGGTGCGGAGGTCGCCGAGCATCACGCGACTGAGGAAGTCCCACTCATCGGCCGTGGCACGGGATGCGAGCGAGACGAGCAACTCGGTACGCCGGGTCGCGGAGCCGGCGCCGGACGCGTGGGCGATGGCGTCGAGACTTTCATCGACCGCGGCGATGGTGAGCTCCGGATCCGCCGCATGGACCACCTCGAGCCCCGTGAGACTGCGCCATCCGACGCCGAGTCTGCCCTGACGCGGTGATGCGAGAAGGAACCCCGTCACGGGGCGGATGTCATCGCCATCAGCGTGCTCCAGCAACCGCGCGAGGATGTCGACCTTCGCCAGTCGCGAGGAGGTGGCGGCGACCTCCTGTGCTGTATCCGCCAGCTCGGAGAGCTTCATGCGGTCATTCTGGCATCGGGGTCCGACATCGGCAGGGGGTTGCGACGCCGAGGCATCCGGTGCCAACGTGGCCGGATCGGCCCGCCAGGGTCCCGTCTACCGTACGGGGCGTACGATCGAGGGGTCGATCGGGAGGGGCAATGGCAGGGCAGTCGGACACACGGCCGAGCACCGCGGTGCTGGCCATCCCGACCGGGCTCGCCGTGTTCACGGCGGCGACGGTGCTGCTCACCATCCACGTGCTCGGGGTCGCCGTCATCGCCGCCGCGATCGTGTTCTTCGGAGCTTTCGCGCTGACGTTTCTCCTCGACCGGTTCGTGTTGCGAGAGCCGCGTGATGGCCCCCGCCCGAACCCCTGATCGTCAGAGTCCCGCGCCCACCAGCGCCTCACCCAGCGGGGTGCGCAGATGCATCATCCGGTTCCCCTCGCGGGTGCTGATGATCAGCCCGGACCCACGCAGCACCGCCAGATGATGCGAGGCGGTCGAGATGGCGATACCGGCATCGGCGGCCACGTGAGAGGTCGTGCGGGCGACGTGCGCCCGGAGCAGTATTCCCGCCCGGACGGGGCCCAGAAGAGCGCCCAGCGCCACCGCGATGTCCCCGCTCTCACGCGCCCACCCCTCGGTCACGCCGCGGGCGGGATAGAACAGGGTCGGCTGCGCCGGGGACTCCGTGATGACCATGCAGCCCCAGGAGGACATCACCGAGGGCACCAGGACGAGACCGCTGCCACGGCAGTCCACGTCCTCGCTGTGCCGACGGAGGCGAACGCTCACCGAGCCGTCGTTCCAGCGCACGTTGCGGTGCAGCCCCGAGGCCATGGCGGCGAGTCCGTCCACCGCGACCACGCGGGAGCGCACCGCGATGTCGGCGCGCAGGAGCCGCTCCAGCGGACCCCAGAACGGCGCGATCGCCCCCTCCCACATCTCCTCCCACGCATCGGCGATGACCGCTCGTGCTCGCGTCGGATCCGACCGCATCTGCCGGAGCATCTGCTGCCGCTCGCCGGCCGAGCGCGCGATCATTTTGTCGAGATCGACGATCATCCCCGCCAGGGGCGCCGATCGCAGAGCTTCCAATTCCGTCTGTGGCGTCATGTCCCATCGCGGGTCCGCCGTCAGGAAGTCGGGCATGTACCCGTCGGCACCGATCACCTGCGCCAGCAGCGCGAACGCCTCGCGCGGAAGCTGGTCGCGCACGCGCTTCAGCCAGCCCCACTGCAAGGGGAACTGGGCGGGGCGCAGCAGTGCGCGCACCGCATGGGCCAGCTCATGCCCGGGTGAGACGCCGAACCGGACCGCCTCGATATCCCCCGCGCTGAGACGGAAGTTGACGCGATGGTCCGGATGCTCGACGCCTTCCTGGGGCATGTTTCGATCCACGTCGAAACACTACGGGTCCGACCAGGCTGAACGAAAGAGTGGAGCCGACGACGAACACGGAGGGCGATCATGATCGAGACGTTGGCCACAGCCTCCCGGGTGGCCCCCGCGGAGATCCGCATCGGCGCGGGGAACAGCCGGCGCTTCCAGGGCAGCGACCACGGAGCCGCAGTGTCCTACTTCTATGTCGACAATCGTCCCGGCCAGGGCTCGGGGCGCCACTGGCACCCCTACCCTGAGACCTGGGTGGTGATCGAGGGGCGGGCCACCTTCATCGTCGGCGACCAGCGGATCGAAGCATCAGCCGGCGACACGGTCACCGGACCGGCATTCGTTCCTCACCAGTTCCTCAACACGGGATCCGACACGATGCGGCTGATCTGCATTCACGCGTCGCCGGTGATCCTGCAGACCAACCTCGACTGAAACGAAAGACAGGACAACACATGTCGTTCCAGGCATATCTCGACAACATCGAGGCGAAGACCGGCCTCACCCCACGTCAGTTCATCGAGCTGGCCACCGAGCGGGGCTTCGGTGCGGACACGAAGGCGACACCCATTCTGGAGTGGCTGAAGGAGGACTACGATCTCTCGCGCGGGTATGGCATGGCACTCGTCCACGTGATCACGAAAGGTCCGAAGATCAGCGACAAGCACGTCGGCTCGGGAAGCGTTCACGCCGACGCGTCGGATGAGCTGTGGCTCGACGGCAGCGCCACCAACCCTGCGAACCTCGGATAGGAGCACCACATGGCAGTGCGCATCGACCTCAACGTCTCTCTCGACGGCTATGCAACCACCACCGATCAGACTCCCGAGAAGCCGTTCGGTGAGGACTGGGGGCGCCTCGTCTCGGCGTACACAGCCACCCGCACCTTCCGTGCGCGCGTGCTCGGCGACACCTCGGGAGCCGGCACCACGGGCATCGACGAGAAGTACGCCCAGCAGTACTTCGAGGATCTCGGCGCCGAGATCATGGGCGCCGGGATGTTCGGCCTGCACGACCACGGCGAGGATCCCGACTGGCGCGGCTGGTGGGGTGAGGAGCCGCCGTTCCATGTTCCGGTCTTCGTGCTGACGCACACACCACGCCCCTCCATCTCGTTCGGCAACGGGACGGTGTTCCATTTCCTGGACACCACGGCGGAGGACGCACTGGCACACGCCGTCGAGGCGGCCCAGGGCGGCGACGTCCGCGTGGGCGGCGGTGTGCACACGGCGCGCCAGTTCCTTCAGGCGCGCCTCGTGGACCGCCTCCATCTCGCGGTCGCCCCGATCGTCCTCGGCCGGGGCGAGTCGATCTGGGAGGGACTGCGCGGGCTGGAGGACGGCTACGACGTCACGAGCGAGGTGGCGGAGTCCGGCACCACCCACGTGGTGTTCACACGGCGCTGAGTCCGTTCTTGCCGGTGTCGGAGGGGAGGTTCAGACTGGGCTCGTCCAGACGACGAAAGGAAGCATCATGGCTCACGGAGACATCACCCACATCGACATCCCGGTCAGTGATCTGAAGCGGGGAGCCGAGTTCTACTCCCGGCTCTTCGGCTGGCAGATCGCAGAGATCCCCGGCTTCGAGGGCTACCCCATGTGGCAGGCGCCGAACGGCATCTCCGGCGGCGGGCTGGCACCACGCGGCGAGGGCTTCGTCGAGCCACGCTCCTACGTGGAGGTCGACTCGATCGATGACACCATCGCACTCGCCGAGGAGGCGGGCGCCACGGTCGCGCAACCCAAACAGCCGATCACCGAGACCAGCGCGTGGGCCGTGATCGTCGATCCCGACGGCAACCACATCGGGCTGTTCGAAGGCGTGGTCGGCGCTGGCTGACCCTGCAGGGCTCTGACGTACCAGCGGGACCTTTCGCCGGTCTACGCGGTGAGGACGGCGTCGAGAAGTCCGGGGAAGCGTGCATCGAGATCCTCTCGACGCAGAGTGAGGATCCGGCGGCGTCCGTTGGGCTCGTTGCGGATGACGCCCGCTTCGCGCAGCACCTTCATGAAGTGCGACTTGGTGGATTTGGGGAGGTTTGGGTCGGTGGCATGACAGGCCGCCATGTCGAGCGGGCCGTCGACGAGCTGGCGCGTGATCGCGAGACGCTCCGGATCGCTGAGCGCGAAGAGCACGTCGACGAGCTGGATCTCGGAACGCTCGGGGTGCGGAAGGTCGCCAGGCATAGTTCGATAATAGTTGAACAATCGCCCGCGAGCGAGTAGCCTCCGATAGTTCGATTTTGTTCGAACTGTTGAGGAGTGCACCATGACCACGACCGAACCCGTCATCTCGCCGTCGACGGCGATTGCCCCTGCAACGAGAACGCCACGACGCACCCGGTTCGGATTCGCGCTGGCGATCATCGCGCAGATCATCATGATGTTCGCCGCGAGTGCGCCGTCGCCGTTCTACCCTGTCCTGGCGCAGCGCATCGGCTTCGATGCGAGCGTGATCAGTGCGGTGTTCGCCGTCTACGCCGTGGCACTCCTGCTCACGCTGCTCACCGCGGGGTCGCTGTCGGATCACGTCGGCCGGCGACCGGTCGCCATCACCGGCTTCCTCCTCCTGGCCACCAGCATGGCGCTGTTCTGGCACGCCGAGACCGTGATGCTGCTGGTTCTGGCCCGCGCCCTGCAGGGCATCGCGAGCGGCCTGCTGATCTCCGCGCTTTCGGCTGCCGCCCTGGATCTGGCCCCTGCCGGGCGACCGGGTGTCGCGGCTCTCTGGAACGCGCTGAGCCCGGGCATCGGACTCGCTTCGGGGGCGCTGGTGTCCGGCATCGTGCTCGACGTGGCCGGGCAGCCCCTCTTCGACGTGTTCGCTCCGCTGACCGCCATCTACATCGTGCTGGCTGCGCTGTTCCTGCTGGCGCCCGAAACGGCACCCCTGCGTCCGGGCGCATGGCACTCGCTCAGCCTCCGTCTCTCCATTCCGGCCCCGATTCGCGCGGACTTCTGGCGTGCGGCGCCCGCTGTGATCGCCGGATGGGCGACCGGTGGCCTGTTCCTCTCCCTGGGAGCGAACATCGTCCGCAACGAACTCGGCGGCGAGGCGCATCTCTGGCAGGGACTCGCGGTCGCTCTCCTCGCCGGTGTCGGGGCGCTCACCGCACTCGCGTTGCGTACGGCCTCGGCACGTTCCACCGTGCTGTTCGGCACCGCGGCCCTGGCGATCGGGACCCTGCTGTCGCTGTTCGCCCTGCGCTCCGGATCGCTCGCGTTCTACCTCGTCGCCGCTGGGGTGACGGGAATGGGATTCGGCACGGCCTTCGCCGGTGTGGTGGCGTCGCTGGCGCCGCGGATCCCCTCCGACGCACGCGCGGACGCCTTCGCGGTGATCTACCTGCTGGCCTACCTCGCCTTCGGGATCCCCGCCGTGATCGCCGGCTTGCTGGTCGGGACCGTCGGGCTCGATGCCGTGTGCACGGGTTACGGCATCGTCGTCATCGTGCTGGCTGCCACCGCGTTCACCATGCGACTGCGCCGGCGCGACTGAGGCGGGCGCGCTCCGCCCGATACGGTCCGCCACCACTGGGCTGGAGCCTCGTCGCCAGGCTCGTCACCCTCCCCCCCCCCCCCCCCCCGACTGCATCTCGTTCGTTCAGCGCCTCCGGCACGCCGCGAGGTTCCAAGTTCGGTGCCCGGATTGCCCACCAAGCGGTCCAGCCGACTGTCCACGTTTGGCCCACGAGAATCTCGGCTTCGGTGGACGCGTAGTCACAGCGTCGCGGACGACCAGAAGCCACCTCGGATGGTCCATCGATGCTCTTACTCGAACGCGCCCCTGTGAAGAACGTCGCGCATGGACGGAGGCGAATCTCGGAGATGACCTGGGCTGTGGCCTCGATGACGTGCAGGTGGCATTTGCCCTGTGGCTACAGGAGACGGCAGCTCGACGGATGCGGAAGCGCTGGGAGAAGTCGCAAGCAGCCTGTGCACCGTGAGTAAGCCCGCCGTTGGCAACCGTAGCGGAGCGGAGGGCGGCAGTTCCCACTAGGATCACGACATGTCCACGCCAAAGTTCTCTACACTGCACTTCGGGCATCTCGATGCAACACAAGAAGCTGCTGACGAACCGGAGCTGCTACGCGACGGGTACTACGACTACCGCCAGGCAGTGCAGGGTATTCTTGGCGGGTCTGCTTGGCTCGTCCTTGGCCCCAAGGGCTCTGGAAAGTCAGCCGTTCTCGAAAACATCAGGCTCAATTGGGAGCAACGGTGGAATAGGTTCTTCACTTACTGGAACCTTGCTGGATTTCCAGTGAACGATGTCACGAAGATCGCGACCGGCCAGTCACGCGGAGGTGCGCGCTCCCAGGCAGCGTGGGAGTTCGTGCTTCTGCTCCGAGTGCTTGAAACTCTCGATGGCGACCAAGGTCTACGCGCCCCCAACTCCTTCACAACGATGGTGAAAGCCCTCCGAGAGGGCGGCTACTTGAACACCAACTGGACAGCGAATGTGGCCCGGTGGGCTAGCACTAAGCTGAAATTCGATGCGAAAATAGTTGGCGCAGAGGCACAGTTCGATGCAGCGTCGATTACTCCGTTGGACGTGAGCTACTACATTCGACAGCAGATTGCGGCTACCAGCACCGACAGTATCCACATCGTCGCCTTGGACGGGCTCGACTCATTCTTTTTTGAGCTTGAGGATGAATGGACGTCGCTCGCTGGACTGATGCAGGCAGTGTGGACCATTAACCGCGAACTATCAGCGCTAGGTCTTCCCGTTTCGATCGTCGTGGCGGCACGTTCAGATATTGTTGATCTCTTGCCCGGGCCGGAGATCAACAAGCTGAAACCACATGCTGTTCATCTCGATTGGCATGCTCACGGAATTGGAGCAGACAACCATCTCTGGAAACTCGTTTCCCAGAAGGCGGCCGTTGGTAAGCCGGAGGTCACGAGCGTCGTTGGTCAGTATCTAAGCAGGCCAGTGGTGATCGGTCCCCATCGAAATCTTGCGGAGTTCCTGCTCGATCACACCCGACTTCTACCCCGCGATCTCGTTGCCTTATTGGGGCACCTACAGCTTGAGTACGGCGGCAATGGAAAGGTTCCCGAGGAGAATGCAAAACGAGCCGTGCGGAACTATTGCGAGCAGTACTTCGTCGGAGAAATATTCGATAACCTGGCCGGTATACTCCCCGCAGAAAAGGCACGGCAGGTTGCAAGCTTCAAGGACGCACTCCGAACATCCCCAACTCGCCTATTCACTTTCAGCTACTTGGTCGAGGAGCTCAACGGGGAGCTTGATGCACCCGAGATCAAGAGCCTTCTGAAGCAGATGTTCGAGACAGGCGGGATCGGCGTGAAGAACGGCAATCATACCGACTTTGTATTCCGTCGCACTTCCGGTGCGGGGTTCACGACCCGATACGAGTTCATGCTCCACGACGCTCTAACTCGCGCTTGGAACCGACCCTGGAGCTAGGCAACGATCACAGACTGTCTAGGCGCGTGCGGCCGAGGTACGAGGTCGTGCGTGCTCAGCGAGCCTCGGCGCGGCCCTTGTTCATGTGAAGCGTTTTTCAAGGGCGTCTGAGGTTGGAACTACTGTGAGGGCATGTCCGGGTTCGAGTTCACGCATCAGCGACCAACGCTGATTGACGATCCCCCGCTTACTGACGATGAGCGCGCGTTTCTGCTCCAAGAAACAGAGATTACGGAGGATGATCTCACTCCGGAGGCGTACGAGCGCGTTCGTGTGACGATG
This sequence comes from Microbacterium sp. GXS0129, assembly GCF_044769785.1. Taxonomy (NCBI): domain Bacteria; kingdom Bacillati; phylum Actinomycetota; class Actinomycetes; order Micrococcales; family Microbacteriaceae; genus Microbacterium; species Microbacterium sp. GXS0129. The sequence goes on along the minus strand of NZ_JBIZVZ010000004.1, from coordinate 193,878 downwards.
GAACGGAGCATGCTCGCTGCGGACGTCGCCGCATGCGCCGATGCGCTGCGCGTTGATGAGGTGGCGAGCCTCTTGCGCTGGTCCCGTGACGCAGTGATCGAGGCCGTGAGCACGGGGAAGCTCTTCAGCGTGGCTCGGCTACCTCGCGGAGATCATCTCCTCCCCCGATGGCAGTTCACCGATGGCAAGGTATTACCCGACTTGGCCTCAGTATTGGAGTCCCTCAGGGAGCTTGAGAAGCACCCGTTGGGTATCGAGGCCTGGATGGCGCACGAAGACGAGGACGGCGAGATTCTGAACGGCATGTCACCCCAGCAATGGCTGGCCAAAGGCGGCGATGTACGCGGCGTTCTCCGGCTGATCGAAGAGGCGTCCTGGGGCCGAATGTAGGGCAGCGGCACGGCTTACTAAGTTCCGACGACGACGTTCAATCGGCGCAGGACGGCCCTCAATCGTGAACGCGCCGTTTGCCAGGTCATATCTCGCTCGTTCGACTGCTGCGTTGCAGATGCGAGGTGGCGTTCCGTTTGTCGCGTAGTCGCTGAACTCCGGCGTGCCCGCGAGACGACGGGGCACCGAGTTTGGAGCCATGTTCAACAACTCCGCGACAGATCGAAGGCTCGCGCCGCCGAGTACGGCCACCGCCGCTCCCGAGTCAGTGATCACTGACCCCATAGCCGTAGACATCGAGCGCGACCTCGGCTACCTGCATCCCCCACTCGGAAGCGCTGGAATCAGCGGCAACGAGACCTCGGCCCGCGCTACGCCAACATCACCGAGTTCCTGTCCCTCTGCGGCGTCCGGTGGTCCGAAGCCCGAGCATTGCACGTCGCTGGCCTGCACACCGACCCGTCCCCTTCCCTTCATGTCGCCAAAGCCCAGAGCGACGGCCACGAGCTCAAAGGCCCCAAGAGTGACCGCGGCTACCGAACAGTGCCGCTGACCGACCGCGCATTCGAGATCGCGCAAGTGATGGCTCAGGGCAAGAAGCCCACCTACCTGCTCACCACGAAGACAGGACGCCAACTCCGTGGCAACCTCTTCCGCCGCTACACGGCCTGGACCACGACCGCATCCGGCCACACGATGCACCATCTCCGCCACTACGCTGCGCCCGCTTGGCTCCGCGCCGGAATCCCCGTCAACCAGGTCGCTGAGTGGCTTGGTGACGATCCGCGAACGGTCCTCTCGACCTACGCGCACGTGCTCGAAGAGCAGCAGAACATCGAGGCCCTGAACCGCCTCAACCGCCAGCCGGGACCCCTTCGGGACCCCCGCGCCAGCGAAGACGACGCCAACAACGAGGATGAGAAAGGAGGAAAGCCCCGGAAATTTCCCTCTGATCAGGGGGAAAATGGCGGAGACGGTGGGATTTGAACCCACGGACCCCCGTAAGGGGGTCTCCACCTTAGCAGGGTGGTGCACTAGGCCGAACTATGCGACGTCTCCGTGGTTTCCACTCTGGCGAGTGAAGCACACCTGGCAATACTAACCGGTCTCGCCGCGATGCGCGAATGCACGCACCCCGGGCGGGGCTCAGTTCACCTGGCCGTTCGAGCAGGTGCTCTGCGCGGCCGTCGTTCCGGTGATCTGCGACGGAAGCAGCACCGATCCGTCCGGCGCCGTGCTCGGCGTCGGCTCGAGGGTCGCTCCGTCCGCGGGAGCCTCGACCGAGCCGCTGTCCGTGCCGTCCACGGCACCATCCGTCGAACCATCGGTCGCACCGTCCGTCGGGGTGGCGCCTTCGGCGACCACACCGACTCCGGCATCGCCCGTGATCTGGAGCGCGCTGTTGTTGGCCAGCGCCGTCAGCAGGATGCTCGCGGCCGCCTCGTCCGGAACGACGCGGTTGGGGTCGGACGGATCGTCGTAGACGGGGTACTGCACGAAGACGATGTCCTCGAACGGCACATCCTTCACGGCCATCGCCAGCTGGACGAGAGTCACCGGGTTGGTGAGCGAGGTCGACGGATCGATGGCCGACAGCGTCGTCTTGGCGAGCTTCAGCAGGGTCGCCGGATTGGTGAGCACTTCCGAGCTCATCATCTTCCTCGCGAGACGCGACATGTACTGCTGCTGATTGCTGATGCGCCCGAGGTCGCCACCGTTTCCCACGCCGTGTCGTGTGCGGAGGAACTGCAGCGCCTCAAGCCCCTGGATGGTGCGCTCCCCTGCCGGCCAGTCGATGCCCGTGTAGGGGTCGCGGATCGGACTCGCCAGGCACACGGTGACACCGCCGACGGCATCGGTGATCGCCATCACGCCACCCCAGTTCACCGACGCGGCGTACTGGATGTCCATGCCCGTCAGCTGCTCGATCGTGGCCACCGTGCAGGCCAGACCGCCGGTGTCGAACGCGGAGTTGAGCATCTGCTTGCTCATCGCCGAGGTGACGTTGCCGTTCGCGTCCGTGCACTCCGGGATCGGGACCATGAGGTCGCGGGGGAAGCTGATCACCGTGATCTTGCGCGGCTCCTCCGAGATGTGGACCACGAGGTTCACATCGCTGCGCGCCCCTTCCTCGGCCAGCCCTTCAGCACACCGGTCGCCGAAGTACTGCGCGTACTGCGGCTCGCACACGTCCGTGCCGGCGACGAGGATGTTCGCGCCACCCTGGATCTCCGCGATCGACGGCGGGACCTCTCCCCCGATATCGGTCGCATCGGCGGCATAGGAGGACGCGAGGTCGTACGTCACATAACCGGTGAGTCCGATGCCTGCGACCATCACCGTGGCGACGGCGACGCCGACCAGGGTGAGCAGTTGCGCGATCGGCCGCGGGGTGCGGAGCCGACCGTGTCGTGCGATCGTGCGACGACGGGAGCGTTCGGGGGACGCTGCGCTCACACGCTTCCTTTCAGCCTCGGGACCTGCAGCCCCGTGGCGTGCAGGCGGATGCTCCCGGGGTGAACCGGATCAGAGCGGAGGGTGTGGGATTCGAACCCACGGGACATTGCTGCCCACTGGTTTTCAAGACCAGGTCCATCGGCCGCTCGGACAACCCTCCCAAGCGGCGCACCGCTCGTGAGGACGAGTCTATCCGACCTCATGGTCTCCGATTGCGCTGGGCGCGCGCTGGATGGGGACCCAGCGCCGGCTGTGCGCGTCAGGACTCGTCGAGGAGGAGCCGGTGCAGGATGTGTGCGACTCCGCCATCTGCCACCGAGTGGGTGACGAGCGATGCAGCCGCGCGCACCTCGTCCGGAGCCTGCCCCATCGCCACGGCCGTGCCCTCGTGCGATCGGGACCACTCGAACATCCCGAGGTCGTTGCGTCCGTCTCCGATCACGACGGAGTGCGCGGGATCGAAGCCCGCCCACTCGCTGATCAGCTTCAGCGCCGTGCCCTTGTCCACGCCCTGCGGCGCGATGTCGAGCCACGCGGTCCAGCCGATCGCGTACGAGACCTGGTTGAGGCCGATGTCCTCGATCAGACGGGAGAAGTCGTCCTCATCGTGCTCGGCGGAGACCACGACGACACGCGACACATGCTGTGCGGAGAGCTGGGCGAAGGGGACCTGATGCCCCGACTTCACGTTCCAGTGCTCCATCTCCTCGGTGAACAGGCGCGTGCCGTCCTCCAGCTCGACCATGTAGTGGGCATCCGGGAGCTGCTCCCGCAGCAGTTCCAGGGCGGTCGTGGGATCGAAGGTCTCCGTGTGGAAGCGCTCGTAGTCCTCACCGACACGGCGGTAGACCACGGCGCCGTTGGAGGAGACGACGTAGTCGGGGGTGATGTCGAGCATCTCCAGGATCGGCTGGGTCGCGTTCCAGCTGCGTCCCGTCGCGAGCGTCACCTCGTGGCCGGCGGCAACAGCGGCGTGTACGGCGTCGATGACTCCGGGGCTCGGAGTGCCATCCTCCAGGATGACCGTTCCATCGACGTCGAGCGCGATCAGGGCACGGGTGCTCACGCGGCGGGCTCCATCACCTCGAGTCCGCCGAGATAGGGACGAAGCACCTCCGGCACGGTGACGGAGCCGTCGGCACGCTGGTGCGTCTCCAGCAGCGCCACGATCCACCGGGTGGTGGCGAGAGTGCCGTTCAGCGTCGCGACCGGGGTGGTCTTGCCGCCGTCGGGACGGTAGCGGATGTCGAGGCGGCGCGCCTGGTACGTCGTGCAGTTGGACGTGGAGGTGAGCTCGCGATACTTGCCCTGCGTGGGCACCCAGGCCTCGATGTCGTACTTGCGCGCAGCGGAGGAGCCGAGATCGCCCGCCGCGGTGTCGATGACACGGTAGGCCAGCCCGAGATCCGTCATCATCTGCTCCTGCAGAGCCAGCAGACGCTGGTGCTCGGTCTCGGCGTCCTCCGGCGTGGTGTAGACGAACATCTCGAGCTTGTTGAACTGATGGACGCGGATGATGCCCCGGGTGTCCTTGCCGTATGAGCCGGCCTCGCTCCGGTAACAGGTGGACCAGCCCGCGTAACGCTTCGCGCCGCGGCCGAGGTCGAGGATCTCATCCATGTGGTAGCCGGCGAGCGGAACCTCGCTGGTGCCCACCAGGTACAGGTCCTCCTTGTCGAGGTGGTAGACCTCATCGGCGTGCTCGCCGAGGAAGCCGGTGCCCTGCATCACCTCGGGACGCACCAGCGTGGGGACGATCATCGGGGTGAACCCCGCCTCGACGGCGCGGTTGAGCGCGAGGTTCATGAGCGCGATCTCGAGCCGCGCGCCGATCCCCGTGAGGAAGTAGAACCGGGAGCCGGACACCTTCGTGCCACGCTCCATGTCGATGGCGCCGAGCATCTCGCCGAGTTCCAGATGGTCGCGTGCCTCGAAGTCGAACTCCGGCACGACGCCCTCTTCGCGCAGCACGACGTAGTCGTCCTCCCCACCCGCGGGAACGCCGTCGATGACGATGTTCTCAATACGCGCGAATGCCTGCTGCGCGGCTTCCTCCGCCGCGGTCACCTCGCCCTGAGCAGCCTTGACCTGATCGGAGAGCTCCTTGGCCTGCGCGACGAGGGCGGGCTTGTCCTCCTTGGGGGCCTGCGCGACGGTCTTGCCGAACGCGTTCTGCTCCGCACGCAGCGCCTCGAAGGCGTTGATCGCGGCACGACGCGCGGCGTCCGCGGCGATGGCCTCATCGACCGACTCCGGCGAGTTGCCACGGGCCAGCTGAGAGCGGCGGACGAGGTCAGGATTCTCACGGAGGAGTGCGGGATCGATCACCCTCATCAGTGTAGTCGGGGCCACGGACGCGCCGCGCGAGCGCGGAGGCTAGGCTGACCCCATGCCCGCCCCTTCCTCGCCCGCTGCCCCGCGGGACGACCGGTTCGCGGCGCTGGTCTACAACCCGGTGAAGGTGGACGGCGCCGATCTGCGCTCCGCCGTGATCGCCGCATCGCACCGCGCCGGCTGGAGCTCGCCGATGCTGCTGGAGACCACCATCGAGGATCCGGGACAGGGGGCCACCCGCGCGGCCCTGGACGCGGGTGCCGCCGTCGTGCTCGTGGCCGGCGGAGACGGCACGGTCCGCGCGGTCTCGGAGGCCATCGCGCGCACCGGCACACCGCTGACGATCATCCCGAGCGGCACCGGCAACCTCCTCGCCCGCAACCTGCAGCTGCCGCTCTCCGAGCCGGAGCGGATGGTCCGCGCGGCCTTCACCGGCCAGCGGCGCGCGGTCGACATCGGCTTCGCGAACGTCAAGCGCGCCGACGGGTCGGTGCAGGAGCACGCGTTCGTGGTGATGGCCGGCATCGGACTGGACGCTGCGATGATCCGCAACACCCGCGACGAGCTGAAGAAGTCGTTCGGCTGGGTGGCCTATATCGACGGGGCAGCGCGCTCGCTCACCACGGTGTCCCCGTTCCGCGTGATGTTCCAGGTGGACGACGAGCGCATCCTCACCACTCGTGCGCACAGCGTGCTGTGGGCGAACTGCGGCCAGCTGCCCGCGGGGATCCAGCTCCTGCCGGAGGCTTCGATCGACGATGGCCTGCTCGACGTCGCGATCTTCCGCCCTCGGTCGTGGTGGGGTTGGCTGGCCGTCTGGCGCACGGTCTGGTGGCAGAACAGCGTGCTGGGGCGCACGCGAACCGGCCGCCGGGTCATTGCGATGAGCCGCGGCAGCAAAGCCGTCAAGTTCCTGCAGGGCGCGCGGATGGATGCCGCAGTCTCCTCGCCGCAGCCGATCGAGTTCGACGGCGATGAGCTGGGCGAAGCCGTGGGGCTCGACGGCCGTATCGAACGAGGCGGCCTGGTGGTGATGGTCCCCGCCTGAGCGGAGACCATCACCGGGAGTCAGTTCTGCACGGTCACGGCGACCGGATCGGCGGCGCCGTCCAGGCTCACGAGGTTCAGCTGGGTGCCCACGGCGACATCCGGGATGTCGAGCAGGGTCGCTCGCGGCGAGTAGTCCATCGTGCATGCCTGCTCGATGGTGGTGAATGTCACGGTGGTGCCATCGATCGTGTCGACGACGGGCGGGCAGCTGGAGGATCCGTAGGAGATCAGCACCACCCCGAGCGGGGTGAGAGTGGCGGACAGCTCACCCGCGGGCGTCGTGGCAGCATCCGCCGGGCGGGCGGCGAGCGCGATCTCCTGCGACTCCTGCGCGGTGCTCAGCGTCACGGTGGCTGCCGCCTTCGAGTCGACGCCTTCGGGCAGCCCCACCAGAAGCAGCTGCTCGCGCAGATCCTGCGTGCACACTCCGTCCACGGTGGGCGCGGCCAGGACGACGTCGATGTCCTGGTTGGCGACGGTCACATCCTGCACCACGGGGTAACACGACCGGCTGCCGCTTCCCCACGTGACGACGCCCAGTGCCTTCCCACCGTCCAGCCAGACGACCGAGGCATTCTCGAGGCTCGGCGGCGATGCCGTCCAGTCACCGCTCATCGACGGCTCGGTCGGGGTGGGCGTCGGAGACTGCGGAGCTTCCCCCGGGGCTGCGGTGTTGGTGGCACACCCGGTGAGGAGCGCGGCCACGGCCAGCACGGATCCGGTGAGAAGGGGTCGCATGGTGCTCATACCCTTCAGTGTCCCCGATGGCGAGATCGTCTCACAGCGTTCACTGCAATGCGGACGTGAGGCGGGCGAGGTTGTCCAGGACCGTGGAGCGCAGCGGCTGCTTCGACCACTCCTCGCTCGTCAGCTCGCGACTCAGTTCGCGGTACTGGTCCTCCACAGCGCGCATCTCCTGGACGAACCCGGCGTCGCGCACCAGAAGCGAGACCTCCAGATTCAGGCCGAACGATCGCATGTCCATGTTGCTGGAGCCCACGACTGCGATGTCGTCGTCGATCGTCAGCCCCTTCGTGTGCAGGATGTACGGCTGCCGGTACATCCAGATGCGGATGCCGGCGCGCAGCAGCGCTTCGTAGTAGCTGCGCTGGGCGTGCCAGACGATGGCCTGGTCGCCGATCTCCGAGACGAACAGCTCCACCTTCACCCCGCGCTGGACGGCGGAGGTGATCGCGAGCAGGAGCGCCTCATCGGGGACGAAGTACGGGCTGATGATGTTGATGCGCTCCTGCGCCGCGTAGAGCAGGGCCACGAACATCCGGAGGTTGTTCTCCACCTCGAACCCGGGCCCGGAGGGGACGATCTGGCACTGCAGGTTGCCGTCGGAGCTCGGCGGCGCGATGGCCACGTCACCGTCCGAGATCAACTCATCGGTCTCGGTGAACCAGTCGGTGAGAAAGACGGCGGCCACCGACGAGACGACGGGGCCTTCGAGCCGAACCATCAGGTCCACCCAGTGCAGACCTCGCTTGATGTTCTTCTTCAGGTTGTAGCTGGAGTCGGTGATGTTCTGCGAGCCCATCCACGCCACGGTGCCGTCGACGACGAGAAGCTTGCGGTGGTTGCGCAGGTCGGGTCGCTGCGTCTTGCCGCGCAATGGCTGCACCGGCAGCATCAGATGCCACTTCGCACCCATCGCGTCGAGCCGGCGAAGGGTGGCACGGTAATAGGGCTTCCAGCGATTGGCCCAGTGATCCAGCAGCACCCGCACGGTCACGCCGCGTGCGGTGGCGTCTTCCATGGCCTGGAACAGCGTTTCCGTGGTGGCGTCGGCCTGGAAGATATAGAACTCGATGTAAACGAACTTCTCGGCGCGGCGGATCTCATCCGCCATCCGGTTGATGCTGGCCTCGTAATCCGGCTCGAGGTGGGCGTCGTTGTGATCCAGCATGGGCATCGCGCCCAGGCGTCGGTTCATGCGCACGAGTGACGTGAACCAGGCGGGCTGGCCCTCCTCCGACGAGCGCGCATCGAGGTTGGCGCTCGCCTCACGGATGTAGTCGTTGACCAGCGACTGCTTGCGACGACGTGCACGCGGCAGACGCGGGTTGCCGATGAGGAGGAAGAGCAGCACCCCGAAGTAGGGGATGAAGTAGATCGCCAGCAGCCAGGCCGTGGCCGAAGTGGGGCGCCGGTTCCGCGGCACGATGATGATCGCGGCGATGCGGATGGCGAGGTCGACGGCGATGCCGACCACGACCCACCATGTGATCACGTGTCCTCCCGGCCTTCAGCCTAGCGTCCGGGTACGACACTCCCCGCTCTCACGGGCCGTCGCGCGTGCGGGTTCAGTCGGCGCTCGTGGCGTCCGCCGCGGGCATTCCGCGCTTGGCCCGCTCCTCCGCCTCGATCTGTGCGTACACCTTGCGCTCGGACCGGTCGAAGCGAATGATGCCGCGCAGCACGAAGAAGAACACGACGAGGACCACGGCCGTGGGAAGGAGCGACCAGAGAGCTGCGAGCCAGAAGTCCATGACTCCATGCTACGCCGCGGCTCCTGGGCGCGTGATCGGAGCCATTGCGTCCTCCCCAGGCAGGAACTTCCCCCGTCGTCCCCCACGCATCCGCGTGAACCCGCCGGTCACGCTCGTGAGGGCTGTCGACAGACTCCACCCCGTGCCCTCTCCCGTTGCGACCATCGGGCCATGAGAACGATCATCACCGCAGACTCCTCCGCCGAGCTCCTCGCGCTCATCCCCCATCTCGCGGGCTACGTGCCGCGCGAGAGCGTGGTCGCCATCCCCTTCCGCGCCGGCCGCTCCCTCGCCATGCTGCGCGTGGACCGCGTCGCCCACGATGTCGACGCGTTCGCCGCGACCACCATCGGCACGGTGTGCCGCGTCCCCGACGTCGATGCCGTGGTGCTCGCGGTGTACGCGGACGGCGAGCTCGAACAATCCGGCGCGCGCGAGGTGCTCGACGCGCTCCGGATCCGTGCGGATGCGTGCGGACTGTTCGTCATCGATGCACTCGCCATCGCCGAGAACGGCTGGGCGAGCTATCGTGACGAGCGGACGCCCTCGCCGCGCTCGCTGGAGGAGATCTCACGTCTCGCGCCGGCGGGTCTGGTGACACCGGCCGGCGATCAGGCGGGCGGCAGCACCCTCGTGCGCGCGCCGAAGGAACGTCGACGCCGGGTGTCCGAGGCGCTCGCCGAGACCGAGCGAGCTGCGGACGTCCTGCGGTCACAGACCTGCCCTGGCGCCGATCGCGCGGGCGACCTCAACGCGCAGGGGGCGCGGATCCTCATGGAGCTGACTGATGTCGCGACCGCCTGGGAGACCGCGCTGGAGTTCGAGTCCCTCGACGACGACATCCTCACCGACGAACGAGCCGCGCTGCTGCTGTGGTGCCTCGCTCGCCCGTCGGTGCGCGACGTCGCCCTCGCCCACTGGTGCCACGGAGCCGGTGCCGCCCATCAGGTCCTGGAGGCGCAGCTGGAATGGGAGGAGACCGGTGACTATCCGGCGGGTCCGCTGTTTCTCGCCGGCGAGGGGCCCCGGCCGGACCAGGCGCGGCTGCATCAGGCGCTCCACCTGCTGCGAGGCCTCGCTGCCCTGGCCTCCGGACGATTCCGGGGCGCCGCACTGGCGTCGGCCGCCTGGACCGCATGGGCGCTCGGGTGGGGAACACATGCCGGCGTGTACGCCCGCGCCGCGCTCTCCGTCGATCCCGGCCAGCGCCTCGCCGAGATCATCGATGAGCTTTCCTCCCGCGGTCATCTGCCGGGCTGGGCGTTCACCCCGGTGGAACCGTGACCGCTGGGCGGGCGCCGGCGCAGTACACGACGCGGCCCGCCGGCCGGATGGTCGACGGGCCGCGGCCGCTCCGGGTGCCGCGGCACCCGGAGAGGTCACTTCACCAGCGGGAAGAGGATCGTCTCGCGAATGCCGAGGCCGGTGATGGCCATGAGCAGGCGATCGATGCCCATGCCCATGCCGCCCGTGGGGGGCATGGCGTGCTCCAGGGCGCGGAGGAACTCCTCGTCCACGCTCATCGCCTCGTCATCGCCCTGTGCGGCGAGCTTGGCCTGCTCCACGAACCGCTCGCGCTGGATCACGGGGTCCACCAGCTCGGAGTATCCGGTGGCCAGCTCGAATCCGCGGATGTACAGGTCCCACTTCTCGACGACGCCCGGGATGCTCCGGTGCTCGCGTACCAGGGGCGACGTGTCCACCGGGAAGTCCATCACGAAGGTCGGGCGCTCCAGCGAGCCCTTCACGAAGTGCTCCCACAGCTCTTCGACGTACTTGCCGTGCGTCGCGACCTTCTCAGGAACTTCCACGCCCACCGAGTCGGCGAGCGCCTTGAGCTCGGCCAGCGGGGTCTGCGGAGTGATGACGACGCCAGCGGCATCGGAGAGCGAGTCGTACATCGAGATGCGCGCCCATTCACCGCCGAGGTCGTACTCGGTGCCGTCGGCCCAGGTCACCACGGTGGAGCCCGACACCGCGACAGCGGCGTTCTGCACCATCTCCTGGGTGAGATCGGCGATGCCGTTGTAGTCGCTGTACGCCATGTAGGCCTCGAGCATCGCGAACTCGGGGCTGTGCGTGGAATCCGCACCCTCGTTGCGGAAGTTCCGGTTGATCTCGAAGACCCGCTCCAGGCCGCCCACTACAGCGCGCTTCAAGTAGAGCTCGGGCGCGATGCGCAGATAGAGCTCGGTGTCGAACGCGTTCGAGTGGGTCACGAACGGACGAGCCGAGGCCCCACCGTGCTGCACCTGCAGCATCGGGGTCTCCACCTCGATGAATCCGTGGTTCGCGAACGTCTGGCGCAGGCTCGCGTTGGTCTTGGCGCGCGCGATGACGTTCTCACGTGCCTTGTCACGGACGATGAGATCGAGGAAGCGGCTGCGCACACGCGTCTCCTCGTTCAGGTCGGCGTGGAAGTTCGGCAGCGGCAGGATCGCCTTCGCAGCGATGGTCCAGTCGGACACCATGATCGACAGTTCGCCACGCCGCGAGGAGATGACCTCACCGCTCACGAACACGTGATCACCGAGGTCGACCAGCTCCTTCCACGCCGCGAGCGATTCCTCACCCACGTTGGCGAGCGAGATCATCGCCTGGATGCGCGAGCCGTCTCCCGACTGCAGGGTGGCGAAGCAGAGCTTGCCGGTGTTGCGGCTGAACACGACACGACCCGCGACTCCGGCCGTCACGCCGGTCGCGGTGTCGGCTTCCAGCTCGCCGTACTGGGCTCGCAGCTCGGCGATCGTGGTCGTGACGGGCACGGACACCGGGTAGGCGCCGCCCGCGGCATCGGAGCGCTGCTCGATGAGCTTCGCACGCTTCGCCAGACGCACCGCCTTCTGCTCGAAGATGTCCTCTGCGGTGGGCTCGTCAGCGGCTCCGCCGGGCGCGGCGGACGGCGTTTCAGTCATGCGGGGCTCCTTGTGAAAGTCGGTCCATTCTATCGAGGCCCGTCTGCGAGCCCCGTTCACCCGGATCACCGCACGACGGGGCGATCTCCATGAAGGACTCAGCGCTCTTCGTCGTCCTCGTCCTCGTCGTCCTCGTCCTCGTCGAGGAACTCGGTCGCGAGCATCTCATCGCCACGGCCGGCCGCGGTCAGCGCGCTGTCGATGCTGGAATGTGCGAGCGCCTCGAGGTAGCCGCCCGGATTGCCCACACCAATCCCCCGAAGCAGGTCTGCGGACTGGCGGACCACCTCAGCGGCCAGCGTGGTGACGGTTCCGATCGCCTCGGCATACGCGGCACGATCCTCCTCCGCCACGACCACCGGCTCACATCCCATCTCCACCGCGAGCGCCTGCGCGATGGGAAGCACGGGGCCCGGCGCCGTCACCGCCGCGTAGGCGCCGGACAGGCGCCGCAGGTCCATGCTGGTTCCGGTGAAGACGATGGCGGGGTGAATTGCGAGCGGGATCACCCCGGCAGACCGGGCCGGAGCAAACACGTCTACCCCGTAGGCGGGATCGGTGTGCAGCACCAGCTGGCCCATCTGCCACGCCCCGACCGCCGCCAGGCCGGAGATCAGCCCGGGCAGTTCCTCGTGCGGGACCGCGATGATCACGAGTTCGCTGCGACGAGCCACCTCGACCGCGTCGACCTGGGGTACGTCGGGAAGCATCGCGGACACCCGATCAGGGTCGGACCCCGCCGTCACAGCGATCACTGCATGGCCGGCACCGGCGAGAGCGGAGGCCACGACGGGGCCCACCCGCCCGGCGCCGATCAGGCCGATACCGAGCCGTCCGTCGCCGTTCACCGATTACTCTCCGCCCAGCGATGCGTGCGGTCGGAGCGGGCCGCGTGGATGGCCCGCGACTGCGCGTTCTGGAACAGCGTCATCAGCTGCTGACGATCCACCCCCGAGAGAACGCCGCTCACCTGTCCGGGCACGACGTGCACATGGAGCGTGCCGATACGGGCTGCTCGCGCCAGCGGGCCCTGTCGCACGTCGATGCTCTGCGAACGAGCCAGCGGGAACATCGCGAGCGTGCGGATGAGCGCGCCGCGGCGCAGCAGCAGGAATTCCCCCGTCAGCACGAAGCCTGTGCGCTTCCAGCTCAGTGGGTGCACCCACCAGGCACGCGTGGGCGTGTTGACGAAGGGGTCGTTCGAGGGGCGCTTGCCCAGACCGTCCACCAGCATGCGGTCAACGTCTGCGGTGGCGAGCTGGTCGAACAGCAGCATCAGCACGCGCTCCACGTCGGCGCGGGTTCCCACCGGGAGAATCGTGGTGAACGGGTCGCTCTGCTGGCTCTCCGCACTCTTGCCACTCAACCGGTTGATCTTGATGGTGTACCAGCCGAACGGTCGCCAGAGCAGCGACTGGTGGACCTCCACGGCGTGCACGCGGCCCGGCGGGATGGTCTCCGTGATGGTGGTGGTCAGGCCGAAGGTGATCCGTAAGCCGTCCGGCGTGGGGGCGATGGAGTAGCGCAGCACCTTCATCAGACTGCGGAACCAGTACAGACCCACACCGAACACCGCGGGAAGGAGGGCGAAGAGCACGTACTCGCTCCCGAAGATCGAGCCCACCACGACGACCGCGATGTAGACCACGAGCATCAGGGTCGTGGGACTCCACAGGTGCGAGCCGATGAGCCGGCCGATCGGAATGTGCACCACGCTGGCCGGTTCGGCGACCGGAGCCTCGGCCCCGTCGATGATGCCCGTGATCCCGCCGCCCACGGTCTGGATGAACTCCTGCGCGCGAGTCTGCGGCACAGGCTGGCCGCTCTGGCGCAGCTCGCGCTGGCGGCGAAGTCCCGACGCGCGGCCCAGGATGTCGGCGCGCACTGCCTCGGCGTCCGCCGTGCGCAGGTACTCCAGCTTGACGTTGGCGTCGGCACCGGCGCCCACGACCTCGAGCTTGGCGAGACCGATCAGGCGCGCGACGAACGGCCGCGTGAGGTTGACGCCCTGGACCCGGTCCAGCGGAGCGCGACGCTGCTTGCGCATGATCACGCCCTGCTTGACCTCCACATCCGAATCGGAGATGCGGAACTGGTGGAAACGCCACGACATGTAGAAGGCGACCATGAGCAGCGCCAGCACGACCAGCACGCCACCCAGCGCCACGAGCACCAGGTTGTTCGTGAGGATCCAGTCGACCGGGTCCCCCGCGTAGCGATCCTCATAGTCACGGAACTGGGGCACGAACAGCGCGATCAGGCGGTCTCGCATGTTCGCGACCACGATGCCGATCACGACGATGAGGAACAGCCCGCCCTGCATCAGCGGAGTGAGCGGGTGCATGCGGTGCCACTCGCCGTCGGCGAGATCGCTCTCGACGCGCTGCGGCTGCGGCGTGCCGGCGGCGGGGACGCCCGGGGCGGGGAAGCCGGTCCCGGGGAGGCCGTCCGGCACCACAGGCTGCTGCGGCGGGATACCCGGGAACGGATGCTGCTGGTTGCCGCTCACAGGCCGGTCCGTCGAGACTCGGCGACTTCGATCAGGGTGTCACGCAGCTGTTCTGCGCCGGCCTGCGTGAGGCCGGGGATCGTCGCGCCAGTCGTGGCTGCCGCGGTCACGAGCTTCAGCTGTGCGATACCGAACGCGCGGTCGAGTGGGCCGTGCGTCACGTCGACGAGCTGCATCCTCCCGTAGGGGACGGCGACCATCCGCTGCCACAGGATTCCGCGGCGGAACACGATGTCATCGGCGCGGAGCATGTACCCGTACGCGCGCGCCTGGCGCGGCAGGATCGCCATGGCCCACACCGTAGCGACCACGACGGCAGCGGCGGGAATGAATGCCCACACCTGCTGGAACGCGACGCCCACGACGATCGCGGCGGCAATCGCGAGCAGCAGGACGAAGCCGTTGGTGATCAGCTGGACCGCGACGTACTTGCGGGAGATCTGATGCCACGAGCCGTCCAGCTCGAGCCGAGCGGACCCGCGCGGCTGCTTGAGTTGGGTGAACGTGCCCTCGTCCAGCGCCGGCGGCGTCGGCACCGGCGCCTGCGGTCCGGGAACATCGGCTCCCGGGACCTGTGGGACGGGCGCCTGCCGGGCAGCAATCGGGGACCCGGGAGCGTGGGTCACCGAAACGTCGCCTGCTGGGCTCTGCACAGCCGGCGTCTGCGGGTCAGGAATCCGGGACCCGGGAGTGTGCGGTCCGGGAACATCGGCTCCCGGGCTCTGCGGGGCGGGTGCCGGGGAGTCAGAGTCCTGCGCCACAGGAACCGGGAACCCGGGAATCGGCGTCGCGGGATGCTGCGAACCTGAAGCGTGCGTCGCGGGAACCTGCGAACCGGAACCCTGCGAACCGGAACCCTGCGCCACAGGAACCTGCGAACCGGAAGCGTGCGTCGCGGGAACCTGCGTCGCCGGAGGCTGCGGGCCTGGAACCTGAGCCGCGGAGGCCTGAGGCTCGGGAACCGGAGCCGCGGGCGCCGGGGGAACAGTCTGCGCAACGGCTGGCAGGGATGCCGCCGATGCCGGGGATGCCGTCGGCGCCGGGACGCCCGCCGAGCCAGCCGGTGCGGACTCCGAGGCCGGGAGGATCTCAGGGGTGGGCGGGAGCTGCGGGTTCGTCGGATCCTGGGGCGTTGTCATCGTCGTCCTTCGGGAGCGTGCAGAAACTCTCGGCCACCAGCGCCGCGATGACGAGCAGTACGCCCGTCCCCACGGTCACGGCGATGACCGTTATCGAGCCTACCCGGGGAGGGACCGGACGCAGGAGCAGGAAAACCGCCAGTCCGAGCGCGAATCCGCCGATCGCGGAGCCCAGCACGCTGGATGCTTTGGCCAGCACCGCCACCCGGAGCGCGCGGAACGGGTCGACGCGCGCGCCGCCATGGGTTGCGCGGCGGATCGGCCAGGCCAGGATCAGCACGGCGATCGCGATGATCACCTGCGCCACGGGGAGCACCCAGTCCGGGGTGAAGGTCGGTCGGCCGAAGCTGGTCAGCAGCAGGTCGGTGCCGTAGCCCAGCACCGCAGCGAGAGCTGCGATCAGGGCGAGCACAGCCCCCCGGGTACGCTTCATGGGCGCAGCCCCGCCAGAAGATCGACGACCCGCCCGTGCCCGGGAAGGATCGCGTCCGGATCGAGCTCCACCCACGGGCGCAGCACGAACTCGCGCTCGTGCGCGCGGGGGTGGGGCAGCGTGAGGTGCGGATCGGTGCTGTGGAGGTCGCCGTAAGAGATGATGTCGAGGTCCAGCGTCCGATCGCCCCACCGCTCGAGCCGGACGCGGCCGTGCTCGGCCTCGATGCGCTGCAGATAGCCCAGCAGGACGGTGGGCGCGAGCCTGGTGCGCACGATCGCCACCGCGTTGAGGTACTCGGGCTTGCTCGGATCGGGCCCCGACGGGGTGAGCGCCACGGTTCTGATCACCGGGGACAGCCGGATGTCGTCCACCAGCGGCAGGCGGCCGATCTCCGCCGCTGCCGCTTCCAGCGTGCCCTCGCGGTCTCCGAGGTTGGAGCCCAGCGCGATGACGACGTCCACGGCTTCACGCCCCGTACGTTCGGGCACCGGCAGGGTGCGGGTGAGGTCGCGACTCATGAGCGCTCCCGGTGAACGGTCACCGAGACGTCGGCGAAGGAGCGCTCGATCGGCGCATGCGGCTTGTGCACGGTGATCGACACGGAGCGCACGCGTGCATCAGCCAGCGCCGCCGTCGCGAGGCGGTCGGCAAGGGTCTCGATGAGGTCCACCGGCTCGCCCGCGATGATGTCCGCGAAGGCCTCGGCGAGTTCTCCATAGTGCACGGTGTCGCGCACATCGTCGCTCGCTGCGGCAGGCGCCAGATCGAGGCGCAGGGTGGCGTCGACGGTGAAGTTCTGCCCCTGCTCCCGCTCGAAGTCGAAGACCCCGTGCCGTCCGAAGACGGTGAGGCCGGTCAGCGTGATCTCGTCCATCACTGCCACCCTCCCATGCCGGGCATGCATCGCACCCGTCGCGGGTCGCGTGCCGCGTCGACGGGCTCGCGGAACGCGGCGCGGCCGACGGCAACCGGAGCACGGAGTTCACGGCGGCTGAGGTCGGATCGGAATGGCTCCTTGCGGAAGTGCTCGGTCATCACGGTTCTCCTTCCCAGGCTGATCGCACGGCCAGAGCATCCCGGGTGGCAGCGGCATTGTGCACGCGGACCGCCCACGCGCCAGCGTCGGCCGCGAGCACGCTGGTGACGGCGGTGGCCAGATCGCGGCGCTGCTCGTCCGCCTCGCCACCGAGGACCGGCAGGAAGAACCGCTTGCGGCTCGTGCCGATGAGCACACGCAGTCCGAGAGCGGTGACGGCGTCCAGTTCACGCAGCAGGGCCCAGTTCTGCTCGCCCGTCTTCGCGAAGCCGATGCCCGGATCCAGGACGATGCGCGACGGGTCGATCCCGGCCGCGGCTGCCTGCTCCACCCGGTCGAGGAGCTCAGCCGCCACCTCGTGTCCGATGCGCGCGTACTCGGCGCGCGCGTACATGTCGGCCGAGGGCCCGCGCCAGTGTCCCAGCACGTAGTCGGCATCCGTTTCGGCCACAGCGGCGAGCATGTCGGGATCGGCCAGTCCACCCGCCACATCGTTCACGTAACGGGCACCCGCAGCCACCGCGGCCACCGCCGTATCGGCGTTCATCGTGTCCACCGACACCACGGCGCCCACAGCGGACAGCGCCTCGATCACGGGGACAACGCGATCAATCTCGACGGCGACCGGGACGCGCTCCGCTCCGGGCCGCGTGGACTCACCGCCGATGTCGAGCACAGTGGCGCCGTCCACGAGGAGCCGGCGGCCGTGGTCGAGCGCTGCGGACGTATCGAGGTAGCGTCCGCCGTCACTGAACGAGTCGGGCGTGACGTTGACGATTCCCCAGATGCCGATCATCGATCGACCGCTCCCGATTCGAGTCCGCGCGAGATCAGCGCGATGATCTCACTGCGGGCGGCGGGCTCCGACAGCTCTCCGCGCGCGGCGACGGTGATCGTGGATGCCACCGGCTGACGTCCGCCGCGGGCCGTCACACACTGATGGCTGGCGTCGAGGACCACGAGCACGCCTCGCGCCTCCAGAGCCGTCGAGATGGTGTACGCGATCTGCTCGCCGAGGCGCTCCTGTACCTGCGGTCGTGCCGCAAGGATGTCAACCACCTTCGGCAGCGCCCCCAGCCCCACCACGGAGGTACCCGGCAGGTAGGCGATGTGGGCCACGCCGAGGAACGGCAGCAGATGGTGCTCACACATGGAGCGGAACCGGATGTCGCGGAGGACCACCGCGCCGCTCGGTTCGGTCTCCGGCGCCGGGCCATGGGCAACACTGATCGTGTGAGCCAGCGGCGACGAGGGATCCTCACCGATGCCGGCGAAGAACTCCGCGAAGGATGCCGCGACCCGGTCGGGTGTTCCCACCAGACCGGGACGCGCGGGATCCTCGCCGATCGCCTCGATCAGCTCCCGGACCAGGGCGGCGACGCGAGGCTGGTCGACACTCACGTCAGGCGGTTGCGGGTCGGGGATGTCCGCCACCCGTCTCGGGCTGCGTCGTGCTGGCGGCGGCGGTGTGCGCGTCAGCCTGCTCGGCGGCCTGGCTGGCCGCGCGCGGGATCTGGATCGGCGGGAGCGCCGACACCGGACGCTGGTCGCTGGAGAGCCACTGCGCACGCGGCGGCAGCTTCTTCACATCCTTGAAGATGTCCTCCAGCTGGACGTGATCCAGCGTCTCCTTCTCCATCAGCTCGAGAGCGAGGCGGTCCAGGATGTCGCGGTTCGCGTTGATGACCTCGTAGGCCTCGTTGTGGGCCTGCTCGATGAGCTCACGGACCTGCTGGTCGACGCGCTCGGCGACCGACTCCGAGTAGTCGCGGTCGTGACCCATGTCGCGACCGTAGAACATCTCACCGCTGCCGCCGCCGAGCTTGACCGGTCCGACGGCAGCCGTCATGCCGTATTCGGTGACCATCTTGCGAGCCGTCGACGTGGCCTTCTCGATGTCGTTCGCCGCGCCCGAGGTGGGGTCGTGGAACACGATCTCCTCCGCCACGCGACCGCCCATGGCGTAGGCCATCTGATCCTGCAGCTCGTTGCGGGTGACGGAGTACTTGTCATCCAGCGGCATCACCATCGTGTATCCGAGCGCCTTGCCGCGGGGGAGGATCGTGATCTTGGTGACCGGGTCGGTGTGGTTCATCGCCGCTGCGGCGAGCGCGTGACCGCCCTCGTGGTAGGCCGTGATCAGCTTCTCCTTGTCGTTCATCACGCGCGTGCGACGCTGCGGTCCGGCGATGACGCGGTCGATGGCCTCGTCCAGCGCGCGGTTGTCGATGAGCTGTGCGTTGGAGCGCGCGGTGAGCAGCGCGGCCTCGTTGAGGACGTTCGCGAGATCCGCACCCGTGAAGCCGGGAGTCTTACGCGCAACCACCTCGAGGTCGACCGAGTCGGCCAGCGGCTTTCCGCGTCCGTGCACCTCCAGGATGCGCAGGCGACCCTTGAGGTCGGGGGCGTCCACGCCGATCTGACGGTCGAAGCGGCCCGGGCGGAGCAGGGCGGGGTCGAGGATATCGGGACGGTTGGTGGCCGCGATGACGATCACGTTGGCCTTGGGGTCGAAGCCGTCCATCTCGACGAGCATCTGGTTCAGGGTCTGCTCTCGCTCGTCGTGCCCGCCGCCCATGCCGGCGCCGCGGTGGCGTCCGACGGCGTCGATCTCGTCGATGAAGATGATGGCCGGGGCGGATTCCTTGGCCTGCGTGAACAGGTCACGCACACGGCTGGCGCCGACACCGACGAACATCTCCACGAAGTCCGAACCGGAGATCGAGTAGAAGGGAACCCCGGCCTCACCGGCAACGGCACGCGCGAGCAGGGTCTTACCGGTTCCGGGAGGGCCGTACAGCAGCACGCCCTTCGGGATGCGGGCGCCGAGCGCCTGGAACTTGCTCGGCTCCTTGAGGAAGTCCTTGATCTCCTCGAGTTCCTCGATGGCCTCGTCGGCACCGGCGACATCGGCGAACGTGACCGTGGGCATGTCCTTCGTGGCGAGCTTGGCACGGGACTTGCCGAACTGCATCACCTTGCCGCCGCCCTGGGCGTTGGAGAGCATCAGCCAGAACAGCAGACCCAGCAGCAGCATCGGGATCAGCAGCGAGAGCATGCTGCCCCACCAGTTCGGCTGCGGCACCGCGTCGTTGAAGCCCTCCTTGGGGGCGGCCTCGTTGACGGCTTCGACGACATCGGCCGCACGCGCGCCGATGTAGTAGAACTGCACCGACGTGGAGCCCTCGTACGCCTTGTCGAGCTTGAGGTCGACACGCTGGTCGCCGTCCGTGATGACCGCTTCGGTCACCGTGCCGCTCTTCAGAAGGTCGAAGCCTTCCTCGGTCTTGATCTCCTTCGCGCCGGTCAGGCCCGAGATGAGGAAGAACCCGACCAGAAGCAGCACTCCGATGAGCGCCACATAGATGAGCGGATTGCGCGTGAGCTTCTTGAAGTCCATGGTGCGGGGATTCCCCGATGCCCTTCTGTCGACAGACGCCTCGCGGCGTATCCCTCAGGCTATCCTGACGTTCCTTTGGCCTTGCTGGTATTCGCCCACGGCGTACGTGGGAAAACGGCTCACCCCGCGGCGGTGCGCGCTGCACGGAGACACCGGGCGAGCGCGACGCACGGCCATGCCAGCGCCCACACCACGCCGACGGCGATCGGATCCCCGCGCACGATGACCTTGTTCCCCGGTCGTTCGCGGCGGGCTTCAGTCCGTGCTCCGTGTTCGGTCCGAGATGATGTCGGGTCCGCCACGGATGGAACGAGTCCGCTTTGCGCCCGCCGCGCCTCAGCTGTAGACGTGAGGGGCGAGCACCGCGACGTCGCGCAGGTTGCGGTAGCGCTCGTCGTAGTCCAGCCCATATCCCACGACGAAGTCGTTCGGGATGTCGAAACCGACGTAGCGGCAGTCGATCTCCACCTTCGCGGCCTCCGGCTTGCGCAGCAGCGCAAGCACCTCGACGGAGGCGGCGCCGCGCGAGGCGAAGTTGTCCAGCAGCCACGAGAGGGTGAGGCCGGAATCGATGATGTCCTCGACGATCAGCACGTGCTTGTCGTGGATGTCGGTGTCCAGATCCTTGCGGATCTGCACCACACCGGAGGACTTCGTGCTGGCGCCGTAGGAGGAGACCGCCATGAAGTCGAGGGGAACCAGGATGGGCAGCGCGCGGATGAAGTCGCTCATCACCATGATCGCGCCCTTGAGCACACCGATCAGCACGAGATCCTTGCCCTCGTAGTCCACAGCGACCTGCTGCGCGAGCTCGCGCAGCTTCTCGTGGATCTGCTCCTCGGTGACGAGGACGTCGGTCAGGTCATCGGCGATGTCGGCTGCACGCATGGAGCAATTCTACGTGCCGCGCCTGTTGTGCATTTCCCCGGTGGTACGGCACAGTGGGCTTGCGCGGGCTGCCCGATGGCCGATCACGCGCGCCTCTCTACGAAAGGATCTCCCATGGCTGGGATTGAGGACATCCTCGCGAATCTTCCGATCGGCGACATCGCCGCAAAGCTGGGTGTGGACCCGGCGACGGCGACGCAGGCGATCAAGGAGGGTGGCGCGACCATCCTCGGCGGCCTTCACCGCAACGCCGAGAGCGAAGATGGTGCCGCTGCGATCCAGCAGGCGCTGAAGAAGCACGACACCGACATCGACGTGAGCAACGTGGACGAGGCCGACGGACAGAAGATCCTCGGCCACATCTTCGGCTCCGACAAGCAGGTCGTCGAGCAGAAGCTCACCGAAGACAAGGCGACGGCCGGCATCGACTTCGGCAAGCTGCTGCCGATTCTGGCGCCGATCATCATGAACCTCCTCGCCAAGCAGTCCTCCAGCTCCGCTCCCGCCACCGCAGGTGCCGAGAGTTCGGGTGGTGGCATCGGCGACATCATCGGTGGTCTGCTGGGTGGTCTCACCGGTGGCGGCAACTCGTCGTCCTCCGCGGGCGGCATCGACCTCGGCGGCCTGCTGAACGGCCTCGGCGGCCTCTTCGGCGGCAAGAAGTAACGCTTCTCTCAGACGGCGGTGCACCCCCGGGGTGCGCCGCCGTCGACTGTTTCCGGGGGCGTCGTCGGATCCGTGGTACGGCCTGGTGCGCGCCCCGTCCGGTGGGCGTCACCGGCGCTGGGCGCCGTCACGGCTCGCGCGCAGTTCTCGTTGCAGCCCCACGCAACGAGGACGATGCGTCCACATGAGGACTCCTCCCCGCGAAACGGTCCTCATTTCAGCGAATGCTCCTCGATTGAGGACCGCCAGCCGGACCCCCCTCACTCATCAGGGCCAGACCCGGCAGCGCACAGACGCTCCATCGACGTCACGAAACGCTCCCGCCACGTCACGAAACGAGGAGATTTCGTCGAAACGAGGACTCCGTCCCGCTCAGGCTCCTCGTTTCGACGAAATCTCCTCAATTCGAGACGACGCCGTGGGAGCACGCCCGCGGGGCCCGGAGGTCGGGCAGAAGCCGGATGGGCGGGGCGAAGAGCGGAAGGGTCAGCGGGCCGTGAACGTCAGCAAATTGCCGTGACGGGAAGCGGTGCAGGAGGGCAGATCGAGCGGCCCCTGACCACGCCAGTCGGTGACCAGTCGCGCGATCTCCAGAGTCTGGGTGCGGGTGAGGCTCACGCCGAACTCGCTCGCAACGACGTGCCGGATGATGCGATGGCGGAGCGCGGCGGGGTTCGCGGCGAGCGCCGGAACCGACACAGCGATCCCAGCCTCGGCGTGCTCGACGATGTCCTCGATGGTCTCCTCGATCATCTCGGCGAACGCCTCGTTGTCTTCGCGGAGCTGCTCGGCGGTGCGGGCCAGCGCCTGCGCGACACCGGGACCGAGCTCCGCTTCCAGCAGGGGAAGCACCGTCGTGCGCACGCGCACGCGGGTGTATCGCGGGTCGAGATTGTGCGGGTCGTCCCACGGCTCCAGTTCCTGCGCGACACAGGCTTCACGAACCGTCTCGCGGCGCACGTCGAGCAGCGGACGCACCCGGCGACCGGCCACCGGCGCCATGCCCTGCAGGCTGGCGGCACCGGACCCGCGGGCGAGTCCGAGGAGCACCGTCTCGGCCTGGTCGTCGAGGGTGTGCGCCAGCAGGATCGGTCCGGCGCCCGCGTCGTCGGCCGCACGTTCCAGCGCGTCGTACCGCGCGGCGCGCGCCGCCGCTTCGGGTCCGTCGGGATGTGTCCGGTCGACGTTCACGGTGACGACCTCCGCCGCCACCCCGAGTGCGCGCGCCTGCGCCGCCGCTCGCGCGGCGATCTCCGCCGAACCATCCTGGAGCCCATGATCGATCGTGATCGCCTGAGCGCGGACATCGAGCTTGGGCGCCTCGAACGCAACCGCAGCGGTGAGGGCGAGGGAATCTGCGCCGCCGGACAGCGCGACGACGACCACCGTCCCACGATACGGTTCCAGCGCGGTGCGCACGGCACGACGGATCTCAGCCACGGCGGGATTCAGGGACGGCACTCCCCCACGCTACCCGCTGGGCTCCCGCCTCCGGAGGCGAGCCGGCGGACCGCACCGGCGGTTTCGAGCTCCGCCACCCTGCGGTCGCGCCGTGAGCCCCCACCCCGTGCACCATGACCGCGCTTCGAGACAAACCCCACGAAGGTAACCACGACCGCCGGCGTGCGTCCGGAGATTCGCTGCGACGGCGCGTGGGCCACGCGCTGCGCGGCAGTTCCGCGTAGATTCGCGCCGTGACCTTACGGGAATTCGTGGCCTGGGGCGCGGAGCGATTCAAGGCCTTCGCCGATGCCGTCGTCGCCATTGCGATGACCCTCCTGATCCTGCCCCTCATGGAGGCCGTGACGGATGCCGCGCGGATGCAGGAGGCGGATGCGTCCTACGGAACCGGGGACTTCCTGACCGAGCACCAGGGTCAGATCGTGAGCTTCGCGCTCAGCTTCGTGCTGATCGCCGTCTCCTGGCTCAGCCATCACCGCCTCTATGACCAGGTGGAGCGCATCACCGCTCCCCTGCTGTGGATCAACATCGCGTGGATGTTCACGATCGTCTGTCTTCCGGTGACCACGGCGCTTCTCGGCGCGATGGAGGCCGACCCGCTGCAGGCGGCGCTGTACATCGGCAACCTCACGCTCACGCAGATCACCTCCCTCGTGGCGCGCGTGTATCTCCTGCGCCATGACGGCCTGAGTGCGGCGCCACGAGACAGCATTCGCCGCGGAGCGATCGCCGATGCCGCCACCGCCGCGCTTTTCCTGGTTGCGATGGTGATCGCGATGATCATCCCCGGGCAGGGTTACTTCGCTCTGTTCCTGCTCCTGCTTACTCCGCTCGTCACGTCGTTGATGTCGCGCACGCTGCCCGGGAACCTGCCGAAAACACGGATGAAGGGCGCAGACTCGGGCGAGTAGGCTGGTTGCGCATTCCGTCCTGACTTCTCAAGGAGCACACGCATGGGCGCTTACACCGCCACCATCGAGATCCCCCGCGGCAGCCGCGTCAAGTACGAGGTCGACCACGAGACCGGCCGCGTCATGCTGGACCGCGTCCTGTACACGGTCTTCGGCTACCCGGCTGACTACGGCTTCTTCGACAACACGCTGGGTGAGGACGGCGACCCGCTCGATGTGCTCCTGCTCCTCGACCAGCAGCTCTACCCGGGCGTCGGCGTCGACGTCCGTCCGGTCGCTGTCCTGAAGATGAGCGACGAGGCCGGCGGCGACGACAAGGTCGTCGCGGTCCTCGCGAAGGACCCGCGCTGGGCCCACATCCAGGACGTCGATGACATCCCGGAGTACACCAAGAAGGAGATCGCGCACTTCTTCGAGCACTACAAGGACCTCGAGCCCAACAAGTGGGTCAAGGTCGACGAGTGGGCCAACGCCGCTGAGGCCGAGCGTCTCGTCACCGAGGCGTTCGACCGCGCGAAGACCGAGGGTCACTGACCTCACGCGTCGAAACGGCCGCCCGCTCGGGCGGCCGTTTTGCGTGCGCGGCGGCTCCAGCGACACCTGGTGCGGCATATTGTGCGGTCTCCGAGCCAGCGTCCGCGCCTCCGCGGTGCGTGGCGTGCGGTTGAAGAACGCACCCCGGACGTCCTCCAGCGGTGCGATTTCTATCGCCCACCGCCGACGGAAGGCCCGCCGACGACATCCACGCGTGTAGCGATAGCGACGGCGACAGGCCCTACGCCCGACACGAGATGAAAAACGAGCCCCGATTCACTTCGGCGGTGCGTTTTCCATCTCCCACCACGGACCGGAAACGACGAAGGCCCCCGCGATGCGGGGGCCTTCGTGATGGTGCGGATCAGACGTCGATACCGAACTGCGCCATGAAGGGCGTCGGGTTGGTGGTCGAGCCGTTGATGTACACCTCGTAGTGCACGTGGCAGCCGAAGGAGTTGCCGGTGTTGCCTTCGAGGGCGATCACATCGCCGGCATTGACCCACTGGCCGTAGCTCACGAGCAGGCCGCCGTACTGGATGTGGCCGTACCCGGTGGCGATGCCGGTTCCGTCGTCGTTCGAGATGCGGATGTAGTTGCCGTAGCCGCCGTTGTAGCCGGAGTACGCGACGGTGCCGGAGTGTGCGGCGTAGATGTAGCTGCCGCAGCCGGATGCGAGGTCGACGCCCTCGTGGAAGCTCGACGCGCAGTAGCCGTTTCCGCACTGGGAGTAGCGAGGGCCGTAGTCGGAGGTCTCGACACCGTTGCTGGGACGGACCCAGCCGCCGCTGCCGCTGCCACCGTTGCCACCCGAGCTCGGCGGGGTGTAGTCGCCACCGCCGGAGTCGCCGCCACCGGAGTTGTTGTTGTTCTGCTGCTCCTGCTCGCGGCGCTTGCGCTCCTCCTCGGCGGCGCGCTGGCGCTCCTCTTCGGCGGCCTTCTCGCGAGCGATGCGCTCCTCCTCGGCAACGCGCACGCCCTCTTCATAGGCGGCGACGACCTTGGTCGTGTTGTCCTTGAGCGCGGCCAGCTGTGCCTGGAGGGTGGCGAGGTTGGACTGCTGCTCTTCGAGCGCAGCCTGTGCGGCCTGGGCTGCTGCCTGGGCAGCGGCGAACTTCTCCTGCGCTTCGACCTGCAGGCGGTCGCGTTCGGCGCGCTGCACCTCGGCCTGGTTCGTGAGCGACTGCGCGTTGTTACGGGCGAGGACGGCGGCGTCGTAGATCGCCTTGTTCTGCTCGAGCAGCATGTCGGCCTGACCCAGCTCGCTGAGGATGTCGTCGGCCGACTTCGCGGAGTCGGAGAAGAACAGCTGAAGCGTGGTGTCATCGCCGCCGTTGCGGTAGAGCTGCGCGGCGACTTCGCCGGCCTTCTTCGCCGCGTCGGTGGCAGCCTGCGCCTGCTGGTCGGCCTGCGCCTGGAGAGTCTCCGCCTTCGACGATGCGAGCGCGAACGCCTGCTGCGCATCGAAGTACGCGTTACCGGCGTCCTGAGCGGCCTGCTGCGTCGTGGCGACGTTGTTGTTGAGGGTGGTGATGAGCCCCTCGATCTCGGTGATCTGTCCAGCCTTGGCGGACTCGTCGTTCTTCGCGGCCTGCACGTCGTCCCACGACGGGTAGCTCACAGCGAAAGCAGCCGGTGCACCGGGGGCCATGATGGTGCCCGCCACCGCGAAGGTGAGCGCGGCCAGGCCCAGCACGAACCGGCGCGGCCGGGGGGATGTGTGGCGCGAGCGTGCGCTCGACGCGCCACGTGTGCGACGCGCGTCAGTACCCGTAATCAAGATGAGTCCTCCAGACTGCAGGGTCAGTCACATCAACCACAGTAACAACACGAGTCACATTTGTAACGGGCTGATCGGGAACTTCCTCATGCATCTTGCACAGCCCGCAGGCGCCTTCAGCGCTTGATCAGGGATTTTCCGCTCGCGTGTCGGGTTCGCCACACCCGGGCGTGGGCCAGTTTGTTTTTCGCCTCAGTTTCCGCTTATGCTGGATCGTCGGCAAGTGCGGGACGCAAGCCCCGCTCCGGCCCCATCGTTTAGTGGCCTAGGACGCCGCCCTTTCACGGCGGTAGCACGGGTTCGAATCCCGTTGGGGTCACACTACAATTGAATACACATCATGGCCCTGTAGCGCAGTTGGTTAGCGTGCCGCCCTGTCACGGCGGAGGTCGCGGGTTCAAGTCCCGTCAGGGTCGCTCCAAGCGACGGGCCCTTTCTCTGAGAGGGCCTTTCGTGTCGGATGCGGCATCATCAAGCCGTACGGCTCTGTAGCTCAGTTGGTAGAGCGCACGACTGAAAATCGTGAGGTCACGGGATCGACGCCCGTCGGAGCCACAAGGACCGTCGTTACAACGGTCCCAGAAACCCTCGCGTAGCTTCTACATCGCGGGGGTTTTGCTTTTGCCCTGATGGGGCGTGGTTTCTGAGTCGAGGTTCCTGCGGCCCTAAGTCTGTTGAAGGGCCCGGTTCCTGAGCGAGCGCAGCGAGACGAAGGACGCCCTGACGCAGCTTCTTAGAGGCGGTGTGCCGGTTTTGTGCCGGTAACGAGGTCGTTTCGGCTGCGCGAGCTCGTTCCGCTCTACCATCAAGGCGTGCGGAGATTCACTCTGAGCGCGAGTTTGGTAGTGGCAGCTTCAGTCCTCTCGGCCCGCTCACCCTCCCATACGACCAATGTTTCCACGAGCATGGCGCCGACCCCAGAGCCTTCAACGTGCGTCGAGGACGCTGTGCTTATTGCGGCTGTGGATACCTTCGTCGCAGCTTCCCACGCCGAGGGCTCGACCCCCGTATTCGGCGAGGTGGGCGGCCGTAGGAACAATCTGTTCGAACTACTCGACCGCACAGACGTCGCGGCGATGCCCAATCCCAAAGGTGCCGGCGTGTTGCTCTCCGTGGTCTACCGCGGGGACGACGCCCTGGCACGCAGCACGGCCCACCGCACCGCATGGCTACTCCTCGACGGAACTATCTACCCTGTCGACACAGACGCATCGCAAGCATTTGCCTTACTTTGGGACGGCTACCCGGATGGTGTGAAAGCGGCAGCCGGCCTCGGTAGCGACTACTTCAGCCTTGCGTCGTACGGGGTCAGAGACTTCGAGTCGTGGAACGCCGATTCGCAAGGACGTTTCACTACCTTCCTGAACGAAGCCAACGGTCTATGCACCGCGCCCACTGTTTGGGGCCAGTAGAGGCTCGGCACATGTCGGGCAGCGTTTGCCCCTAATTCGGGGTACAAATGCTGTATGGCTGGTTCCACCATTGCACAGCTCGGCGCGATCGCGGCTGAGCAATGGGGCATAGTCACGACAGCGCAAGCTACCGAGGTCGGCGTCTCACGCAAGACGCTCTCGAGCCTCACCGCAACTGGTGCCCTCGAGCGTCTCGCGCAGGGCGTCTATAGGATGGCCGGCGCACCGGCTGCCATGCTCGAGTCGAATTCCGGGCTCCGCAGTCGGGCTGCGACGGACTCAGCGAGGCTCACCGGTCACTACCATCGTCGGGCTGGCGCAGCCGATCGGGTACACGTTGCCCACGACGTCGCTCTGGAGCACAGGGCGGCAGACAGCTGAGTCCTGATCGTCCAATTCCCGCTGGCCCTGCCACTCGAGCATCTCGGCATCCGTGCAGGAGAGGTTCGCCACGCGACCGTACGTCGGCGTGTAGCTGATCATCGCCGACTCTTCGTAGACGGCCTGATACGTCTGCTCGGAGCGGTCCCAGACGAGCCGCAGGTTGCAGGGAGCGGGAGTCGTTGCCGTCTCCGCGCTGGTCTCGGGTGCAGGGCGCAGGGCCCCTCCGATTGCGGCGCCGCTGGCAAGTAGCAGCAGGCCTGCTACCGCAGCCGTCAGGGTGATCGTTGTTTTGTTCATGACTCCTCCTTGGTTTCTGTCGTCTCTCTGTTGCGGCGAGCACGCGGGCGTCGAGGTCTCGGCGCGTCATCCGCATCCGGCAGCTCGATGGCACGACGGTTGGGCGCGAAGTATCCAAGCGCTGCGTCGCGATTCTGCTCGTCTGCTGCGTAGGCTGCGCGCACCCGATCCGGAGGCGCACCGTTCTCAGCGAGCACGTGCGCGACGCCGGGTGTTCGCGGCGAGATCTCGTGGCACATGGCTCCGGACGCGACGGCGCCGTCTCCCAGCACCATCCCGGTCTCGATGCGATCGCGAAGACGCAACCCAACGGTCTGGGTGAAGAGGCCGCGTGCCGGCAGCGTCTCTTTCCGCGGATCCTGAAGACATGCGAAGAGGACGAAGCCGACTGCCCGCCCTTGCGACGCCAGAGTCGCAATGGCCGCGTTCGCGCGTCGGAGCATCTCGCGGTCCGTCTCGTATGCCGTGAGCGCAGCCAACTCGTCGATAAGCACCACGACCGTCGGGCTCTCGGGGGCCGGTGTGTGCTGACGTGTGACTCCAGCGAGGTCGCGAGCACGGGCCTGCATCACCTGTACGGCTTCTTCGAGCAGCGCCACCGAATGGGCAGCATCCGATGCGAACCGCGTGAGCAAGTCGCGGCCCATGGCGAGTTCCATGCCGCCCTTGCGATCGATACCCCAGACCTCGATAAGGCCGGAGTGGATCGGCTGCACGAGGCCAAGGAGGAGACCCCAGACCAGAGAGGCCTTGCCACTCCCCGAAGACCCGGCGACGAGCGTGTGAGGGCCAAGCGGCAGACGCCACTCCTCTCCCCCGTCAGTGACGCCCATGAGAACGGATGCGCCGTCCCAGGTTCCTCCCAACGGAAAGCTGAAGGGCTCGGCGAGAGCGTCGACGTAGTCGATCCGCAGCGCAAGCTCGCTTAGGTATTCGCCCGAGACGGTAACCCGTACTGCGTTGAATGCCTGCGCAATGCGGTTCGACGCTGCGACGAGGTCTTCACGCGCCAGCCCAGCCGGCATCGACACGGGCAGGATGCACGTGTCCCCGTGCCACGTCGGCCGGCCCGCGCCCGTGACGAGCTTCTGCCCACTGTAGGTCCTGACCTCGAGCCCGAGCTGAACAGCGAGGGATGGCCAGACGCTGACCATCCAGTTAGCCATCTGGAACTGCCAGCGGTCGCGCTCCAGTGTGGCGAAGCGACGACTCGCGATCGCTCGGCGAAGCACCACGACTCCGATCGCGACAACGAGCAGCCAGTTGATGAGCTGTCCGACGAACGGGATCGCGCTGAACATCGTGAGCACCACGATGAGCACCAGCAGCCACCAGCCGCGCCGCGCAAGGACCGGAATCTCCGTCGACCAGTACGCCTTCTCGAGACGCCATGACCACGTCATCATTCACCGCCCCGCGGCTTGGCCGGCGCCTTCATCTCGCGAGCGCGGAGCGAGAACGCAACGCGGGGGCGTCCGCCGGTCTCCTGGATGTACGGGGTCACGAAGAGCCCGTCGAAGACGACCGGCCGGAACGGGAGGCCATTTGCTTCCGGAGGAAGCTGCGGTTCGAGGACACTCGCGAGCTTCACAGTGATCTCGTTCTGTCCCTTCCGCGCATCGGGATCGGCGTCGATCACGCGGACCGGCCACAGCGGGTGACCGGTGTTCTTGTCGAGGTCCTGCCCGTGGGGCTGCCCGTCTTCCCACTTGATGACCGGGGTGACCTCGCCGATGGCGAACGCGCCGACCGGGAAGTACGCCTCGAAGCTGACCGGGATTCCTGACTGAAGTGCCATCGCTGGCTCCTTCCAACTAGAGATGGTTGCCTTACGTTTGTCGCAGTACTTTGCCGCTTTACTTTGCGCAAGTACTTTGCAATACGAGATCCCGTAGTCTGATCCGGTGAGCAAGAATCTGAATCAGTTACAGATACCGGCACCTGTCGCCGGGCTGCTCGCCAACCTCACGAGGATCCATACCGACCCCGCTGCAGACTTCGAGCGCTCAGCGCCACCTCGTTGGACTCCGACGGCCACAGACCTCCCCGAGGACACGACAGAAGAGTGGCTCCAGCGCGTCGCAGGCGTCAGCACCGAGTTGGCGGACCGCTCAGCGGATGTTCGTGCACTACTGACGGCCTATAGCCAGGTAGTCGCGGATCCGCGTCCTGAGCTGTCAATGCTCGCCAAGTGGCAACGCGTGTCCCCGAGCGCCCTCCGGCACCGGTACAACGAGCAGCACGTGCAGTCGGTGCGCGAGTTGCTCAAGCCTGAGCCCCTGATCGATATCGTCCTCGAGCCGTTCATCGCGGTGGTCGACAGCGATTTCGAGGGCATCAGTCCCGAACTGGACGAACAGCTGAGCCTCCGCACCCGTATGCGCAGCATCGTCTCCGAGGAGTTCGTCGCCCTCTTCGGTGAGAACGCCCCCAAGCAGATGGGCTTCGTGCGCAACCCGGCCGACGAGCGGATCACCCGACCGATCGACGACCTCTCCGGGTTCATGAGCACCGCTTTGAAGCGCCGCGAGCCGGAGCTTCTGCCAGTGTTCGACGCGTGGCACCAGCGCTTCGAAGCCCGACCGATCAAGCCCGAAGATGTCAAGGCCAAGGCCACCCGCGTCCGCCGGTCAAGCGTATGAGCCGAGCTGTGAAGACTTTCTTTACTCATTCAAGGCCGGCCTCCGGCCGGCTGTGTCGCCTGCGGTGCGTCCGGTCCTCGGCCACACCGACCCGTGCCCCATCTTGCGAGTATCTTCCGAAGGAAACGCGCCCATGTTCGAGGAGATGCCAGCTGACATGCTCATCAGTTCACCAGCCGTCGAGCCCCAGCTCAGCACCTTGGCCCCAGCGCAACAAGCGTGGAGCGACCAGCTCGCCCTACGCGCCGCGACCCCACTATCGGCCGAGCCCCGTCCGTTTCTCCGATGGGCCGGCTCTAAGCAACGCCTTCTCGCGCAACTCGTACCCCACATTCCGACGTTTACCGGTCGGTTCATTGAGCCGTTTCTCGGAGCGGGTGCAATGTTCTTCTTGCTGGATACCCCTAACGCCATACTGAGCGACAAGATCGAGCCACTCGTTTCCACTTACGATGTCGTCGCTCGACGCCCTGAAGAGTTGCTTTCCCATCTCGAGAACATGAATGTTCTCGACAAAGACTTCTACTACCGCATACGCAAGCAAACTCCGACCGACGAAGTCGAAGCTGCAGCACGCTTTATTTACCTGAACCGCGCAGGCTGGAACGGTTTGTACCGTGTGAATGCGAAGGGAAAATTCAACGTCCCTTACGGTCGCCCCCGCAGCGGAACGATCATAGACCGCGCAAATCTACTAAAATGCTCCACACTCTTGTCGGGGGCGAGCCTCGCTGTTAGTGACTTTGAAGCAACTGCCCGCCAGGCAGGTCCGGGGGATCTCGTCTACTTCGATCCACCATACGTAACGGGGCACAACAACAACGGTTTCGTGGATTACAACGAGGATCTCTTCGCATGGCGCGACCAGGAGCGCTTGGCGGGGGTAGCACGCGAGCTCAGAGACTCTGGGGTCCATGTAATGGTGTCCAATGCCGACCACAGCGCGATACGTGAGTTGTACTCGACGTTCAACTACGCGCAGGTGTCTCGACGGAGCGCGCTGGCAAGTAGTGTGACAAAACGAACCACAGTGACGGAGGCGGTGTTCTACTCATGACCGAGATGTCTGGAGTCCCGGGAGACTTGCAGGAGTCAAGCAACCCGCTCGCACTCATCGATCCTGCAGCAATCCGCGCGAACCCGAACAATCCTCGCCGATATTTCAACGAAGAGCGCCTCGATCTTCTGCGCACCTCCATCCAAGAGGTCGGGATACTCGTGCCGCTCATCGTTTACAGATCTGCTGAGAATGCCGACGATTTTGTCCTTATGGACGGCGAACGCAGATGGCGTTGTTCCCTCGACCTCGGACTCGACGTCGTTCCCGTAAACATTATTCCCACACCGAATCCTCTGGACAATCTTCTACAGATGTTCAACATTCACAATGTCCGTGAGGATTGGCCACTCATCAGCGTGGCGCTTTCACTACGAGAAGTGATCGCAATTTCTGGCGAGGAGGGCGAAAAGAGGCTTTCCGAGATGACGGGCCTTACTCGATCTACTGTAAGGCGAGCGAAGCGCCTTTTGTCGATCCCAGACTCCGAGATTTCGTTGATCCAGGAGGAAGCCCACCTCGATCGAACGCGACAGGTTCACCGGGAAGACCTCTATCTGGAGATCGAGGCCGCGGAGTCCGTACTACGCAATGAGCTGCCCGAGGCAGTGAGTTCATACACCCGAGCAGAGGTCATCCGCGCGTTCGCGACCAAGGCTGAGGTGGGCTCACTCCGCGCCGTGACCGACTTCCGCTCCGTTGGAAAACTCGTAAAGGCGATTGACGAGGACGTAGTCGAGCGAGAGACCGTGGAGGCAGCGGTCGTACGGCTGATCGAGGACAGCCACGCATCTCCCAACTCCATCTTTGATGACATCGCTGCAGAGGGATATCGACAGCAGTCCATCCAACGGAAATCGCAGGTGCTCGTCAATGATATTCGTGAAGCCTTGGGCTCTGGCGGAGTTCTTTCGACGGCGCTGAGGACGGATCTGCTTGAGCTGCGGGCCGCTATCGACCAAGCACTGGGGGAACCCCAGTGACCATCACAACGTTCGAAGAGCCAGCAAAGACGGAGCTCCGCGCTGCGTGCGAGGTCGCAATCGATCAAGCTGGCTATGCAGTTGCCACCACGCTCCAACGAGTTCCCTTGCCCGGTTTGAACGGTGTGCTCAAGGGCGAGGTCCAGAGCCTCAATGCCGACGGCGAGCGAACGTTCTACTATGTGCGCACGGTCGCCCAGGACGCGGTGCCGAAGTGGCTAGCCAACATCGCCCGGGCGTCCCACGAGCTCCACGCCGGTGAGATGTATATCGTCGTTCGGGAGTACTCGGCCCAGTTCATGCAATCGTGTATCGCCGCAGGTGCCGGCTTGCTTCTGCTAAACGAAGATCTGGTTTTCGAGGTAGTCGTGCCGTGGGCTGAATCCTCTCCACAAGAACTCGAAGCGGCTCTCACAGAGGAGATCAATCAGCTTCGCCGCTCCATGGAGCGCAAGCTCAAGCTGACAACCGATGCCCTCACCGCACGGTACGAACGGACAACGGGCCTAGTTGCCGACATGGAAGACCTTGTCGCTGCGTCATACATTTCTAAAGTTGAGTCGGAGTTCAAAGCCGCTGACGATTGGAGCATAGAGATCTCTCGCCTTCTGGACGGCGTGACCAGCAAGGATGACGCTACAACCTTGGCTCGCGTCCGAGAGTTGATAGAAGCTGGCCCGGCCTCTTCTGATAGCCGCTGACCTATGAAGGTTCTTCAGGCTGTCGTCCGCAGCCATCGACTTCTGCTGATTCTGAGCACCGTAGGTCTCGGCGTAGCTGGGTCGCGCGTTGCCGCCGATTTCCAAGACTTGGTGTGGGTATGCCTATTGCTAGGTTTTGCTGCTCTGCTTTGGCTCGCCGATGCGTGCCAACAGATGGATGACCGTGCACGCGAGCTTGCCCGATCGACCAACGTACCCATACAGCAGACTGTCGCAGACTACCTGCGGGGTGCAGGAAAGTGGAGGGTCACGGCACCCCTGATCGTGGTCGTATTGTGTCTAGGCGCGAGCGTGTGGTTCGCGATTTCTTGATCAACTCGTGGACATTCCCGTGCCGGTTCCGTGCCGGTAGCTCCACTGAAACCACCCTCAACCAGCGGCGACCAACCATGACGACTTCCGCGGAATCACGCCGCAAACAGCGACCAACGAGCACCCGCTACCCCGCCGCATCCAACTGAAAATCGTGAAGTCACGGGATCGACGCCCGTCGGAGCCACAAGGACCGTCGTTACAACGGTCCCAGAAACCCTCGCGTAGCTTCTACATCGCGGGGGTTTTGCTTTTGCCCCGGAACCGTGGGCGGCCGCTCGTGTACGCGGTGATGCGATCGACACTCAGATCACGATCCATCACGCCCCGCTCGCGAACCTCCATCTTCACCTTCACCGAGGCCCGGAGCTCAGGCGGCAATACGCGCGTGCGCCCTAACGCCGTCCTGCTCGTCTCGTGACGGCGATGTTCGCGGCGGACCACGCCTCGAAACGAGGAGAATGTCGCCAAAGGAGGACGATGACGGCGCCATGCTCCTCCCTGGGCGAGATTCCCCTCGTTTCGCGACACCGGCTACGAAGCATCTCGACACAGGCAAGGCATTCGAGGCACAGCCGTGGCGTCAGATCACCCGCGCGCATCGGGTCACTCCACGACACCGCCGAACCGGCGCCCCCGGGATCCACCCCTGGACGCGCGGGCTCAGCCCCGCGTGCCGCCGCCCTCCCCGAGGTACGTGCCGTCGGCCAATTGCTCCACGAGCGGGCGCGCGACGGGCTGCCAGCCCAGCTCGGCCCGCGCCTTCGCCCCCGAGGCCTGCTCGTCCAGCAGCAGAGCATCCGCGAATGCCTCCCCGAGACGCGCACGGGTTTCGGCCACGCTCTCCGGACGCACCCCTGCAGTGATCCCGAAGCCGGTGGCGATTGCCTCGCCCAGCTCGCGGACCGTCGGGTTCTGGCCCGACGCACCGATGTAGGTCTCGCCCGTGCCGCCGTTCTCCAGCGCGCGGACGTAGAGCGCGGCGAGGTCGTCGACGTCGACCGTGCTCCAGTGCTGGGTGCCGTCGCCGATCAGCCGAACACCCTCATCGGTCTCGTCGGTGAGGAGCCGGATCAGGCCGGCGCCGCGGCCGTAGACCAGCGCGGGTGTCACCACCATGCCGCGGACACCAGAGGCGCCGAGCACCGCGGCCTCCCCCGCACCGCGCCACGTGGTGAGAGCCGGTCGGTCGAACGGGGTCTCCTCCGTGATCGCGTTCCCATTGCCATAGCTCCAGATGCCGCCGGTGTGGACGAACGGCTTGCCGCTGCCGTCGAGGGCCCGCAGCACCGCGCCGATGAACGCACCGTCGCCCTCCGGAGTCGAGGCCGTGTGCACGACGCCGTCCGCCGCGGCCGCCGCCTGGCCGATGAGAGCCTCGTCGGTGACGTCGCCGACGAGGGCGGTCGCACCGGCTTTCTCGACAACGCGCGCCTTGGCGTCGTCCCGCACGAGCGCGGTCACGTCGTGCCCTTCCGCGCGCAGGCGCTCGAGAACGGATGAGCCGATGTAGCCGGTCGCGCCGGTGAGAAGAACCTTCATGCTTTCGCGAACGTCCTGCGCGCCCGGCGGTATTCCCGGGCGGCCGCGTCCGCCACGCTCAACGTCGGAGGTTGCTGCCATGATCGGGGCATGGGAAAGCTCGAAGACGCCGAAGAGGTCGTGGTCACGTCCGCGGCCGAGTGGCGCTCGTGGTTGGAGGTCAACGCCAGCACGTCCACCGGAGTGTGGGTCCTCATGCCGAAGGACGCGTCGACCACGCGCGGCGATCTGTACGCCCCGCTGGTGGAGGAGGCGCTCTGCTTCGGCTGGATCGATGCGGTCGCACGTCCGGGTGACACGCACGCCAAACTCTGGTTCGCGCCGCGCTCGCCGAAGAGCGCGTGGGCTGCGTCCAACAAGGAGCGCGTGAGTCGTCTCCTCGCAGAAGGACGCATGACCCCGGCGGGTCAGGCGCTGATCGATGCCGCGCAGGCCAACGGAATGTGGACCGTACTGGAGGGGCCGGAAGCCGGGATCGAGCCGGCCGAGCTCACCGCCGCACTCGATGCTCTCCCGGAGGCGCGCGCGACCTGGGACGCCTTCTCCCCCAGCGCTCGCAAGATGGCGCTCACCCACATCGCCATGGCGCGCACAGCAGGCACCGTCACGCGCCGCATCGAGAGCATCGTCGCGGCAGCGGCCCGAGGGGAGAGAGCACTGTGACCGAGCGGGATCTGATGTTCATCGTCGCGATCACCGTCGTGGGCGGCACCCTCGTGGCATTCCTCGTGAACTGGTGGCGGGGCCGGGGTGGCGGAGACGGCGGGCAGGAGTGAACCGTGTGCGTCCGGCCCCCGGGGCGAATCAGGCCTGCTCGTTAGGCTGGACCGCATGAGCGCCCGCGGATACGCCACCGAATCCGAAGCGACCGCTTCCTCCCTCACCCTGGCACTCGCCCCCGCGCTGACGCGGGAGGGCTTCACCGCTTCGCCGAGCTTCTTCCATGGCTTCGCCACCGAGCCGCGGGCTGTGGCACAGGGGCTGGTCGCTCTCGCCGACATCACGGCGACGCGATACTTCCAGCCGGTCCCCACGACGATGCGGGACCCCGTGCTGACCGCGCACGGCGATCGCCTTCGCGCTGAGGTGTTCTCCGCCGACAACAGCGTCTATGCGCGACTGGACCTGCTCTCATCGGGACTCGACGGCGGCGAGATCTCGTACGGCACCACCAACGTGGACATCGGCCCCGCCATGCGTCGCACCCTGGCGGCCATCACGCGCAACGATCTCCTGCACCTCGACGTCGGGAACGATGGCCTCAACGCCGCCACGCCAACCACGTCCGCCGTCGAGCGGCCGGTCACCATGCCCGACCGCTGGGTGCGTGCGCTCGGCAACGCCGCCGAGGTGCACGCGTCGCTCGTGGCGCGCTTCACCGTCGCCGCTGCGCCGGCCCGCGCGTTCGTGGCGTCGTTGCCGCCGTCTACAGGCAGTGGCCGTGACGGCTGGCTCACTCCGACGCCCACCGGCATCCGCGTCGCTCCGCGAGCGAGCACGGACGCCGTCCATGTCAGCGGGCTGCACCGGCTCAGCGGCCTGAAGCGTCTGCTCACTCAGCTGCAGTCGCTCACCGT
Source organism: Microbacterium sp. GXS0129 (assembly GCF_044769785.1). Taxonomy (NCBI): domain Bacteria; kingdom Bacillati; phylum Actinomycetota; class Actinomycetes; order Micrococcales; family Microbacteriaceae; genus Microbacterium; species Microbacterium sp. GXS0129. The sequence goes on along the minus strand of NZ_JBIZVZ010000004.1, from coordinate 156,549 downwards.
GTACGGCCCCCGCGATCGCACCGCTGGCGCGGCAGCGGTGGAGATCGAGATCCCGGGAGCCCGGCTGCTGGTCGCCCTCACGGAGAACGCCACCCGCGGATACTCGGGCGAAGGTGCCTTGCTGGCCTCCCTCGCTGCCACCGACGTGCTGGACAACGCTGCCGTGCTGTCGGCGCTCCTGTCCTTCGATCCCCGCATCGACATCGATCGCCTCGCTGCGGACGCCGCGCTCTCGGCCGGTGAAACACGCGAGTCACTGGCTGTTCTCGCCGCTTCCGGTCGTGTGGGCTGGGACGTGCGAGAAGAGGCGTACTTCCATCGCGAGCTTCCGGACGATCCGGATCGCATCGACGGCGACAACCCCCGGCTGGTGCGCGCCCGCCGCATCATCGCCGCCGGCGGAGCCCGGCGCACCGCGGATACCTGGACCGTGGACGCGGCCACGAGCACGCACATCGTCCGCACGACGACACCGGATTACTCCTGCACCTGCGTCTGGTACGCCCGCCACGGCAGCAGCCGCGGACCATGCGCACACGTTCTCGCCGTGATGATCTCAGAAGGGACGGCCTCATGACCGCCGCCATCACCACCGACCCCGCGCTCGCAGAGTCGCTGCGGATCTTCCGCGAGCTCGGATGGGAGAAAGCGAGCAGCGATGATGTCCTGACCCTCCCGCTCGGCACCGTGCAGCAGCAGAAGACCGCGAAGAACGGTCTGTTGACGGGCGAATGGTCATCGCTCGGGCAAACCGGCGACAACAGCTGGGGATGGATCAACCACGTCGGGGTCGACACCGACCTGCTCGGCGCCTTCGCCATCCGGCTCGGCGTTCCCGCCAAGCGAGCCGTAGAAGTCTTCCCCACGGGTCTGCCCGTGGCGGCACAGGGTGAGCTGCTGGCCTCTCGGGGCGAGAAGTTCCTCTCCCAGTTCCTCGCTCAGCGTCGCGCCCGCGTGCGATTCGCCGGTGCGATCGCGTACGCCGTCTCCAGCGCGCCGGACATCCCGATCCCGAACGACCCCGGCTATCTGGAGAGCTGGGCGACGCGCGCGGACTCGGCCATCCGCGTTGCCGACGGCGAGACCACCGGGTTTCCCGAAAACCTGCTCCCCTACGAGACCGTGGCCAGCCGATTCGCCGAACACCTTCGCGCGGTACTGACCTCCGGCGTCACGACCACCGGGAACTGGATCGGGGTGATCGGACGAGGTGTGGCCCGCGGCCTCGTCGACCGCGACGAGGCGCGCGACCTCGTGCTGCACGCTATGGAATCCGCCCAGCGTCCGATCGATCGCAAAGAGTTCGCGACGGTGCTGATGGACGACCTCGGCGCCCCCGACGCCTACGTCCTCGAACACGTCGGCGTCGTCGTGTCGGCGCTGTCGTTCGGCGACGATGCCCTGATCAACAGATTCGCCCCGATTCTGCTCGCCACCGCAGACGATGACCTCACCCTCCAGGTGATGCTCATCGGGCTGTCCGCCAAGAGCGCCAAAGCGAAGGCCGGCGTGCTGGAAGCGGCATTGGCGCACCCCGCCCCTGCTGCCGAGACGGCCGCCATCATCGGTGAATCCGCCGCCGATCTGCGGACGGCGAAGGACAAGAAGGTGAGCAAGCTCGCCGCGCGCTTGATCGACGAGTGGGGGCTCGACGCGGAGGAACCAGCGGCCGCAGCCCCGGCAGCTCCCCGCGGCCTCTGGCAGCGGACGCCTGCGCTGGCGCCCGTACCGCGTTTCGATGCCGGGCCCGCGACCGTCGAGAACCTCACGGCGCTCACGTCCGCGTTGCTGGCGGGGGCGGGTGAGTCCCTCGATCTGCCCGTCGAGCGGTTCCTCGCGACGGCGAACGCGGTCGCGCGCAATGACATCGAGGGTGTCCGCGGCGCCCTCCGCACCGTGCCACAACGGTGGACTCCCGGCCTGCACCCGGTACACGGCTGGCGTACCGGCGGGAACATCATCGGCTCCGACGAGCACGATGAGAACTCCCACCGTCGCCAGTACGACAGCGCGCCCCGCGCCTGCGCGGCCGCGGTCTTCCAGCGCCTCGGAGAGATCCCCGTGCTTCTGTCGACGCCCAGCTGGGACGACTATCGCATCGACCCGGGCGATCTCGCCGACCGGCTGGATCGCTATGCCGCAGATGACACCGCCGTGCTCGAAGCGGATCTGCAGCTTGCACTTCCGCGCATCGACCGAACCCTCCTCAGCGATACCGTCCGTGCCCGTCTCCACTCTTCTCCCGTGCCGATCGTGCTGCAGGACGGCAACACGATGCCGGTCACAGCGGGAGAGGTGCTCGCCGCGTGGTTCGCCACGCCGTTCGAGCACCCCGGCGAGGACGACGACGGCTTCGTCAACCCGATTCCCGCCCATCCGGCGCTCACCGGATTCCCGGATCGTCGCGGCACAGCCCGGGCGGTGCCGTTGACCGAGTACCCGAACTGGGCTGACAGCGAGCCGGGCTGGCGCCAGCCCGGACCCGCCCTGCTGCGAAGCATCCCCAACGGAGAGATTCCGGCCTCTGCTCTGCTCGCGTTCGGCGACGAGGGCGGCCTCGGGCTCGACGCCGCCATCACCGCCTGGCAGAACGGCGTCCTTCTGCCGGGCGTCGCACGCGCCCGTCAGCTCAGCTGGCAGGGCGGCATCTCCGCGATCGCGTCGCGCGTGCGGTCCTGGGAGGAGCTCGCCGGGGCCGGCATGCTGTCCGTCGTCTGGCCGCTGACGGCCGACGTCGTCGACGCCTGCGCCTCGAGCACCCGCATCCCGCCCGGTGTCGCCGAGGCGATCGAGTTCCTGGAGCGGATGCTGCCGGAGGTGGAGGCAGCCATCGCGGCGGGGCTGGCCGCACCCGACGTGCTCGCGCTGCCCGGCGTTCGCACCATCGCCGCGCGAACCGGCTCGTCCAATGCCGTCGTGGCCGCTCGCCGGCTGGTGCCGCTGCTCCCCGACGTCGCTGCGGTACCCGAACCCGAGCCCGAACAACTGACCGATGAGCAGTTCGCTGCCGCCTGGCCCGCCGTCCCCGACCCTGCCGTCATCGCGGACGGCGCCTCGCTCCAGTTCTCGACGATCCCCGCCAAGCGGGGGTCGGTGTTCCTCGTCACGCTCACGCTCGCCGACGGCAGCGTGCACGAGTTCAGCAGCGGATGGGCGTACGGGCTCGCCAACGAAGGAATCGCGTCGCTCGGCACGTCGTGGCTGGGCTACGACCCGGCACAGGGTGCGCTGGTGCATCTCACCGAACGGTCCCGCTCCCGGGACGCCGTGCTCTCCCGGTCACTCGTCGTGCTCTTCTTCGCCACTCAGCTGCAGCCGACCCCCGAAACCTACTACTTCGCCGAGGCCACGGAGAACATCCTCGGCCCCACCCGCGTGGCTGACGCCGTCGAGGTCATGCTGGCCTCGGAGCACTTCGACCCGTCGATGCTGGTGCGGCGTCTCTCGCAGTACCCCGCCATGCTTCCCTCCCTGTACCCGGTGCTGACCCACGCCATTCGCCATGCCAGTGCGCTTGAGGGAACGCCACCGCGCTGGCTGGTGCGGATCATCGACGTGGCCACGGAGTTCGCACCCGCGTTGCGGGCGGCGGCTGCGCGAGACGCCATGTTCCCCGAGGACGCGCGATGGCCCGGCCTCGCGCACATCGCGGCGACGACGAAGTCCGCCGCCGTCAAGCGCAAGTCCGCCGCGCTGCTCGATCTGCTCGATCTCCCGCGCTGACAATGCGTGAGGGGCGCCCGGTCATCCGGACGCCCCTCACGCGGAACTCTCTCGTGCGCGACGCTCAGGTCACTGCGGCGCGAGGCCGAGGTCATCGAGATCGATGGCCGAACGCCACTCCAGGCCCTCTGCCTCGATCGCGGCCTGTGCTCCGGTCTTACGATCAACCACGACCGCCACGGCTACGACGTTCGCGCCGGCGGCGCGAAGCACCTCGACAGCCTTCAGCGCGGACTGGCCGGTGGTGGACGTGTCCTCCACGACGACGACGTCCTTGCCCTCGACCTCGGCACCTTCGATCTGACGGCCGCGCCCGTGGTCCTTCGGCTCCTTGCGGACGACGAACGCATCCAGCGGCGCATCGGACTCGGAGGAGGCGTGCATGACGGCGTTCGCGATGGGATCAGCACCCAGCGTCAGTCCGCCGACCGCCGTGACGGTGGGAAAGTCGCGCAGCAGTTCGCGCACGATGCGGCCGATGGCGGGAGCTGCCCGGTGATCCATCGTGAGCCGGCGCATGTCGACGTAGTACGACGCCTTCTTACCGCTGGACAGCGTGAAGTCGCCGTGGAATACGGCCTCAGCCTTCACCAGGTCGATCAGCTTCTGACGGTCGGCTTCGAGCTCAGCGGTCGGCATCGTGGTCATGCTCCGATTCTACGGTTTCCGTCCTCATCTGCCGCGCGGAGGGCAACCGCTGCGGCACCGATCAACGGGCCCTCGCCGTGCAGCGCACTGCGCACGACACGGGCACCGCGGGCGTAGTCCAGCACGGCGTGCTCGGTGAGTGCGGCCTGCACCAGCTCGATGTAGTCCGGGGCCGACTGCGAGAAGCCGCCGCCGATGGCGATCACCTCCAGATCCAGCAGCGTGGCCGCGTCGGCGAGCCCGCGTGCGACGGCGTCTGCAGAGCGGACGATCGCCGCACGGGCCACTTCGTCACCCTCCGCCGCATCGCGGGAGAGGTCTTCACCGCTCTCCCCGGCCCACCCCTGCGACCGCGCCCAGATGACGCTGGCCGGCCCGGAGGCGATCTCCTCCAGTGTGGCCCCGTACTCGGCGACATGCGTCTGACCCAGATGTCCGGCATTGCCCGAGCCGCCAGCGATCAGACGCCCGTCCATGACGATCCCGCCACCGACGCCCGTCGATACCACGATCGACATCGATGCGCGCGAGCCGACGGTCGCGCCCAGCCATGCCTCGGCGAGTGCCAGGCAGCTGCCGTCATGCCCGATGCGCACCGGCACCACCCGGCCGAGGGCCGCCGCCGCGACACCGGCAGCGTCGGCCGCGAGCTGGTAGCCGTGCAGACCCGGCATGTTCACCGGCGCGATCGCATCTCCGCCGTCGCGGAACGGTCCTGCTGAGCCGATACCGACGGCGACCACATCAGAGGAGTCCGCAGCGCCACAGACACCGGCGATCACCTCCGCGAGCGCCAGATGCATGGATTCGGGAGTGGAGTCGCAACCGGTGGGGCGGCGCACCCGCGTCCCCGGGCGCACGGTGCCATCGGCCTCGATGAGTGCGCCTTCAAGCTTGGTGCCGCCAAGGTCAAGTGCCAGAACGGAAGTCATGCGTCCACTGAATCATCCATCGGAGGGCACTTTCGGCCTTGTGACGACAATTCAGCTGCGTGTCAGGATGCGGGGCGCTCCCAGCGGCGGTTCTCGAGACCTTCGAAGGACTCATTGAACCGACGCGCCAGCACGGCGAACGTCCGGCTTTCGTCGTCACCCCACCCGGCTGTCACCCGTTCGAGCGCCTCCTCATACCGGGCGCGCTCCGCGATCAGACGCGTGCGACCGGACGCGGTGACCCGGAACTTCCGGGCCACGCCGCCCTCCGGATCCTCGATGCGCTCGGCGTGCCCGTCACGGACGATGGCCGCCGTCTGGCGGTTCAGGGTGGAATCATCCAGCCCCAGCGCCTCGCGCAGCTCGCGGATCGTCATCGGTCCCGAGAGCTCAAGCCGATTGAGCAGAAGGTACGCGCTGCGATCAAGGGGAGGCTGCTCCCACTGCACCTGACGATGCAGATGATTGAGATGCCGCAGCATCATCATCATCTCGAATTGAAATGCGCTCGATGAATCGCCCATTGTGCCCCCGCACGTCCAGCTGGTCTCCGTCCCCCTGGAGACCTCGATCAGTTCCCCACCGATCGATACCCAACTTCTCCTCGCGTTCACGAGTAACACAAGTCTGACACACCCTCGCTGCGGGAGCGCTGCGCTTTCCACTGTTCCGATTCGGGTGGGCGTCCTAGGGTGGCACTGACGACCGCACATCAGGAGGGAGCCGACGTGTTCGATTTCGACCCGTACCAGCAGCTCGCCACGCTGCGCTCATTCGACCGGCTGGAGCTCACGAGCTCCGACTTCGACGACGGCGCACCGCTTCCGCCGACGGCGTGGGGCGCCGGCACCATCCCGGAGGGAGCGGACGTGTCACCGCAGCTGTCGTGGAGCGAGGTTCCGCAGGGAACACGATCGCTGGCCCTCAGCGTGTTCGACCCCGATGCGCCCACCGGTTCCGGATTCTGGCACTGGGCGGTGTTCGACCTGCCCGCGGACCTGCGCTCGCTGCCTGCTGGTGCCGGATCGGGCGATGCGACGGCTCTTCCCGGCGGCTCGGTCACCCTGCCGAATGAGATGCGGCTGTCGCGCTACATCGGTGCCGCTCCCCCCGCCGGCACGGGCACCCACCGCTACTTCTTCGTGCTCGATGCGCTCGATGTCACCCACCTCGAGATCGCCGAATCAGCGACTCCGGCGATCCTCGGATTCAACCGGCACTTCCACTCGCTCGCCCGCGGCGTGCTGATGGGGACCGCGACCCCCGCGTGAATCGATGTCCGACGCACGACCTAGGCTGGTCGTATGCGTCTGGCCACCTGGAATGTCAACTCCGTCCGTGCGCGGGTGAACCGCATCGTCGACTTCGCCGTGCGCGAGAACGTCGACGTCCTCGCCATGCAGGAGATCAAGTGCAAGCCGGAGCAATTCCCCTACGCGCCGTTCGAGGAAGCCGGCTACCAGGTCGAAGTTCACGGCCTGAATCAATGGAACGGCGTGGCCATCGCCAGCCGCCTGCCGCTCGAAGACGTGCAGATCGCGTTCCCCGGGATGCCCGGCTTCGCGAAGGGACATGAGGGCCCCGACGCCCCGCAGGAGGCGCGGGCCATCGGCGCCACCATTGACGGAGTGCGCGTGTGGAGCCTGTATGTGCCCAACGGCCGTTCGCTCGATGACCCCCACATGGCATACAAGCTGCACTGGCTCGGCGCTCTCGCGCAGCACACGCAGGACACCCTCGCCACAGATCCGCACGCCCGCTTCGCCCTGGTCGGCGACTACAACGTGATCCCGTACGACGAGGACAACGGGGACCCCGACATCGTGGTGGGTCGCTCCACCCACGTGTCCCCCGAGGAGCGGGCGGCCTTCTTCGCCCTGCAGGAGGCCGGCGTCACCGACGTGGTCCGCCCCCTCGTGCCCGAGGGATACACCTATTGGGACTATCAGCGCCTCAAGTTCCCCCGCAACGAGGGCATCCGCATCGACTTCGTGCTCGGGTCTCCGGATTTCGCGGATGCGGTCACCGGCGCCTTCATCGCGCGCGATGAGCGCAAGGGCGAGCAGCCCAGCGACCATGTGCCGGTGGTCGTCGACCTGGATCTGGAGCCGGCTGATGACGACGACGTGCCGATGATCTTCGGCTGAATGAATGAGGGCCGCCCGACCGGGCGGCCCTCATTCGTCATGCCATGTCGGGAGGGCCCGATTCTGCCGTCGCCGGATCCATCCACAGGAACTCCAGGATGTTGCCGTCCGGGTCCGCAATGGCACGCGAGTACATGAACCCGAGGTCCTGGGGGTTACGCGGCTCGGATCCGCCCGCGGCGAGACCCGCAGCCGCGACCGCGTCCACGTCACCACGGGATTCGCGGCTCAGGGCGATCAGCACCTGCGTGCTCTGTGTGGCATCCGCGACGGGCAGCGTGGTGAAGGTCGAGAAATACTCACGGGTGAGGACCATGAAGAAGATGTTCTCGTCCCAGACGACGCTCGCCGCGTTCTCGTCGGTGAACAGCGGATTGATCTCGCATCCGAGCGCCGTGTAGAACGCCTTGCTGCGCTCCAGGTCATTCGATGCGAGGTTGACGAAGATCTGCGTCATGCTGATCCTTCCTTGTCGGTTCGCGGGGAGCGAGGGCTTCGAGGGTCATCGTGCCACGGGGCGCCGACATCGGAAAGGTGCATCTCCCCCGCGCGACGGATTCGCGGCGCAGCTCGTCCCCGCTACGGTGGACGGATGAACACCCCGCAGCGCCCGGCGGCGACCCCGCAGGAGTTGCGGATGGACATCTGGCTGGCGGGTGTGATCTTCGTCAGCGCGGTGATCAGCGCAGCCCTCACGTCCGTCTCCGGGGTGTTCGGCGCCGAGGCGGACCGCTTGCCGTGGGCCCTTGTCATCGCGGTGGCCATCTCGCTCCCGCTGGCCTTCCGCCGGCGGTTCCCGGTGAGCGTGATGGTGGTCGTGTGCACGGCGTACTTCCTTGCGGTCACGTTCAAGATCCCTGAGATCTACGCCGGAAACGTGTCGATGTTCATCAGCATCTACACCGTCGGCGCCTGGGTGAACGATCGCCGTCGCGCATTCATCGCGCGAGTTCTCATGATCGTGGCGATGTTCGTGTGGCTGCTCATCACCATGTTCATCGCCGCCACGGATCCCGACCCGCAGATCGATGAGTCGCTCTCCCGCGCCGGCGTCTTCAGCCCGTTTGTGGCGTACATGCTGATTCAGCTGCTCATCAACGCCGGCTTCTACGGCGGAGCGTATTACCTCGGCGACCGCGCTTTTCGCAGCGCTCTGGAGCGCGAGGCGCTGGGTCAGCGTCAGCGTGAGCTGGAGCACGAGCGCGAGGTCACCGCGGCCCAGGCGGTCGCGCTCGACCGCGTGAACATCGCACGCGAGCTGCACGATGTCGTGGCGCATCACGTGTCGGCGATGGGCGTGCAGGCCGGTGCGGCCCGCGCCGTCATGTCGGTGAACCCCGAAGCAGCCGGCGAGGCCCTCCGCGGGATCGAGGCCTCGGCCCGCAGCGCGATCGACGAACTGCACGGTCTCCTGGAGACGCTGCGTACTCCCGGCGATGCCGGTGCACCCGCGGATGTCGCACCCTCGACGCTGCGCGTCGAGCGGATCCCGGATCTGGTTGCCCGTGCCGTCGAGGTCGGCATGCCCACCCGCTTCACGGAGGTGGGATCCCCGCGGGATCTGCCGGACACCACCCACGCGAACCTGTTTCGCATCGCCCAGGAGGCCCTCACCAATGCCCGCCGTCACGGCGGACCACACGCGGAGGCGGACGTGCGGCTGCGGTGGGACGCTGAGGCGGTCGAGCTGGAAGTGGCCAACTCCGGACGAGACGCGCGCGCTTCCCGGGCAGGCCTCGGCCAGCTCGGCATGCGCGAGCGCGCGAGCGCCTCGGGCGGAACCATCGAAATCGGGCCACGGCCACGCGGCGGATTCCTCGTGCGCGTCCGTGTTCCCCTGACCCCGGGAGCCGCATGATCCGCGTCCTGCTCGTCGACGACCACGCCGTGATGCGATCGGGATTCCGGATGATCCTGGAGGCCGGAGGCGATGTGTCCGTCGTCGGCGAGGCCGCGACCGGCCTGGAGGCCGTGCAGCAGGTGTCCGCGCTGCACCCGGACGTGATCTGCATGGACGTGCAGATGCCGGATATGGACGGCCTGGAGGCGACCAGACGTATCGTGGCGGATCCGGCGGTGGCATCGGCGGTGCTCATCGTGACGACCTTCGACCGTGATGACTATCTGTTCGCCGCCCTCGAAGCCGGAGCCAGCGGGTTCCTCCTGAAGAACGCCGGCGCAGACGAGCTGGTCTCTGCGGTTCGCGTCGTCGCCGCCGGCGATGCGCTGCTCGCGCCCGAGGTCACCCGGCGTGTGATCGCCCGCTTCGCCGCGTCGAGTCCGGCCCCGTCACCGGTACCCGCGCTGGAGGGCACGCCGCTCGTGACGGCTGCCGGCGTCGCGATCGAACTGACCGAACGCGAGCGTGAGGTGCTGCGGCTGCTTGCCCAGGCCAGCAGCAACGCGGAGATCGCCGCGGAGCTCTTCATCGGCGAAGCGACCGTGAAGACGCACGTCTCGAACCTGCTCGCCAAGCTCGGGGTCCGCGACCGCGTCGCCGCAGTCGTGTTCGCGCATCGCAACGGCCTGGCCTGAACGCATCGACATCGACCTGAGGAGAAGGATGACATCCCCATCGCCTGAACTCGCAGCCCTGCTCGCGGATGCCGAGCGCATCCCATCCTTCGTGCTCGACTGGACCGGGGAGGATGAGCCGGGCGACATCGCGCGCTTCGCGCAGCAGCGCGCCACAGTCCTGGGCCTGGCGGAGTTCGTCTGGGCACCGGCCCAGCAGGAGGCCGCCACGGCCACGGCGGCTCGGGGCGATGCCGTCCCCCGACTGCTGGTGGCGGTGAACGAGGCGCTCGGCACGGTCGGGGGCGCACTGAGTCAGGTCGAGACCGGAGCAGATCACTACGAGCTGCTCGTCACTCGTCTGACCGACGCCGAAGCACTCCGCGCACTCACCGTCGACGGCCAGCGCATCGTGCCGGTGGCCCCGGCCGCCGATGCGCCGGTTCGAGAACGTCTCGTGACGGTTGTGTGCCCGACATGCGGCGCGATGAATATGTGGCAGCTTCCCGTGCCCGGCCCCGACATGGACGACGGCGACACGTGCAGCTCCTGCGACCGGGCCTTCTTCACGCCCGACGGTGATGCCCTCGACGGCGTCACCGTGGAGGTGGACGAGCTCACCTGAGCCGACATGGACGAAGGCCCCGGGCGGCGCTGTGCGCTGCCCGGGGCCTTCGTCGCGACGGATCAGGCGTTCGCGAGCTCCGCGGCCGGAACATAGCGGGCGATGAGGCGCTCGAAGGCTTCGAGGTAGGACACCAGGAATGCGGCGGTGTTCTCGTCGGCGATCTCGCCGTTGTCGCCGAACAGGCCGGGGGTCGACTGCACGTACCCCTCGGGCTGACCGAGCGTGGGCGCATCGAAGTGGTTGAGGATCGCCTTCAGGTGCTGCTGCGCGGCCGCAGTGGAGATGTTGCCGCCCGAGGTGCCGATGATGGCGGTGGGCTTGCCGGCGAAGGACCCCTGGCCCCACGGGCGAGCGGCCCAGTCCAGGGCGTTCTTCAGCACACCCGGGATCGAGCGCGAGTACTCCGGCGTGATGATGATGACGCCGTCGACATCGGCGATGGCCTGCTTGAAGGCGAGCGCCTCGGCGGGGTAGTTCGCGTCGTGGTCGGGCGAGTAGAAGCCCAGCTCGGCGATCGGGATCTCCACCAGTTCGGTACCCTCGGGCGCGATGGCGGCCAGCGCCTTGCCCAGCTTGCGGTTGATGGACGTGCTCGAGATGGACCCGACGATGTAGCCGATGGTGCTCATGTTCTTCTTTCGTGTGTGGGGAGCTTCCTGCTGCCACCGAGCACAACATCACCGCGTTTCGCGTCTATTCCCTATACATGCGAATGAATATTCTTCGGGCGTGTCGTGGTCGCCCACCCTGAGGCGGAGCTCCCCCGGCGGCAATATCCCCCCGTGGGGGGAGGTCGCCCGCGCAGCACGTTCATAGCGTGGAAGCACCGAAGAGAAAGGGCACGAGATGCTGCATCTGGAAGGACTGGTCAAGACCTATGGCGACCGGCGCGTGCTGGACGACGTGGGATTCGACGTGGCGCAAGGGCGGCTCACCGGTTTCGTCGGCGGCAACGGTGCGGGCAAGACCACGACCATGCGCATCGCGCTGGGCGTGCTGAGCGCCGACGCCGGCACCGTGACCCTGAACGACGCACCCATCACCGGCGACGACCGTCGCCGCTTCGGGTACATGCCGGAAGAGCGCGGCCTGTACCCGAAGATGAAGGTGCTGGAACAGATCGTCTACCTCGCCCGTCTTCACGGCTTCAGCCGTACCGAGGCAGCCCAGCGCGCGGAAGCGCTGCTCACCGAGCTCGGTCTCGGCGAGCGCCTGAACGACAAGATCGAGACGCTCTCGCTCGGCAACCAGCAGCGTGCGCAGATCGCGGCGGCGCTGGTCCACGAGCCCGAGGTGCTGATCCTCGACGAGCCGTTCTCGGGCCTGGACCCGATGGCGGTCGAGGTGGTCGCCCGCGTGTTGCAGAGCCGGGCGGCCGCAGGCGCCGCCGTGCTCTTCTCCTCGCACCAGCTCGACGTCGTCGAGCGCCTGTGCGATGACCTCGTCATCATCGCCGCCGGTCGTGTCCGCGCCCGCGGCACCCGTGATCAGCTGCGCGACGAGTTCTCCGAGCCGCGGTACGAACTCGTCACCTCCGGCGACATCGGCTGGCTCCGCGATGAGCCCGGCGTCACGGTCGTCGAGTTCGACGGCGGGTACGCCCGCTTCGACGTCGACGACGACGCGGCAGCGCACCGTGTGCTGCGCCACGCCGTCGAGCGCGGCGACGTCACCGCATTCACCCCCCAGCGGCCCACGCTGGCCGAGATATTCACGGAGGTCGTCAAGTGAGCACCCCAACCCCCGCCCGCGCTGTCAGCCCGCTGCAGGGCATCGGTCTCGTCGCCGAGCGGGAGATCATGTCCAAGCTGCAGAGCCGGGCCTTCGTCATCTCCACCCTCGTGCTGTTCGCCCTGGCTCTCGTCGCCGTCGTTGCGGGCGGTCTCACGGCCAAGCAGAGCTCCGACACCCCGGTTGCCGTCACCAGCGACGCCGCATCGTTCGTCGCCAACGTCCCCGGGCTCGACATCACCGAGGTCACCGATCGAGCCGCCGCCGAGCGCGCGGTCACGGATGAGAGCGTCGATGCGGCGGTCGTCGCCGATGCAGCCAGCCCCACCGGCTTCACCGTCATCGCGAAGACGTCCGCGCCCGACAGCCTCGTCATGCAGCTCGCCGCCGTTCCCACGGTGACGCTGCTGGAGCCGGACACCACCAACCCGGCGCTGCGCTACATCGTCTCGTTCGGATTCGGTCTGCTCTTCCTGCTCGCCGCCTCGACGTTCGGCGGCACGATCGCCTCGTCGGTGGTCGAGGAGAAGCAGACGCGCATCGTGGAGATCCTCATCTCGACGGTCTCGACTCGTACGCTGCTGGCGGGCAAGGTCCTCGGCAACACGGTGCTCGCGATCGTCCAGATCGTCGGAATGGTGGCCATCGCCGTCGTCGGCCTCATCGTCACCGGGCAGACCGATGTGCTGACGCTGCTGGGATCGGCGATGGTGTGGTTCGCGATCTTCTTCCTGTTCGGCTTCATCCTGCTGGCAGCCCTGTTCGCCGCGGCGGCATCGCTCGTGTCGCGCCAGGAGGACCTCGGATCCACGATCACACCGGTGACGATGCTCGTGATGGCGCCGTACTTCCTGGTCATCATGTTCAACGACAACCCACTGGTGATGACGATCATGAGCTACGTGCCGTTCTCCGCTCCGGTGGGCATGCCGATGCGGCTCTTCCTCGGCGAAGCGCAGTGGTGGGAGCCGCTGCTGTCGCTGCTCATCCTCGTCGTCTCCTGCGTCCTGGCCATCCTCGTCGGGGCACGGATCTACGATCACTCGATCCTGCGCATGGGCGGGCGCGTGAAGCTCGCGGAGGCTCTCAAGGGCTGACCTCCTGACCTGACATGACTGTGGCTCCGTCTCTCGGCGGAGCCACAGTCATGTCAGGCGATGCCGTCTCCTGCGAGCGCGTCGGCGGCACGCACGAGCGCGAGGTGGGAGAACGCCTGCGGAACGTTGCCCGCCTGCCGGCCCGCGCTCACGTCGTACTCTTCGCTGAGGAGCCCGAGGTCGTTCGTGAGGGCGCACAGCCGGTCCATCAGCTCGACCGCGTCGTCGCGACGGCCGGTGCGCGCGTACTGTTCCACAAGCCAGAACGAACACGCCAGGAACGGGTTCTCCGGCTCGTCGATGCCGTCCACCCCGGTTGCGGCACGGTACCGCATCAGAAGGCCGTCGCGCATGAGGTCTCGCTCGATGCGCGTGACGGTGGCGAGCATGCGCGGATCGTCCGGCGCGCAGAACCCGATCTGCGGCAGTACGAGCAGCGAGGCATCGACCTCGTCGGTCCCGAAGTACTGCGTGAAATGTCCGTCGGCAGACACGCCCCGGGTGTCGATGTCGATGCGAACCTCGTCGCGCAGTCGCTCCCAGATCTCGAGATCGCCATCGAGTCCGAACTCCCGCACCGCGCGCACACCGCGATCCAGCGCGGCCCAGATCATGGCGCGGGAGTGGGTGAAACGGTGCGGTTCGCCGCGGATCTCCCACAGTCCCTGGTCGGGCCGGTCGACGGTCTCCACCACACGACCGATCAACGCCCGCTGCAGCGACCAGGAGGAACCCTCCTCGGCGAGACCGGCGCGGCGCGCGTCATCCAACGCGACGATCACCTCTCCGATCACATCGGCCTGGAACTGGTCCACCGCGCCGTTGCCTACGCGCACCGGACCCGAGCCCTGGTAGCCGGGAAGCGTGGTCAGCTCGCGCTCGGGAAGATACCGCTCGCCCGCGATGCCGTACATGATCTGAACGTCGGCCGGATCGCCCGCGATGGCGCGGAGCAACCAGGACCGCCAGTGCCGCGCTGCGGTCAGGTGGTGGTGCCGGATCAGCGACATCAGGGTGAGAGACGCGTCCCGCAGCCAGACGTACCGGTAGTCCCAGTTGCGGGTGCCGCCGAACTGCTCGGGAAGGGAGGTGGTGGCCGCGGCGACGATACCGCCCGTGTCGCGATGCGTGAGAGCCCGCAGCACCAGCAGCGAACGCTTCACCTCGTCTCGATACGGACCTTCGCGGTGCAGGTCGGTGGACCAGCGCTGCCACCAGGTTCGAGTGCGACGCAGCAGCGCATCCACCTCGGGCATCTCCGGGTGCGGTTCGAACGACGGGTACCAGGTGAGCACGAGATCACGGACCTCGCCCTCCGCGATGGTGAAGCCGCCCACGTGACTGTTGTCCTCGGCCGTGAGCGCCACGCCTCGCAGCAGCATGGCATCAGGACCGGCGATTGCGGCGATCGCCGCGGGGCCGGCGTCTCGGTGCTGGCGCACCCAGGGAAGCGCGGCGGCGTAGTCGAAGCGGAAGCGAACCGTGGTCGCCATCTGCACCGATCCGCGGATCCCGCGCACGCGGCGGATGATGTGGGTGTGCGGTCCATCGATCGGCATGAGGTCCGTGACCTCCACGACGCCGGTGCCGGTGGTCCACCGCGTGATCAGCGTGAAGTCTTCCGACTCGTACTGGCGCTGAGCTTCGCCACCGTCGGCCGGGCTCAGTCGCCAGTGTCCGTGCTCCTCGTCACCCAGCAACGCCCCGAACACGCTCGGCGCGTCGAAGCGGGGCGGACAGAACCAGTCGATGCTGCCGTCTCGTGACACCAGGGCACCGGTGCGTGCATCGCTGATGAGGGCGTAGTCCTCGATTGCTGCCGACATGCCCCTGATTGTGCTCCCCCCTGCCTGGAAGCCCCATCCGAGTCATAGGGTGTGGGTGTGACCAACGAAAGCACGCTCGTGATCCTGGGGGCGACGGGTGATCTCACATCGCGTCTGCTTCTGCCCGCTCTCGCACAGCTGCTGGAGCGCCAGCAGGATCTGCGCATCCGGCTCGTGGGAGTGGGGCGCGAGGACTGGGACGAGTCGACATGGGTGACGCTGGTGCGCCGCACGTTCGAGGAGAACGCGGGCGCCGGGTGCCTGCGTTCGCTCACCTCGATCGAGTACCGGCAGGCCGACATCACCGCCTCTTCGGACATGTCGAGTCTGCTCGGCGAGCTGACCGGATCGATCGCGCTGTACTTCGCGGTGCCGCCGGCAGTCGCCGCGGCCTCGTGCGAGGCCCTGCGCTCCGTCGATCTGCCTCCGGGCATCATGCTCGCGTTGGAGAAGCCGTTCGGCACGAACGCCGCGAGCGCGGAGTCGCTGAACGAGCTGGTCGCGACGCTCGTCCCGGAGAACCAGATCTTCCGGGTGGATCACTTCCTCGGCCGATCCACCCTCCTCAACCTCCTCGGGGTGCGCTTCACCAACCGCGTGTTCGAGCCACTCTGGAACGCTGAGCACATCTCCCACGTCACGATCTCGTACGATGAGCAGCTGGGACTGGAGAGCCGGGCCGGCTACTACGACCACGCGGGTGCGCTCGTCGACATGATTCAGAGCCACCTGCTGCAGGTGCTGGCATTCGTTGCGATGGAACCGCCCGCAACGCTCAATGAGCGCGATCTGCGCGATGCGACAGGCGCCACGCTCCGCGCCACGCGGGTCTGGCGCGACGATCCCTCATCGTTCACGCACCGCGCCCGCTACACCGCGGGGTCGGTGGACGGTCGCGAACTTCCGAGCTACGTGGACGAGGACGGAGTGGATCCCGCCAACCAGGCGGAGACGCTGGCGCAGGCCACGTTCGGCGTGGACAACGCACGGTGGGAGGGTGTCCCCTTCACACTGCGCTCCGGCAAGGCGATGTCGCATCCGCGCCGGGAGGTGGTGGTGCATTTCAAGCCCGTGCGCCATGTCCCGGATGGTTTCACAGGAAAGGCCGAGGGCGCGGTCCTGCGGTTCAACCTGAACCCGGATCAGATGTCGCTGGAGATCAACGTCAACGGTGGCGAGGATCCGTTCGCGCTGCACCGAGCCGCGCTCGACGCCGATCTGGCGGGCGGAAACGCCAAGGCCTACGCTGAGGTGCTCTCGGAGCTGTTGCAGGGCGATCCCGCTCTGTCGGTCCGGGGCGATGCCGCGGTGCAGTGCTGGCGGATCATTGAGCCGATTCAGAAGGCATGGAAAGACGGCGTGGTGCCCCTGCAGGAGTACCCGGCGGGCGTCACCGACACGGTGACCTGGCCGGCACACTGACCTACTCCAGGATGAGATTCGCCACCACGTCTGCGGTGGTGCCGCCGAACATCAGCGCGAACTGACGCCCGGAGTCCGGTTCCGCACGCACCATGACGCCGATCCCATCCGATGCTGCGGTCAGGAACTCGTAACTGCGCCCGTCCGTACCGGAGACCCAGACGCTCTGCACACCGTCGGTCGACCCGGCGGAGAGCACCCGGATCAGCGCCTCCGTGGCCGCTCGTGCGTCTTCGTCGGAGATCTCGCCGTAGATGCCGGTGAGGGAAGTGGCCCAGAGCTCGCCGTTTTCATCCCCGAGGAAGGTCGAGCCGAGATCCATCCAGGTGCTTCCGGGGGCGACGGTGAAGTCGGCGCCCTCC
The DNA here is from genome assembly GCF_044769785.1 of Microbacterium sp. GXS0129. Lineage (NCBI taxonomy): Bacteria > Bacillati > Actinomycetota > Actinomycetes > Micrococcales > Microbacteriaceae > Microbacterium > Microbacterium sp. GXS0129. The sequence goes on along the minus strand of NZ_JBIZVZ010000004.1, from coordinate 139,519 downwards.
GGGAGTGCGGACGCCACGTCGAGGGGAACGCGATCACCCGTCGGCTCGTGGGCCGGCGCCGTGGCGTCGGGTGTCGGCGCCGGGGGCTCGGGTGTCGGAGTGGAGGAAGGCGGGGCGGCGGACGGTGACGCGGCCGGCGTTCCCCTCTCCGGCGCGGGCGTACCCGAGGATGTAGTGCCGGGCTGCGCGGCACTGTTCCAGAGGATCTGCGCCTGGTTTCCGAGCCAGATCGAGAACATCACGATCAGCGTGATGACCACGGCGACCACGACCACGCCGATACCCAGCCAGAGCGCGGTGCGACGGCGCGGCGCGGCTGGTGCTGGAACAGGCGCATGCGGGTAGCTCGGTGGCGACGTCTGCCCCGGGGCGTGCGAGGGCGGAGTGTCCGGCAGCGATCCCGGAAGCGGAGGTGCTCCGACCTGCGGCGAAGGCGCCTGCGGGTATCCCGGCTGTGGTGCCCCGACATTCAGCGGTGGTGCCCCGTACACCGCCGCGACACCAGGCGGTCCGGCCGGTGCCGTCGGATACGACGAGGTCTCTGCTGGAAGCGGCACCGTCGGTGCGGTCTCCGACGCGGCGCCGCCTTGCCACAGCGGATTCGGACGGGCGCCCCAGCTGTGCGGAACGCCTGTCTGCCAGGCCTCGTTGGGACGCGCGTTCCAGGTTTCCGGTGCACCGGTCTGCCACGCGTGGTTGGGACGTTGCTCCCACTCGCGCGCGGGCTCAGCCTGCCACCCCGCAGCCTGGTGGGGCTGCTCGGCAGGCGCCCCGGTGGAGTCCGGCCCGGGCTCTCGCGTCGCCTCGTCGCCCATGCTCGCTCCTCGTCGCGCGGATTCTCGTCCTCACATGATGCCTGCCCGGACGTCTCCGCGGAATCCACCGGACGCGGCGAAGGCCCGCCCGGATGCGCCCGGGCGGGCCTTCGCTCTGCTCAGCAGTGTGTCACTCAATGATCTCCGCGTCGACCACATCGTCATCTTCGCTCACGGGAGGCACCGGCGCCGCAGCCGTGCTGGTCAGGGCGAGCCCCTGTCCATCGGCGGCGACATCGACCGTGACCATCGACCCGTCGCGCACGTTGCCCGAGAGGATGCCCTTGGCGAGGCGGTCCTGGATCTCCTTCTGCATCAGGCGACGCAGCGGACGGGCGCCGAACAGCGGGTCGTATCCGCGTTCGGCCAGCCAGGCGCGCGCATCCGGCGTCACCGCGAGGGTGAGCCGGCGATCCGCCAGCCGCTTCTGCAGTGCATCCACCGCCAGTTCCACGATCTGTGCGAGGTCGTCCTCGGTGAGGGCGTGGAACATCACCACGTCGTCGAGACGGTTCAGGAACTCGGGGCGGAACGCGTGCCGCAGTGCGTCCATCACCCCAGCGCGCTTGACCTCGTCGGACAGCGTCGGATCGATGAGGAGCTGCGATCCGAGGTTGGATGTCAGGATCAGGATGACATTGCGGAAGTCGACGGTGCGGCCCTGGCCATCCGTGAGCCGGCCGTCGTCCATCACCTGGAGCAGCACGTCGAACACCTCGGGGTGCGCCTTCTCGACCTCGTCGAGCAGCACCACCGAGTACGGACGACGCCGCACTGCCTCGGTCAACTGACCGCCCTGCTCGTAGCCGACGTAGCCGGGAGGCGCACCGACCAGACGCGAGACGGAGTGCTTCTCGCCGTACTCGGACATGTCGATGCGCACCATCGCCTGCTCGTCGTCGAAGAGGAACTCGGCGAGTGCCTTCGCGAGCTCCGTCTTGCCGACGCCCGTGGGCCCGAGGAACAGGAACGAACCGGTGGGCCGGTTCGGGTCGCTGATTCCGGCACGCGACCGACGCACGGCGTCAGCCACGGCGGCCACGGCCTCCTTCTGGCCGATGATCCGCTTGCCGAGCTCGGCCTCGAGACGGACGAGCTTCTCCCCCTCGCCCTGCATCAGGCGTCCGACGGGGATGCCGGTCCAGGCCGAGATGACATCGGCGATGTTCTCGTCGGTCACCTGGTCCCCGACCATGCGCTCCTCGCTGTTCTCCGCCTTCTCCGCTTCGCCGAGCTCGCGCTCGAGCGCCGGGATGTCGGCGTAGAGCAGCCGCGATGCCCGCTCCAGGTTGCCCTCACGCTGGGCACGCTCAGCTTCCGAGCGCGCTGCATCGAGCCTCGTCTTGAGGTCACCCACGCGGTTCAGGGTCGCACGTTCCTGGTCCCAGCGCTGCTGCAGGTCACGCAGGCGCGACTCCTGCTGCTCGAGGTCCTCACGGAGCTTCTTGAGCCGGGCCCGCGATGCCTCATCCTTCTCCTTCTTGAGGGCGAGCTCCTCGAGCTTCAGCCGGTCCACGTGACGACGCAGCTCATCGATCTCCAGTGGAGCGGAGTCGATCTCCATGCGCAGGCGTGACGCGGCTTCATCGATCAGGTCGATCGCCTTGTCGGGCAACTGACGCGAAGGGATGTAGCGGTGGGACAACGACGCAGCGGCGATCAGCGCGCTGTCGGCGATGGCCACCTTGTGGTGCGCCTCGTAGCGCTCCTTCAACCCGCGGAGGATGGCGATCGTGTCCTCGACCGTCGGTTCGCCCACGTAGACCTGCTGGAATCGACGCTCGAGCGCCGCGTCCTTCTCGATGAACTCGCGGTACTCGTTGAGCGTTGTCGCACCGATGAGCCGCAGCTCGCCACGGGCGAGCATCGGCTTGAGCATGTTGCTCGCTGCGACGGAGCCTTCCCCGCCACCGGCACCCATCAGCACATGCAGTTCGTCGATGAAGGTGATGATCTCACCGTCGGATTCCGTGATCTCTTTCAGGACGTTCTTCAGGCGCTCCTCGAACTGGCCGCGGTACATCGCACCCGCCACCAGTGCCGACATGTCCAGCGAGATCAGCCTCTTGCCCTTGAGGCTCTCCGCCACGTCGCCGGCGATGATGCGCTGGGCGAGCCCTTCCACCACCGCCGTCTTTCCGACGCCCGGTTCTCCGATGAGCACCGGGTTGTTCTTGGTGCGGCGGGTGAGCACCTGGCTGACCCGCCGGATCTCCGAGTCTCGTCCGATGACCGGATCGAGTTTGCCCTGGCGAGCTCGTTCGGTCAGATCAATGCCGAACTGCTCGAGGGCGCTCTGCTGGTCCTCCTGACCGGGGTTCTGTGTTGCGTTCATCTGTCTCCTTGAAGTCTCTGCGCAACCCATCTCTTACAAAGTTGAGTCGCTATGGCTCAACTTTACCACCGCCGCCTCCATCCCGCTAGAGCTTCCTCGACGGAGGCATGTCGTTGATGAACCTCCCAGCAGGGTCCGTTAATGTATTTGTTTGGATCGGTTACAAACCCCGACTTTTGTGACGGATCCTCCCCCCGATATCCCCGTCCCCCACAGAAAGCAGGCTTCTGTGCGTTTCCGCAATGCAATTGCGGGCGCATCGGCGCTGCTCGTGGTTGCGGCCGGCACCATCGTGCCCGCAGCCATGGCATCTGCCACGCCCCGTATCTCCCCCGCCGCCGCGTCCACCGGCGAATGTGTCCCCTCCGCAGGCCTCGGCGCCCCCGGTGGCGGCGTCGAAGCGAAGCCCGTCGACAGGAACGTCAGCGTCTTCGTGGGCGGCGATTTCCACATGAAGGCCGGCGTCGAGATGGAAGGCCAGCTGGTTGTGGCCGGCGATGCCACCTTCGACAAGAACTACCTCCTCGGTGCGGTGGGGGTCGGTTCGGGCCTCTCCCCCGTTGCCGGAACGAGCGGGCTGCGTGTCGGCGGCGATCTGCAGCTCGCCGCGAATGTGACGATGGCCACCTGGGCAGCGAACGGCAGCGCCAGCGCTCCCCTCGACGCGACCGTCGGCGGCTCGATCACCGGTGCGGGCAAGCTCGACGCGAGCGGCGGCTCGGTGACGACCGGCCTCGGCAAGGACGCCGCCCTCGGCGACCCCTACGCCGCTTGGTCTGCCACCAACCCCGCGGCGCTCCAGACGTATGCGGATCGCATCACCACTGCAGCCGACACGGAGTACGTCACCGGTCTGAAGAACGACTGGTACCTCACCCTTCGCGGGGACGGCACGCACAAGCGTCACGTCTTCGAGGTGGACGCCGCCGAGGTCAACAAGAACAGCTTCTCGGTGAAGTACGAGAACATCCCGGTGGATGACATCGTCATCATCCGCGTGACCGGCAGCGGCCCGATCAAGCTCGGCGTCGACAACCAGTTCGGCGGAGCAGACGGCAACACGATGCTCGACATCTCCGGTGCCGAGTACGGCGCGCGCGCGTCGCACACGATGTGGATCTTCCCCGACTCCACCGACATCACCATCGCCGGCGGCCAGCCGGCTGGTTCCATGCTCGTGCTGAACCCGGCCTCCACCCTCACCAACAAGGCGAACGGCATCAACGGCCGGCTCTGGGCTGCAGGCAACGTGGTGCAGGACCTGGGCACGGGCAGCGAGTTCCACGCGTTCCCGTTCCTCGGCGACGACGAGTTCACCTGCGAGCCCCCGACCGACCCGACCACGCCGGAAGTTCCGACGACGATCGACTCCCTCGCGGACATCGCGATCCAGGCCGCGAAGTGCACCACCGACGGCACCGTCGTCGACCCCACGGTCACACTCCCGGCGAACACCGCCGACGTGACCTACACCCTCACGGGTAACGTCACGGCCGGAAGCACCGTCACGGTCACCGCGACCACGACCGGTGACACGATCTTCGCCGACACCATCACCGGCTGGATCATCTCCGACGATCGCAAGACCGCCACCCAGACGATCAAGCTTGCCGCGATCGACTGCACGAAGCCGATTGAGCCGACCACGCCCGTCGAGCCGACGACTCCGGTTGAGCCGACCACGCCCGTCGAACCGACCACGCCCGTCGAGCCGACGACTCCGGTTGAGCCGACCACGCCCGTCGAACCGACCACCCCGGTTGAGCCGACGACTCCGGTCGAACCGACCACCCCGGTCGAACCGACCACCCCGGTCGAACCGACCACCCCGGTCGAACCGACCACCCCGGTCGAACCGACCACCCCGGTCGAACCGACCACCCCGGTCGAACCGACCACCCCGGTCGAACCGACCACCCCGGTCGAACCGACCACCCCCGTCGAGCCGACCACCCCGGGAATCCCCGCCGTTCCGGAAGCAGGCGGAGCACTGCCGGCAACCGGCGCACCGGACATGGGCCTCTGGACGGTTCTCGGATCGCTCGTGTTCGCGGCAGGAGCAGTTCTGCTCGCGACGCGACGGATCCGCGCTCAGCGCTGATCGCAGAATGACGAGTTGAGGGGTGGGCACCTTGGTGCCCACCCCTCAACTCATGCACCGGACATGGGTGTGCCGACGACATCGACCGGGATAGGGTCGATTGCGTCAGCTCGGAGGAGGCATCATGTCCACACCATCACAGCCCGATGACCAGGCCACGAACGCCGGTGCAGCAGCATCCTGGCCGAACGCGCCGCAGCACGACCAGCATTCCTCCGCACCAGAGCATGCGGCACCTCACGCGGCGCAGCAGGGGAATTCACCCGCCGCTGCCTCTCCGCAGTGGCCAGGCCACCCCGGGGCGACGCAGCCTTCGGCGCCTTCGCCGCAGTATGGCTCTGCCCAGCAGTACGGCTCCGCACCACAGCAGCATGACCCTGCCCAGCAGTACGGCTCCGCCCAGCAGTACAGCTCCGCACCACAGCAGCATGACCCTGCCCAGCAGTACGGCTCCGCCCAGCAGTACAGCTCCGCACCACAGCAGTACGGCTCCGCGCAGCAGTACGGCTCCGCCCAGCAGTACGGCTCTGCGCCACAGCAGCACTATGGGGCGATGGATGCGTCGGGGACTGCACCGGCCGCCGCAGCGGATCCGGTGAAGAGGCGAGCAACCGTCGGGATCATCCTCGGTGCCAGCACGGTCGTCCTGGGCCTGGTGCTGTGCGTCCTCCAGACGGTCCTGCTGCGCGTGCTCATCCAGAACGGGAACTATGAGGCGTACGGCGTCGTCACCGCCGCGATCAGCTGGCTCAGCGTCCTGGCGATGGGGGCTTTGGGAGTGATCGCTCTCATCCTCGGTCTCAGCGCCGCCAAGAGTGGACAGCACCAGGTGCGCTCAGGAATCGCGATCGGTGTCGGAGCGCTGGCCTCCGCCGGAGCCGTCATCACATTGATCGAGTTCCTGCTCAACTTCGCACTGGCAGGGTTCTGATCCTTCCCCGGATCAACGTCTGATCCGAGCCCGGATCTACACCTGAACTGGCTCAGCCGTCGATCAAGGTCTGCCCCGGCCACGGCCTTGCCGGCCACCGGGTCAACGGCTGACCCGCAGGCGGCCACGGCTGCCCAGGCGCCCGTCAACGTCTGCCCACGCCCCAATTAACGGCTACCCAGCCCCCGATCAACGGCTGATCCCGTCCTCGATCACCATCCGAGTGAGGACGGGATCACCCACTCCGCGGCCTCGCTCCGAATCAGGTGGATGCGGGCCGCGGAGAACCGGCGGCCCTAACAGCGTCCACGAGTTCCCGCCACGGTCCCGACAGGTTGGCGTCGGAAACCACCTGCTCATGCTGATCATCATGAAGCTGCACGCGGATACGCCAGACGAAGCGATCTGCGCCCCGCTGCGTGCTGCTCTCGTTTCCCCAGGGGCAGCGCTCGATGAGAAGGGCCCAGTTCGGTGATTCCGCCGGAGACGGCGCAACCGTCCACATCCGCGGAGCGCCGGTGATTCCGCCGCTGCGCACCACGGTGATCAGAAGACCAGTCGCCCCGTCCTCACCAGTGACGGACTCGGGGTCCTCACTCCGACGCCCGACCATTGCCCGACCTCACATTCACGCCCACCGTCGTCCACGCCGTGCGGAGAGCCTGCGCCACCGAACGGTCGACCGTGCCGGCTTCGGCGAGTGTGGCCTCGGCGAACTCCGAGAAGGTGGCGTTCGTCCGCAGCCCGCGGGAAAGCGCGCGATACCAGACACCTCCGGCCGTCTCCCAGGCTTTACCCCCGAGCTCTCGCGCGAACAGCGCGAATGCCCGGTTCGGTATGCCGGAATTGATGTGCACTCCGCCATTGTCCTCTGATGTGCGCACGAAAGCGCTCATGTCAGCCGGTTGCGGATCGACACCCAGGTCCGGATCGTCATAGGCGGTGCCGGGATGCAGCATCGACCGCAGCGCGACGCCTTTCACCGATGGCGTGAAGATCCCCGCGCCGATGAGCCAGGTGGCCTCGTGCGCCGTCTGATCAAGCGAATGCTGTTCGGTCAGAGCCCCGAAGACGTCGGCGATCGACTCGTTCAACGCGCCCGACTCTCCCTGATACTCGAGCTCGCCGGCATGCTGGATGACCCCGTGCCCCAGTTCGTGTCCGATGACGCTGAGGGATGCGGTGAAGCCCCGGAACACCTGCCCGTCTCCGTCGCCGAACACCATGCGCTCACCGTCCCAGAACGCGTTGTCGTACTCGGATCCGTAGTGCACCGTGGCATCCAGGCGTGAGCCGAGGCCGTCGATCGAGTTCCGGTCGAACGCTTCGAGGAGCATCTGGAAGGTGCTCCTCAGCCCGTCGTACGCCTGGTTCACGGCGACGTCGGCAACGGGGGCGTCGCCTTCGCTCCGTACCAGCACCCCGGGCAGGGTCTCGGCCCCCTGCGCATCTCGGATGGTGCGGTCCGGCGCTGATTCCACGGATGCCACGAGCGATCCGTTCTCGTCGATCGAGAGCTCCAGCTGCGCCCGCCGCTCGGCCGGCGCTCGGCCGACAAGTGTCTGACGTGCTGCCCGCGCGGCGTGCGGGAATCGGTCCGATTGTGCGAGCCGGTCGAGCAGATAGGAAGGCACGATCCCCTGGTGACGCCCCGCGCACGCCCTTCGATCAGCGTTGTTCAGGTTCAGCATGTCGTCCTCCGCTCGCTGTGGTGACCTGACCATACGCCGGGGTTCCGACAGCGGGAGGAGGGTTGTGCACAGCGACGGAACACATCACCGTGCGCGAGCCGAATCCGGTTTCGCGAATGCGGCACCGCTCGGCTGCGCGAGCACGTGCCGGTGGATGCGACGAGCAGCGCCCAGCCGCCACACGGCGCGGGGCGGGCTCCGATGGAACCCGCCCCGCGTACGCGTCTGCCGGTGTCAGCCCTTGAGGAGCTGGCGCCCGACGATCTCGCGCATGATCTCGTTCGTGCCGCCGTAGATGCGGTGCACACGGGCATCGACGAACGCGCGCGCGATCGGATACTCCATGATGTAGCCGTAGCCTCCGTGCAGCTGAACGCCCTGGTCCAGGACCTCCCACTCACGCTCGGTGGCGTAGAACTTGACCTTCGCGGCTTCCTCCGGGGTGAGCTTCTGCTCGCCGTACAGCAGGATCGCGCGATCGACGTAGGCCCACAACGCGTCCACCGTGGTGGCCATGTCGGCGAGGCAGAAGTAGGTGTTCTGGAAGGCGATGACCGGCTGACCGAACGCCTCCCGGCTCTTCGTGTAGTCCACCGTCCACAGCAGACCGGCCTCGGCAGCTGCGGCCGCCGCGACACCGATCGACAGGCGCTCCAGCGGAAGGTTGCGCATCAGCTGCACGAATCCGTGGCCCTCCGCACCGCCGATGAGGTTGGCGTCGGGGACGAACACGTCCGTGAAGCTCAGCTCAGCAGTGTCGTGACCCTGGAAGCCCATCTTGTGCAGCTTCTTGCCGTGATCGAAGCCCTCCATGCCGTTCTCAATGAGAACGAGGCTGAACGCGTCGGGGCGATTGCCCTCGCCGGTCTTGACGAAGGTCACGACGACATCGGCCGTTGCACCGGAGGAGATGAAGGTCTTCGCGCCGTTGACGATGTAGCCGCCGTCGACCTTCTTCGCCGTGGTCTTGATGCCGCGCAGGTCTGATCCAGCGCCCGGCTCCGTCATCGCCAGGGCGCCGATGATCTCACCCGTCGCCATACCCGGCAGCCACTTCTGCTGCTGCTCGGGGGTGCCGAAGTGAGCCAGATACGGAACCGCCAGGTCGTCCTGGATGCCGAAGGCACCGGCCAGCGAGCCCAGGCCCGCCTTGATCGTCTCCTCGTTCACGATCGCGCGGAAACGGTAGTCGAACAGCATGCCGGCACCGCCGAACTCGTCCGGCACGGAGAGTCCGATGATTCCCGCTTCTCCCGCAGCGAGCATCGTCGCGCGGTCCACCTGACCGTCGGCGTCCCACTTCTCGCGCGCCTCGTTGGTGCCGTAGCGCTTGATGAACTCCTTGACGACGTCGCGGAACGACTCGTGATCCTCGTCATAGATGTTGCGGTCCATCGGGCTCCCTTTCTGACTCCTCGGTGCGATCGACAGCGATCACCCGATTCGCGAGTCTAGGCGAGATTCCGCACCGAAAACAGGGTTTGGTGGGATTCCGTTCCAGATTTCGGGGAACTCGGTTCCAGGCTTGTGGAAAGTCTCCACACCGCTCGGCGAGGGTCGCGATCCGGGCTCAGGAGGTGTAATCGGGTGCCGCGGGCAGGCCGAAGAACTCCTCGAGCGTGTGGAATCCGCCGTCGTGATACGCCGCCGCCAGCTGGGGTCCGATGTAGCGCAGGTGCCACGGTTCGGCTTCGTAGCCGACGACGTCGTAAGCGCCCTCCTCATAGCGGACGATGAACCCGTAGCGCCAGGCGTTCTCGCTCACCCAGGCCGATGTCTCCGTGCCCCCGAAGGATTCGATCGAACCGCCCGGCAACTGCACATCGACCGTGGTTCCGAGCTGATGTTCGCTGAAGCCGGCACGTGCGCTGGTGCGTTCCGCGGACTGCCCTTCAGCGGCGAGCTGACGATCGTGGTTGCCCACCTGATACGAGTAGGAGCGGTAGCCACTGTTCGCCACGATGTCCGACATCCCCGCCGCGGACGCGTCAGCGACCATGGCGACGAATGCGTCGGCCGAGTTCTGGCGCATTAGCTGCCCGCCGGAGACGGACACGAGGTCGCCCGGCTCCCATTCGAGGGGCTGGATCGGGCGGAGCTTGTCGACGACCACCCAGGCGCGAGACGGATCGTCCAGCGAGAAGCACGGCGCAGCCCCGTTGGCGATGGCCTCTCGCACGGCGCTCCCGCCGCCGGCCGCCGTGATGGCCGCCTCATCGGCGGCGGAGGCCAGAGCATCCGCGACGCCCGGACGATCGCACACCCCGGCGGATGCCACGGGGTTAGCGACAGCGAACTCGGGCACCGGAAGCGATGCCACACCCTGCGGCCGCGGCAGCACCCCGGAGGTGAGATCCGCGCCGATCGGTGCATCGCCGCCCGCGGGGTTCGCGTCGTCGAACGTCTCAGCGACCGGCTGTGACAGAGCGGCCTGACCCGTCACACCGATGCCCACACAGACGACTGCCAGCGCGACGACCCCTGCGGCCAGGAGGACCGAACGTCGCCGCGCTTCCCGCGCGCGATGGCGCGCGATCGGCGAGAGCATCTGCATCACTCCAGTATGTGCACAGGTGCCGACGTTTTCGCACCTTTCCACACCATGGGATCCCTGAGAGGATCCTCATCCGTCCGCAGGGAGGCGTCAGCGGGCCGGCGCCGCGAAGAACTGCTGCAGGGAGCTGTACCCACCGTCGTGGACAGCCCGGGCGATCTCGGTCCCGACATATCGCAGATGCGCCTCACGGCCCGTCATCGTCGTGATCCAGCCGTACTGCCAGGCGTTCTGCGTCAGCCAGGCTCCTTGGCTCGTCGTCGCGATATCCGCACCCGCGCCACAGTCACCGCTGGTGCACGCGACCACGTCGACGGCGAGGCCGGTGCGGTGCTCGGCGGCGCCGGGATCCGCGGCGCCGGACTGATCCGTGTAGCCAGCCGTCAGCGCGATGTCACCGCCACCGGCGGCATCCAGCGCCCGATGCAGATGATCGAGGGACTCCGCGGCCTCGGCGCGCAGGCGGGTCCCGGCGATCGATGGCGTCTCGGGGACCACGAGGTCGGACGGCGACCACCCGGACGGCACCGGCCGCGCTGCATCGGCAATCACCCAGATGCGGGCGGGGTCAGCCAGATCGATGCAGTCCGCGCGCGCGGAGACGACGGCCGCACGCAGGGCTGCGCCTCCACCGGCCGCAAGGACCATTCCACCGTCGTCGTCGGCGGCGCTGGCCTCACGCATGGTGGGCAGATCGCAGATCTGCCGTGCTGCCACAACCGAGCGCACCTGCGGTACGGGGAGCGCGGATACCGGGTCCGGCCAGGGCTGCGTGATCACGGACGGCTCGGCCGCGGCATCCGCACCGCCGGCTGCCGCAGCCACGGCGGTGGCGATGAGTGCGGAGCCACCGATGGCCATGGCGAGGAGCACGGCGCCCCGCCGCGCAGCCATTCGTCGCGATGGGCGCGACCGACGTGACGATGAGTGCTGCATGAGAATTCCATCATCTCGTGGGCTTCGGACATTCCCAGAATCGGACGCACCGTCATCGGGGTGGGAGGATCAGAAGATGGGAATGCAGCGCGCCATCACCTACGACCGGACCGGGGATCCCGGTGAACTTCACCTCTCCGAGGTCGCGGTGCCGTCGCCCGCGGCAGAACGCGCACTCCTGGAGGTCCATGCCGTCGGCATCAATCCGTACGATGTGAAAGTTCTCACGGGGCAAGCGCCCCGAGACACCCCCTTCCCGCGCGGGATCGGCAGCGATGTCGCCGGGATCGTCCGCGCCCTGGGGGACAACACGGGCGGGCTGCACGTCGGCGACGCGGTGATGGGCTGGGGGCTCAACACCCTCCGCGAGCAACTGGTCGTGCGCACGAGCAGCGTCACACTCATCCCCCCGGCACTCTCCCTCGACACCGCCGCGGCCCTCGTCACCCCGTCGATCGCCGCTACGGCATGCCTGCGGGCAGTCCCCCTGTCGGCAGGCGACATCGCCCTTGTGCCGGGCGCCAGCGGATCCGTCGGCTGGCTGATCGCCCAGCTCGCACTGCGCGCAGGCGCTCGTGTCATCGGCACCTCGGGCCCGGGCGCACGTGACCGGCTGGCGGCCGCCGGCATCACCCCGATCCCATACGGCGAGAGCTTCGCCGGCGCACTCAGCGACGCCCTGAACGGCGCCTCACTGACCGCCGTCCTCGGGGCCGCCGCGGGCGATGCGCTCCGCGCAGGCCTCGCGGCGGGAGCAGAGCCCGGCCACGTGGTGACGCTGGCGGGCGAGGATCTGGCGCAGGAGTTCGGCGTCATCTCCGCGGACACCACGCACCGCTCGATCGAGCAGGTCAGCATGGTCGCCGAGCTGGTTGCAGCCCGGGAGATCGAGTTCAGCGTGGCGGCCACCTATCCACTGGCGGATGCGCCCGCTGCCTTTGCCGCCGTCGCTTCGGGCCACGGCGGCAAAGTGGTTGTCCATCCACAGCAGTAATTCGTACACATTTTCGAATGTAGCTTGACATCTTCGTCGGACTTCTGTTCTATTGCCGTATGCGTTGGCAGGGACAGGAACTCGGAGTCGCGGATACGGCTGCTCTCCCGGGGATGGAGACGATGGATGGCCTGGTTCGCTCGGTGACGACACCCGAGTTCGCCGGCATCACCTTTCACGAGGTGCTGTGCAAATCCGCACTCAACCGGGTGCCGGTGCAGTCGCGGATGCTCTTCGAATGGACGGTGAACCCCTACCGCGGCTGCTCCCACGCCTGTGTCTACTGCTTTGCCCGGGGCACCCACACCTACCTGGATCTGGACGGCGGACGCGACTTCGACACCCAGGTCGTCGTCAAGGTCAACGTGGCGGAGGTCCTTCGCCGCGAGCTCTCCCGGGGATCCTGGCAGCACGGCCAGGTGAACCTCGGCACCAACACCGATCCGTATCAGCGCGCCGAAGGACGGTACGCACTCATGCCGGGCATCATCAACGCCCTGACCGAGAGCGGAACACCGTTCGCAGTGCTCACCAAGGGCACGCTTCTGCGGCGTGACATCCCTCTGCTGACCGAGGCGGCGGAGCATGTCGACATCGACATCGCCATGTCGATCGCCGTGTTCGACGATGCACTGCAGCAGTCCATCGAACCGGGAACACCCACAACCGCCGCCCGATTGGCGACAGTGCGCGCCGCGGCCGACGCGGGCTTCCGCGTGCGGGTCTTCCTGATGCCGATCCTCCCCCATCTCACCGACTCGATGGAGATGCTCGACGACGCACTGTCTCGCATTCGTGCCGCCGGGGCGAGCGAGGTGGTGTGGGGAGCGCTGCATCTTCGTGCTGGCGTCAAGCCCTGGTTCTTCGAGTGGCTGGAGCGCGAGCACCCCGAGCTCCTCTCGTCCTACCGCGGCCTGTTCCCGGGCGTCTCGACATACGCGCCCAAGGGGTACCGCCAGTGGCTCGCCAAGCGCATCCGCCCCTTGATCGCCGCGCATGGTCTCCGCGCTCGTGCCGACGAGGATTCTCCGGAAGCGCCCCGTCGCTCATCTCTCACCCCGGTGCGACTGGTGCAGCGGCCGCCTCAGCCCGCAATGCTGTTCTGAGACGGGATGCTCACCACCCCGAGAAACGGCGCTGCGCCACCCCTCACGGAGTGGCGCAGCGCAGGAGACGCAGGCGTTACGAGCCAGCAGCGGACGCTCGACTCAGGCGTCCTTGACGACCGAGATGTCCAGGTTGATCTTGATCTTGTCGGAGACCAGCCATCCACCGGACTCCAGAGCCACGTTCCAGGTGAGGCCCCACTCCTTGCGGCTGATGGCGAGGTCACCCTCGAAGCCGGCCCGCAGGGCACCGTTCTGGTCAGTGTGCACACCGCCCACCTCGACGTCGATCGACACCGGCTTCGTCACACCCTTGATGGTGAGGTCGCCGTGCAGCGTGAACTCCTCGTCATCCTTGACAGAGATGCCGGTCGAGTGGAACTCCATCGTGGGGAACTGCTCCGCATCGAAGAAGTCGGCCGAACGCAGGTGGTTGTCACGGTAGTCCTGGCGGGTGTCGATGCTGGCGGTCTGGATGACCACATCGACCTGCGCCTCGTTCTCGCCGGTCACGTTGATGGTGCCCGAGAAGTCGTCGAAGCGACCGCGGACCTTGGTGACCATGGCGTGGGTGGCGGCGAAACCGATGGCAGAGTGCGCGGCGTCGATGGTCCAGGTGCCGGCGATGGTGTCAAGTGCAGGAATTGTCATGTCAGGTGTCCCTCGTGTGGAAGATCAAGTGCGCGCGATCATCGCGTCAGTGGATGTGAACGAGGCTACGCGAACTTCTATTCCCGCGCATGCAGTTTTTCTGATTCTCTCCGCCCGTTCATCGGATTCACCCCGAGACGTCACAGGGCCGCCCCGGATCGGGGCAGCCCTGTGAGGTACGACGAACGGATGTCAGGCGGTGAGCTGCTCCAGCGTCATGCCGCCTGTGAGCTCGTCAAGGATGTCATCACCCGGACGAGCCTCCTCGAACGGCGCGGCGATCTCGGCGCGCTCCAGCAGTTCGGCGATGCGGCGCTTGCGCGCGCGGGTGATGAGTGTCACCACGCGCCCCGTGTTACCGGCGCGGCCCGTACGCCCGGAGCGGTGCAGGTAGGTCTTGTACTCGTCGGGGGCATCCGCCTGAATGACCAGATCGATGTCGTCCACGTGGATTCCACGGGCCGCCACGTCAGTGGCCACCAGCACGTTCGCCCGGCCGGACGACATCTTCTGCAGGTTTCGCGTTCGCTTGGCCTGGTTGAGGTCGCCGTGCAGCGCGACCGCGGAGATCCCCGCGTCCTCGAACTGCTCAGCGAGCATCTCGGCGTACGCGCGCGTACGCGTGAAGACGATGGTCTTGCCCTCTCGATCGACCAGCTCAGTGAGGATGTCGGCCTTGTCACGGTGCTCGATCACCAGGACGCGGTGCTCGATCGTTCCGGAGTTCTGGTCTTCGCCCGCCACCTCGTAGACGGCGGGATTCACGAGGAACTCGTTGACCAGGGCCTCCACCTCGGTGTCGAGAGTCGCCGAGAACATGAGCTTCTGGGCCCCGTCCGCGACCTGGCGCAGGATGCGCTGCACCGGCTCGAGGAAGCCCAGCTCGCACATGTGGTCGGCCTCATCCAGCACCGCCACCTGAACCTGCGACAGGTCCAGCTTGCCCTGGTTCACCAGGTCTTCGATGCGACCGGGCGTGCCGATGATGATGTCAACGCCCTTCTTCAGGGCGCCCACCTGGCGAGCCTGGGGAACACCACCGTAGATCTGCGTGGTGAACAGGCCGACCGAACGGGCGATCGGCTGGATGGTGCGGTCGATCTGCAGCGCGAGCTCACGCGTCGGAGCGAGGATCAGCGCCGAGGGTGCGCGACCGAACTCCCGCTTCACACCGGCCTTCGCACGCAGCACGGATTCCACGAGCGGGGCACCAAACGCGATGGTCTTGCCCGAACCAGTGCGCCCGCGCCCCAGGGTGTCGCGGCCCTCGAGAATCACGGGGATCGTGGCGGCCTGGATCGGGAACGGACGCTCCGCGCCGAGCTCACCGAGCACGCGCACGATGTTCTGCCCCAGCCCCAGGCTGTCGAACGTGACGTCTGCGACGTCGTCCGCCGTCACGGCTTCCGCGTTGAGACGCTCGCGAACGATGTCCTCGTTGTCCTGGAATGCCGCCTTCTTCGCGTCGGCGTTCCAGTCCGAGCGGTTGCCGGACGTGCGCTGCGGGCGGTCGTCGAAGGAACGACGCGGGCGGTCGTCGAACGACCGCGCGGGCCGCCCGTCGCGCTGCGGACGCTCGTCGCGAGAGAAGCGCGGGGCGCGATCCTCGCGCTGCGGACGCTCATCGCGGGCGAAACGTGAGCCCCGGTCATCGAACGATCGAACCGGACGGTGGTCGCGCGAAGAACGGTCTTCGAAGCGCGGGGCACGTGCGTCACGATCAAAGCGAGACGCACGATCGTCACGGGAGACGCGCTCGTCACGGAAGCGCGAGCCGCGGTCGTCGAAGGAACGGGCATCGCGGCCCGGGCGTGCAGCGCGGTCATCGAACGAACGCGACGGGCGGTCATCGCGGGAGAAGCGGTCACCAGAACGGGCACCACGGTCACCACGGGAGAAGCCACGGTCGTCACGGGAGAAACGGTCACCCGAACGAGCCCCACGATCATCACGCGAGAAACGGTCACTGGAACGGGCACCACGATCATCACGCGAGAAACGGTCACTGGAACGGGCACCACGATCATCGCGCGAGAAACGCTCGTCACGGGCGTGGCGAGCAGAGCGATCGTCCGAACGCCCGGCGCGGTTGTCACCGCCGCGGTTGGCGCGGAAATCCTCATCGCGACGAACGCGGCCGCTGCCGGCGTAGTCGTCGCGCAGATCGCCGCGGGTGGTGCGATCATCGCGACCGGAGCTGATGCGGACGGCCTCGTCGCGACCGGCCTTCTCGGCGGAGCTCCACCGGCGCTTTCCGGCGTTCTCAGCGGGATCGGAGTAGCCGCGGTGGCCGCGACCGATGGTCTTGGCTCCCTTGGACGCCTTGGCGCGCTCGCCGTAGCGGGGGTCGAAGTTCTTCGGAGCGCGTCCGCCCTGTCGGGTGTTCTTGGGCATGCGTGATTGACCTGTTTCGTAAGTATCGCCAGCGAAGTGGGGCGCCAATTGAGACGCTCACCATCGGCCACCGAAGCTCACACAGATCCGTGCAGACGGGGGCACGGTGCTCGAAGCCGACATTCCAGGGTACCCGTACCTCCTGTGCAGCACCTGTGGTCTATGATCCTGCCGTCCACACGTGGTTCCTGCAGCCTGCGCGCGTAGGACCCGCAGGGTCGTCGCCCATCCCGTGCAGGGTCAACTGCCCAGGGGGCTGGGTCACTCACCAGGTCAAAGTCACCCGCGGGGAGCAGGGCCCGTTACCCGGGGGGGGTTGGCTCACTCACCACGCGCAGCATCACTCATTAAGCGCAGCGTCACCCACCACGCGCAGCGTCACCCACCACGCGCAGCGCCACCTCACCACACGCAGCGCCACCTCACCATGCGCAGCGCCACCTCACCACACTCAGCGCCACCTCACCACACGCAGCGCCACCTCACCATGCGCAGCGTCACCCCACCATGCGCAGCGTCACCTCACCACGTGCAGCGTCACCCCACCACGTGCAGCGTCACCCCACCACGTGCAGCGTCACCCCACCACGTGCAGCGTCACCCCACCACGTGCAGCGTCACCCCACCACGTGCAGCGTCACCCCACCACGTGCAGCGTCACCCCACCACGTGCAGCGTCACCCCACCACGCGCAGCGTCACCCCACCACGCGCAGCGCCACCTCACCACACGCAGCGTCACCCCACTACACGCAACATCACCCACCAAGCGCAACGTCACCCGCCGAGCGCAAGAGTGAATCGTGTCATGCACGGCACGCCTCGCGCGGTGCTCCCCTAACATGGGGCGGGTGAGCCTTGATCCCACCGGTACCCAGATCCACCTCAGCATCGAGCGCGACGGCCGCGTCGTGACGGCGGACATCGGACAGGTGGGAGCCGTGCTGCGCGGCGTCACCGTGGACGGCGTCGACCTCGTCGCCCGCTTCCCCGAGGGAACGCCCGCGCCGAGCTGCTCCGGAACGGTGCTGGTTCCGTGGCCGAACCGGATCCGTGACGGACGGTGGACGCACGAGGGCGCGGTGCAGCAGCTTGCCATCACCGAGCCGAAGCTCAACAATGCGATCCACGGTCTGCTGCGCTACACGGCCTACGTCGTGAGCGAGTCGGATTCGTCCGTGACCCTGCGTGCCAATGTGGTGCCGCAGATCGGCTATCCGTTCCTGCTCGAGACCGCCGTCACCTACGCGCTCACCGCCGAGGGTGTCACGGTGACCCACGTGATCCGGAACTCGGGAGCCGAGAGCGCCCCGATCGCCATCGGAACCCACCCGTTCATCACCGTCGGAAACGCCCCGGCCGCCGAGCTCACGGTCACCTCCACCGGAGCCGAGCACATCGTCGTCGACGAGCGCCTGCTGCCGGTCGAGACTGCTCCCGTGACGGAAGAACTGGACCTCCGCTCGGGCCGCGTGCTCGCCGATCTGCACCTGGACACCGCATATGCCTCACTCGCCTTCGACGAGGACGGGCGTTCACGCCACCGCATCACCGATGCCGCCGGGAACTCCACCGTGCTGTGGCAGGACGAGCAGTTCGGCTACGTGCAGTTCTACACGGGTCGCGATTACCCCGGCCAGGACGTCGCCCTCGCCTGCGAGCCGATGACGGCGCCGGCCGACGCCTTCAATTCGGGCGAGGGCCTCATCTGGCTCGCTCCCGGCGAGACGTTCACGGGTTCCTGGGGCATCTCCTACGAGCCCGCCGTCTGATCCGCCGGGTGCCATGCGCACCCAACCGTGCGCGCGGATACTGGGATCACCATGACCGGACGTTCCACACCCCTCGCCGGAGGCCGCATCGACCTCGCCATCGACGTGGGCTTCGTCGCGCTGATGGTCGTGTGCGGCGCTCGGTACTTCACACGCCACACACTCGAGGGTGACGGTGTCATCGCTCTGATCCTCGCGATCGGTGCGACAGCGAGCTACGCGGTGGCCGTGATCGGCGGCGGAATCGGCCACGATGAACGATGGCGGCGCGGTGGAGTGCTCCTCGCCACGGCCCTCTGGGTGGGCCTCGCGGTCCTGGCGCCCTCGTTCGGCTGGTGCGCGTTCGCACTCTTCTTCGCGGTGCACCGGGTGCTCCAGGGCACGCGCGCACTCGTGCTGTCGACGATCATCGTGCTGGCCGTCAGCGCCGGGCTCTTCCTCATGTCCCGCGGCGACGATCTGGGCCTCGTGCTGGGCCCCCTCCTCGGGGGCATCGTGCTGTCTGCGGCATACGGCGCACTGGACCGCGCCCTCGCCGCACAGCGCTCCCTGAATGACGAGCTCCTCGCCGCACGCGATCAGCTCGCGGCATCGGAGCGGGAGGCCGGTGCGCTCTCGGAGCGGAATCGGGTCGCGGGCGAACTGCACGACACCGTGGTGCAGCGTACGGCCAGCGTTCTCCTGCTGCTGGAGTCGAGTCGCGACGGGTCGCCGGACGTCATCGAAGCGCGTGAGGGTCTGCGCGATGCACTGACGCAGACCCGCCGGGTCCTGCACGGGCTCGCAGCCCCGGCCGATGACCGTGAGCCGCTCGCGGCGACCCTCGCCCGGCTGGTGGACGACGCCCGGTCCGCAGACGCTGCCGGAGCCGAGTTCGCCGTGGTGGGTGTCCCGCGCGATGTCTCCGACACCACCGCGCACGCGCTCCAGCGCATCGTCCAGGAAGCACTCGTGAACGTGCGCAAACACGCTGCGGCGCAGCACGCGCGCGTCACGCTCACCTTCTTCCCCGAAGCGATCGGCGTCGACATCGCCGATGATGGAGCGGGCATCACCAGGACGACGGGCTCCGCAGACGGGGTGGGCCTGCGCGCGATGCGATGGCGCGCGGAGAGCCTGGGTGGATCTTTCACCGTCGGCCCCCTGGGCGAATCGGGAACCGTCGTCTCCGCCGTCATCCCCGATGCGGCTGTCGTGGAGGAGTCCTCATGATCCGGATCCTGCTGGTCGATGATCATCCCGTCCTGCGTCATGGCATGCGAGCCCTGCTCGGCACGCAGCCCGACCTCGCCGTGGTCGCCGAAACGGGTTCGGCCGCGGAGGCGATCACGCTGGCCGCGTCGGCTGATGTGGCACTCATCGATCTCGATCTCGGGGCCGACGTGCCCGGCGGCATCGACGCCGCGGCCGCCATCCGGCGCTCAGGGGCGCCCACACGTGTGCTGATCTTCACGGCGTACGACTCGGACGCCGACATCGTGCGCGCACTGGACGCCGGTGCGGTGGGCTACCTCGTCAAGGACAGCCGGCCCGACGAGCTGTTCCGCGCGATCCGATCGGCCGTGAGTGCGGATCCGGGCGTCGCGTCATCGCTCACCGCCTCGATGATCGAACGCGCTGCCGTCACCGACGAGACACTGACCGCGCGTGAGCTGGAGGTCCTCTCCCTCGCGGCAGCGGGTCTGTCCACGCGCGAACTCGCCGCCCGGTTGTTCGTGAGCGAGGCGACCGTCAAGACGCACCTGCACCATGCCTTCACCAAGCTGGGGGCGGAGAACCGGCAGGCAGCGATCGCGATCGCTGTGAAGCGGGGTCTGGTGCGCATCTGAGGTGGCGCTCAGCAAGCATCAACCGATCGGTTGATGTCGGGACCGGTGGGCGGTTCTTAGCGTGGGACATGTCCATCGCGGCTCGACCGCCGCCACCTCTGGAGGATCCCTCATGGCTTCCCGTCTTGCACCACTCCGATCCGCGGTCATCGCCGCAGCCATCCTCGCTGCAGGGGCTGCCATCGCGCTCCCGGCCACCGCCTTCGCGGCCGCGCCTGCCGCACCTCACACCGTCACCGTCGATTCGCCGTCGGCCGTCCTGTCCGCCACCCCGTGGGAGACCACCGGCGCCGTCGACCAGGACGGCACCCCCGTCGCGCTGACCGACCCCGCCGTCGCCAACTTCGTCGGCTGGGCCTACTACGACGCCGACGGAACCTTCCGCATGTACAACCTCGACGACACCCCTAAGATGCACGGCGACTGGAGCATCGACCCCAACGGCGAAGCCCGCACCATCACCGCCAAAGACGACACCGGCGCCGCCCTCTTCACCCGCACCGTCCCCCTCGTCACCCTCACCACCGAAGAATTCACCTACCGCGTCACCCCCGACGCGAACACCCCCGACGTCTACTACGACATCATCCACACCCCCACCGACCACCCCGAACCCACCACCACCACGCCGTCGTCGATCCTGGCCGCCACCCCGTGGGAGACCACCGGCGCCGTCGACCAGGACGGCACCCCCGTCGCGCTGACCGACCCCGCCGTCGCCAACTTCGTCGGCTGGGCCTACTACGACGCCGACGGAACCTTCCGCATGTACAACCTCGACGACACCCCTAAGATGCACGGCGACTGGAGCATCGACCCCAACGGCGAAGCCCGCACCATCACCGCCAAAGACGACACCGGCGCCGCCCTCTTCACCCGCACCGTCCCCCTCGTCACCCTCACCACCGAAGAATTCACCTACCGCGTCACCCCCGACGCGAACACCCCCGACGTCTACTACGACATCATCCACACCCCCACCGACCACCCCGAACCCACCACCGCGCCCGTTCCCACCGCACCCGTTCCCACGGCGACCGCGCCTGTCGAGGTGACCTCGGCATCGCCGAGCGCGACGACAGCTCCCGAACTCGCGGAGACCGGCTCGGCGATGCCCGTGGCGCTGATGTCCGTGGGTGTCGCGGCCGCGGCCGCAGGTGCGGGAGCACTGGTGGTGCGCCGCCGCCGCGCTCAGGGCTGAGTTCACAGATGGAAAACGCCGCTCCGAACAACATCGGAGCGGCGTTTTCCATCTCTCACTTACTTTTCGCCGCGGTTTCTCCGCTCGCGACGGGTGAGCGGGTGCTCATCGTCCGCCGCGGACTTCTGACCTTCGAGACGAATGCGCGCGACGTCGGCGGCGGGAAGGGTGTATCCCGCTTCCTCGTCAGTCGCCAGCGCATAGTCCCCCGTGGTCGCGACGGAGACAGCGCCAGTGCGCACCGGACCGCTCGGCCCGGCTTCGGTCTGCGCTCCCTCCCGCTTCGCGCGGCGGCGCTCCTTGGCCCCCTCGACGAGGTTGTACAGCGTCGGCAGCACCAGCAGCGTGAGGACGGTGGAGGACACCAGACCACCGATCACGACGATCGCGAGTGGCTGTGAGATGAACCCGCCGTGGCCCGTGATCCCCAGCGCCATCGGCGTGAGAGCGAAGATCGTGGCCAGCGCAGTCATCAGGATCGGCCGCAGACGCATCGACGAGCCCGTGAGCGTGGCGTCATGAGCGCTCAGCCCGCGCGTCCGGTACTGATTGACAAGATCCACGAGCACGATGGCGTTCGTCACCACGATGCCGATCAGCATCAGCACACCGATGAGCGAGGCCGCCCCCAGCGGCACGCCCGTGGCGAGCTGGAGCAGCACCGCGCCGGTGGCGGAGAAGGGCACCGAGATCAGCAGCAGCAGCGGCTGTCGCAGCGACTTGAACGTGGCCACCATCACGATGTAGACGATGAGGATGGCCGCCAGCATCGCCAGCCCCAGCTGCGAGAACGTGGTGGTCAGCTGCTCGGTCGCACCGCCGATCGAGTACGCCGCGCCCTCAGGCAGCGAGACGTCCTCCAGGGCCTTCGCGACAGCACCGCCTGCGGCGTTGAGGTCGTCCCCGGACGGCGTGACACTCACCGTCGCGGTCCGCTCGCCCCGCGCCGTGGTGATCGATGCCGGGCCATCGGCCTGGTCGACCGCCGCGAGCGTGGACAGCGCCACCGGACCCATCACGGTGGGAACGAGAGTGTTGCGCAGTTCCTCGATGGTCGCCGGCGGGTTCGCGGCCGCGACGTACACGGTCACGGTGCTGCCATCGATCTCGACGCTGCCGGCCTGCTGCGGGCGCATGAGGTTCGAGACGATGCCACCCACGGCCGCTTCGCTGAGTCCCGCGGCCGCTGCCTTGTCGCGATCGACGGTCACGGCGATGTACGGCATCGATGCGGCGAGGTCGCTGGTGACCTGGCCCACGCCGTCCACACCCTGCAAGCCCGCCACGACGGCGTCGGAGGCCTGCTGCAACGTGCCGGCATCGGGTGCCGTGATCTCCACCGTGATATCGGAGGAGCCGATGCCCTGCGAGGCCGTCATGGTGATCTCGCCGACATCGCTCAGTGCGTCCACGGCCTTCTGCACATCCGCGCGGACCTTCTCCTGGTCGGCGTCGGAGTCGGTCGTGATCGAGTAGGTCACACCACCCGAGCCACCGGAGAACGCGTCGCGCAACGCGGATCCGGACGATCCGATCGACACCTGCACGGTCTTGACGCCGGCGACGTCGATCACCGCCTGCTCCACCTTCTCCGCCGCAGCCTGCTGCACGTCGAGGCTGGATGCGGTGCCGACCTTCTGCGACATGGTGAAGGTGTTCTGACCCGAGTCGCCGAAGGTGGTGAACTTCATCAACGGCGCCAGGGCGAAGGTGCCGCCCATCACCAGGACCGCGACGATCAGAGTGACCGCGGAGTGCTTGAGCGTCCAGCTCAGGATCGGCAGATACGCCTTCTGCAGGCGCGACGGAGGCGCTGCGGGGTCCTCCGGGTCGATCGGAGCACCGTGCTCGTCCAGTACCGGCTTTCCCGGCTTCATGAACCAGTAGGCGAGCACCGGCACGATGGTCAGCGCCACGAACAGCGAGGAGAGCATCGCGATGGTGATGGTCATCGCGAACGGTCGGAAGATCTCGCCGATCATGTCCCCGACGAACGCGACCGGCAGAAAGACGGCGACGGTCGTGATGGTGGACGCGGTGATCGCGCCCGCCACCTCGCGCACCGCCAGCAGGATCGACTTCGCCCGGTCGGCGTCGCCCACGAAGTGCCGTTTGATGTTCTCGATCACCACGATGGAGTCATCGACCACGCGGCCGATGGCCATGGTGAGGGCGCCCAGGGTGAGGATATTCAGCGAGTAGCCGAACGCCTGGATCCCGATGAAGGTGACCAGCACGCTGGTGGGGATGGAGATCGCGGTCACCAGCGTGGAGCGGACGGAGAACAGGAAGAGGAGGATGATGAGCACGGCGAAGACGAGGCCGAGCAGGCCCTCCTGGGCCAGCGACTCGATGGACTGCGTGATGTAGGGCGCCTGATCGAAGATCACGGTGAACTTCGCGCCGCCGAGCTGCTGTTCCAGGTCCGCGAGCGCACCGTTCACGGCCTTCGAGACGTCGACGGTGTTGGCCGACGGGAGCTTGCTGATGGCGATGGTCAGTGCGTCCTGGCCGTCCACGCGGGACAGCGAGGTGACGGGGTCGGTGGCCTCCGCCACCGTGGCCACATCAGCGATGGTCTTGATGCCGGCGGCGATCTGCTCAGCCGAGGTGGGAACCAGCGGAAGGCCGGCGATGTCGTCGACGGATGTCAGCTTCGCCCCGGACTGGACGGTGAGGGTCTGCCCGTTCTCCGTGATGTCGCCGCCCGGGAAGAGGATGCCGTTCTGCTTGAGAGCGTCGGTGATCGCCTGCTGCGAGTATCCGGCCTGGGCCAGCAGGACGGGATCGGGTGTGATCGTCACCCGCTGTCCCGAACCGCCCACGATGGACGCAGAGGCCACACCGTCGAGGTGCTCGAGCTTGGGCACGGCGATCGTGCTCAGCTGATCCTGCAGCTTCGCCGCGTCCTGGCCGTCCGTGCCCACGGCAAGCTGGATGACCGGAAGGTCGTCGAAGGAGATGGACAGCACCTGCGGCTGCACACCGGTGGGCAGCTGCGACGAGATGCGGTTGACCGCCTGCTGCACCTTCTGCTCGGCGGTACCGAGGTCGGTGCCGTAGGCGAACGACAACTGGATCATCGACGCGTTGGTCGTGCTTGTCGCCGTGCTGGATTCGAGGCCGGGGACCGACTGCACGGCCGTCTCGATCGGAGTGGAGACGTCGGCGCTCACCACATCCGGCGATGCGCCCGGATAGGTGCTGGCCACGAGTAGCGCGGGCAGCTGAACCGACGGGAACAGCTCCTGCTTGAGGTTGACCAGCGCGAGCCCGCCGAAGACGGCTGCCACGATCGTGATCAGCGCGATGAGAGCGCGGTTGTACAGGCTGAGGACGGCGAGTTTCGACACGGACTCTCCCTGAGAGGGCCCCCGCCGTCAGCACGGAGGGGGCGATTATCGGGTCGCGCGAGCGCGCCGTGCCAGTATCCCATGGGCATCTTGCACGATTCCCAGTCGCGCCACAGCCTCAGAGCGCGCCGGTGAGCGCGAGGCCCGCCGCCGCGGCGCCCAGACTCAGCACGAAGGTGCCGATCGTGTTGCCGATGGCGGCGATCCAGCGTTTGGTGGCCAGCATGGACGCGGCCGCTGCACACACCGAGCTGAAGGTCGTGTACCCGCCGAGGAGTCCGGTGCCGAGTACCCAGCCGGCCTCGCTGGCGCCGAATGCCCCGGTGACGAGGCCCAGTGCGAACGATCCGGTGACGTTCACGAGCAGGATCCCCCAGGGGAAACGGTGACTCCAAGGCAGGGCGAGCACTTCGATCCCCCAGCGCAGCACCGCTCCGGCGCCGCCGGCGACGCCGATGAGGAGAAGAAGCAGCGGGCTCATGCCGCCCTCCCGCCCCGGCCGAGGCGAAGCCCGGCGAATGCGGCGATCACGCCCAGCACGACGGTGAGCACCGCGGTCCAGAACCACAGCGGGCTGGCCGCATGCACGGCCAGGGCGCTGTATGTGGTGAAGCCGCCGAGCAGTCCCGTGCCGAGGAGCAGGCGGACGCGACGATCGCGCTCGCTCGCGCCCCGGCGCAGCATCACGCCGGTGAGAAGGCCCAGAGCGAGCGCTCCGGCGACATTCACCACGAGCAGGCCCCACGTCTGCCACCAGGGGGCCGTGGGCAGCAGCAGAAGAGTGCGCAGCGCCGTGCCGGCCGCCCCTCCGGCGAACACCAGTGCGGCATCCGTCCAGGAGAGTGCGGGGCGTGGCATGTCCCCACGGTACTTCCTCCCGTTTCATCGTGCGCACATGGGCCCCTCAATGGCGATGGGGGTCCCGTTGCGCACGATGAAGCGTCAGGAGAGGTTGACGCGCACGTACTCGCGCAACGCGTCGCGCACGAAGGCCGCACCGGCCTCCCCGCCGTAGTTCGCAGCGAAGCGCGGATCGGCGACGTACATCTCCCCGAGTCCGAGAAGGTATCCCGCGAGGTTTCCTCCGTCGGCCGCCGGAGTTCCGGGAACCGAGCTGAGCCAGGCGACGTGGCGCGCGGCGAGGTCCTGGGCGACCGGGGATGCCGGGTCCGTGCCGGATTCGGCAGCCGCGGTCCAGTCACCGCCGAGCTGTGCGGTGCGACGCTGCCAGTCGGCACGGTCCTCGGCCCTCATCCCCCGCCACCAGCGGTCGGAGCTCGCGTAAGCCTCCTTCCCCCAGCGCTCCTCCACCTCATCGCGATACTGCGTGTGGTCGAATCCGTCCAAGGCGTTCTCAGCCATCAGGGTCTTTCCTTCCTGTCGGGCATGGATCGTGGTCTGCACCGCCCGGATCTGCCGATCCAGTCGTTCGCGCTCCGCCTCGAGGAACTCCAGGTGCGCGCTGAGGGCACTGTGCTCGGGCACGTCGCGATCCAGCACGTCCGCGATCTGCGTCAGCCCGAGTCCGAGCTGACGCAGCAGCAGGATGCGCTGCAGGCGCACGAGGGCGTCCTCGTCGTAGTGCCGGTAGCCGTTCGCGGCGATCCGCGTCGGCGGGAGCAGTCCGATGTCGTCGTAGTGACGCAGCGTTCTGCTGGTGGTGCCGGCGAGCTTCGCCAGGTGCTGAATCGACCAGTCCATGCGTGTTTCTTCCTTCCGCATACGACGGTAAAAGCTTCCGTTGCGTCAATGTCAAGCGTCACTCGGCTGGGAATTCCCCGATCACGTTTCCACTCGCGATATATCGTGTTAGTGTTCCAACACGCGATATATCGCGAACAGATTCAAGGAGAACATCATGGCCGAGAAGTGGCTCATCCAGCCGGGTCAGACGCGCGTGATCGACATCGCCGCCGAGCCCCGCATCAAGATCGGACTGGTCGGCGGGCAGGTCGATGTCGTGGCGCACGACGAACCCACGGTGCGCATCGAGGTGCACGATGTGACGGTCAAGGACCTGCGCATCGAGGTGACCGACGGTCTGATCGAGATCGATCACCCGCAGCTGCGCTGGGACAACTTCCTCGAGGTCTTCCGCAACTTCGGCGGCGGAGGACCGAAGGCGGAGGTCTCCGTGGCCGTGCCGCGGGACATCGCCCTCACGCTCGGCGTGGTCAGCGCCGGCGCGCTGGTCACCGGTCTCACGCGCGATGCCAAGATCAACACCGTCTCGGGCGACATGCTGGTGGACGGCCACGACGGCAACCTCACCGCCAACGCGGTATCCGGCGAGATCCAGGTGCGCGGACTGAACGGTGACTTCGGCGCCAACAGCGTCTCGGGCGATGTCGCCGTGACCGGCGAGCTGCGCAAGGTGCTCGTCGACACGGTGTCCGGAGACGTTTCGGTCGATGGTGAGGGTGAGCTCTACGCGGTCAACGCCAACACGGTCTCGGGCAATGTCACCGTCCGCCTGGATGAGGGACGCCCGGCCAACTTCATCACCCGCACCGTCAGCGGACGCGTGCAGATCGACGGCGTGCTGCGCTCGAAGTCCGGCCCATCGAACGTCACCGACACGGTCGGCGACCTCAGCGGCTCCTTCCTGGACCTCAACGTGAACACCGTCTCGGGCGACGTCACCGTACTGCGGCGGCGCATCGAGGCCTTCGAGGCCCCCGCCTCCGCGGACGAGGGATCCCACGCACGCCACGACATGCCCACCGGCGAGCCGTTCCGCGCCAGCGATGGCGAGGCGACCGCGCCCGGCGAGACCGCCGACACCGACGGCGAGGCCCGCTGATGTCCCCGGTCTTCTCCCACGGCGACCTCCGCCTGTACCTCCTGCGCCTGCTGGATGAGGAACCGCGTCACGGCTATGACCTGATCCAGGCGCTCACCGACCGGACCGGCGGCACCTACACCCCGAGTGCCGGCACCATCTACCCGCGCCTCGCGAAGCTCGAAGATGAGGGCCTGGTGACCAAGACCGTCGACGGACGCAAGACGGTGTACGCCATCACCGATACCGGACGCGCCGAGGTCGCCGCCCGCGCCAACGATCTCGAAGACATCGAGTCCGGCCTGGCCGACTCGGTTCGCCTGATCGCCGATGGCGTCAGGGCGAGCGTCAAGGAAGCGATGCGAAGCCTGAACGCGGATCTCGCCGCGGCTGCCCGCATGGAACGCGAACAGGCGAAGACCGCGCCACCCGCGCCGGATTCCCGCGGCGAGAGCCGCCAGCAGTTGCAGCGCCTGGACGCCGTCGTCAACGAGTTCCGCGGCCGCGTCCGTGCGGAGACCCGCACATTCGTCGCCCGCGGCGGTGTGCTCGATTCCGCGGTGGTCGATCAGCTGGCGGCCGCGCTCGACGCCGCCGGTCGTGACATCACCCGCGCGCTGCATCGCTGACGGGCCGGAGCGCGCCCCGTCTCGCGGCACGGTCACTGACCGCGGACGCGAGGCGGGCGCCGCCGCCCGCGCCGATCTGCGCACTTCCGCGGGCCGACGCCCTCCGCGATGTCGCGCCGCGTGCCGGCCGGTTCACGCGCTCGCCGGTCACGCGCTCGCCGGACGAGGCCGGCGAGACGCACCGAAGCGGGATTCAGGCCTCCGGAACCAGAGGCTGATCGGCCGGCACGGGCTTCGCGTTGGGCACCACGAGGATGCTGCGGGCCTGCCGGTGGCTGAGGCGGGCGGCGACCGATCCGTTGAAGAACTCGCGCAGCGACTCACCGAGACCGGGCCGACGCGTGCCGACGACGATCAGCGAGGCGTCGAGGTCGTCCGCGAGGCCCGCGATAGCAAGAGCGGGGTCGCCGGAGAGCTGCCTCACCGTCCAGGTGACGTCGTGATCGACGAGCACGTTGGCGCATTCGAGCTCGACCGCCTCGGCATCGGCAGCCACCGCCGCGGAAGCGAGCTCGATGTTGGCGGTGGGCACCATGCCGGTCGGATCGTCGAACCCGAGATACCGGCCCACGTCCACTGTGACCACGACGAGAGGGACGCGGAAGAGCTCGGCGAATCGCGCGGCTTCCTTCACGACACGCGGCTGCTGCCCTGCCACCAGACCGACGACCACCGCGCCGCGCAATTCCGCATCGCTGCGATCCCCGACGGGACGGTTCTCATTCATCGTTCCTCCTCCTTCCACCGGAAGGATGCCTCCGGCAGCGGTTCGGACGGTGCAACCGCCGGGGGCGGCGGCGCCGCGTGATATCCTGGATTTTACTCTTACCGGTCAAGTAACCGGTCCTGTGAAACCGTCGGACAGGCCAGATCTGTCCGCATCTGAACTCGTGAGGGGGTCTCGCATGGGGCGTGGCCGTCAGAAGGCGAAGCACACGAAGCTCGCCCGCGAACTGAAGTCGTTCAGCCCATCGGTGAACTACGCCGCGCTAGAGCGCGAGCTGGGTGCCGAGCACGACTCCGAGCCGGAGTACGTGGACAAGTGGGCGGACCAGTACGAAGACGAAGAGGAGGACGAACTCGAGAAGGCTTAGCCTTCCGTTCGTCCCTCGCCGAGTGGCGCTTGTGCTGAGCGTCCACTCGGCCTTTCGTGTTCCTGCCGCGCGTTGCGCGCCGCCCCATCTGTGGCACTGACGGCTCGGGCCTGAAGCGCAGCGCCGGGTGCAGGTGTCACCGGATCCGTCCGGTGCCCACGGATGCGCAACGCACCCGTCACGCATCCGGCGACGAGGAGCGTCCCGCCGCGCCAGGCGGGATTCAGTCCTCGGTGACCGGCGGCTTGTCCGACCAGGGGAACGCGATCCACCGGTCCGTGGTCTTCCACGTGTAATCGGGCTTGATCACCGAGGTCGGCTTGGTGAACAGCACGACGGAGCGCGCGTCCACGGCGAGCCGCTCGGCGGCGACGCCGTCGCCGTCCGCATCGACAGGGATGCCCTGCGTACGGATCATGCGCATGACCAGGTCGAGCGTCTTGCCCGAATCGGCGACGTCGTCGACGACCAGGACGCGCTTGCCCGGAAGCTCAGACGTGTCCATCAGGGGCGGAAGGATCACGGGTTCCACGAGGGTCTCCCCCACGCCGGTGTAGAACTCGACGTTGAGCGTACCCATGGCCTTGATACCCAGAGCGTAACCGAGCGCACCCGCCGGGAGCAGGCCGCCCCGAGCGATCGCGATGACTAGATCGGGCATCCATCCCGATGCCACCACGGTGCGGGCGAGGTCTCGCGCCGCCTCCCCGAATCCGTCCCACGTGAGGACTTCCAGTTCACGATCCGCCGCGACGTCGTCGAATGCCATAGATCAATCGTAGACGCCGCTCCGGTCAGCGGCCCAGTTCCGCCAGCCGCGCCGCGACGACGGCCCGGATCGCCTCCGGCGGCAGCGGGACGTCGAGGGCGAAGTGCAGCGAGCCCGTGGTCGACCCGATCACGCCGGGCAAGCCACCTCCGGCGAGCACCCGCGCCACCGTCTCGGATGAGTACGGATACACGCCGATGTGCTTGCGAGTGGACATGATGCTGATCACGCCTGCACCGTCGAGCGCCAGGGCTGGCATCGCGTACTTCAGCGTTTCCTCTGCGTCCGGTACCTGCTCGCGGGCGATGGCGTACGCGTCCCGGATGTACTCACGAACCGGAGCCGGCAGCGCCTCGACATAGTCACCCACTGTTCCCATGCGCCCATGCTCGCACGCCGGCGGGCGTTACGCTTCGATCATGGTCGCCGCTCGTCTGATCCGCCATCTCACCGGCCTCGATCCCAGCCGGGGGATCGTCTCCGGTCCCGGCGGGATCCACGCGTTCGAGGACGGAGTGCTGCGGCATTGGGATACCCGGGGTGACGTGCACGACCGCAACCTGGACGCACCGGGTGCCAGACTGCTCGCCGTCCACGGCGACACCGCCGTGCTCAGCGGCGGCGTCGACACGATCATCGCCCGTGCCGGAGCGGCGCCGGTCCACATTCCCGTGGGGGCGGATGCTGCCGTTGCGGTCGGCGATGGCTGGTTACTCACGGAACCTCGTGACCTCGATGAGACGGGGTGGTCGCAGTCCCACGCGATCATCTGGGTGGACGCGGCCGACCGGGTCCGGGCCGAGCACGCCGTGGACGTGTTCGGAGCCCGCCCGTCCGGCATCGCGCATCCCGCGGAGCGCGCGGCACTGATGGAGTTCCCGATGGGGCAAGACGGCACGCTCCTCGCAGCCGTTCGCGTGGTCTCGGACAACCTGGAGGTCACCGAACTTCTGCCCGCAGAGGATCCCGTCATCGGAGGCTTCTCCCCCGATGGCACCCGATTCCTGGTCCTTCCCTACCCGTCGGATCCGGAGACCGCGGCGATCGCCTCGTGGCCCTCGGGTGAGATCGTCGCGACGCTGAATGCGTCCGACCTCGAACTTCCGCAGGGCTTTGATCTCACCGGAGGCTACCTCGGCGCAGGTCACGTCCTGCTGCTGGCGACAGAGGCCTCTCCGGTGCTCGCAACAGCGGATCTGTCCGAGGCCGCCCCGATCGAGCTCCCCGGGTGGGAGGAGAGAGCGGGCGATGACGCGTGGATCTCACACGTGTTCCCCGTCGGCGACCACACGTTCGTGATCGGCGCCATGGAAGGGCGCGAGGCCCACGCCACACTGTGGCAGATCGACGGAGGGATCAGCCGCCGGGAACGGGCGGTAGTTCGATGATCTCGCCCACTCGCGTGTACCGGGGTCCGGCGAGACGCCCGATCGGGTGGACGCGGTCATACTGAATCCGGTCGCCGCCCCAGACGTCGTCGCGCACGTGCCAGCCGACGACCGTCCCCACCACGAAGCTCCCGCCCACTGCCGAGAACCGCATGATGCGATCGAGGCGGCACTCCATGGCGACCGGGACCTCGGCGAGCCGTGGCACCGCCACCGACACGCTCGGAGCGAGAGTGAGACCGAGGTGCTCGGCCTCGCCAACATCGGCGGTGAATCCTTCGGAGCTGGCGTGCACCTGCTCCAGCATCATGTCGTCGGCGATGTTCACGACGTACTCGCCGGTTGTCCGGATGTTGTGGAGCGTGTCCTTGTCACGCCGGGAACCGCCCACCGCACGCTGCTGGATGGTCACCCCGAGCATCGGCGGATCGACACTCACCCAGGTGAAGGCGCTGAAGGGCGCGAGGTTCACCGGGTCGGTCCCGGACGTGATCCAGGCGATGGGTCGCGGCATCACCGATCCCACGAGCATCCGATACCCGCCGCCGCGGGGAAGATCGGTCGCGTCGATGTACACGCAGGCCTGCTACTCGCGACGCGGGTCAGCTGGACTTCGACGCCTCGACCCAGCTGAGGTACTCGTCGGTGACGTCACCGGTGACATACTCCCCGTTGAAGCAGCTGAGGTCGAGCTGATCGATGTCGGAGCCTTCGAGGATCGCGTCACGGAGGTCGTCGACCTCCTGATACACGAGGTAGTCGCAGCCGAGCTCTTCGGCGATCTCCGGGATGGTGCGGCCGTGTGCGACCAGCTCCTGCCGTGACGGGATGTTGATGCCGTACACGTTGGGGTGTCGCACCGGCGGCGCCGCGGAGGCGAAGGTCACCGACGTGGCCCCGGCATCGCGGGCCATCTGGATGATCTCCTTGCTCGTCGTGCCGCGCACGATCGAGTCGTCGATGAGGAGGACGTTCTTGCCCGCGAACTCGCTGGGCATCGCGTTGAGCTTCTGGCGGACGCTCTTCTTGCGGACGGCCTGACCCGGCATGATGAACGTTCGTCCGACGTACCGGTTCTTGTAGAAGCCCTCGCGGTACTCGATGCCGAGCTTGCGCGCCACCTCCATGGCCGACGGGCGTGACGAGTCCGGGATCGGCATCACGACATCGATGAGCCCCTCCGGAACATGGCGGGCGATGGTGTCGGCCAGCTTGTCGCCCATCCGCAGACGCGACTCGTACACGGCGATGCCGTTCATGACCGAGTCGGGCCGCGCCAGGTAGACGTACTCGAAAGCGCATGGCGCGAGCTGCGTCTGCGTCGCGCACTGCTGGGAGGAGAGGTTGCCGTCCTGGTCGATGAAAACCGCTTCGCCCGGGGCGACGTCACGCACCACGTCGTAGTCGCCGTTGTCGAGCACGAGGGACTCGCTGGTGACCACCCACTCGTCCTGGTCTCCGGCGCGACGCTTGCCGAGGATGAGCGGCCGGATGCCGTAGGGGTCGCGGAACGCCAGCAGACCGTAGCCGGCGATCACGGCGATCGCCGCGTAGGACCCGCGGACGCGCTCGTGGACCCGGCTGACGGCATCGAAGATCTGCGTGGCGTCGAGCTCGGGGCCCGACTTGGTGTTCTGCAGCTCGCTGGCCAGCACGTTCACGAGCATCTCGGTGTCGCTGGAGGTGTTGAGGTGCCGACGGTCGCTCTGGAAGATCTCCTGTTCGAGCTCCCGCGTGTTGGTGAGGTTGCCGTTGTGCACCAGCACGATGCCGTAGGGCGCGTTCACATAGAACGGCTGCGCCTCCTGCTCGTTGCTCGCGGCGCCCATCGTGGCGTAGCGGACGTGCCCGAGGCCGACGTTGCCCAGCAGCGTGCGCATGTCGCGGGTGCGGAAGCCCTCACGCACCATGCCCTTCAGCTTGTGCACGTGCACGTGCCCGCCGCTCTCGGCGGTCGCGATGCCGGTGGAATCCTGGCCGCGGTGCTGCAGCAGCAGCAGCGCGTCGTAGATGTCCTGATTGACGGGGCCTGCTCCGACGACGCCGACGATGCCGCACATTTTCCGGGGGGTTCCTTACTTCGTGACTCAGCGGGCGTAGGAGCCGACCAGGCGCACCGCGCCTCCGTCGACGCCCTTGGCGCCCTGTTCGAACTCGCCCGCCGGGCGGTTCGTGGTGTGCACCGTTCCGACCTGCCAGGCGGCGATGCCGGTGGC
This sequence comes from Microbacterium sp. GXS0129, assembly GCF_044769785.1. NCBI lineage: Bacteria > Bacillati > Actinomycetota > Actinomycetes > Micrococcales > Microbacteriaceae > Microbacterium > Microbacterium sp. GXS0129. The sequence continues at coordinate 105,979 of NZ_JBIZVZ010000004.1, read as the reverse complement.
CTCGATCGTACGGAGGGCCTCTGCGGCGCGTGATGCGTCCACGACGGCGAAGAAGCCGACACCGAGATTCCAGGTGCCCTCGGTGGATTCCAGCGAAGTGCCGGCGATCTCGTTGAGAACACGGAACACCGGGGACGGCGACCACGTGGAGCGGTCGACTTCCGCCCAGGACCCGAGCGGGAGGACGCGCGCGAGGTTCGCGGCGAGACCGCCACCGGTGACGTGGCTGAGCGCGTGAACGCCATCGCCGACGGCCTCGATGAGACCCAGGAGGGGGGTGGTGTAGAGGCGCGTGGGCTCGAGCAGCGCCTCGCCCCACGTGGTGCCGAGCTCGGCGGAGTTGTCACCGTAGGAGATGCCGGCACCGGTGATGATGTGGCGCACCAGCGAGTAGCCGTTGGAGTGCAGTCCCGACGAGGCGAGTGCGAGGATCACGTCGCCGTCGCGCACCCGTTCGGCACCGAGCACGCGATCGGCCTCGACCACGCCGGTGGCCGCACCGGCCATGTCGTAGTCGTCTGCACCGAGCAGCCCCGGGTGCTCCGCCGTCTCGCCGCCGACCAAAGCGGTGCCGGTGGCCGCGCACGCCTCGGCCACGCCGCGGACGATCTCCGCGATGCGCTCGGGGAAGACCTTGCCGCAGGCGATGTAGTCGGTCATGAACAGCGGCTTGGCGCCCACCACGACGATGTCGTCGACGACCATTCCGACCAGATCCTGACCGACGGTGTCGTGCTTGTCGATGGCCTGCGCGATGGCCACCTTGGTACCCACGCCATCGGTGGAGGTCGCCAGCAGGGGGCGACGGTAGCCGAGCAGAGCCGACGCATCGAACAGCCCGGCGAATCCGCCGACACCGCCCAGCACCTCGGGGCCGTGCGTGGCACGAACAGCCGACTTCATGAGTTCGACCGCGAGGTCTCCGGCAGCGGTGTCGACACCTGCTGCGGCGTAGGAGTTGGGGGCGGAGGACGAGGAGGATTCGGCGGTTTCTGCGGCCACGAGCCCAGTCTAACGGGAGGTGAACGCGCCGCGGACCGCGGGTGAGCGCCCCCGCGTGAGCTGTGCGCTCAGATGAGCGGCGCACTGTTCGGCGGCGCATGGCAGACTCCCCTCGGAGGACGAATGTCGATATTCACCAAGGCAGACTTGGCCGGCCTGTTCGATGATTCCGAGTACGGATTCGAGAAGTACACGGAGGCCGCCCCCACGGACGAGCTCGTGGCCGAGGTCGAAGCGGAACTGGGGTATCGGCTCCCCGCCGCGTACGTCGAACTCGCCCGCGTGCGAAACGGCGGCACCCTGGAGCGCAACTGCTTCCCCACCGCGGGCGTGCGCGTGTGGGCGGAGGATCACGTCGCCGTCACGGGCCTGTACGCCATCGGCCGGACGGCCACGTGGTCGTTGCTGGGCGACCTCGGCTCACCGTTCATGCAGGCGGAATGGGGCTACCCGGACATCGGCATCTGCTTCGCCGACACCCCGACCGCCGGTCACAGCGTGTTCATGTTCGACTACCGCGAGTGCGGTCCCCGGGGCGAGCCCGCGGTGGTGATCGTGGATCAGGAGGACGATTACCGCATCTCGTTCATCGCGCCGGACTTCCAGACCTTCATCCGCGGGCTGGTGCCCGAGGCGGAGTTCCTCGACAGCCCCGAAGAGACGCTCGCGGAGGAGCTCGAGACGGTGGAAAAGGGGTCGTTCTCGCCCATCGTGCAGCGCGGCATCGCCGCCCTCGGTCCGGTGCTGACGGACGCGGAAGCCACCATCCGCACCATCGGGCGGCGCATCGTGCGGGAGAAGGGCTTCTTCGCCCTGCATGCCGATGGCGAGTCGAACCTGATGTACTCGACGATGTTCCTGCTGTACTCGGCGCTGACCACGGCGACCTCGATGGACGACTTCCTCGACGAGGACCCGGAGGATCCCACCTACGACCACCCCTGCTACGTCATGATGATCCCGTCGTCCTACGTCCGGGAGCCGTATGGCTTCTCCACGGGCGGCTGGGCGCGCGACTTCGTCGTGGACTGGTGGAACCAGCAGGTGGAATCCGGAGCGATCGTCGAGACCGCGCGGGGCTATCGCTTCTCGCCCGAGACGGAGCGGTCGCTGGTGCGCCTGCTCAACGTCTACGCGATGTTGTGAGGGTCAGTCCTCGGTGAAGGTCTCGCGCTCGATGGTGACGGTGTGCGTGCGACGACCGACCACCTTGTCGAGGACGAGGGCGACGATCGCGCCGACAGCGACGCCGCACACGGCACAAAACAGCGCCAGGAAGCCGAAGACGGCACCCGGCGAGTAGGTCACGCCGATGGCGCTGGGCGTGCTACTGCCGTCGAACGCGAAGGTGAGGATGGCCGCGGTGATCAGGCCAAGTCCGCCGCCGAGCACCAGGAAGACACCGTACTTCGGGACCCGTCGGATGCGGGCCTCAGACACAGCAGGAGGAGTGCGATCGGCGGCCATGGCTCCATTGTGGCACCGTGCACCTGTGCGTTAGCTTCACCCTTTCGAGACGGTGCGTCCGCAAACGCCGGGAGGCGGGGGATCGCTCCCCCGCCTCCCGGTGCGCGCCACGGATCAGACCGCAGCGGCCACCAGCCGACGTCGCACGACCACGCCGGCACCGAGGGCGATGAGCCCGAGCGCAGCCCAGAGAAGGGCGGCGGGGGCCTCGGAGCCCGTCACGGCGAGCGACGCATCGGTCGACGAATCGCACGGAACCTCTGCACCGAGCGAGAACGAGAACGACACGGGGTCGAGCGCGTCACCGGCGTTGTAGAAGCCCATGAAAGCCGCGGCACCGGCAGCGGTCAGCGTTGCCGGGGCACCGCTCCAGCTGAGGCCGGACGAGCTCGCCGCGGACAGGTTGAGCGTGGCGAAGGCGACACCCGACTGATTCACCGCGGCCTTGCCGCCGTAGCCCGCCGACACCACATCGACGTACAGCGTCGCCGAGGAGGCGCCGGTGAGCACGACACGCGGATTCGACAGCGTCAGATCCAGCAGGCCGCTGTGGCCCGTGAAGCTGGCAGCACCCGCGTAGCTCACGCGGCCACGGGCGTCCGCGGCGTTGTAGGCGCCGGACGCCGAACCCCAGCCGATCGACGAGGAGCCCTTGGCGATCGGGCCGTTGATGTAGTTCACGAAGCTGGCCTTCACGCCCCACTCGAAGCTGCCACCGGTGATCTCCTGCGCGGTGCAGACCGGAGCGGCCGGGGTCGTCGTCCCCGGAGCGGGAGTGGGCTGAACCGCGGCGGCCACCGTGATGGTGGAGCGCTTCTCGATATCACCCGAGGTGGCGATCACCGTGTGCTCACCCGCCGGGAAATCGGCGGGCAGGGTACCGGTCACGCTGAACGCGCCCGCTTCATCCGCCGGGGCGGTGCCGAGGACGAACGGCTCGGAGTGGATGGTCACCGTGACCGGCGCTCCGACGGGGAAGCCGACGCCGGTGACGGTCAGCTCACCCCCGGGCTTGACCACGGTGGCGCCCACGCGGATGGCAGGCTCCAGCGCGACATCCTGGATCTCGACCGCAGCGAAGGCGTCGAGCGAACGGTTCGTGATCGACAGGCCGTGCGCGGCCGACGTCGCGAACTGGTAGCTCACCTTCGGATCGAACGTGCCCGCCGGCACCGTGAAGGTGGCGGTGAAGGAGCCGCCCGTGAGCTGCTGCGGCGTGATCCACTGCACGTCGAGCCAGCCGTCCTGCGGGAAGGCGCTCTTACCCTGCCACAGCGCGCTCTCACCGAGACCGATGTAGACACCGTTCGCCGCGGCCGCACCGGTGTAGCCGGTTCCGGTCACCGTGATGACGTTCTCGATGTTCGGATCGACGGCGCCCGCGGGCGACACGCTCAGTTCCGGACCGTCCGTGCTCGGCGCCGTCGGCGTCGGGGTCGGAGTGGGGGTCGGAGTCGGCTGGGGGGTGGAGCCGGACTTCACCGACACCGCGGTGCGGGTGTCGAGACTGCGGTCGGTGACCGATAGCCCATGCGCCGCGGATGTGCCCACGATGTACGACGTACCCGGCTGGAGAGCCCCAGCGGGAACCGTCAGCGTCGTGGTGAACGCGCCGTTGCTGAGCTGCCCGGGCATGACCCACGCGAAGGCCAGCCAGCCGTCGGCCGGGAAGGCGCCCGAGGTCCAGTTCGACGCCTCACCGAGACCGAGGTACACGCCGTTGGCCGCTCCCGCACCGGTGAAGCCGGTGCCGGAGACGGTGATGACGTTCTCGACGGCCGGGTCGAGCTCGGCGGACGGTGACAGGGTGACGTGTGGACCATCGGTCGGCGTCGTCGGAGTCGGCGTCGGCGTCGGGGTGGTCGGCGTCGGGGTCGGCTCCGGAGTGGATCCGGACTTCACCGACACCGCGGTGCGGGTGTCGAGGCTGCGGTCGGTGACCGACAGTCCGTGCGCGGCGGAGGTGCCGACGATGTAGGACGTGCCCACTTCGAGAGCACCGGCGGGAACTGTCAGCGTGGTCGTGAACGCACCATTCTTGAGCTGCCCGGGCATGACCCAGCCGAGGGAGATCCAGCCGTCTGCCGGGAACGCACCCGAGGTCCAGTTCGACGCCTCACCGAGGGCGAGGTACACACCGTTGGCCGCACCGGCACCGGTGAACCCGGTCCCGGAGACGGTGACCGTGTTCTCCACCGACGGGTCGAGGGGCGCCAGCGGCGTGAGGAGCACGGTGGGCTTGGTTCCCGGCGTCGTCGGCTTGGTCGGCGTCGGCGTCGGGGTGGGCGTCGTGACGGTCTTCACCGTGACGGGCGTGCGTGTGTCGAGGGTGCGGTCGCTGACCGACAGTCCGTGGGCGGCGGAGGTGCCGACGATGTAGGACGTGCCCGACCGGAGGACCCCGGCCGGAACCGTCAGCGTGGTCGTGAATGCACCGTTCTTCAGCTGGGCCGGCATCACCCAGCCGAGCGACACCCAGCCATCGGCCGGGAACGCACCCGAGGTCCAGTTCGACGCCTCACCGAGGGCGAGGTACACACCGTTGGCCGCACCGGCACCGGTGAAACCGGTCCCGGAGACGGTGACCGTGTTCTCCACCGACGGGTCAAGGTCAGAGGACGGCGTCACCGTCACACGCGGCTTCGCCGCGGGCTGGGTCGGCGTGGCCGTCGGGGTGGGAGCCGGAGTCGAGGTGACCGTCGGGGTGGGAGTCGGGGTCGATGTGGGAGTCGGAGTCGGCGTGGGTTCCGGCGCCTTCGCCCCGCGATAGTCCACGGCGACGGACAGTTCCTGCGACGCGTTCACCACACCGCCGGCCGCGTAGGAGTAGACGCCCCAGGCACCCCCGGCGAGCGCGGTGTCGAACTTCTGGGCGGTCAGGGTGAGGGTGAATTCACCCGTCGAGGAGACGATCGCCGCCTGGCCCGCGACGGCTGACTTGTACTGGGCGGGGACGCTGTCGAGGACGGCCTGGGACATCGCCCAGCGCTGATCGGCGATCTTGCGCGCGCTGGAAGGCGCGGACGCGGACGGCTTCCAGTCGGCGAGGAAGGATCCGAGGACCACATAGGTGCCCTGCGGACCCACCGGCAGCGGTGCACCTCGTCCGCCGACGTTGCCCTGGGGGTCGAAGCCGCTGCCGCGGACGACGAGTGCATCGCCGTCGTACAGGGGCTGGCCGGTGTACGGCGTGGTGCCGTCGGCGAGGAACACCGAGAGCTTCGGTTCGTAGACCGGCGTGACCGGCTTCGCCGTCACCGTGATACTGGCGCTGCCGGAGTCGGATGCGAGGAACTCGGCCGGGTTCTCCGGCTCGAAGGACGCGGTGAAGGAGTGCGTCCCGACCGCCGGAGAGACGGTGAAGGTGGCGCCCCCGTCGCTGACCGCGGTGCTCTGTCCGTCGCTGAGGGTCACGGTGCCGGCAGCAGCCGGGGTGACCGTGGCGGTGAGCGTCGCGCTGGAGCCCTCGACGATCGAGTCAGCGCTCGCCACAAGCGCTGTCTGCGTGGCCTGGGCGGCCTTCGGGAACAGCGCATCCCAGTCGATCGTCACATCGGTGCGCGAGTACAGGGTCGCGGCCGTCGGAAGCGAACGGGACGGCCAGGTGATGACCTCATACGCCTGCGTGCGGTCCAGCTTCGCGGCCTCCTGGCTGAGCGTGCCGGAGAAGGTGCCGTCCGGGGCGATGTCCGCGGAGATGTTCGGCACGGCGCCGCCCATGTCGATGCTCGCGAGGTCCGAGCCCGCCACGATGAGCGCGGCATACAGGTGCGGCGATGCCTGCCCCGGCAGCGCCTTGACGTCCTCGTAGCCCGTACCGGACACCTGCACGTCGACGCGTGTGTCGGGGACCTCGGTGGCCACGGCGGTGAGCGTGCGGTTGCCCACTGCGGCCGCCGCGGGGGTGGCGAGACCGATGACGGCGGCGGCAGCCACCATTGCGCCGGTCAGCGCTGTTGCGAGCGCCCGCTGTACGGACACCCTTCTCCTGGTCTTCACGTCAGGACCTTCCTCTTCTGGTGCACCTGCGTGCTGCGCGCAGGAGTCGGGGGTAATCATCAGACTTTTGTTAGCCTAACCTAACTTCTACGCGGAGCGAAGCCGGGTCTCAGGCATCACGCCGCGGCAGAATGATGGGACGGCCCGTATCGGGATCCGCCATCACGCGCACAGGAGCGCCGTAGACCTCGGCCACGCGCTCGGCGGTGAGCACCTCATGCGCGCTGCCGTGGGCGACGATCGATCCACCCGCGAGCATCGCCACCTCATCGGCGTAGGCGGCCGCCACCGAAAGATCGTGCAACACCACCACCACTGCGCGGCCCGCCGCGGCCAGATCCCGCGCGAGACGCAGCACATCCTCCTGGTGTCGCAGATCCAGCGCCGCGGTGGGCTCATCGAGCAACACGATCGCGGTGTGCTGCGCCAGCACTCGCGCCAGCGAAACACGCGCCTTCTCGCCGCCGGACAGGGCGGGGAACGGCCGATCGACGAGATGCACGGCATCGACACGGGCCACGGCCTCATCGATGATCGGGCCGTCGGCAGCGGACGCCGGCCACGGCGCGCGTCCCATCTCGACCACTTCGCGTGCGGTGAAGGAGAAGGTCACCTGGTTCGACTGCGTGAGCACGGCACGCTTCTGCGCCAGCTCCTTCGCCGTCCAGGCGCTGAGCGGGCGGTCATCGAGCAGGACCTCCCCCGCGTGCGGGCGGACGTCGCCGGTGAGGACGCCCAGCAGCGTCGACTTGCCCGCGCCGTTGGGTCCCACCAGCGCCAGCACCCGCCCGTAGGCGACGTCCAGATCCACGCCGTCCAGCACGGCGGAACCGCCGAGCAGCACACGAACGCCGCGTACCGTAATCGCGTTCATGCCCAGCCTCCCGCCCGGCGGCGGTTCCGGCGGATGAGCCAGTAGAAGAACGGACCGCCGACGAGAGAGGTGAGCACGCCGATCGGCAGGTCGGTGGCGGGCACCAGGGTGCGGGCGAGCAGGTCGGCCAGCACGAGGAGCGCAGCGCCGAGCAGCGCCGACGCACCGATCAGCAGCCGATTGGACGGGCCGAGGATCATTCGCACGATGTGGGGGACGACGAGACCGACGAAGGAGATGATGCCGACGAAGGCCACCGCGGCGCCCGTGAGCAGTGCCACCAGCACGATGGAGAGGATGCGCAGTCGCTCGACGCGGACGCCGAGGTGAGCCGCGGTGCGGTCGCCCAGCGCGAGCAGGTCGTACTGGCGCGCCAGCAGGAGTGCGGCGATCACCGCGGCACCGCCGACCAGCGCAGAGACTCCCACCTCGCCCCAACGCGACCCGTTCATCGATCCGAGCTGCCAGAACACGATCTGCTCGCGCGATCCGGAATCCCCCACCGTCATCAGCAGCGCGAGCCCGGCGCCGGCGAACGCGTTCACCGCGATGCCGGTGAGCACAAGGGTCACCGACTCGGTGCGCCCCTGCGCGCGTGCGGTCGAGTACACCACGAAGGTGGCGACGAGGCCGCCGGCGAATGCGAAGACCGCCGTGGTCCACCCGCCGAGGAACGTCAGGCCGAAGGCGATCGACGCCGCCGCTCCGAGCGCTGCCCCGGACGAGACGCCGACCACACCGGGCTCGGCCAGCGGGTTGGCGAACACCGCCTGCATGACCGCACCGGCGACGGCGAGCAATGCGCCCACGAGCAGCGACATCGCCACGCGTGGAAGGCGGATCTGCCACAGCGTCTGCTCGATGAGGGCGTCCTCCGGCGCCCACCCATTGGGCAGCCCCACGGCGCGAAGCAGCGAGCCGATCACGTCGGCGGGGCCGATGGCGAGCTGCCCGAGACCGGCCGAGAGCACGATTCCCGCGAGCAGCAGCGCTGCCGACGCCGTGAACAGGACGACGGTCCGAGACCGCCGACGCGCAGCCGGCCCTGGAGCGGTCACGGTACGTCCGGCGCGTAGATCGCCCGCGCCAGCGCATCCAGCACCTCGGCGGAGCGCGGCCCGAAGGAGAGGATCTCCCCGTCGGCCATGTCCACGATGCGCCGGTGCTGACCGGCCCGCGTGAGCGCGATGGCGGGTTTGGCCTGCAGCAGCCCGTCGACACCGCCCACCGAATCCAGGCCGCTCGTCATCACGAGGATCAGGTCGGGGTCGGCGGAGACCATCGCTTCATCGGTCAGCGGCCGCATGCCGCCCCAGCCGAGCTCGCCCGCGACATCCACACCCCCGAGAGCCTCGATGAGCTGGTCGGCACCCGACTCGGATCCGAAGAGGTAGTAGACCCCGGACGATCCGCGCAGATAGAGGAAGACCATGCGGAGCCGATCCCCCTCGGCTTGCGGCGCCAGGGTCGTGATGTCGGCCCGTGTGGCCGCGAGCGCATCGGCCGTGCGCTGCGCGAGGGCTTCGCCCGCCGCCGTCGCCCCGTACACCGCCGCCACGGCGCGCGCCATGTCGATCGCGCCGTCGTAAGAAGCGGTGTCCTCGATGAAGACCACCGGGATTCCGACGTCGCGCAGTTGCGTCACCACGTCGTTCGGACCGATCGAGCCGTCGGTGATCACGAGCGTGGGCCGGAGGGCGATGACGGCCTCGGTGTTGATCGTGTGGCCGCTGCCGGTGATCACCGGCAGGTCCTCGACGCCGGGGAAGGTGGAGGAGATGTCACGCCCGACGAGGGTGTCACCGAAGCCCAGGCCCCACACCGTGGCGGCGATGGATCCGGCGATGTCCATCGCGATGACCCGGGAGGTGTCGGCGACGGTCACGTCCACGTCGCCGGATCGGTCGTGCGAGACGACCGTGGCCGGCAGGGACTGCGCAGGAGCTTCCGCGACCGGCTCGATCGCCGCGCCGAGTAGGTGGGCCGTGCTGGCACCCTCGTACGCCTTCGGGTCGGCGAGCGGGGTCAGCTCCGCCAGCGGCACACGCTCTGCCGCGACGCCGGCCGCAGGTGCACCGGTGTCGCTACCCGAAGCGGGGGTGCACGCAGCGAGGGAGAGTGCCAGCACGGCGGCCGCGAGGACGGAGGTGAGACGACGCATCAGCGCTGATCGTCCGCGTGCGCGGACTCCGTTGCGCGCCGGCGCACAAGGAGGGTGGTTCCCGCCGCCGCAAGCACGACGATGACCCCACCGCCTCCGATCGCCCAGGGCACCCAGCCGGTGCCCGTGCCCGTGCCCGCGGCGGCCGTCGCGGGCGTGGCCGCCTGGGTGTCGCCCGTCGGGGCGTCTGCCGCTGCGCTCGCCTCCGCCGTGGGGGCCCCGGTTTCCGCCGGAGCGCACGTGGCGTGCATGGTGAGGGAGATGGGATCGAATGCGGTACCGGCTTCGTAGTTGCCGAACGCAGCGAACCCCTCCGCCGTGATCGCGGTGGGCAGGTCGGTACCCGTGATCGTCACATCCTCGCCGGTGCGAGTGACGGTGGCGGCGGAGAGGTCGATGTCCACGAACGGCACCTGAGCGCTCGTGTGCACGGTGCTGTCCCCGGCGAGCGCCTGGTCCATCGGGACGCTGGAAATGTCCAGCAGGAGTCGCGCGGTGCCCGCACTCGTGAACTGCACGGTGGGCACGGAGACGCTGGTCTGCAGCAGACCCTCGTGTCCGGTGAAGCGAATCGCGCCGGGGAAGGAGACCGTGCCGGTGGCGGTGGCGGGCTGATACTCGCCCGTGCCTCCGGTGAAGCTGAAGCTCGGGGTGGAGTAGCTGGCGCCTCCGTCGGTCTGCCACTCGCCGTTGGCGATCGTGCCGGAGATGTACGAGCGGAACGACTCCTTGAAGCCCCACGTGAGGTCCGCGGCATCGACCGAACACACGTTCGCGGTGACGGCCGCCGCGGGAGCAGCGGGGACCGTGGCGGCCGCGCCCACTCCGAGGGCGGCCACGACGACGAGCACGGGAGCGGCAAGCTTCCCGGTGATGCGAGGGCGCGAGAGAACAGCGGCGAACGGGCGCATGACGACTCCGAATCGGGATGGGGGATCTTCATAAGACTAAGGCATGCCTTACCTACGTTCGAGTCCACGTGTCCGCGGCCAGGGCTAACGTGTCCGTATGCCGACTCCGAAAATCGAGACGATCATCGGCCGTCGCGCACTCGCCGCGGTGCTGGACGGATCGACGGCGCGCACGGATCGCGCGACCGCGGTGCGCTATCTGCTCCAGCTCCTCGCGGAGAAGGCCCCCGGTAACTCCGTGGAGGTACGCGTTCCCCCGTTCGGCGCCGTTCAGGTGGTCGAGGGGCCCCGCCACACACGAGGCACACCGCCCAACGTGGTGGAGACGGACGCCGACACCTGGATCGCGCTGGCCACCGGCGCACAGTCCTGGGCCGAGCTGTACGGGCAGGGTCTGATCAGCGCCTCCGGGGTGCGCGCGGACCTCTCCCCGCTGCTTCCGCTGCGACCCTGAGATTCACCGGCTGTAACGCGCGGCACGCCCCCGGATAGGCTGGGCCCTGTGAAGATCCTGGTGCTTGGTTCCGGTGCTCGTGAGCACGCCATCGTCCTCGCTCTGCGTGCGGAGAGCAGCGAGCACGAGCTGTTCGCCGCCCCCGGCAACGCGGGCATCGCCCGTGACGCCACCGTCGTGCCGGTCGACGCGAACGACCCGGTCTCGGTCACCGACTTCGCCCAGACCCACAGCATCGACCTCGTGGTAGTCGGCCCCGAGGCCCCGCTCATCGCCGGCGTGGCGGATCGTCTGCGCGCCACAGGTATCCCCGTATTCGGTCCAGGCAAGGCCGCCGCGGCACTGGAGGGATCCAAGGCATTCGCGAAGCGCATCATGGAGGCGGCGGGAGTCCCCACCGGTCGCGCCGTCCGCGCGGCGTCCGCCACCGAGGTGACCGCGGCGCTGGATGAGTTCGGAGCACCCTACGTGGTCAAGGCCGATGGACTCGCTGCAGGCAAGGGCGTGATCGTCACGACCGACCGCGATGCCGCGATCGCCCACGCCGAGTCCTACCTCCCGGGCGGGCCCGTCCTCATCGAAGAGTTCCTCTCGGGCCCCGAGGTCTCCCTCTTCTTCCTCTCGGACGGCGACACCGTCCGCCCGCTCAGCCCCGCGCAGGACTTCAAGCGCGCCGAAGACGGAGATGCCGGCCCCAACACCGGCGGCATGGGCGCCTACTCTCCGCTGCCCTGGCTGGCCGAGCGCTTCGGCTCGGAGGCGGCTTTCGTCGATGAGGTGGAGAAGACGGTGGCCCTGCCCGTGATCCGCGAGATGGACCGCAGCGGCACGCCGTTCATCGGGCTCCTGTACGCGGGCCTGATCCTCACCGATGCGGGCATCAAGGTGATCGAGTTCAACGCACGATTCGGCGACCCGGAGACCCAGGTGGTCCTCCCCCGCCTCACCACGCCGCTGTCCCGCCTCCTGTTCGCTGCGGCCACCGGCACGCTCGAGGACGAGCCGCGCCCGGAGTTCTCCGATCGCAAGGCCGTCACGGTGGTGCTGGCGAGCGAAGGCTACCCCGTCAACCCCGTGACCGGACGCCGGATCACCGGACTCCCCGAGGCGGAGAGCGTCGCCGATGTGCACATCGCCCATGCCGCGACCACCGACTCCGGGGGCGCGCTCACGGCCACGGGCGGTCGCGTCCTCAACGTGGTGGCGACGGGAGACTCGTTCTCAGCCGCCCGCACCGCCGCCTATGCGGCGATCGAGCGCATCGGCCTGGAGGGATCGCACTTCCGTCACGACATCGCCGCCCGCGTCGCCGGCGACTGACCGCGAAAAACCAGAACGTCCGAGAACCCCCGTGCTTGTGGGGCTTCTCGGACGTTCCGGGTATTGCGGCGACCCGTGGGCTACGAGCGGGCGGCGGGGATCGACGACGGGCGCTGCATGAAGCACACCGCGACGACGCCGATCAGCAGCACGAACGCCGGCAGCAGGATGGTCTGCGACATCGCAGCGGCGAAGGGCTCGGCCACCGCGGGAGGAATCGGTCCCGTAGCCGCTCCGAAGCCGCTCTCCGAGGACCCGGGCAGCTTCGCCTCCAGTCGTCCCTGCATCAGCGCGGCGATCGCGGCTGAACCGATGACCGAGCCGATCTGACGTGTGGTGTTGTAGACACCCGATCCGGCACCGGCGAGCGCGCGCGGCAGGTTGCGGTTGGCGGTGGTTGCCAGCGGCCCCCACATGCCGGCCTGACCCACGCCCATCACGCCGGCGATGATCAGGTACACCCAGAGCGGAGTGTCGACGGTCATCGTCATCGAGTACGCGAAGATGGCTCCCGACACCAGCAGCAGCCCCGGGATGAGCAGGAACCGCGGGTCGGTGCGATCCAGCAGCTTGCCGGCGAACGGCGCGAGGACGCCGGAGATCACGGCCATCGGGATCATCAGCAGAGCGGCCTGCGTGGGATCGAGACCGCGCGCCACCTGGATGAAGAACATCAGCGGCACGACCATGCTGGTCACCGTGAAGCCGACCGTGGTGATCGCGAGGTTGGCGACCGAGAAGTTGCGGTCACGGAACAGGCTCAGCGGGACGAGGGGCTCGTTCTTGGTGCGTGCCTGCATGAGGACGAACACCACGAGCAGCGCGACGCCGCCGAGGATCATGGTCCACACCCAGCCATCCCACGACATCTTCTCGCCCTCCTGCAGCCCGAACACCAGCAGGAACAGACCCAGACCGGAGACGATGACGCCGGGGATGTCGAAGGAGTGGGCGTGACGCTCCATGCGGGGTACGAGAATCCACGCGGCAACGAAGGCGATGACACCGACCGGGAGGTTCACGAAGAAGATCCATGACCAGCCCCAGCTGTCCACCAGAAGACCACCGGCGATCGGGCCCACCAGAGAGGCGACACCGGCGGTGGCACCCCAGAGCCCCATGGCGGCGCCGCGCTGCTGCGGCGGGAAGAGGCGGGTGATGACAGTCATCGTCTGCGGGGTCATGAGCGCGGCGCCGAGGCCCTGCACGGCTCGGGCGGCGATCAGCATGCCGAGCGACTCGGACAGACCGCACCAGAGCGAGGCGAGAGTGAAGACCACCAGGCCCGAGAGGTACAGGTTCTTCGGTCCGAACCGGTCGCCCAGCCGGCCGGTGACCAGAAGCGGGACGGCGTACGCGAGCAGGTACGCGCTGGTGACCCACACGACGTTGTCGAGATTGTTGGTGTCGGGATCCAGAGCGTTCTTGATGGCGGGGTTGGCCACCGAGACGATCGTGGTGTCCACCAGGATCATGAAGAATCCGATGACCAGAGCCCAGAGGGCGGGCCACGGCTTGACCACCCGGTTGGAACCGGTGGTCACGGGTGCGGACGCGGTCATGCGTCGTCCTTTCCAGCGATGAAGTGTTGGGAAGCGCGGTGCGACTCCGACGGTTCGCCCCACTGCAGGGCTCCCGCCGCGAGATCCGCGCACAGTGATTCGGTGAATTCGATGTCGGCGTTCAGCAGGGCGATCGCCCGCTGCAGCTCGACGAGATACTGCCGGTCGACGGGCTTCGCCAGAGCGCCGGTGTAGCCGCCCTGATACTCGTCGCGCAGGGTGGCGAGCTGGTCGACGCGCTGCCTGAGCAGGACGACGACCTCCTCGCGCGGCAGGTTGTGAGCCTCCGCCAGCGCCACCGCGAACTCGTCCGGGCGATCGGTGGAACCGAGGCGCTCGCGCACCCAGCTGACGATCTCCGCGGCGCCGGCCGGCAGCAGCGTGTAGGTGGTGCGTTCGGGGCGATTGCCTTCGCGGTCGGTGCCGGCCTCGGCGATCCATCCGTCACGCACGAGCCCGGCGATCTGGTTGTAGAAGGTGCCGTTCTGGATGGACACCAGTCGGTTCTCCCGGCGATGGCGCAGCAGCCGCATCATCTCGTACGGGTGCATGTCCCGCTCGCGCAGCAGCGCCAGGATCATGACCCCGAGCGGACGCACGGGTCGTGTGCTCATCGTTCGATCGCCTCCAATTAGTACAGATGGAATAGTACACCTGTAATTCTTTCTCGAAACCATCGCAACCGAAGTTAGGTAACCCTAAGCTGGACTCATGACCGATGTTCAGCCACGTTTCCACCGCGAAGTCACCCGCTACGACCTCGTCAGCCGATCACTCACCGTCTCCCGCGTGGAGCGCGTCGCCCCGGAGATGATCCGCGTCACGCTGTCCGGGGATGAGCTCGCCGGATTCGTGAGCACCGGCCCCGCGGACCACGTCAAGGTGTTCTTCCCCGACGCGGACGGGGTCTTCCACACCCGGCGCCCCGACGGCGAGCCGACGGGACCCGTGATCCTCCGCGACTTCACGCCGCTGCTCAGCGATGGGGAGCTCGCCCTGGACTTCTACACCCATGCCGATCCGGGTCCGGCGGCGGCCTGGGCGCAGTCGGTGAGTGTCGGCGATCCCGCACGGATCGCCGGTCCGCGCGGCTCCCGTGGCGTTCCGGCGGGAATCTCGCGCGCCATCCTGTTCGCCGACGAGACCGCGATGCCCGCCGTGACGCGGTGGCTGGAACTGCTGCCCGCGTCCGTCACCGTGGAGATCATCGCGATGGTCGGTGACGGCAGCTGGCTGGCAGGCTATCTCGGCCGGACAGCCGCCACGGTGCACGTCACGGGTCGCGACGCGAGCGGAGCGCTGCAGACTCTGGCCGGGCTCGCCCCGATCGACGCGTCCACGTTCGTCTGGGCCGCCGGCGAAGCCACGCAGCTCGTTCCGATCCGGCGCCACCTCCGTCGCGAGCTCGGGCTGCCCAAGGAGCAGGTCGTCGTGGACGGCTACTGGCGCCGCGGCGCCGCCGACTTCGACCACCACGCGCCGCTGGATCCCACCGACCCGGAGGAATGACCCCGCGAGTCTTCCGCCTGTGGGCGAGATCCGGACAGCGCGCCGGTTCTCGCCCACAGAGCGAAGTCTCACGGCAGTGCGCCACGGAGGCACACGAGAAGAGGCGTGCGAGGGTGCGCACGGAGGCGCCCGCGTAGGATCGACGCAGCCGCAGCCGCCCGGGCACCGGGCTCGACACCGAGGGAGGCGTGATGGCCCGCCGGCCCACCGTGTACGACGTCGCCAAGCTCGCCGGCGTGTCCACCGCGACGGTCTCCTTCGCATTCCGCCGCCCGGATCAGGTCCGCGACAGCACCCGGGAGGCCGTGCTGGATGCCGCCCGGGAGCTCGGGTATGTCCCGAGCGGTGCCGCACGCGGCCTCGCTCGTGGCGGCACCGGGGTGCTCGGTCTTCAGTCCTTCGATCTCCTCACCGAGTCCGACCTGCTCTCCTCCGACGAGCACGCACCCACGGAGGACGGCCCGCCCGATCCCCGCGTCTTCCCGCTCTACGTCGACGAGGTGCAGCGGGGGTTCGAGCTGGAGTGCCGACGGCGCGGATGGTCCGTGCACATCAGCAACGATCCGCGCGCACCGCAGGACGTCACCGATCACGCCGGGCGCGTGGACGGGCTCGCGGTGTTCCCCAGCCGCGCGGGGTTGAGCGGCGTCGCCGGCGTACTCGAGTCGGTGGTGCGCACGGTGCCGGTCGTGCTGTTCAGCATGGGCGGCGTGAGCGCCGACGAAGCGTTTCATCGGGTGCAGGCCGACAACAACGGCGGTGCGCGCGCCCTCATCACCCATCTCGTCGACCATCACGGCGCGCGCCGGTTCAGTTTCATCGGCGATCTCGCCGCGCCGGACTACCAGGAGCGATTCACCGCGATCACGGACGAGCTCACCGCTCGCGGGCTCGCGCGGCCCGCGACTCCCCTCATCGCGTCAGAAGATCCGCCCACGTCGGACCATCCCTCCGCACCGGACGACATCGCAGACCACACGACGTCGCAGGTCGCTGACGACATCGCCGCGAGCATCGCGGACGTCCCTGCGACGGAGCTTCCGGATGCCCTCGTGTGCGCGAGCGATCAGATCGCCATCGCCCTCATCGAGCGGCTCGAACGACGCGGCGTCTCCGTGCCCGGCGACGTGATCGTCACCGGCTTCGATGGGATCCTCGCCAGTCGCGTCCTTCACCCCACCCTCACCACGGTGCGCCAGCCGATGGCGGAAATGGGACGCGCCGCCGCGCGGATCCTCATCGAGGAAGCCGAGCAACGCAGCGGCACCGGCCACACCGTGATCCTGCCGACCGCGCTGATGCTCGGCGAGTCCTGCGGCTGCATTCCCGGTTGATCCGCCGGCGCCCTTGCGTCGCTCCGGCGATCGGGCAATACTCGAACATGATCTAAGCGCGTAGATTTGCGCTGAGATCTCGACTCGACGCTCCCGCACGAGATTCGCACCGATGCTTCGCGAGCACGCCGAGACCCGCCCACGAAAGGACTCACGTGACCAGCTTCCCCGACTCCTTCTTCTGGGGCGCGGCAACGGCCGCCCACCAGATCGAGGGCAACAACATCGGCTCGGACTGGTGGGAGATGGAGAACTCCCCGCAGATGCACATCGCCGAACGCAGCGGCGACGCCGCCGACAGCCTGCACCGATACCGCGAGGACATGCAGTTGCTGGCCGACCGTGGATTCGACATGTACCGGTTCAGCATCGAGTGGGCGCGCATCGAACCCGAGGACGGACAGTTCTCGGAGGCGATGCTGCAGCATTACCGTCGCATGATCGAGACTGCGATCGAGCTCGGCCTGACCCCCAATGTGACACTGCACCACTTCACCAACCCGCGCTGGTTCGCCCACGGCGGTGGGTGGCGCCGCGACGACGCCCCCGACGTGTTCCTCCGCTACGCCACCCGCGCCGCAGAGATCCTTGCGGGGGTGGAATGGGTGGTGACCATCAACGAGCCCAACATGGTCGCCGTGGTGCACGATTTCGCCGCCCCGAACCAGTCCGATGAACCCCCGGCTCCGGACCCCGTGGTCACGCAGAACCTCATCCGTGCCCATCACCTCACCGGGGCGATGCTGCGCGCGCGTGGCCACAAGGTGGGATGGACGATCGCCAACCAGGCCTACCATGCGGTCCCCGGCTACGAGGCTGAGACTCTCGCCTACCAGTACCCGCGGGAGGATGTCTTCCTGGAGGCGGCACGCGGTGACGACTGGCTGGGCGTGCAGGCCTATCTCCGCACGTTCATCGGCGAGGGCGGGCGGCCGCAGCCGATCCCGGAGGGCGTGGAGCGCACGCTGACCGGGTGGGAGTACTTCCCCGAGGCCCTGGGCATCGCGATCCGCCACAGCGCCGAGGTGGTGGGCGATGTCCCCCTCATCGTCACGGAGAACGGCATGGCCACCTCCGATGATCAGCGCCGCATCGACTACACCGGCGTGGCGCTGCGCGACGTGGCCTCGGCGATCGCCGACGGCATCAACGTCCGCGGCTACCTGCACTGGTCCCTGCTCGACAACTACGAGTGGGGATCGTTCCGCCCGACCTTCGGCCTGGTGGCCGTCGATCCCGTAACGTTCGAGCGTCGCCCCAAGCCCAGCCTGGACTGGCTGGCCGGCGTGGCCCGCACCGGCCGCCTCAGCTGACACACGGCAGGGGTTTCGTGCGCCGCCCGCGCGGCGTACGATCCCCGGCATGGTCCACGAGCGCGCGCACGAGATCTTCGACGACCTGACCCCGCAGTTCACGTCGTTGCCCGACGTGGCGCTCGGGCGGATGTTCGGCACGATCGGTCTCGGCGTCCGCGGCAAGATCTTCGCGTTCGTCGGCAGCGGCGGTGACCTGATCGTGAAGGTCGGCGAACGCCGCGCCGGGGAACTCGTGGCCGACGGCACAGCGGAGCGCACCGTGATGCGCGGACGCGAGATGCGCGAATGGCTCTCGCTGCGCATCGAGCAGGACGAGCTCTGGGCACCGCTCATGAGCGAGGCGCACGACTTCGTCGACGCCATCACCCCGCGCTGATCACCGGAGCGTGCTCGTGTCGCGGGTCACCAGGCCAGCAGCTTGGTCGGCCGGAGCAGAATGAGGGCGGAGAAACTCTCGACGATGTCATCCAGCGGCATGCCGTAGTCGGCGATCGCCTCCCGGTACTTCGCCTCGTACGCCTCACGTCGCGGTGCCATCCACGCCGCCGTTCCGCCCTCTCGCAGTTCCGCATCGCCACTGAGGATCACCACGTCATCGCCGAACGGGCCTCCCGCGTTGAGGTGGAACTGGGCGGCCGGGCCCGCGCGCAGGTGCTTCACCTTCGCCGTGTCGGGGCGAGTGATGATGACCACCTCGCCGTCCTCCCAGAAGAACCACACCGGCACCGAGCGCGGCGCGCCCGCACGATCCACCGTCGAGATCCACCCCACCAGCTCGCGCCGCAGCGCCGCCAGCGCCTTCACGTGCACCGGATCCGTCTCGTCCCACACCAGTTCGCTCATGTCATCGCCTCCGCGGGTCACGATACGAGGGGCCACCGACAGGGGAAAGGCGCGGAGGCGCGATAATGGTGGCGTGAGCACCGCGCGCGAGATCCCCGGCTGGAAGCACGTCTACTCCGGAAAGGTCCGGG
Source organism: Microbacterium sp. GXS0129 (assembly GCF_044769785.1). NCBI lineage: Bacteria > Bacillati > Actinomycetota > Actinomycetes > Micrococcales > Microbacteriaceae > Microbacterium > Microbacterium sp. GXS0129. The sequence goes on along the minus strand of NZ_JBIZVZ010000004.1, from coordinate 87,096 downwards.
ACCTCTACGAGCCCGCGGACGGGCCGGCGGATCGGATGCTGGTGGTGGCCTCCGATCGCGTGAGCGCCTTCGACTTCGTACTCTCACCCGGCATCCCCGACAAGGGCGTCCTGCTCACCAGCCTCAGCGGATGGTGGTTCGAGCAGCTGGCGGGCGCCGATGGCGGCGTTCCGGTCGCCAACCACCTCACGGGGCAGGAGCCTCCCGCCGAGGTGACTGGCCGCGCGATGGTGGCCAGGAAGCTGTCGATGATCCCGATCGAGTGCGTCGTGCGCGGCTATCTCACCGGCTCCGGCTGGAAGGAGTACCAGCAGAGCGGCTCGATCTGCGGTGTGGCGCTGCCCACGGGACTCCAGGACGGCGACCGTCTGCCCGAACCGATCTTCACGCCCGCGTACAAGGCGCCACTGGGCGAGCATGACGAGAACATCACCTTCGAGCAGTCGGAGGAGATCGTCGGCGAAGAACTGGCGGCCGACCTGCGGGACCTGTCCCTGCAGATCTACCATCGTGCTGCCGCCACAGCCGAAGCGCACGGACTGATCCTGGCCGACACCAAGTTCGAGTTCGGTCACGACGCCGACGGATCACTGACCCTCGGCGACGAGGTGCTCACGAGCGACTCCTCGCGCTACTGGGACCGCGCCGCGTGGGAGAAGGGGCAGACTCCGGCCGAACGCATGGCGAGCTTCGACAAGCAGATCGTGCGCGACTGGCTCGCCGCGAACTGGGACAAGACCGGCACTCCCCCGGAACTGCCCGCCGACATCGTGGCCGAGACCGCGGCACGATACGGCGAGCTGCTCACCCGCCTGCAGTCCTGAGCCGGGACACGGCACTCACCCGAGGAGAGCGAGTGCGGTATCGATGCTGCGCGCCGCCTCCGCAGCATCCACCCTCGCCATCGCGAAGGCGGCAACCATGAGTCCGGTGACCGCGTCGGCGAGCCGCGCGAGCTCCGGCGCTGGCACCTGCCCGCGCGCGGCGTGCAGCCCCCGCACGACCGCGTCACGCAGTTCCGCACGGTAGTCGGCGATCACGCGAGCCACCTGCGGGTCGTCGGCGATCGGCGCCCCTGCGGTGTTGATGAGCAGGCAGCCGTTCGCGGCGGGCATCGACTCGAGGTTCTGAAACGCCGCGCGCAAGCCGGTGAGGTAGTCCGCGAGCGCGCTCGGTTCGACATGCTGGGCGGTCAGGGGTCGCAGCCGGGGCCGCACGACCTCCGTGAGGTAGCTGTCGACGGCGGCGTCGAACAGTCCTCGCTTCGATCCGAACGCGTTGTAGATGCTGGAACGGCTGAGTCCGGTCGCGGCCTCGAGCTCGGGGATTGAGGTGCTTTCGTACCCGGTTCGCCAGAACAGCGCGCGAGCCGCCCGCACGACCGTGTCGCGATCGAAGCTCTGCGTGCGTGCCATGGATTCCCACCTTTGTAACGACCTGTCCAGTATATACTGGACAGGTCGTTACAGAATCGACTCGACAGAAGGAGATCCCCATGGTGATCGCAGGCCTGATCCTCGCCGGCATCGCAGCGCTCGTCCACGTCTACATCTTCGTGATGGAGTCGCTGACCTGGACGACACCGCGCGTCCGCGCCACCTTCGGCTTGAGTGAGGAGGAGGCGCATGCCACGAAGGAGATGGCGTTCAACCAGGGGTTCTACAACCTGTTCCTCGCCATCATCGCCGTGGTCGGCATCGTCGCTTTCCTCCTCGGCACCACATCACTGGGCGCCGGCCTGGTGTTCGCGGGCACAGGTGCCATGGCGGGCGCAGCGCTCGTCCTGCTTCTCTCCAGCCCCGACAAGCGCAGCGCCGCCCTCAAGCAGGGCGTGATCCCGGCGCTTGCTGTCCTCCTGCTCGCACTCGGCCTCGCGCTCTGACCGTCCGCGCGCTCCTCCTCAGAAAGAGAGTTCCATGTCCACTGCCCAGAGCACCCAGATCCGTCTCGCGAAGCGCCCCGTGGGGTGGCCGACGCACGAGGACTTCGAGACCGCCGAGGTCGCGTATGACACCCCGGCTGCCGGAGAAGTCCGGGTGCGCAACGAGTTCGTCTCGGTCGATCCGTACATGCGCGGGCGGATGAACGACGTCCGCAGCTACGTCGCGCCCTACGCGCTCGGCGAGACTATCGCCGGTGGCGCGATCGGCCGCGTGGTCGAGTCGAACGCCGCGGAGCTCCCCGTGGGAACGCTGGTTCTTCACCAGCACGGCTGGGCCGACGTCGTCCAGGCCCCGGCCACCACTTTCCGTGCGGTACCGGAGCTCGACGGCGTCCCGTCCTCGGTGCGCCTGCACATCCTGGGGATGACGGGTCTCACGGCGTACGTCGGTCTCACCACGATCGCCGCGATGAAGCCCGGCGACACGGTGTTCGTCTCGGGTGCCGCAGGCGCCGTGGGCACCGCCGTCGGCCAGATCGCGAAGCTCCTCGGAGCGGGGCGGGTGATCGGCTCCGCCGGCAGCGCGGAGAAGGTCGCTCTGCTCACCGGAAAGTACGGCTACGACGCCGCTTTCAACTACAAGGACGGCGACGTTCGCGCACAGCTCGCCGCTGCGGCGCCGCAGGGGATCGACGTGTTCTTCGACAACGTCGGCGGCGATCACCTCGAAGCCGCACTGGACGCCTTCAACGATGGCGGGCGCGCCGCGCTCTGCGGCGCGATCGCCGAGTACAACACGACGGGCCGCACTCCCGGCCCCGACAACATGGCCAACATCATCACGCGCGGCCTCACGCTCACCGGGTTCACTCTCGCGAACCACCTCGGCGTCGCGCCGGAGTTCCAGGAGAAGATGGCGGGCTGGTTCGCAGCGGGCGAGATCGCCTATGACGAGACCATCGTGGACGGCATCGAGAACACCGTCGACGCCTTCCTCGACATGATGCGCGGCGCCAACACGGGCAAGATGCTGGTGCGCATCGCGCCGGCCGAGAACGCCTGACGACACCGGCCGGCGCCTCACCGGCGCCGGCCGTCCCGTCACTCGGGCGAGTGAATCACGTGGACTTCCGCGGCCAGAGGTTCGCCGAGACGAGCACCCGCATCATTCCAGCCGATCCAGCCGTCGCCGGCGATGCTCGCCAGAAGGAACGGGCCGCTGCGGCGGAAGCTGTGGGTCGGCTCCTCGAACACGTACCAGCCGTTCTCCCACACCGGCTCCGCCTCCGCCCAGGCGGCAGACCAGGCATCGCCGGCATCGACGCTCGCCAGGAAGCGGGAGCCGAACAGGCTCTCCTGCAGCACGAACGACGTGAGCAGATGCTCCAGGGCGGGAGTCAGCGGAACGTAGTCGTCCATGTCGCCGTCGTCCCACATCCAGTGGGCGTTCGAGTGGGGCGCTCCGGCGGGATCGTCCGCGCGGACGCGGACGCGCCACCCCTCCTGGTTCTCGGAGATGACGTCGAACCAGCCATCGGCCGCCGACAGGTCCTCCGCCCGCACCAGGAAGTCCTGGTGCTGGAGGATCCCGGGCGCATCCGGCAGGTGCTCCCCCGGATCACGTCCCGGCCACCGGCCCGCCACAGCGTACAGCCGGCGCAGGGCTTCGGGCAGACCCGCGGGCAACTCCGATGCCGGGACACCGAACCGCGGTTCAGGCTCCCCGTGCCAGTCGGTGAGGAACCCGATCAGTCCGTCGATGCTTCCATCCAATGCGGGCACGGGGTGAGCCTATCGACCCTTCTGGTTCAGTCGCAGTTGGCGCAGACGCCCGTGGCGGGCAGCACCATGAAGCACGTGGGGCAGAACGCATCCTGACGCTCCACTTTCGCCACACGCGGAGCGCGGGGTTCGGCGGCGGCACGCGGTGCGCGCGGCTCGGTCGACCGCGTGGAGGATGCACCCCCGCGGATCGGCGACAGCGCTTCGACGACGGCGCTCACCCGCACCGGCAGTTCGATGCCGCGCGGGCGTCCGTCCTCTTCGCGGTAGGCGATGTAGCCGCGACCGATCTGGTGCGGGGGCTTCCCCGAGCGCGGCTTGGCGCCGATGTATGCACGGCTGGCGGGGATGAAGAACTCGCGGTAGTTGCGGTTCACGAGGAACTCGCGGATGACGGGGAGGTTCTCCACCGGGATCGGGAATCGTGCGAGCGCGGCGTCGAAGGTCGGGAACGTGTCGGCCGCCTTGAGGTCATCCGGAGTGGTCACCACATAGCCGAGCGCGCCGAGCTGCCCCGCGGCGCCGGTGAGCCCGGCGACCACCTGGCGACTGGTGAGCGGCTCACCGTGCTGGTGCCCGTACGCGGAGGCGAACAGCGCACGGGTGTCGTAACGACCGGCGCCCACGATCACGAAGGACTCGTTGACCTCCGGGAACCCGTACTTCAGAAGGAACAGCTCCCGACCCAACGAGGAGAACTCGGCGATCGCCGCTTCGACGGCCGCATGGTCGGTGAGGGAGGAATAGGAGGGCATAGGAAAACGCTAACGCGTCCGGGGCCGCCCCGGATCGGGGAGAGAGGCCTCCTACCCGGGCAGCCGTCCCGTCCAGCCAATCCCCAGGTTCGATAAAGTGATCCAGCGGTTCCGCCCCTTACCCCTGAGGAGTCCCTCCATGCCCTTGTGGTCCGTCTACGGCAACGGTCGCACCGTCGCCCCCGGCGACGTCGTCAAGCCCGAACAGCGTCTGAGCTGGCCCGCCACCATCGCCATGGGCGGTCAGCACGTCCTCGCGATGTTCGGCGCGACCTTCACTGTCCCGATCCTCACCGGCTTCCCGGTGGCCACCACCCTGCTCTTCAGCGGTATCGGCACGATCCTCTTCCTGCTGCTGACGCGCAACAAGCTGCCCAGCTACCTCGGCTCCTCCTTCGCGTTCCTCGCCCCGGTGATGGCCTTCAACGGCGGCAACCGGCTGGAGACCCCCGAGCAGATCGCGATGGCCCTCGTTGGCATCGTCGTCGCCGGTGTGGTGCTGGCGGGCATCGGCTTCCTGATCCAGGCGGTCGGGGTGAAGTGGATCGACCGCTTCATGCCCCCGATGGTCGCGGGCACCATCGTCGCCCTCATCGGCCTCAACCTCGCCGGCGCGGCGTGGAACAACTTCAAGGCGGCCCCGCTCACGGCCGTGATCACGCTGGCCGCGATCGTGCTGTTCAGCGTCGTCTTCCGCGGATTCCTGGGTCGTATCTCCATCTTCCTTGGTGTGATCGTCGGCTACATCGCCGCGGTCATCCAGGGCGAGGTGGACTTCGGCACGGTCGCCGCCGCCGACTGGGTGGGCCTGCCGCAGTTCCACCTCCCGGCATTCGCCGAGCCCGCAGCGTGGTCGGGAGTGCTGATGTTCCTGCCCGTGGTGCTCGTGCTCATCGCCGAGAACGTCGGCCACGTGCGGGGTGTCGCCGCCATGACCGAGGACCCCTCGATCAACCAGTCCACCGGCAAGGCGCTGTCCGCGGACGGCATCTCGACCGCCATCGCCGGCATGTTCGGCGGCTCCGGCACCACCACCTACGGCGAGAACATCGGTGTCATGGCGGCCACCCGCGTCTACTCCACCGCCGTGTACTGGGTCGCTGGTCTCGTCGCCATCGTGCTGGCGCTGTCGCCGAAGATCGGCGCGCTCTTCAACACCATCCCGATGGGTGTGCTCGGTGGCGCCACCACCGCCCTGTACGGCCTCATCGGTGTGATCGGCATCAAGATCTGGGTGGACAACCGCGTGGATCTGTCCCGCCCCGTCAACCAGCTCACCGCCGCCGTCGGTCTCATCGTCTCCATCGGCGGGTTCAGCGCGGTGTTCGGCGGCATCGAGTTCGGTGCGATCATCCTCGCGACGGTCGCCGTGCTCGCGATCTACCACCTCGGCAACCTCATCGCGCGAGCCCGGAAGACCGGCGCCGACGACGGCGGTCCCATCCCGGCCGTCGGCCCCCTCGGCGGCGACCCGGAGAACTGATCCATTCAGCTGTAGCGTTCTCTGAATGCAAGAGGTGTGGATCGTCTACCACGACAGTGGCCCAGACAACAACATCCTCGGCGTCTTCGCGAACGCAGAAGACGCCGAGGAATATGTCGCGATCGTGGGCCCTCAGTTCGAGCGTGGAGTGCTCACGAGCCGCTTCCCCGTACCGTGGCGGTCAACCGATCGTGTGACGCAGATCCGGATTTAGCCGCACGTGAACGTGAACTCGTCGGTGGAGTCACGGCCGAGGCCCGTGGCGCCGTTCTTGTTCGCACCCCAACCTCATCGCCTGCGCCCGCAAGACCGGCGCCGACGACGGCGGTCCGATCCCGGCGGTCGGCCCCCTCGGCGGCGACCCGGAGAACTGACGCCTCAGATGTGAGCACGCGGCCCCGACGAGACTGCTCGTCGGGGCCGTGTGCTCAGTCCTCGTCTGAGGGCGTGTCATCGCGGCGCTTGCGCTGCCATCCGATGACGCATATCCAGAACACGCTGGCGATGGACATTCCCATGATCAGTGATGCTGCGTCCATGGGAGCAGGCTATGCGGGGGCCGCGCGCTACACCTCCCCCGTGCGACGGAGTTCTACGCTGGATCGGTGACCGACCTCCTCGCCGCGTACGACGCCCACCTCCGCACCGCCTCCGAAGTACTGGGGGCCACCTCCGTGGACCGCATCGGGCCACTCTGGGCGGCGCGCTACGAGGGCGGTCGCCTGTTCGTCACCTACGCCGAGCTGGATGATCCCGCCGCCCGTGTCGCGCAGATCGCGGCGCTGATCGCCGCCGACGAGTCGATCGTGCAGGCCGAGTGGAAGACCCGGACCCACGACCACGCGCCGGGCCTGGAAGACGCCCTGACGCGCGCCGGATTCGCCGCCGAGGGCGTCGAATCCGTGATGCTCGGCGATGCGGGCACCCTGGTGGACGTCCCGGCTCCGGAGGGCGTGACGGTGCGGCAGATGACGACCCCCGCCGACATCCGCGCCGCGCTCGACATGCAGGACGAGGTGTTCGGCGGCACGCCGTATGCCGAGCGTCTGCTGCCGGAGATCCTGGAACGGCAGGCTCGCGGAGAAGGTGTGGAGGTGTGGGCCGCGGAGGTCGACGGCCGTATCGTCAGCGTCGGGCGCATCGATCCGATCCCCGGCACCGCCTTCGCCGGGATCTGGGGCGGCGCCACGCTCGCGAACTACCGCGGTCGCGGCATCTACCGCGCGCTCACCGCCGCCCGTGCCCGATCCGCCATCTCCCGTGGCGTGCGCTGGATCCACTCGGACTCGACCGAGTTCTCCCGTCCGATCCTGGAGCGCGCGGGCCTGGTGAAGGTCACGGAGACCGTGCCCTGGACCTGGGAGCGCAGCGCCTGAACCCTGCCGACGCGGATCCATGACCCGGTCTCCGGATCATGACGAATCCGGAATACTCGTCATGATCTGGAGACCCGGTCATGGATTCAGGAAGCCCGCCGCGCCCGAGGAGGTGCGCACGAGGTTTCCTCCACATGCGCGATATCCATTCCGCGGCCTGTGGACACGGCGTTCGCAGCGTGCCACGGCGGCCACTATGAGGCATGGATCTGCCTTCCTGGCTCGCAAAGCACGACCGAATCGCCCACCGCCGCCTTCTGCATGAAGCGGGTTTCGATGCGCGCGGAGTGCGACGATGGCTCGGATCGGCGGTCGTTCCGATCGGCCGCAACTGGGTGGCCTTGGCGGACGTCGATGACGTGCGGCGCGCAGCCGCCGAACTGAACGCCCGCGTCGCGTGCGTCTCCGCGGCGCGGCTGCGAGGCTGGTGGGTGCCCGTGACAGCGCCGGCAAACACTCATGTCCATGTTCCGCCCAGTGCCGCAACGACGTCCCGCCACGTTCATGTGCACCGCACCCGCCCGTTGATGCCGCTGCGGACGGGCGAGCTCCTCGAATCCATCGAAGACACGCTTCAGCACGTGGTCCGCTGCTGCGACGAGGCCACGGCGTTGGCGATATGGGAGTCGGCTTCGCGCACAGAACAGCTCGCACCGGCCGCCCTTCAGCGAATCCCCTGGCCCCGTCACGATGCACGAAGACTCGCCGCGCAGGTCACGGGCCTCTCGGACTCGGGGCTGGAAACCCTCCTCATGCGTGGGATGCGGCACATCGGACGTGAGCTTCGTCCGCAGGCGCTGATCGCCGGGCATCGCGTGGATCTCCTGATCGATGACTGGCTCGTCATCCAGGTCGACGGTCACGCCTTCCATTCGTCCGCAGCGGACCGCGGCCGCGACGTCGTCCACGACGCGGAGCTCACTCTCCGCGGCTATCAGGTGCTGCGGTTCACCTACGCTCAGGTCGTGCATGAGTGGGCGAGCGTGGAACGCACCATCCGGCGAGCGCTCCTCGCCGGTCCCGCCCGACGCTGACGCGGTGTCGCGAATCCATGACCAGGCCACCAATCCATGACGAATCCGACCGATCCGTCATGAATTCAGCAACCGATCATGACCTCACGTGGAGTCGCGGGCGATGAGCTCCAGCTCGACGAGGGTGGCGCGCGGGGGCTCCTCGCCGGAGAGGATCTCGATGAGGCGCTGCGCCACGAGATCGCCGAGCGCGGGCTGGCGCACGGTGGTCAGCGCGGGGGTGAGTTCGCGCGCGATGCTGGAGTCGTCGAATCCGACGATCGCGACGTCCTGCGGCACCCGCAACCCCGCCTCGGCCAGCACGGCGAGTGCGCCCTTGGCCATCAGATCGCTGGCGACGAACACGCCGTCCGGTGTCCCGTCCGCCAGGATCTCGCGCATGGCAGCCGCCCCGCCCAGTTCGGAGAAGTCGCCGATCGCCACCGTACCCTCGGCCAGCCCGGCATCCGCGAGGGCCTGGCGATAGCCGCTCAGGCGGTCGATGCCGGCCGGCATGTCGCTCGGCCCCGCGATGGTCGCGATACGGCGACGGCCACGCTCGATGAGGTGGGCGGTGGCCAGACGGCCGCCCTCCACGTTGTCCACGTCGACGTAGTACTCGGACTCCCCCGCGCGTTTGCGTGTCGGGCGGCCGCCGAACACGACGGGCACGACACCGGCGATGCGGTCCACGAACGCATCGCGCGAGTGGTGCGACACCACGATCACGCCGTCGACGCTGCCACCCCGGAGGTAGGCGATGGTGCGCTCGCCGGTCTCTTCACCCACCAGCACGAGAGTGAAGACATACCCCGATGCCGTGAGCCGGTGGTGCGCTCCTTCCACGACCGAGGCGATGAAGGGGTCCCCGAAGAAGCGCGAGACGTCTTCGGGGACCATCAGTGCGACGGCTTTGGTCTGCCTGCTCGCCAGGGAGCGGGCGGCCTGGTTCGGAACGTAGTGCAGCTTCGCGATGGCGGCCCGCACCCGCTCCTCGGCGCTCGGGCTGACGGACGTCGATCCGTTGACCACACGGGAGACGGTCGAACGCGAGACCCCGGCAGCGGCGGCGACTTCCTCGATCGTGGCCGCCGTGGCGGGTACGGACGTCGACGGATCCGCCACAGAGCCCTCTTTCAGTTCAACAGGTACGGGGGAACGCTGACCGGCGTCGGCACGTCGATGGCGCGTTCGGTGATGATGCGACGATACTCCAGTGCGCTGTCCTTGAATGCACGCTCCTGGCTCTCGTAGTCCACCCGCACGATCCCGAATCGCTTCTCGTAGCCCCAGGCCCACTCGTAGTTGTCGAGCAGTGACCAGTAGAAGTAGCCGCGCACGTCGACGCCGCCCTCTCGTGCGTCGAGGATGGCCGCGAGGTGACGGCGCAGGAAGTCGACGCGCTCGGCATCGTGCACTCGCGTCTCGCCCTCCTCGATCACCGGCTCGTCGTCATAGGCTGCGCCGTTCTCGGTCACGTAGAGCACGCTCTGCGCCGGCTGCGCGTACTCGTCCCAGACCCGGTGCAGCAGACGGGTGAGCCCCTCGGGCTGCACCTCCCAGCCCTGACCGGTGCGCGGGAGCCCTCGGTCGACGTGGTAGATCCCGTCCGAGGCCGGGAACGGGGAAGCCGTCTCACGCGTGGTGGGGGCCTCACCCTCGGGCGCGGGCCGATCGGAGGGTGCCCCTGCCACGTACTCGCCGTGGTAGTAGTTCACCCCGAGGGTCGCGATGTGTGTGGAGATGGTGTCGAGGTCCCCGGGCAGCACCGCCGCCTCGAAGCGCGCCACCGCCTCGGCGTCCACGCCACGGATGTCCTCCACGATGTCCGCGGGGTACTCGCCACGGAACACCGGATCCAGGAACCAGCGGTTGAACTGGCCGTCCACCCGTCGCGCAGCATCGCGGTCGGCCGCGTTCTCCGGGTCGACCGGATCGGCCACAGTGAGGTTGAGCGTGATGCCGAGGTTCAGCGACTCGTCGCGCCGACGCAGTTCCTCCACCACCTGCCCGTGCCCGAGCAGCAGGTGGTGGGAGGCCAGCATGCCCTCGGCCACCGACCGGTGCCCGGGAGCGTGCGCTCCCGCTGTGTAGGACAGGAACGACGAGCACCACGGCTCGTTCAGCGTGGTCCACACCTTCACGCGATCGCCGAGGGCGTCATGCATCGTGAGCGCGTACTCGGTGAAGAGGTCGCTGGCCTCCCGCGTGGTCCATCCGCCGCGTTCCTGGATGGCCTGCGGCATGTCCCAGTGGTACAGCGTGAGCCACGGCAGAATGTCCGCCTCCAGCAGTTCGTCCACCAGCCGCCGGTAGAAGTCCACCCCGGCCTGGTTGACCGCGCCCCCGTCGGGACGGACCCGGGACCAGGAGGTGGAGAACCGGTAGGTCTGCAGGCCCAGTCGCTTCATCAGCGCGACGTCCTGCGGATAGCGGTGATAGTGATCGCAGGCCACATCGCCGTTGTCGGCGTTGATGACGGCACCCGGAACCCGGGCGAACGCGTCCCAGATGGACGCTGTCCTGCCGTCTTCGAAGGCCGCGCCCTCGATCTGGTACGCCGCGGTGGCCGCGCCGAAGAGGAAGTCGTCCGGGAAGGAGCGAGCGGGAGAAGACATGGGAAACCTCTCGATTCGGGTGTGCGTCAGCCCTTGACCGCGCCAGCCATGATGCCACTGACGAGCTGTTTGCCGGCGAAGACGAACAGGATCAGCAGCGGGATGGTGGACAGCAGCACGCCGGCGAGCACCACGGAGTAGTCGACGAAATAGTTCGACTGCAGCAGGGACAGCGCCACGGGAAGGGTGGGGTTGGAGCGATCCAGCACGATGAACGGCCAGAAGAAGTTGTTCCAGGAGGATACGAACGTGAACAGCGCCAGCATCGCGGCGGCCGGTCGCGCGGCGGGAAGGCCCACGGTCAGGAAGGTGCGGAACTGGGTGGCGCCGTCGACGCGGGCAGCTTCGATCAGCTCGTCCGGCACGGACTGACGCAGGTACTGCGTCATCCAGAACACCCCGAACGCGCTGGTCAGCGCGGGCACGATGATGGCGCCGATCTGACCGGTCCAGCCGAGATCGCTGAAGAGGATGTACAGCGGCACGACACCCAGCTGCATGGGAACAGCCATCGTGGCGATGACGAAGACCAGCAGCACGTTCGAGCCCGTGAACTTCAGCTTCGCGAACGCCCATCCGGCGAGGGTCGAGAAGAACACCACGGACGCGGCGATCACCGCCGAGCTCCACACGGAGTTCCACAGCGCCTGCCAGAAGTTGACGGCGGGATCCGTCATCACCTTCTGCATGTTCTCCCAGAGGTTGCCTCCGGGGATCCAGCTCATGTGGGGGTCGCGGATCGTGTAGGAGTCGCCCGAGCCGATCAGCAGCGACCAGTAGTACGGGAACAGGCAGGCGAGGAGGAATGCGCCGAGGACTCCGTAGACGAGGAAGCCGGGGCGGGTTCCTCGGATGGCACGTGCTCGCGGCGTGCGGCCGGTGGCCTGGGTGACGGTCTCGGTGGCTGTGGTGGTCATCGGAGCGCCTCCGTCTTCGTCGATTCGCGGGTGGTCGCGCTCGTGCGCTGGGCGGCAACGCGACGACGCATGGCCACCGAGGCCGCACGCCGCTGGGCGCGCGTCATCCCGTCGCGGGTCCCCTCATCGCGCACCAGGGAGCGGGTGACGAGGAGGTTGATGATGCCGATGGCCAGGATGATGATGAACAGGATCCAGGCGAGCGCCGCCGCACGGCCGAAGTTCCACTCTCCCCAGCCGATGTTGTAGAGGTACATCGTGATGGTCAGCCACTGGCTGTTGGCACCTCCGGTGCCGGTCTGGTCGTACATGCGCGGCTCGTCGAAGATCTGGAGCCCGCCGATGGTGGAGGTGATGATGACGAAGATCAGCGTCGGCTTGAGGCTCGGCATCGTGATGGAGAAGAACTGCCGCACGCGCCCCGCGCCGTCCACGGTCGCCGCCTCGTAGAGGTCGCGGGGAATGGCCTGCATGGCCGCCAGCAGGATGAGGGTGTTGTAGCCGGTCCAGCGGAAGTTGACCATGGTGGCGATGGCGATGTGGCTGAAAAAGGCGTTCGAATGCCACGGCAGGGCGGTCAGTCCCGCGTTGGTGAGGATCGTGTTCACGATGCCGTACTGGTCGCCGAACATGTTGGAGAAGATGAGCGCGACGGCGACGGGTGCCATCACGTACGGGACGAGGACCCCCATGCGCCAGAACGTGCGCGCCCGGATGTTCTCGTTGAGCATCGCGGCGATGATGATCGCGATGATCAGCTGCGGCACCGAGGAGAGCAGGAAGATGCTGAACGTGTTGCGCAGCGCGATCCAGAACTTCGGCTGGCTCAGCACGTAGGTGTACTGGTCGAAGCCGATGAATTCACCGGAGTTGCGCACGAGATCCCAGTCCATGAACGAGATCACAGCGGTGTATCCGATGGGGAACAGCCCGATCACGGCGAAGAGCACGAAGAACGGGGAGATGTAGAGGTAGGGCGAGACCTTCAGGTCCCACCTGCTGAGCTTGTGCCCGAACCCGATGCGCTGAGGGTCACGCGGGGTCGCTCGCCGGGCGGTGGGGGTCGTGGCGGACACGATGCTCCTTTTCGCGAGGGAGTCCGCGGGATCGGCCGGTCGGACCGATCCCGCGGAGACGGACACTGTTACTTGATCGCCTCGACCTCGGAGACCCACTGGTCCCACGACGTCTTCGCGTCCTGCGTTCCCTCTTCCACGCGCGTCAGTGCCTTCTGCATCGCGTCGTTGATCTGGAAGTAGAAGGCGCCCTTGTACGGCGAGACGGTGACCGCCTGTGCACGGTTGCTGAGGATCGTGCCGACCGGCGCATCGTTGAAGAACTCGTTGGTCGCGGCGGCCAGCTCATCGCTCTTCATGGCGTCCACCTGGCTGGGGAAGGTTCCCGCCGCGGCGAACGCCTTCATCTGCGTCTCGGGAGAGGTGAGCCAATCCGCCAGCTCCTGCGCCGCCTTCACGTTCTTGCCGTTGGCGGGAATCGTGAGGTAGGAACCGCCCCAGTTGCCACCGCCGCCGGGGAAGACGTCGGCGATGTCCCACGTGGTCACGTCCTTGGCGTTGCCGGAGATGACACCGAGCATCCAGCCCGGGCAGAGCATCGTCGCGAAGGCGCCGTTGGCCAGGCCCGCGTTCCAGTCGTCGGACCACTGGCCGAGGTGCGCCGACTGATCCTTCGAGGCGGCGAGCACCTGGTCGTACGCGGCCTTTACGTCCGCGTTCTTCGTGGCGGTGATGTCGCCGCTCTTCGGATCCTCGTACGCGGCCTCGATCTGGTTGACCATGCCCTGGTAGGTGCCGCCCGCGGAGTCGAAGAAGGCCTTTCCGGTCTTCTGCGAGTACTCGGCGCCGACCTGGAAGTACTTGTCCCAGCCGCCCTCCAGCAACGCGGCGACCTCGTCGCGGTCCGTGGGCAGACCGGCCTCGGCGAACAGGTCGGAGCGGTAGCAGACGCCCTCCGGGCCGATGTCGGTGCCGTAGCCGATGAGGTTGCCGTCCTTGTCGGTGGCCGCCGCAGTCTTCCAGTCCAGCCAGCGGCTGGTCAGGTCGGCAGGCACCGGCGCGAGCAGGTCGGAGTACTTCATCACCTCGGGCAGCCAGTCCACCTCGATGGCCTCGATGTCGGCGAGGCCCGACTTGCCGAGCTTCTGGAAGTAGTTCGCGCGGGCGTCGTTGGACGTGGCCGCCTTCGTGAACACGACCGTGACGTCGGGGTGCTCGGCCTCGTACGCCTTCTTCAGGTCGTCGGTGTAGCCGAAGTCGTTGAAGGTCGACACGGTCAGCGTGACCTTGCCGTCGGAGGATCCGCCGTCGGCGGCGTCGGACGATCCGCCGGCGCAGCCGGCGAGGACGAGGGCCGTCGCGGAGACGGCTGCCACGGCGATGCCGCCGCGGCGAAGTGCTGCAGAAATCACTGTCACTCCTTTGTGGATGATGTGGTGCGGGGATTGTGGGGCCACCTTGGGAGCGCTCCCAACCGGTTCTCGACCATATGAGAGCGCTCCCACGAAAGTCAAGTTTCGTGATCCGAACGTGATTCACGAGGGCCGAGGGCGCCGATCAGCCGCGGTCGAACCGGCGTGGGGCCGCGGGTAGACTGATGACGACCGCCGTTCGCGTCCACCTCGGAGCCACAATGCCCACCATCGTCGTCGACGTCATGCCGAAGCCCGAACTCCTCGACCCGCAGGGCAAGGCGGTGAGCGGTGCCTTCGCGCGTCTCGACGTCGACGCCTTCACCGGTGTCCGCATCGGCAAGCGATTCGAGCTGACCGTCGAGGGCGAGGTGACCGAGGAGATCCTCGCCACCGCCCGCAAGGTCGCCGAGGACGTGCTCAGCAACGCCGTCATCGAGGACGTCGTGGGCATCGAGGTGGTCGAGTGACCGCTCGGATCGGGGTCGTCACCTTCCCCGGTTCGCTGGACGACCGCGACGCTCAGCGCGCGATCCGCCTCGTCGGAGCCGAGCCGGTGGCCCTGTGGCATGCCGACCACGACCTGCAGAACGTCGACGCCGTCGTCCTCCCGGGCGGCTTCAGCTACGGCGACTACCTGCGCGCCGGAGCCATCGCGGCTCTCGCACCGATCATGACCGAGATCAAGGACGCCGCCGGCAAGGGCATGCCCGTCCTGGGCATCTGCAACGGCTTCCAGATGCTGGTGGAGGCACACCTGCTCCCCGGCGGCCTGATCCGCAACGCCCACCAGCAGTTCATCCGTCGCGACCAGCGCCTGCGTGTGGAGAACGCGGACACCGCGTGGACCAACGCCTTCACCGCCGGCGAGGAGATCATCATCCCGCTGAAGAACGCCG
Organism: Microbacterium sp. GXS0129; assembly: GCF_044769785.1. Classification (NCBI taxonomy): domain Bacteria; kingdom Bacillati; phylum Actinomycetota; class Actinomycetes; order Micrococcales; family Microbacteriaceae; genus Microbacterium; species Microbacterium sp. GXS0129. The sequence continues at coordinate 71,943 of NZ_JBIZVZ010000004.1, read as the reverse complement.
ATGGCGGCTACATCGCCGATGAAGAGACCCTCAAGCGCCTCGAAGGTGAGGGCCGGGTGGCGTTCCGTTACGCCGGCATCAATCCCAACGGATCCCTCAACGACATCGCCGGTCTCACCAACGAGGCGGGCAACGTGGTGGGCCTCATGCCGCACCCGGAGCACGCCGTGGAGCCGGGCTTCGGCCCGAACACCCCCGCAGCGATGCGCTCCGGCGAGGACGGCATCACGTTCTTCGAGTCCGCGCTCGCGGCGATCGCTCGCGTCGCAGCCTGAGAGCATACGAGAACGGCCCTGCCTCGGCAGGGCCGTTCGTCGTTCAGACGGTGCCGGCGGGCGGCCAGACGCCGATGATCACGGCCATGACCACCACCGTCACCAGCTCGTGCATCACGTTCATGACCGTCAGCGCCGGCGGCCGCCCCTCGAACGCATCGTGGGTGATGAAGCGCGCGGCGGTGAACCCAGCCCACAGCAGCACGCCGGTGACGAGGGCCGACACCAGGTAGCTGCCCTCGTAGAAGTGCCACGCGATGGTGGTCGAGCCAGCCAGCACCCAGGAGGTGATGAAGCTCACCACGACGGTGACGAGGATGGGCGTCACGGCGCTCGCTCCCTCGCGATGGGGGTCGACCTTGGCCAGCGCCATCCACTTCGTTCCGAACACTTTCGGGGTGTACCAGACGCTGCCGACGATCATGGTCGACAGCGTCGCCAGGATCACGCTCCAGTAGTTGATTTCAGGGACCATGCTCGTTCTCCTCGGATCGGGATGACGCGAGCATAACGATCACCCGGTGCTGTCGGGGGCGGAATCGGAATAGGGTCGAATCATGTCGAAGCTGAGCGTGTCCGTGCCCACCGAACGACTCGAGCGGGACGTGCGTGCACGACTCACCCCGGAGCAGATCGCAGCGATCGATCTGTTCGTGTGGGACATGACCGATCCCACGCCCCGCCAGCGCATCGACATCGTGGTGCCGCCGTACATGTCGGCGCGCGACGCGCTCCCCCGCCTCGCGGACGTGACGACGCGCCTGGTGCAGAGCCAGTCCATCGGCTGGGACGACGTTCCCCACCACCTGCCCGCCGGTCACGTCTTCGCCAATGCCGCCAGCGTGCACGAGACGGCCACCGCGGAGCTCGCCCTCGCACTCACCCTCGCCGTGCAACGACGCCTGCCCCAGTACGTGCGCCAGCAGGACGCGCACGAGTGGCGGGGCAGGTTCGCGAACGGATTGGCCGACTGCCGCGTGCTGCTGCTCGGGTACGGCGGCGTCGGTAAGGCGACCGCGGCGCGGCTGGACCCGTTCGAGGTCGAGGTGGTGCCGGTCGCATCGTCCGCGCGCGTCGAGGACGGCCGCGAGGTGCACGCGATGAGCGAGCTCGCGGAGCTGCTGCCGACCGCCGACGTCCTCATCGTCACGCTGCCCGACACCCCGGACACCCGGGGCCTCATCGACGACGCCGTGCTGTCGGCGCTTCCCGACGGCGCGCTGGTAGTCAACGTCGGACGCGGCCCGATCATCGACACGGACGCGCTGGTGGATCACCTGCGCCGTGAGCGGATCCTCGCCGCGCTCGACGTGACGGAGCCCGAGCCGCTGCCGGCGGATCACCCGCTGTGGTCCGCACCCGGCGTGCTGATCTCCCCGCACGTTGGCGGTGCGTCGGCTGCCATGCAGCCGCGCATCGCCCAGCTCGTGGCCGACCAGATCACGCGGATGCTGGACGGCGAGGACGCCCGCAACGTGGTCTACTCCAGCTGACGTGAGCACCTACGTCCCCTTCGCGTGGACAGAAGCCGGCACCACCGTGCGAATCACCCGCGGCGGCACACTCGTGACGGTCGTCGGCGGGGCGGACGCTCGCCGGCTGCTGGCCCGGCTGGGCGACTCGGACGAGAACGATCAGGCGCTGCTCCAGCGCGCGACGGGCAACTACAGGCGGGGCAACGAGCGCTAGCGTCTCCGCCCGATCGCGACCGCGTGTGACCGGGTACGGCAGTGCCATCTGAGCGCCGGCACCGCAGACGTCACCGTCTGTCCACAGTTCGGGAGGCCGCAACCGCGGGAGCCCCGGGAAACCCGCTATTGTCGCGTCCGCGGTGCGCCCACCGCCCCTTCTCGAACTCGACGAGACGACCGGGCGCGCCAGGGAGGAGCCGCGTGGCTCACGGAATCTCTTCGTCGCGCCGTCGGGGATGGCGGCCGGGCACGTTTGTGATCGCCGCGCTGGCCATCGTGCTCTCAACGGTCCTCGCCGCCCTTCCCGCTTCCGCCGCGCAGCCGGCGGTCGCGTGGCAAGGTGCACAGGCATCCGTGAACGCTGCGGTGGATGCCGGCGCAGCGGTGAGCGATGCATTCGCTCCCACCGTGACCGCGGACCCGCTTCCGACGGTGCAGATCGACGGGGTCGTCTGGACGCAGGCCATCGTGGGCGACTGGGTGTACGCCGCAGGCCGGTTCAGCAGCGCACGACCGGCGGGCGCGGCTCCGGGAACCGGAGAGACTCCGCGCGCGAATCTGCTGCGCTACCGGCTGACCACGGGTGAGCTGGATCCGGGCTTCGACGTTCCGGTCAACGGCGCCGTCTACGCGCTGACCGCGTCGCCCGACGGGCGCACGCTGTACTTGGGCGGGGCGTTCACGCAGGTGGGCACGCAGCCGCGCTACCGGGTCGCTGCGCTCGACACCGCGAGTGGCGCCGTCTCACCGCTCAGCATCGGCGCCAATGCGACGGTGTACGGCCTGGCCGCAACCGCGGACACGCTCTATCTGACGGGCGGATTCAGCACGATCAACAACAAGCCGCACGCCCGGGTCGGTGCCGCCAGCACGCTGACGGGCAAGGTGCTCCCCTTCGATGCGACCCTCACCGGCGACGGAGTGGGCCGGAGCATCGCCGTCTCCCCCGACCGTTCGAAGATCGTCGTCGGCGGCAGCTTCGAGGCCGCGAACGGTTCGACCAACCCGGGGCGCGGCATCGCTGCGCTGGACGCGTCGACGGGTGCCACGGTGCCGTGGGCGATGAACTCCCTCATCCACAATGCCGGATCCGCAGCGGGTTTCATGGGGGTGACCTCCGATGAGACCAGCGTCTACGGCACGACGTACTCGTTCGACGGCGGAGGAATGGAGGGTACCTTCCGTGCGGCCTGGACGGACGGCAGCATCATCACGATGGAGGACTGCCACGGCGATGTGTACGACGTGGCGCTGAGCGACGGACTCATGTACCGCGCGGGTCACACGCACGCCTGCGCCACTGTTCCGGGAGGCTTCCCGGATGAGGACCCGCTCTTCCACACCCATGCGCTCGCCTTCTCGATGAACGCCAGCGGACGCACCCTGACCGCCAACCAGGTGCCCACGTACCTCTCCTACGAGGGACAGCCGGCACCGACCCTGCGACACTGGTACCCGACCTTCACGCCCGGGTCCTTCACCGGGCAGGAGCAGGCGACGTGGAGCGTCGCGGCCGGTGACGGGTATGTGGTGTACGGCGGCGAGTTCCCGGCCGTGCAGGGCACGCCGCAGCAGGGGCTGGTCCGGTTCGCGAGCTCACGGGTCGCCCCGAACAAGCAGGGCCCGGTCGTCACCGGCGGGGCCTACGGCGTCCACGCTGCCAGCGCGTTGCGGGGCGAGGTGGTCCTCACCTGGACGAGCAACTATGACCCGGACGACGCATCGCTCACCTACGCGGTCGAGCGCCGCGGGGAGTCCGCGCCGCTGTTCACCACCTCGGCCGCCTCCACCCGCTGGAACCGTCCGGTGCTCAGCTACCGCGATCAGGGCCGCCCGGCCGGATCCGTGCAGGAGTACCGGGTCGTCGTCAGCGATGTCCACGGCAACAGCACCGCGAGCGACTGGACCGCGATCACCGTCAGCAGCACCGACAGCACCGAGCAGAACGTCATCGCAGCCGACGGATTCAGCCGGACGGAGTCGACCGGCTGGGGCGTGGCCGCCATCGGCGGACGCTGGCTCACGAGCGGTGGAGCGGGTGAGTTCAGCATGGCCGACAGCACGGCGAACATCGCGCTGGCGCCCGGTCAGACGCGCGGCGCGCTGCTGGATTCGGTACAGACCAGCGACAGCATCACGCGGGTGCGCGTCAGCGTCGACCGGGCCTCCGAGGGTGGCGTCGTCAGTGCCAACGTCCACGCCCGGGTGGTCGGCTCTGCCGGGTACTCGGCTCGGGTGCGGTTCGAGCCCGGCGGCGTCGTGCGGCTGTACCTGCTACAGGGCGAGACGCTTCTGGGCGGTAAGAGCGTTGTCCTCACCGGCTACACGCCGGGCACCGATGTGCTCGTCGCGGTGAGTGCGCGGGGTACCGCACCGACACAGCTGGGCGCGAAGGTCTGGGCCGCTGACGCCGCGGAACCGTCCCAGTGGCAGATCACCGCCACCGACACCACCCCCGCGCTCCAGGCAGCCGGTGCCATTGGCCTCGGAGGCTCCTCCAGTTCGCTGTCGACCGTCCCGGTAACCACCGTGCGCTTCGATGACTACTCGGTCACCGATGGCCGCCCGCTCGGATCGCCGAACGGGAACACCGCACCGCGAGCCGCGTTCAGCAGCAGCACCGACGCTCTGACCGCGTCCTTCGATGCCGCGGCCTCCACCGATGCGGAGGGTGCCATCCGGCAGTACCTGTGGGACTTCGGGGACGGCACGAGCGGATCGGGATCGACGGCTCAGCACACCTATGCGCAACCGGGGCAGTACACCGTGACGCTGACGGTGACCGACGCCGCCGGTGCGACCAACGCGGTCTCCCAGTTGGTGTCCGTCCTTGCGGACCCCCCGGCGGAGATCATCGCCCGCGACGACTTCGCCCGGACGGCGTCCGCATCGTGGGGTTCCGCCGTCGTCGGCGGCCCCTGGCTGCTGCGGGGAGGCGACGGTGACTTCTCGGCGAACGGTGATGCCGGACGGATCGAACTGAGGCCCTCGTGGACGAGAACAGCGACACTGACGCAGGCGACCTCCGCTTCCACGACCGTCGAGACCATGTTCTCCGCCGATGCGGTGCCCACGGGCGCCGGCGCGGTGTCCCTCAGTGTGATCGGGCGCCAGACGACGGCCGGCAGCTACCAGGCGCGGGTGCGCATCGAGGCGGGTGGCATGGTGCGGCTGTATCTCCTGCGCGATGAGGTGTCCATCGCCGGCTCCGGGTTCGTCCTGCCCGGCACATATCGAGCGGGCGAGGCTCTCCATGTGCGCCTGCGGGTGTCAGGCGGTGGCCCCACAGCCGCGGCGGCGAAGCTCTGGCGCGACGGGTCGTCGGAGCCGGCCGACTGGCAGCTCAGCGGCAGCGACGGCACCGACGGCATGCAGACCGCCGGATGGGTGGGCCTGAAGGGAACCCTGTCCGCGTCGACCACGGCGCCACGCATCGTCCTGAGCATCAGCGACTTCCAGGCGACCGGCGCCGCACGCTGAGGCCTTGGAGGGGGACTTCATCGGGCGCGGGCGTGCAACGCCGCCAGCACCCGATGAGGGGCACCGGCCTCAGAGGAGTCGGGGGAACAACTCCGCCGGATCCACACGCGGACCGGTGAAGAACGGGATCTCCTCCCGCACGTGGCGGCGGGCGCCCGTCGCACGCAGCTCGCGCATGAGGTCGACGATGCGCACGAGTTCGTCTGCTTCGAACGACAGCAGCCACTCGTAGTCGCCCAGGCCGAAGGCCGCGACGGTGTTGGCGAGCACATCGCCGTAATCCCGCGCGGCCGCGCCGTGCTCGCGCAGCAGTCCTGCCCGCTCGGCGTCGGGCAGGAGGTACCACTCGTACGAGCGGACGAACGGGTACAGACAGATGTACCCGCGGGGGGCATCCCCGGCGAGGAAGGCGGGCACGTGTCCGCGGTTGAACTCGGCTGTGCGGTGCACGCCCACCACCGACCACACGGGGTCAAGCGCGCCGCCGGCGGCATCGATGACTGCGCGATACGCAGCCTGCAGGTTCTCCACCGTCGGACCGTGCCACCAGACGAGCACCTCGGCGTCCGCGCGGAAGCCGGAGACGTCGTAGGTGCCGCGCAGCGTCACGTCGTCCGCAGACGACTCCAGCGCGCGCACCACATCGGCGGCGGTGCCGTCGCCGGAACGGGTGGCGGTGAAGGCCGCGTACATCGTGAACACCGTGGAAGCGTTGACGGCGTCGGCCACCGCCGAGTGATCGACCACGGGGCGGGTGGGGGTGGTGTTTTCGCTCATGCTGTCTCCTCTGTCTCAGTCTTCACCGTCGCCGTCACGGCGACGCCGGTCCCGCGCCGGGCGTGACAGCCGGCCGGGATGCCGACGGTGGCGGGGACGAGATCCTCGCCGCGCTCTGCTGAGGTCGAGCACCCCTCAACCTATCATCAGATGAAGCTCTTCATCTGATGATCCACCCGTCCTTCAGTCACCCTGTAGGTGTGGTTGAATCACGGGAGGAGGTCCCCATGTCACAGCCGTCCGGCAGCGCTCTGGCGCGCCAGACCCTCGCACGCCTGAAAGCGCGGATCTCGTCTGGCGAGTGGCCCGTGGGTTCTCGGATCCCCACCGAACCCGAGCTGATCGAAGAGCTGAACGTCGGCCGATCGACGGTGCGTGAGGCGGTGCGCTCGCTCGCCACGCTCGGCATGGTCGAGACCCTGACCGCGCGCGGCACGTTCGTGCGTTCACTGACGCCCGCACCCTCCCTGTTGCTCGATGCGCTGGCGGCCTACCACCCGGCCGAGCTCGTCGGAATCCGCCGTGCACTGGACGTCGAAGCAGCACAGACGGCGGCCGCGAACTGGACCGCTCCCCTGCTGGAGACGATGGAGTCGACCATCGCCGCGGAGATGGAGACGGTGCGCGAAGGCACCGGATCGGTGCGGTGCTCCCTGTTCCACGGAGTGATCGCGCAGGCCTCAGGCAATCGGCTGCTCTTCGACCTCGTGCAGAACCTCTCGATGGCGCTGGATTCGTCCGGGCTCGGCGACCGGATCGCGGGCGACGTGGATCCCGTGGTGATGCTGGCCGATCATGACCGGCTGCTGACGGCGATCCGTGCGCGCGATGTCGCTGCGGCGGCGCACCTGATGGCGCTGCACGTCGACACACAGCTGCGCACCCTGCAGGAGTCACCGGTGATGACCGAGCTGGCCTCGCTGCGTTCTGAGGACTGACTCCCTTTCACAGCGCGCACATGGCCCCTATCCGCGCGGGATAGGGGCCATGTGCGCGCAATGAAGCGCTATCAGTTGCCGTAGACGCCGAACGTCAGCAGACCCAGCGCACCGCTGATGCCGCCGCTCAGCAGACCGATGACGAAGAAGATGCCGGTGACGATCCAGGCGACCTTGCGGTTCTCCAGGTAGCCGGCCAGCGGGGCGCCCTGCTTGTCGCGCTGCGACCCGGCGAGCGTGATGATGAGATCGATGATCCACCACAGGCCGAGACCGCCGATGGTGATCAGCTTGAGGATTCCGGTGCCGATCTTTCCGAGGTAGAAGCGGTCGATACCGAGACCACCGAGCAGCCACGAGAGCAGCCAGGTGACGACGAAGGACTTCTGGCCGGGGTGTTGAGGGGCAGACATGAGGTGTCCGATCAGGTGTGGGCCCCGAGGCTGTGCGCGGGCCCGTGGCAGGTGCACAGCACCCGCGAGTGTACAGCCCCGGCGAGACGGTTCATAGCACGACGGGCCCCTCCGGCAGCGGAGGGGCCCGTCGTCCGGCGAACGCGGCTCAGGCGAAGACGGCGTGCACCGACTTCTCGCCGAGCGCGGCACGTCCGCCGAGACCCTCGATCTCCAGCAGCACCGCCGTACCGGCGACGATGCCGCCCAGCTGCTCGACCACACCGTGCGCTGCATGCAGGGTGCCGCCCGTGGCGAGGACATCGTCGACGACGAGCACGCGTGCACCGGCGGGGATGTCCGCGCCCACCTCGATGGTCGCGGTGCCGTACTCCAGGTCGTAGGTCACCTGCGCGGCGGGCTGCGGCGTCTTGCCCGCCTTGCGGATCGGCAGCACTCCGGTTCCCGCGATGGCCGCGGCGGCCCCGGCGAGCACGAAGCCTCGCGCCTCGACACCCGCGACCAGATCGAACTGCCCAGCGAAGGGTTCGATCAGCGCGTCGATCGTGGTCCGGAACGCTCGCGCGTCCGCGAGAAGCGGAGCGATGTCACGGAAGAGGATTCCCGGCTGGGGGAAGTCCTGCGTGAGGCGGATGAGGGAGAACGCGCGGTCCAGTTCGACGGAAGTCACGTGCAACCACGATACTCGCTGCACCTGAGAAGCGCGCCCGGATGTGCCGCCGTGACGATCATCGTCATCGAATCGATTCGAAGTCTGGGAGCGGCGACCCTCGCATTCCGGGGTACGTGCACTACGGTGGTGCGCATGAGCACCTCGCCCGAGCACGCCGCCACCGGTTCCGAGTGGTGGCGCACCGCCGTCATCTACCAGATCTATCCGCGCTCCTTCGCCGATGCTTCGGGCGATGGCATCGGCGACCTGCCCGGCATCGAGAGCCGCATGGACGCGCTTGCCCAGCTCGGCGTCGATGCCCTCTGGCTCAGCCCGTTCATGGTGAGCCCGCAGCGCGATGCCGGCTACGACGTCGCGGACTACCGTGACGTCGACCCGCTGTTCGGCTCGCTCGCCGACTTCGACGCGATGCTCGCGGCCGCCCACGAGCGCGGCATCAAGCTCATCGTCGACCTCGTCCCAAACCACTCCTCCTCCGACCATGCCTGGTTCCAGGCCGCACTGGCCGCAGGCCCCGGCTCGATTGAGCGCGCGCGATACATCTTCCGGGACGGAAAGGGGGAGAACGGCGAGCTTCCGCCGAACAACTGGGAGTCGGTGTTCGGCGGTCGCGCCTGGACCCGGGTCACCGAGGCCGACGGCACCCCCGGCCAGTGGTACCTCCACATCTTCGACAGCAGCCAGCCCGACTTCGACTGGAGCAACGAGGAGGTGCGCGAGGAGTTCCGCAGCGTGCTCCGCTTCTGGCTCGACCGCGGCGCCGACGGCTTCCGGGTCGATGTGGCGCACGGCCTCGTGAAGGCCGAGGGACTTCCGGACTACACCCCGCCGGCGGACGGCGACTCGATGGGCGGTCACGAACCGGTGCCGTACTGGGGCCAGGAGGGCGTTCACGAGATCTACCGGGACTGGCACAACGTCCTCGCGGAGTACGAGGGCGACCGCGTGCTGTGCGCGGAGGCGTGGCTGCCCACGCTCGACGAGACCGCACTGTGGGTGCGAAGCGATGAGATGCACCAGGCGTTCAACTTCCTCTACATGTACGCGGGCTGGAACGCCGACGCACAGCGCGAGGTGATCACCGAGTCGCTGCGTGCGTTCAACAGTGTCGGCGCCCCCTCCACCTGGGTGCTGTCCAACCACGACGTGGTCCGTCACGCCACCCGCCTCGCCGTCGAGTTCGAGAACGCACAGGGTGCAGGCATCGGCCCGAACACGCCCGGTCCCCGCCCGGATGCGGCGCTGGGCCTTCGTCGTGCACGCGCGGCCACGACACTGATGCTGGCGCTCCCCGGCTCCGCGTACCTCTACCAGGGCGAGGAGCTCGGCCTCCCCGAGGTGATCGACCTCCCCGACGAGGCTCGTCAGGACCCGTCGTTCTTCCGCACGAACGGCGAGCGATACGGCCGCGACGGGTGCCGCGTGCCGATCCCGTGGGAGCCGGACGCCCCCGCGTTCGGTTTCAGCACGACGGGCGAGAGCTGGCTCCCCCAGCCCGCGGAGTTCGCCGAGTACGCCCGCTCCGTCGAGGAGAAGGACGACGCCTCCACGCTCGAGCTCTACAAGAACCTGCTGACCGAACGCCGCGCGCACGGCCTCGGGTCCGGCACGCTCACGTGGAAGGAGACCGGCAGCGCCACGCTGCTGTCGCTCACCAACGCCGACGTCGAGGTGGTCGTGAACTTCGGCGCGGATGAGCTGCTCGTCGACGCCGCGCGGGTGATCCTCTCCTCCGAGCCCCTCCTGGTGACCGCGGAGAACCAGGCGAAGGTCCCCACCGACGTCACGGTCTGGCTCCACGCCTGACCTGATGCGAAGCGCCCGTCCGTTGCGGGAACGGACGGGCGCTTCGTGCGTGCGTGCGACCTCTTACGCGGGCCGTGTGGAGTCGCGCACGACGAGCTCGGGCTCCAGGCGGGTGACGCCGCCCCTCGCCGCCCCCGTGGACACGATGCCGAGCGCGAGCTCCAGGGCCACACGTCCGGTCTCCTCCAGCGGCTGGCGCACGGTGGTGAGATCGAGGGCCTGGGCCAGATCTCCGTCGTCGTAGCCGACCACCGACAGCGAACGCAGGTGGGGCTCCGCCCGCAACGTCCCGAGCACGGACGCCGCCAGCTGATCATGGCCCGCGACGATGGCTGTGCAGCCGTCGGCAGCGGCCCGCCGCACGGCTTCGGACACATCCGAACCGGACGCCGCCGGGTAGGCGCGCACGTGGCCGTGCTGGGCCAGCCCCTCGGCGCGGAGCATGCCGGATGACACATAGGCGGGCGAGACCTGGACATCGTGGACGAAGCCGAAGCTGCGGTGTCCGAGGCCGGCGAGATGCGTGCCGATGAGATCGCCGCCGCGACGGTCGTCCACCAGCACCACCGGTCCGTCCACGGCGGTGCGCCCTGTGGGCACGACGTCTACGTGGACCACGGGGACGCGGGCGGTACGACTGGCGCGGCGGGCGGCCCCGCCCAGCGGCACACCCATCAGGACGAGACCCGCGGCATCGGTGCGCACGGGCAGGGTCTCCAGGAGCGGGGATGCGGCACTGGCCGCGGAATCGATGTCGTACGGGATGATGTCGGCCGCGGCGGAGCGCGCTCGCAGCAGCATTCCCGACAGCCGTCGCAGGTACGACGGATGCGCGGTGAACGGTGCAGCCACCGCGATGCGGGTGGCTCCGATCCGGCGACCGGGGGTCATCCGGTAGCCGAGTTCGGTGGCCGCCGCGACGATCCGCTCCCGCGTGGCGGGTGAGACGCGGTGCGGCGCATTCACCACGAGCGACACCGTGGAGATGCTGACGCCCGCCCGCTCGGCCACGTCGTAGATGGTCACCCGCCCCGGATTCCCGCGCATGAGGCTCCTCGATTCGATGATTCATCGAAGTTCTTCGATGAATCACAATCGTTCCACACGAAGGAGTACCCATGCCGAAGCGATCATTTCGACGACCCGCGGTGGACACCGCCGTCACCGCGTTCGAGCGCCGCATCGCACCACTGCTGGAGCGGGAGCCGCGAAGCGCGGCGGGCCGGCGCCGCGTGGCGCAGGAGAACGACGCGAGGATGTGTGACGCGCTCGACATCGCGATCCTCGACGTGGCCACCGAGGAGCACGTCGTACCGGTGGCCGATCACCCGGATGTGCGCGTTCGCGTCTACTGGCCGAGCGCACTCCGTGCCGAACCCGGGGCCGATCTGCCGATCCTGCTGTACTTCTACGGCGGGGGATTCACCATCGGCGGCATCGACTGGGTCTCGTGGGACGCCCGGTTCCGCGAGCGCGCCCGCGACGCGGGAGTGATCATCGTCGCGGCCGACTACTCGCGTGCCCCGGAGGTGCGCTTCCCGGCACAGCCGGAGCAGTGCTGGAGCGCGCTGGAATGGGTTCACGAGCATGCCGGCGAGCTGGGGGGCTCGCCGGCACGGATCGCCGTGGGCGGCGGATCCTCCGGGGGCAACCTCGCCGCTGTGACGACGCTCCTCAACCGCGAGCGCAACAATCGCCCGATCCGGCTCCAGCTCCTGGAGAACCCGGTGGTGGATCTCACGATGGGTCACGCCGACATGGCGGGACTCACCGCGGCGATTCCCGGTGTGATCGTCCGGCGCGTGGGCCGCCGGCTGGTGCGGCAGTATCTCGGCGGCAGGCCAGGGGCGGCGCGCAGCCCGCTCGCGTCACCGATCCTGGCGCGTTCACACACGGGGCTGCCCGCGGCGTGGATCTGCACGTCCGAGCTGGACCCGCTCCGCGGTGACGGTGAGGCATACGCCCGCGCGCTCTCCGCTGCCGGGGTGCCGGTGAGCGTGGTGCGCTACGTGGGACAGACGCACACCTCACTCGGCTGGAACCGCTTCATCCCCGCGGCCGCGGAGGCGCATCGTGCGGTCATCGCTCGCCTGCGCACCCTGCACGACGACGCACCGGAACCCTCGGCGGACGCGGCATGAGCCCCGAACCTGAGCCCCGGGATCAGGTCGGTTTCGACCCCGCCGTGCTGAGTCTCGATCCGGTGATCGCCGAGTGCGCCGGGCGCATCGCCGCTCTGCGGGATGATCTCCCCGACCTGGCCTCGCCGGATGCGAGGCGCCGCCGCGTCGCCGCGTTCGCGCTGAGCGACGCGCTCGCCGCGGAGTTCACCGAGCCGATCCCGGCCGGGGTCGAGATCGACGACGTCACCGTTCACGGCGGCGAGGGATCGCTGCGGGCGCGCCGTTTCCGGCCCGTGGTGGGGCCCGAAGCCCGCCCCACGATCCTGTGGTGCCATGGCGGCGGCTTCGTCGGAGGCACCATCGATGAAACGCTCAACGACCGGCTGAGCGCAGCGCTGGCTCTGGCGTCGGGCGTGCAGATCCTCTCACTGGAGTACCGACTCGCCCCCGAACATCCCTATCCCGCCGCCGTCCACGACGCCGTGGCCGCGTTCCGGGACGCCGCGACACGCGCCGGCGAGCTGGGGATCGACGCGGCGAAACTCGGCATCGGCGGTAACTCCGCGGGAGCGGCGATCACCGCGGTGGCCGCACAACGCCTGCGCGATGAGGGCGTGAGCGTCCATCACCAGGCGCTCGAGGTGCTCCCCGCCAGCGCCGAACCGCTGGGGGAATCGTGGGAGCTGTACTCGACCGGTTTCGGCCTCGACGATGCGGAGCAGGTCGCTCGGCTCTACGTCGGGACGGCCGATCCCGAGGACGCCTTCCCGCTCCACGCCGATGACCTGCACGGACTCGCCCCGGCGCTCATCCTGGTGGCCGAGCACGATCCGCTCCGCGACGGCGCGCTCGCTTACGCCGCTGCCCTCCGCTCCGCCGGCGTCCCTGTCGTCGTTCGCGTGGGCGCCGGTCATCTCCACGGAACACCCGGACTGACCGCGCGCTGGGAGGCCGCGCGCGTCTGGCAGCGTCGCTTCGCGCACGAGCTCGCCACCGCCTACCTCACCCACCTTCCGCACCCGATCCCGAAAGGACGATGATGTCCGCGACCCCCGCACCACCCGTTCCCACAGCCCTCGGACCCGAGATTCCGGGTTCGAAGCAGCCGCGCTCCTTCCTCCCGCTGTTCGTGCTCAGCTGGTTCGGCATCAACCTGGTGCTGTCCACGCTCGGCAGCGCGGCGATCCCGAAGGCCTTCGCCTTCCTCGACGACGCGACCAAGGAGGTGAACCTGTCGATCACCACCGCCATCGGCGGCATCGTGGTGATCATCGTCACGCCGCTGTTCGGCAGACTGAGCGATCGGACCATGTCCCGCCTCGGGGTGCGGCGACCGTGGATCCTCGGTGGCGCGGTGATCGGCCTGATCGGAGTGTTCCTGCTGGCGGCCGCGACCGGCCTCTGGAGCATCGTGCTGGGCTGGGTGGTGGTCCAGATCGGCTTCGGCGCCACCAACGCCGCTGTCCACGCGCTGCTCGCCGACCAGATCCCGGGCCGGATCCGCGCGCGGGTTTCCGGCATCGCGGGAGCCGCGAACAGCCTCGCGCTGATCGTCGGGTCGCAGATCGTCGCGGCGCTGCCCAACGACCAGCGCTGGCTGTGGTTCGCCGTCCCCGGCATGCTCGGCGGCGTGCTGTCGGGACTGCTGTTCTTCGGGCTGCGTGACATCGTCCGCACCGAGCGACCGGCCCCCTGGCGCTGGAGCGATGTGCTCGGTACCTATTGGCTGAGCCCGCGCCGGTATCCCGACTTCTTCTGGGCGTTCCTGTGCCGGCTGTTCGTCACCATGTCGATCTTCTCCGTGGCCACCTACCTGCTCTTCTTCATCATGGATCGCCTGGGCGTTCCCAAGGAGGAGGCGTCTGCGGTGCAGGCGACGGGGCTCATCGTCTTCACCCTGTGCGGGCTGGTCACGACCGTGCTGTTCGGCTGGATCTCGGATCGCACGGGGCGTCGTAAGCCGGTGATCTGGATCTCCTGCCTGTTCTCGGTCGGCGGGCTCGTCATCGCGATGTTCGCGCCGGATCAAACCGTCTTCCTCATGGCGTTGGCGCTCGTCGGCGCCGCCCAGGGAGCGTACGTGTCGGTCGATGTGGCGCTGATGACCGAGGTGCTCCCCCACTTCCAGGACGCCGGTAAGGATCTGGGCATCGTGGCGCTGTCCTATCAGCTGCCGCAGTTCATCGTCCCGGTGCTGGCGGTTCCCACACTGGCGATCGGGGGCACCGGCTCGAACTACACCGCCCTCCTCGGTGCGGCGATCCTCTACGGCGTCATCGGCGGGCTGTGCGTGCTGCCGATCCGCTCGGTGCGCTGAGCCGCCCCATCCCCGAACACGACGATGCCCGCCCCGTCTCCGGGGCGGGCATCGTGGCGTTCGTGATCAGTACGCGCGGGCGACGATCGCGACCAGGTCGGTCTCGGGGTTGTGCGGGTCGGGCATGTTGCCGTCGCGGGTGCGCAGGCAGCGCACCGTGATGGCGTCCTTGTTCAGCTCCTTCTCGCCGGCCTCGCCGAGCACGGCCCAGTCGATGACGGCGAAGCCGGTCTGTGCCGCCTCACGCGCCTCCTCGATCGTGGACACGTGCTTCGTGCGCTCCTCGAGACGCTTCTGAGCTGCGGCGAACATGTCCGCCTGGATCTCGTCGAGAAGCGCGGGAAGACGCGTGGCCACGTCCGCGAGCGGAAGCTGCTGCTTTCCGCCCTGGTCGCGGCGGGCGAAGGTGATCTGCTCGGCGTCGAGGTCGCGGGGTCCCACCTCCACGCGGACCGGAACACCCTTGAGCTCCCACTCCGTAGCGCGCCGGCCGAAACCGGTCTGCGTGCGATCGTCCAGCTTTGCGCGCACGCCGGCCGCCGTGAGGTCGGCCACGATGGTGCGGGCGGCCTCGATGGTGCGCTCGTCGTCCTTCACGACGATCACCACCACCTGGTGCGGCGCGATACGCGGCGGGAGGATGAGACCGGCGTCGTCGCCGTGCGACATGATGAGCCCGCCCATCATGCGCGTGGACGAGCCCCATGACGTGGTCCAGGCAGTCTGCGCGACACCGTCGGTGTCGGAGAAGGTGATGCCGAACGCGTTGGCGAAGTTCTGCCCCAGCTCGTGCGAGGTGGCCATCTGCAGCGCCTTGCCGTCGCCCATCATGGCCTCGCAGGTCATGGTGTTGATGGCTCCCGCGAATCGTTCGGACGCGGTCTTGAAACCGGGCAGCACCGGGATCGCGAGCACGTTCTCCAGGAAGTCCTTGTACACGTCCAGGTGGATCCGGCGCGCGTAGTTCGCGGCGTCTTCACGCGTGGCGTGGGCGGTGTGGCCCTCCTGCCAGAGGAACTCCGTGGTGCGCAGGAAGACGCGCGGACGCATCTCCCACCGCACCACATTGGCCCACTGGTTCAGCAGCATGGGCAGATCGCGGTGCGACTGGATCCACTTGGCCATGACCTCGCCGAACAGCGTCTCGCTGGTGGGGCGGACGACGACGGGCTCGGTCAGCTCCTTGCCGCCGGCGTGGGTGACCACGGCGAGTTCGGGGCTGAAGCCCTCGACGTGCTCGGCTTCGCGCTCCAGGTAGGACTGCGGGATGAACAGTGGCAGGTAGACGTTCTCCGCACCGGTGGCCTTGATGCGCGCGTCCATCGCGGACTGCATTCCCTCCCACATCGCGTAGGAGTACGGTCGCATGACCATGGTGCCGCGCACCGGGCCGTTGTCCGCGAGCTGCGCCTTCTCGAGGATGTCCTGGTACCACTGGGGAAAGTCGTTCTCGATCGATGCGAGAATCTTCTGTCGTTCAGCCACGTACCCAGGGTACCGGTGTGCCGCCCGCGCCCCGCATTCGGATCCCGGCCGCGGGCTGGGTCACCTCACCCCAGCTCCTGGTCCCGCATCTCCCGCCACCTCCGGATCCCGCTCGCATCCGTCAGGAGCCCGCCGCTCCCGGTCTCGACGGCCGTGGCCCCGAGTCGCGCGGCCAGCGCCACGACCGTCGGGACGATGCTGTCGTCGGCTCGGATCGAGAGCATGAGCGTGGACGTCGCCTGGTCGCCCCTCCCCGTACCGAGCCGGAACTCGATGCTCCCCGGGGTGCCGTTCCAGATCCCCAGCGGGTGTTCCGTCCACTCCGTTTCGGGGAACACCGCGACGACGTGCTCGCGCACCTGGGCAACCGTGCCCAGCGGGATGTCCGGGATCGGTTCGGTCAGGGCCTGGAGATCTGCCGTCGTACGGATGTTCTCCGGCATGCGCATGATGATGACGTCCCAGCTCATGTCCGCATCGTACGCGTGCTGCCGATCGGGCGGTTCCGCCCGATCGCGTCAGAGAACCACGACGCCTGCGACGGCGTCGAACCCCCGCAGTCGCGCGTAGTCGTCGATCGCGCGCACCACCGCACGGGCGACGACGGCGCTCGATCGCGGGCGCTCGGGCGAGGGCTCGTTGGTCACGGTCACGGTCACCTCCCCCAGCTCACCCGCCGCGTGAATCGTGTGACGGGTGCGTGCCGCCGTGGGGTCAGCCACCACCCGTGCGGTCGCGCTGTCCCACGCGTCGGCCGCGAGGGCCACGGCAGCGGCGACATTGGCGGACGCCGGAAACCGCCGCGTCACGGCGGTGGCGAGATCGTCGTCCAGCATGATCTCCTCCTGTCCCGAGTCCAGCCGCTGGCGCAGCGCGTCATCCATCCACGGCTGGATGAGCGTGGCCGGGAGCTTCCTGCTCTCGATGGTGACCTCACGGAGCGCGCCGCCCAACCGCAGCGCGCGCACCTGATCGAGCCCGCCGATCGCTCCCGTGCACGCGATGAGCTGCCCGGGGCCACCGGTCAGTCGCCGACGGAGAAGGGGATCGGCGAGGGCGCCGATGGAGAGGAGGAGAACGTCGGTACCCCGTGCGATGATCGGCACCAGGCGCTCCTCGACGGCGCGCTGCGTGGCGGCTTCGACCAGCAGGTCCAGGTCGTCTGCGATCACGTCACCGCGTCCGAACGTTCCCACCACGTCATACGGTCGCGAGGCGAGTTCGTCCCGCACCGTGCGGGCGATGTTGCCGCCGCCGAGGAATCCGATCCGCAAGCGCGTCATCGCTCCATCCTCGCGTACGAGCAGCGCGTCTGCGGCGCCACGACCCCGAGGAGAACAATGTCCATCGCATCCGCGCTCGTCACCGCCACGGTGATCGCCGCTTCCGCCATCAGTCCCGCCGACCCCGCCTGGGCGACGCCCGTCGTCGAACACTGCGCAGTGGAGGTCATCGCCTCCGCCGACGAGTCCGTCTCCGGGGAGGACATCGTCTGCTTCGCCACCGAGGCTGAAAGAGACGGCTATGTCTCCGCTCAGACGCTCACCCAGCGCCGCGCCGGTTCGGGCTCGGTGAAGCTCGGAACCGCGTACAAGGGCACGAATCTCACCGGATCGAGCCTCGCGTTCTGGGGCACCGGCACGTGCGCCGGCACGACATACGGTTTCGCCTCTCTCGCCTCCGACTGGGTCACCGGGATGCGGTCGATCACGGGGGCGGGGTGCAGCGTGCGGGTGTACAGCGCGGCGAATTACGGCGGCAACTCCGTCACGTGCACACCGACGTGCAATGCGCTGGGGTCCGTGGTCGGCACGGCACGATCACTGATCTTCCGTCCGCTCTGATTTCAGCGAGGGCTCGACGTGGCGGCAACCGGTGCCAGCTGGAGGGCCGTGCAGATCTCTGGTGCATCCGAGGGGACGACGACGGCCGTCCCATTCGGTGCGACGCACACCGTGAGGGGTGGTACCGGGAAGGGCACTTCGGGGGGTAGGGACAACGGATCGTAGTCGGGTTCGTATGTCCCCTCCTCCCACATCCGGGTGCACAGCTCGAGCACATCGCTGCGAACCCCTGGGTTGAATGGTCCCGACATCGCGACCTCACCGCCGTTGAATCCGCCATCCGCGTTTCGTTTGGCCTCACTGGCGCACATCGCGATCGAGGTATCCGCAAGTTCTGCGGGTGCCAGCACCCGCAGTCCGGCGACGGCCACGCCGCCTACGGCGACCAGGGAGAGCACCGAACCGATGATGACCCGGCGCCGGCGCGTGCGGTGCGCGCGGACAGGCTCGGAGGCGACGTGCGCGGCGAGCGCCTCGCGCATCGCCGTCAGTCGGGCGGGAGAGATGTCCCTCTCATCGTTCATCCGCAGCCTCCTCTCTCCAAGGTATGTCCGCAGGAGTCAAAATGGTTCGCAGTCGATCGCGCGCACGGTACAGCCGCGACTTCACGGTCCCGACGGGCAACGCCAGCGCCGAGGCCGCGTCGACGATCGAGTACTCCTCCAGCAGCACCAGCTGAACAACCACCTGATCGCGCGCATCCAGCGATGCGAGGGCCTGCCGCACGCGTCGTCGGGTTTCCTCGCGACTCACATCCTCGTCGACACCGTCGGCCACGTCCGGTTCGTCCATACTCGGGGGAAGCTTCGCCAGCATCGCGCCGTACCGTCGCTTGGAGCGGGTGAGGTTGCGGCAGACGTTGGTGGTGACCACGAAGAGCCAGGGCAGAAGTGAGTCATCGACGATGCGCACCTTCTTGCGCAGCCGCCAGAGCTCCAGGAAGACGACAGCTGTCGCTTCCTCGGCGAGATCGAAGGAATCCGTCTGGCGGAACGCGGCCGCCAGCACGCGCCGGCGGTAGCGGTCGAAGATCTCGACGAAGGCACGTTGAGAACCCGATGTCGCTGCAAGCCACAGCGCCGCGTCCGAATCCCCCTGCACCGATCCAGCGTACGAAGGCGCCTCCAGGGAAGCAAATGATGAGCGGCACCGCCCCTCGGCCCGGGACGGATCACGCCGCGGAGCAGTCACGTACAGTGAAACCATGGCAGCCGCGAAGCGCGTGACCATCACGGACATCGCCCGGATCGCCGGCGTGTCCCCTGGTGCGGTCTCGTTCGCGCTCAACGGCAAGCCCGGGGTGAGCGAGGAGACGCGCGCACGCATCCTGCGGGTTGCGAGGGAGCAGCACTGGCGCCCCTCGCAGGTGGCGCGCTCGCTGGTCGGCGCTCGCGCGAACGCGGTGGGCCTGGCGCTCAACCGGCCCGCGCGGTCGCTGGGTACCGAAGCGTTCTTCACCGACCTGATCGCGGGGATTCAGCAGGGCCTCAGCGATGGCCGAGCGGGTCTGCAGCTGCGCCTCGTGTCGAGTCTGGATGACGAGCTCGAAACACATCGGCAGTGGCACGCCGCGCACCAGGTGGACGGGGTCTTGGTCATCGATCCCTTGGGCGATGATCCGCGCGTCCAGGCCCTCCATCACCTGCAGATGCCGGCCGTGCTCGTCGGCTCACATGTCCGGGCCACGTCTGCGGTGTGGGTCGATGACACCGAGACAGCGACCACCCTCTTCGGCCATCTCGCGGCTCTGGGTCACACCCGCATCGCCTATGTCGCCGGTCCTGCGGCGCTGGAGCACACGCGACTGCGCGCCGGGGTGCTGGAGCGGCTCGTCGGCGGAAGGACGATCAACACCGATTTCTCGCCCGCCGCGGCCGGTGAAGTGACACGCGAGCTGCTGCAGCCGATCGACCGCCCGAGCGCCATCGTGTACGACAACGATGTGATGGCCGTCGCCGGGCTTCGGGTGGCTCAGGAGGTGGGGGTAGGCGTCCCCCGCGACGTGTCACTGGCGAGTTTCGACGACTCGGTGATCGCCGCGCTGGTACGACCGTCGCTCACCGCGATGACCCGCGACACGTTCGAACTGGGCGAACGCGCCGCGCGACTGCTGCTGCGGCAGATCGACAGTGACGTGGCACTGCCCGGAGAGGCGGGCCCCACCCCGGTGCTCACCGTGCGCGAGAGCACCGGGCATCTGCGGCGCTGACGCTGGCGCTGTCCTCCCCGCTCGGTCACGGGCCGAACGGCAACCCCGGATCGCGAAGAACTCGCGGGTCAGCAGTGAAGGACGCGCCTTCGGTCACGGCGCCAGTTCCCACAGCTCGATCGGCAGCCCCTCGGGATCACGCAGGCGGGCGAAACGGCCGAAATCGGTCACCCACTCGTCCCGCGTCTCTACCTCGATCCCTGCGGCCCGCAGACGCACCACCAGCGCAGTCAGATCCGTCACGCGCAGGTTCAGCATGAACGGCTGGTCGGCGTCGAAGTAGTCGCTGTCCTGCGGGAAAGGTGCGAACACGGTCATGCCGGCTTCCTGCGTCCACGCCGCATCCTCGCCCGCGGCGATGCCGAGGTGCTGCCGATACCAGGCGGAGCGCGCCTGGGGATCCCGGCTCCGGAAGAACACCCCGCCGATTCCTGTCACCGTCATGGCGTCATGCTACGTCCGCCGACTCGGCCACCGCGCCGGTCGTGAGACGTCTGAGTTATCCACACTCATCCATGTTTCGTACTTTTGTTCCCTGCTCTCCGGGAGTATTAGGGTATGAAATTAGAACATATGGCGGAGAGGTTCTCTGGCAGACCAGCCCCCGGCCGCGGTCGGCGATGGCCACCGCCGGCCGCGGCTGCAGGCTTCCGCCACGCGGAAGCGTCACCACGTGATGCCGCCGCTCGAGTCAAGCGCGCCTCTATCGATGCGATCGTGGCGATCACCCGCTCGCGGGCCGCTGTGGATGCGCGGGAAGCGACGTTGCTCGCTGACCTCGTCGCACTGCCGGGCGCGTCCGGCAGGTCGTCCGACACTGATCTGGAACTGCGATCCCTCGCCGCCGAAGTCGGTGCCACCATCCGCGTGAGCGATCGTACGATTCAGCGCCGGATGTCCGACGCGCATCAGCTCGTGCACGGTTTTCCGCAGGTGCACGCGGCGCTCGCCGAGGGTGAGGTCACCGCATCGCATGTGCGGGTGATCCTGGACCACGGAGCACACACCGAGCCCGGCGCCATCCGCGACGAGTATGTGGTGAGGGCACTCGCGCTGGCGCGGGTCGAGTCGCCGAATCGCCTGCGGGGCATGCTGGCACGCGTTGCCGAAGAGGCGC
The DNA here is from genome assembly GCF_044769785.1 of Microbacterium sp. GXS0129. Classification (NCBI taxonomy): domain Bacteria; kingdom Bacillati; phylum Actinomycetota; class Actinomycetes; order Micrococcales; family Microbacteriaceae; genus Microbacterium; species Microbacterium sp. GXS0129. The sequence goes on along the minus strand of NZ_JBIZVZ010000004.1, from coordinate 50,795 downwards.
AGGCTTCTGGGATCACCGAGCGCCACCGGATCGCGCGTCAGTCGCGAGCGGTATGGATCACCGATGACCGCGACGGCATGTCGACCCTGCACGCTCTTCTGCCGTCCGTGCTCGCTCATGGGGTGAAGGATCGGCTGGATCAGATGGCGCACGAGCTTCGGGGCGCGCGCCGCACGGCGGTCCTCGGCGGAGGTGGCGACGTCGGCTCCGGTGGCGCGGGTGGACCCGGTGAGCACCGCGAGCACCGCGAGCCCCGTGGGCCCCACGAGCACGGCGGGCCCCACGAGCACGACGAGCCCCATGAGCAGCGCGGGCCCCAGGAGCACGGCGGACCTGGTCGGTTCGGTGAGCTCGGTGAGCTCGGTGAGCTCGGTGAGCTCGGCGAGCTCGGTGAGCCGAATGGTTCGGACAAGTGGGCTGAGCTCGGTGGCGCCGATGGGTTCGGCACCCCTGCGGAGCTCAGCGAGTCCGGTCATACCGATGCCGGAGGTGCCACCGATGCTCGCACAGCGGATCAGATGCGCGCCGATCTTCTCGCCGACCTCCTGCTCACGTCTGCGCCTACAAGTGTGAGCACCGGGATCGGAGCGATCCGCGCCACGATCGCCGTCACGATTCCGGTCCTGACGCTGGCCGGCCGAGGTGACGAGGGCGCGGAGCTCGACGGCGCGGTTCCTATCGACGCGGATACCGCCCGTCTTCTCGCCGGGGGTGAGGCCGGGTGGGACCGCGTGCTCACGCATCCCGTCTCCGGGGCCGTGCTGGCAACGGATCGGTATCGTCCGACCGCGGAGATGAAGCGTTTTCTCGCCCATCGCGATCAGCACTGTCGGCATCCTGGCTGCCGCGTTCCTGTCCGGCGCACCGATATCGACCACAACCGAGATTGGGCCCACGGAGGCAAGACCGACGTGGCGAATCTGGCCCCGCTGTGCCGAAGGCACCACACGCTCAAGACGAGCGCCGGGTGGACGATCATTCCACGGCCGGGAGGGGTCCTGGAGTTCGTCACGCCGCTCGGCTACCGCTATATCGACACGCCTCAACCCCGCACGGTCGCGTTCAGCGCCGGCCTCTCGGCCGGGCGTGCGCACGCGGCCACGGAAACGACGGATGGCACGCCCCCGTGGTGACGCCCAGCGCCCGCCCGAGAAGACCACGCACCATATACCTTCACAGGTGCGCGACACGAAGCCCGCTACGCCGCATGCGCCTCGACTCAGCGGCACGGTCAGGAGAGCATAGGGTCATGACCAACGTGCGAGAGGTCGCAGGTGTCTCCACCGCACACGCCCAGGAACTGACGGAACTGGCGATCGGTGCGCGCGATCTCGACCCCGATTCGGCAGTGACGTCGCTCTCCGGGTTTGATGAGCTGCCGCGGCTGCGGAGGCTCGAGGTGTGGGGGCTGGGCTTGGAGTCTCTGGATCTCACGGGGGCAGGAGCCCTCGAAGAGCTCATCGCCAGCGACAACGCACTCACCCGCATCGACCTGTCGGCCACTCCCCACCTCATCTCACTGGCGGTGGGACGCAACCCGCTGAGCTCTCTCGATCTGAGCCCGGTGGGTGGGCTCCGGGAGCTGCGGTGCGACAGCGCGGGACTCGCCGAGCTGGATCTGTCTCCCGTGCCTCACCTGCGGGATCTGCGATGCTTCGGTAACGCGCTGACTGCTCTTGACCTCCGTCTCGTGCCGGAGCTGCGCCGCCTGCACTGCGAGGACAATCTCCTCACCGAACTGGATCTTTCGGTCCTCCCGCATCTGGAGCACGCCGGATACAGCGGCAACCCGATCACACCGGTGGCAGTGAGCCTCGGGCGGGCAGGGACGTTCTCCTCCGTGTGCGGTGCGGATTTCGAGCGCACACGCCGCATCGACGGTGTGGACGTCCTGATCACGGTCGCCACCTCCGACCCTGCTGTGCTCGACGGGCTGCGCGCCCCGCTGGGCCGCGCGCTCGCCGCGCTGCGGAGCCTCACGGCGCAGGCCCGTCTTCTGCTCGAAGAGACCCACCCGGGCGAAGACGCCGGCATCCCGCTCGTCTCCATCACCTTCCGCACCGACGGGTCCGTGCAACTGGGCTTCGACGCGGGAGAGTCGCCCGCTGGCGCGCTCGAAGTCGGCGTCGTCTTCGACCACGACCTGGTGCGCCAGCCGGACCTCGTGTACGAGGTGTACTGAGCCACCCCCACCGCGACCCGTACCGGACTCATCCCGCCACGACGCGCACGGCACCGGCCGCGAATCCCGACTGCACCGAACATACGCCGAACCACGAATCACCCGGCGCCCGCCGCGAATCCCGACTGCACCGAACATCCGCCGAACCACGAACCACACGGCACCCGCCGCGAATCACGCCCTGCACCGGACTCACCACGAACCACGAGCCACGAACCACACGGCACCCGCCGCGAATCCCGGCCCGTACGGGACTCATCCCGCCACGACGCCCACGGTGCCCGCCGCGAATCACGACCTGCACCGAACTCTCCCGAACCGCTGCCGGTGGGCGCGCTCATGAGCGCTCCACGGTTCGCCGGGCGCAGAGCCGTGCCTCACCCGACATATGTGCACATCGGGTGTGCACTGCGTCATCGGGATCCGGGGTGGCAGTTACGCGGCGTGCGTGATCCGCGCAGGCCGCTCGGCACTCCGCTCGCGAGCATCGACGAGCGGGCGACCCATCAGCAGGCCGGGAAGACCGCGGCCATCCGTCGTGAACGTGAGGATGAGAGTCACCAGCCAGAACGCACCGGAGAGCAGCTCGCCCGCCCCGGGGATCAGCGCCAGCAGCGCGGCACCCGAGATTCCCGACAGCAGACGCAGCACGCGCGACGGGAACTCCTTGCCCGGACCGCGATAGGCCAGCTGAACACTGTGGTCGCCGACGGATCGGCCGGTGGCGAGGATGAGGACTGTCCAGAGCACGAGCGGCAGGACGTTCGCAACGGTCGAGGAGATCACCGTCTGCGCTTCGGTGACCCGGTGACCGTTCAGCAGCGAGAAGGCCAGCTGCATCGCCACCGCCGCACCGGCGCCGATCACCCAGAACGACAGCGCATCGCAGACCATCGCCAGCAGACGCCGCCCCCGCGTCACGGGCCGCGGCAGATCGGCACCCGGCAGCTCCCGGCCGCCCCGCAGGCGAGCTGGGATCACGAGCCCGATCACCGCTCCGATGAACGCCCCGGCCGTGTTGGTGATCAGGTCCGCGACGTCGAAGAAGCGGTAGGCGCACGAGTAGACACCCCACACACCCGTGAGCTGAGTCAGCTCGATGAACAAGGACACCCCGAAGCCGACGGCAGTGGCGAGGACGATGCCGCGGCCCGCGAGCACCCGGATGAAGAACCCGAGCGGCACGAACAGCAAGACGTTCAAGGCCAGCTGCAGCACAGCCGCGCTGAGCAGAACGTTCCCGCCCTCCCCGATGGCCTTCTGCACGTCGTGGACCGCGTCCATCGGATTGAGGATCGCCCCGGCGCAGTACTCGATCGGCCCGTCGGGAAGCGGCAACAGCGTGTAGGTCCAGATCGCCCAGAAGTACACCAGCGCCGCCGACCACAGCAGGAACATCCCCGCCGTGAGCCGACCGCGACGACGATAGACCCGTGCCACGAAGGGGACGAAGAGAAGGATGCCGAGCAGTCCGCCCGCTCCGAGTGCGATGAATCCGGACAGAAGTTGATTGCTCATGACATATCCATCTTCGCTGGCCGGGCCCGGCCGCCGCGTCGCCCGCGAGGCGTAGCCGGGTCATCCCGGCGAACGATCCGGGGCGCAATCCGGCGAGGGTCCTGGGACGCAACCCCCGCGAAGGGTCCGGGACGCAATCCCCGCGAAGGGTCCGGGACGCAATCCCCGCGAACGATCCCACGCCCCTGCGAACGGTCCGGGACACAACCCCGCGAACGGTCCGGGACACAACCCCGCGAACGATCCAAGGCGCACCCCCGCCAAGGATCCGAGACACAACCCGCGAACGATCCCACGACCCCGCGAACAACTCCAGGGCCACAACCCGCGAAGGATCCAGGGCACACGTCGGACCGCAGCGCACACCACAGCCGTCAGGATCTCGTGAGGATTCCCGTGATTACGCATCATCGGCCGTCAGGAACGCGTAGGTTCTACGTCCGTGGTGAATGACACTCGCGATCCCGCCAGTCCCCGACCCAGCGCCAAGCGCTGGATCCTCGGGGAGCCGTTGACGTCCACGCAGGCGGACGACCAGCTTCTGCCGAAGAAGCTCGCGCTGCCGATCTTCGCCTCCGACGCGCTGAGCTCGGTCGCCTACGCACCGCAGGAGATCATGATGATCCTGCTGCTGGGCGGCGCCGCGTTCCTTTCGTTCGCCCCCTGGGTCGCCGCGGCGGTCGTCCTGCTGCTCGTCGTGGTGGTGCTCAGCTACCGCCAGCTGATCCGGGCCTACCCGTCGGGCGGCGGCGACTACGAGGTGGCATCGAAGAATCTTGGCGAGAAGGCCGGCGTCGTGGTGGCCGCGGCCCTCCTCGTCGACTACGTGCTCACCGTCGCCGTCTCTGTCGCCTCCGGCGTCGACAACATCATCTCCGCGCTCCCGGTGCTGAACCCCTGGCGCGTCGAACTCGCCATCGGGTTCGTCGTGCTCATCATCCTGATGAACCTCCGCGGCGTGCGCGAGGCCTCGTCGGTCTTCGCCGTTCCCACCTACATCTTCATCGGCTCGGTCGGCGTGATGATCGTCGTCGGCCTCGCACGCACGGTGCTGGGCGACGCTCCTGTCGCCTCCAGCGCCGACTACACCTCGCAGGTGCACTCGCTGACCAACGCCGCCGTGGTCCTCCTGGTGCTCCGCGCGTTCTCCTCCGGCTGCTCGGCGCTCACCGGAGTCGAGGCCGTCTCCAACGGCGTCCAGGCGTTCCGCCGCCCCAAGATCCGCAACGCCCAGACGACCCTCGCCATCATGGGAACGATCGCGGGATGCCTGTTCGCGGGACTCGTCGCGCTCGCCCTCATCAGCGGAATCCACTACGCGGAGAACCCGTGCGATCTGCAGGGCTTCGACTGCACGCAGCCGCAGCCGAGCCTCATCGCCCAGCTTGCGGCCGCCGTCTTCGGCGGCGGGTCGATCCCGTTCTTCATCATCCAGGCCGCCACCGCTTGCGTGCTGCTGCTCGCGGCCAACACCGCGTTCAACGGCTTCCCCCTCCTCGGCGCCGTCCTCGCCCGCGACGGATACGCGCCGAAGGCGCTGAACACCCGCGGTGACCGCCTGGTGTTCAGCAACGGCATGATCCTGCTCGGCATCGGGGCGATCACGATCCTGCTGGTGTTCCAGGCGAACCTCACCACGCTGATCCAGCTCTACATCATCGGTGTCTTCGTGTCGTTCACGCTGGGCCAGATCGGCATGGTCCGCCACTGGCGCCGCGTCCTGCGCGAGATGCGGGAGGAGCTGCCTGCGGGCAGCGAGCATCAGCGCAGCACCGACTTCACCCGGCACGAGGCGGTGAAGGGCCTCATCATCAACTCCGCCGGTGCGACGATGACCTCGCTCGTGCTCGTCATCGTGACCATCACGAAGTTCACGCACGGCGCCTGGCTCGTGTTCCTCGCGATCCCGGTGCTGTCGATCCTGATGATCGGCGTGAGCCGCTACTACCGCGACGTCGAGGCGGAGATCACCGTCACCGACGTCCCCCACTTCGGCGCGCAGGGCGACGTCGCGATCGTTCTGGTCAACCGCCTGCAGAAGCCGGTGCTCAAGGCGCTGGACTACGCACTCGCTGCGAACCACCGAACGCTGCTCGCGGTTCACGTCTCGGCGGATCCCGCCGAGACCGAGCGGCTGCTCGCGGACTGGGATAGCAAGCGGATGCCCGTTCCGCTCACCGTCGTGGAGTCTCCGTACCGCTTCTATGCGGCTCCGGTGGCGATGTTCATCAAGCAGTTCCGCGAGAAGCACGGGCCGTCGGTGGTCACCGTCTACCTGCCGCAGTACATCGTCGGGCACTGGTGGGAGAGCGTGCTGCACAACCGCAGGGCCAAGCGGATGGCGCAGCAGCTGATGCTGGTCCACGGCGTCACCATCACCCTGGTCCCCTGGCTGCTGGACTCGTCGGAGATCATCTACGGCCGCCGCTCACGCGTGATGCCCGGACAGGAGCGCTCCGGCCAGCCCTTCCCCGCCGCAGAGCCACGGCGGGCCACCCGGGCCGGCGGCCCGCCCGATCACAGCTGACCCGCGCCGGTGCTCGCGTGAGCCCGTCAGAAAACTCATCGCCGAATTCGTGAACCTTTTCCGTGTGAACGGACATCTCATCCACAGGGGGTCACTTTTTCGAGGATGAGGACAGGACATGGCACGCGCCCTTCGCCACCCCGCAACGATCATGCTGCTCGTCGGGCTCGCCGTCCTCGGCCTCGCCCTGTGCTGTCTGGGCGGGAGCGTCGTCTTCACCGCGCTGGCGGAGGACGGGTCGCCTGATCAGCCGCCGGCGGCCGCCATCGTCTGCGTGATCGTCGGCGCTGTGGCCTTCGTCGTCGGGGTGATCGGAGTGTGCCTCGCCGCACTGGCCTCCCGCCCCGTCGCGCGGCCGCATCGGACAGCTTCGGACGTGGGCGGCCGGCGCGGCATGTCCGAGCCCACTGCGTAGGATGTGAGCGTCAGAGGCGGAGGGGATCGCGATGATGCCGCATCAGGGAGCACCGGGGTTTTCCCCCGCCACGCCCGGTGACCCGCGCGGAAGCCACCAGCGCCCACTGCGCTTCGGGGGCGCCGGGGTGCTGTCCGCACCGATGCGACGAAGCGGGCCCCGCGGGTCGACCGTCGCAACCGCGATCGCCACCGTCCTGATCGTGCTCGCGGGATGCGGTGGAATGTGGGCGGCGTCGGCCACGGCGCGGGCCAACATGTTCCCCGGCGCACCCCTGGAAGACGTCGCCGCCGCGTTGGGTACACACCTGGACGCCGACGGCGATGCCTGGAGGGACGATCTCGTGCCCGCACTCGCCGCCCAGTTCACCGACGCCGGCTCACGCCCCGGCGCCGGCGACGCCGCCGCGCTGGACGCGCTGGGCGTCACGCGCAGCACGGAGATCACCGTGGCGCCGTGGCGCGCGAACGGCGACCTGATCGACAAGGATCGCCCCGCCGATGTGTCCGACGCCTACCTCGCCACGACGCTCACCCTGCCCGACGCATCGACCACGGTCCTCAACGCTCAGGGCCTGTTCGTGCGGGCCTTCTACTACGACGGATCCGACCAGCCGGAGCAGTCGCGCGCGGGCGAGGACCCGACGGCGGTAGCGCCGTGGGCCCTCGGCTCGCTGACCGCGTCCGGCGCGCAGTCCTCCGTCGTCGCCGAGAACGAGAGCTGCTCCGATCCGCTGCAGGCCATGGTCGCGCTCTCGACGGTTGCACGCACGACCGGCACGCTCGCTTCCCCCTGCGCCCTCGGCGGATCGGCCGTCGCGGTCGCCGCAGGACTCGATGCGGCCGCGATCGCGGCGACCTTCCCGGTGCTGGGCGAGTACTCCGAGCTGCCCCAGATTCCCGCGCTGCCCGGCGATCCGGAGGACGTCGGACTCGTGCAGTACCGCTTCACGGCGGGCGAGCAGAATCTGGTCGCGGTGCTCGTCAGCACGCAGGACTACGGCTGGGCGTTCGTCGGCATCGCCGGGGCGCAGTCATGACGGGGGTGCGGTCGTGAAGGGCGGCGCGAAGACGGTGTGGGCCGGGGCCGGCGTGATCGCGCTGGCGATCGCCGGTGCGTTCACCGCGATCACCTGGCCCCACGAGGTCGAAACCGGAACGGTCGCCGAGGTCCCGGGAATCGTCGCCACCCAGCCCCCGCTGGTTCCCGAGCGTGATCCGTCCAGCGACGAGCGCCACCAGAGCATATGGGACGGAATGAACCAGGCGATGCTCGCCAAAGACCGCGACGCCTTCCTCTCGCACACCACTGGTGAAGCCACCACACAGCTGGCCACCTGGTGGGACGGCACCAGCACGATCGGCTGGGACGTCGCGGCGATTTCACCGTGGGACGACTACACCGTGATCCTCGGCGCCCAGCTTGCCTTCGCCGCCCACCCGGAGCGCGGCAGCGGCGCCGACGATGCCGGACTCCAGCTGATCCAGGGGTTCTACTACGATGTCGAGTGGGATGGCGACCTGATCTCGTCGATCACCCCCTACACCGAGCCGATGCCGTGGGACGAAGGACCACTGTATGCGGCCCGGTCGGAGCACGTGGTGCTGTTCGGGGCGGCCGACGAGCAGGCTCTGGTCGACGCCAATCTCGCGCAGGCCGAAGCGTCGGCGCAGATGGCGCTGAGCGAGGTCCGCAAGCTCGGCGGCGACGTTCCGATGGACGGGTTCGTGGCCGCGATCACCGATGACTCCGCGCGGCTCTCGCGCTGGCAGTTCGGCGGCGGCCAGCAGTGGGACATGGACGTGGCCGGATTCGCCATGCCGACCTATCGGCCACCGTCCCCGGCGCCCTGGCTGGACCCGCGCATCGCCACCGGGGATGCCAGCAGCGGCACGATCGTGGCTGTGGGTCCGCTGAGCGCCGACCAGCGATCGGAGACGTTGACACATGAGTTCCTGCACGCCCTGCACCTGACCGCGGCGCCGACCAGCGAGAGCCAGCCGTCTGTGGCCGTTATGGAGGGTTTCGCCGAGTGGGCCACGGCCGATTCGGGCGCCGACGATTTCACCTACCGCCGCCCCGAGGTCAAGGATGCCGTCGCCCGCGCGGGAACGGAAGCCTTCTCCGACGACGCTCTGCGTGCATCAGACGCGTGGCTGGGATACGGCGCTGCGGGGTCGGTCTACGGCTTCGTGCAGGCGAGCGGGGGCGACGCCTGGCGGCTCGCGGTGGATGCGCAGCGCTCCGGTGCGGACCTCTTCACGGTGGCGCAGGCGCAGAATCCAGCTCTCACCCCAGACGCCTGGCAGGCGTGGGTCGCGGCGCAATAGCCACCCCGCGCAGGCCGCCCGCGGCGCGCACATCACGAGGCGCGGTGCGACGGGTCTCCGGCCGTGCAGTGACGAGCTGAGCGCTCCGTGTGAGGGACCCGTCAGGGATCCGGGCGCTGCCGTGTGGATTCCGTGAGGGCCCCGTGCACCGTGCATGAGAGGGCGGAAGCATCGAAGCATCCGTTCCGATTCAAAGGAAGATCATGCTCGATGTCTTCTCCGTCCTGCTGACGCTCGCGTGCTTCGCGCTCGTCGCTGTGGTCGCGCGATTGGTGGAGAAGCGATGATCGCCCTCTCCACGATCGCCGCCGTCCTCGCCGTCGCCGCGCTCGTCTACCTCGTCGTCGCGCTGTGGAAGCCGGAGCGCTTCTGATGATGATCCTGCCGCCGCGCACCCTCGTCGTCCCCCGCACCCTCACGCCGGAGCTCAGCTGATGCCCGCCACCGCCGCCGCCATCGTGCAGGCGCTCGCCCTCGTCGCCCTTCTCGTCATCACCCACCGGCCCATGGGCGATCTGCTGGCTCGGGTCTACACCGCACGGCGCCACCTGCGCATCGAGCGCGGCACCTACAAGCTGCTCGGTGTGGACGGCGACGCCCAGCAGTCGTGGCCGATGTATCTGCGCGGAGTGCTGGCCTTCTCCGTCGTCGGCATGCTGCTCGTCTACCTGCTGCAGCGGACGCAACAGTGGCTTCCCGCGTCGCTGGGGCTTCCCGCCGTCTCCGAGCCCATCGCTTTCAACACCGCAGCATCGTTCGTCGCCAACACGAACTGGCAGTCCTACTCCCCCGAGGCGACGGTCGGATACGTCGTCCAGGCGTGCGGACTCGCGGTGCAGAACTTCGTGTCCGCCGCCGTCGGCATCGCCGTGGCGGTCGCCCTCGTGCGTGGATTCGCCGCACGCGGCACCGGAGTGATCGGCAACTTCTGGGTCGACCTCATCCGCGGCACCTATCGGGTGCTGCTGCCGATCTCCGTCATCGGCGCCACGATCCTCATCGCGGGCGGCGTCATCGAGAACCTCACCGCCGTCACCACCGCACAGACCCTCGCCGGCGCGACACAGTCCATCCCCGGCGGCCCGGTCGCCTCCCAGGAGGTCATCAAGCTCCTGGGCACCAACGGCGGCGGCTTCTTCAACGCCAACTCCGCCCACCCGTTCGAGAACCCGGCACCGTGGACCAACCTCTTCGAGTGCTTCCTGATCCTCCTGATCCCGTTCGCGCTCCCCCGCACCTTCGGCGTGATGGTCGGCGATCGCCGCCAGGGCTACGCGATCACCGCGGCGATGGCCACGATCTTCGTCGTGTCGCTCGTCGCGCTGTCGCTGCTCGAAGCGGGTGCCGCAGGTACCGCACCGCAGCTTGCGGAAGGGGCGATGGAGGGCAAGGAGACCCGCTTCGGCATCTTCGGCTCCACCCTGTTCTCCTCCGCCGCCACCCTCACCTCCACCGGTGCCGTCAACGCCATGCACGACTCGTACACGGCCCTCGGCGGCATGATGCCGATGCTGAACATGATGCTCGGCGAGATCGCGCCCGGCGGAGTCGGCTCCGGACTCTACGGCATGCTCGTGATCGCCGTCATCGCGGTGTTCGTCGGCGGGCTGCTCATCGGCCGCACCCCGGAGTACCTCGGCAAGCGCCTCGGACCGCAGGAGGTCACGCTCGCGAGCCTGTACATCCTCGTGGTGCCCACCCTCGTGCTCGCCGGAACCGCGCTCAGCTTCGCGATCCCCGGCGTGCGGGACGAGATCACGGGATCCGCGATGCTGAACCCGGGTCCCCACGGCCTCAGTGAGGTGCTCTACGCGTTCACCTCCGCGGCCAACAACAACGGCTCCGCCTTCGCCGGTCTGACCGCGTCCGGACCGTGGCTGGCCAATGCCCTGGGCGTCGCGATGCTCCTCGGCCGGTTCATCCCGATCGTGTTCGTGCTCGCCCTCGCCGGAGCCCTTGCTACGCAGTCCCCCGCTCCGGCGACCGCGGGAACCCTCCCGACCCACCGCCCGCTCTTCGTGGGCCTCCTGATCGGAGTGGCCGTGATCGTCACCGCGCTGACCTACTTCCCGGTGCTCGCGCTGGGTCCCCTCGCGGAAGGACTCGCCTGACATGGCCGTGATCACCGATCCCCGGACACCGACAGCGCACCCGCGCCCCACACCCTCACCGGCACTCACCCCGGAATCCCGTGGAAGGACTCTTCTGACATGGCTGTGATCACCGATCACCCCGCCGCAACGCCTCGTACCGCACCGGCACGCACGTTCAGCGTGCAGCAGGTACGCGCCGCACTTCCCGGCGCCTTCCGGCGACTCGACCCGCGCACGCAATGGCGTAACCCGGTCCTGATGCTCGTCTGGGCCGGTGCTGCCTTCACGACGGTGCTGGCCGTCGCGGAGCCGTTCCTCGGTGGCGACGGCCCCGTCGGCTTCACCGCGGCAATCGCCGCGTGGCTCTGGCTCACGGTCCTGTTCGCCAACCTCGCCGAATCCGTCGCCGAGGGGCGCGGCAAGGCTCAGGCCGACACACTGCGGCGCACCCGCGCCACCACCACGGCGCGACGCGTGGTGTCACCGGACGCCACGGACCCCGGCGCCTTCGCCACCACCGTCACGGAGGTGGCCTCGACGGACCTCAAGGTGGGCGACCGCGTCATCGTCGAGGCCGGTGAGCTGATCCCCGGCGACGGCGACGTCGAGTGGGGCATCGCCACCGTCGACGAGTCGGCCATCACGGGAGAGTCCGCCCCGGTCGTGCGCGAATCCGGTGGCGACCGCTCGGCCGTGACCGGAGGCACGCGCGTTCTCAGCGATCGCATCGTCGTGCGCATCACTGCGCAGCCGGGCGAGACCTTCGTCGACCGCATGATCGCCCTCGTGGAAGGCGCCGCCCGCCAGCGCACCCCGAACGAGATCGCGCTCAACATCCTCCTGGCGAGCCTGTCGTTCGTGTTCGTCGTGGTGGTCATGACACTGAATCCGATCGCATCCGCCGTCACCTCCCCCGTATCGCTCGCCGTGCTGATCGCGCTCCTCGTCTGCCTCATCCCCACGACCATCGGCGCCCTGCTGAGTGCCATCGGCATCGCCGGAATGGATCGGCTGGTGCAGCGAAACGTCCTGGCCATGTCGGGGCGGGCCGTCGAGGCGGCCGGAGACGTCACCACGCTCCTGCTCGACAAGACCGGCACGATCACATACGGCAACCGCCGTGCCGTGCGCTTCATCCCCCTGCCGGGCATCGGCGAGGGCGACCTCGTCCGCACCGCCGCTCTCAGCTCGCTCGCCGACCCCACACCCGAGGGCTCCTCGGTGGTCGCCCTCGCGGAGCAGCTGGGCGTGCACGCCACGGACGACGGCGAGGCGGCAGTGGTTCCCTTCACCGCGCAGACACGTATGAGCGGCCTGGATCTCCGCGACGGCACGCGCATCCGCAAGGGAGCCGGCTCCGCGGTGCGCGCCTGGCTGACATCGGAGGGCGTGACGCTCTCCGATACGGCGGACGCGGCGCTCACGGAGCACACCGACGCGATCGCCTCCGATGGCGGCACCCCGCTGGCCGTGGCCGTGCTCCGTGCAGACGGCTCGGGGGACGTTCTCGGCGTCATCCACCTGAAGGACGTCGTCAAGGAAGGACTGCGCGAGCGGTTCGACGAACTGCGAGCCATGGGCATCCGTACGGTGATGGTGACGGGCGACAACCCGCTCACCGCCCACGCCATCGCACGCGAGGCCGGCGTCGACGACGTCCTCGCGGAAGCGACACCCGAAAACAAGCTCGAGCTGATCCGGCGGGAGCAAGAGGGCGGCCGCATGGTGGCCATGACCGGTGACGGCACCAATGATGCCCCGGCGCTCGCACAGGCCGATGTCGGGGTGGCGATGAACACCGGCACCTCGGCGGCGAAGGAGGCGGGGAACATGATCGACCTCGACTCCGACCCCACCAAGCTGATCGACATCGTCCGCATCGGCAAGCAACTGCTCATCACCCGCGGCGCGCTCACCACGTTCTCGCTGGCCAACGACATCGCCAAGTACTTCGCCATCATCCCCGCGCTGTTCATGACAGCCTTCCCCGGGCTCGCCGCGCTGAACATCATGGGCCTGCACTCGCCGGCGTCCGCGGTCCTGTCGGCGATCATCTTCAACGCGATCATCATCGTGATCCTCATCCCGCTGGCACTGCGCGGAGTCCGCTACCGTCCCGCGAGTGCGGCATCGCTCCTGGGCAGGAACCTGCTCGTCTACGGACTCGGCGGCCTGATCGCGCCCTTCATCGGGATCAAGCTGATCGACCTCGTCGTCAGCCTCATCCCCGGCTTCTGAAGCCCCCTCCCACTCTCTGATCCAGAGGAATCTCCACCATGTCTGTTCGCACGACACTTCGTACCCATGCCACTGCGCTCCGGGCCATGCTCGTCCTCACCGTCATCCTCGGACTCGCCTACCCCGCCCTCATGCTGCTCGTCGGCCTCGCGATGCCCGCCCAGGCGAACGGCTCGCTGGTGCGGGATGACAACGGCACGGTTGTCGGGTCCGCGCTCATCGGCCAGTCCTTCACCGACGAATCGGGCAAGCCCCTGCCGCAGTACTTCCAGTCGCGTCCATCCGCGTCCGGCTATGACGCACTCGCGTCCGGCGGCAGCAACCTCGGCCCGGAGAACCCGGAGCTCGCCGATGCGATCCGCGATCGACAGGCGAGCGGGGCGACGGCGACCGACGCACTGACGGCGTCGGGCTCCGGTCTCGACCCCGATATCTCGCCGGAGAACGCGCTCTCCCAGGTGCCCGGGGTCGCGGCGGCCCGCGGACTGGACGAGTCGGTGGTGCGCGAGCTCGTGCGGTCTATGATCAGGCCGAGGGACCTCGGATTCCTCGGCGACGAGCGCGTGAACGTGCTCGAGCTCAACCGGGCGCTGGACGCGTCGGCACGATAGCGGAGGACGACGGATGAAGCAGGCGAGCCTGCGGGTCCTGCCCGACGCGACCCGCACACCCGCCGCGCCGGACGGAGCGCGGCGGTGAAGCGCGGAAATCTGCGCGTCCTGCTCGGTGCGGCCCCGGGTGTCGGCAAGACCGTCGAGATGCTCACCGAGGGGGCGCGTCTTCGAGACGAAGGACGCGACGTGGTGATCGGTGTCGTGGAGACCCACGGCCGCGCGATGACCACGGCACGCACCGAAGGGCTCGAGCGGATCCCCCGCCAGCGCGTCGAGCACCGGGGCGTCACCCTGGAGGAGCTGGATGTGGCAGCCGTGCTGCGGCGACACCCGGATGTCGCCCTCATCGACGAGCTCGCGCACACCAACGCCCCCGGCTCCACGAACGCGAAACGCTGGCAGGACGTGGAGGATCTGCGAGACGCCGGCATCGACGTGATCACCACGGTCAACGTCCAGCACATCGAATCGCTCGGCGACGTCGTGCGCCGGATCACCGGCGTCTCGCAGGCCGAGACCGTTCCGGACGCGGTGGTGCGCGGCGCCGACCAGATCGAGGTGATCGACGTGGCGCCGCAGGCGCTGCGCGACCGGCTCTCCGCGGGCTTCGTCTATCCGGCCGAGCGCATCGATGCCGCTCTCTCGAACTACTTCCGGCTCGGGAACCTCACCGCACTGCGCGAACTCGCGCTGCTGTGGCTCGCCGACGAGGTCGAGAGCTCGCTGGCTCAGTATCGCGAGCAGCAGGGCATCGACGCCCCCTGGCAGACCCGCGAGCGGGTGGTGGTCGCCCTCACCGGCGGACCCGAGGGAGACACGCTCCTGCGGCGCGGCGCTCGCATCGCCGCGCGCGGTGCGGGTGGCGAGCTGATCGCGGTACACGTCTCGGGGCAGGATGGGCTGTCAAGCTCGGATCCCTCGCTGCTGTCCGCACAGCGCACCCTCGTGGAGAGTCTGGGCGGCTCCTTCCACACGGTGGTCGGCGATGACATCCCCCGCGCGCTCGTCTCCTTCGCGCGCTCGGTCGAAGCAACGCAGCTCGTGCTCGGCGCGAGCCGCCGGGGACGGTTGGCCACGGCGTTCACCGGCCCGGGGATCGGAGCCGCCGTCATCCGCGAGTCCGGCGAGATCGACGTGCACATGGTCACGCACCCCGAAGCGGGCGGCGCCACCCGGCTTCCCCGCATGGCCCGCGGTGCGCTCAGCCGCCGCCGGGTCGTCCTCGGATTCGTCGTTGCGCTCATCGGCGGTCCGGTGCTCAGCTGGCTCCTCACCGCATTCCACACCGAAGCGGCGATCACCTCGGAGGTGCTCGGCTATCAGCTGCTGGTCGTGGTCGTTGCCCTCATCGGCGGCATCTGGCCCGCGCTGTTCGCCGCCGTCCTGTCCGGCGTCACCCTGGACTTCCTGTTCGTGGCGCCGCTGTACAAGGTCACCGTCGCCGACCCTCTGCACGCCCTCGCTCTGGGCCTGTACGTCATCATCGCGATCCTGGTGAGCGCCATCGTCGACCAAGCCGCCCGACGGCTGCGATCCGCCAAGCGCTCGGCGGCGGAATCGGAGCTGCTCGCCACCGTCGCGGGCTCCGTGCTGCGTGGTGAGAGCGCCGTGCCCGCGCTGGTCTCACGCACCCGCGAGGCCCTGGGTGCCGCCGGAGTGCGCCTCGTGTCCCCCGAGGGTGCGGTGCTGGCGACAGATGGCGAACCCGTCCGCGGATCGGAGGAGCCGGACGTCCGCGTCCAGATCGGATCCGGACCGCAGGCCGTGCTGGAGGTGCACGGCGCGCGACTGGATGCATCGGAGCAGCGCCTGCTCGGAGCCATCGCCGCCCAGTTGTCCGGCGCGCTGGAGAACGCAGAGCTCACCGAGCAGGCCCGCCGCGCCGGCGCGATCGAGGCAGCGGATCAGGTGCGCTCCGCCCTGCTCTCCGCGGTAAGTCACGATGTGCGCCGCCCGCTCGCGGCAGCCGTTGCGGCGGTGGGGGGACTGCGCGCGGCGGGCGAGCGTCTGGATCCCGCAGACCGCGCGGAACTGCTGGAAACCGCTGAGGAGAGCCTCGGCACACTGTCCTCCCTGGTCACCGATCTCCTCGACGTCTCCCGGGTGCAGGCGGGGGCACTCGCCGTGCGGCTGGAGCCGACAGATGTGAGCTCGGTCATCCTGGCCTCGCTCGACGAACTGCGCGTCACACCGGCGGATCTCGAGCTGCTGCTGGATCCCGCCCTGCCGCCGGTCGCGGCGGATGCCGTGCTGCTCAAGCGCGTGCTCGTCAACGTCCTCGCCAACGCCCAGCGCCACACGCCCCTGGGCACCCGCATCGCCCTCAGCACCAGTGAGCTGCGCGGCACGGTGGAGATCCGGGTGATCGATCACGGCCCCGGAGTGCCGCCCGACCGGCTCGGCGACATCTTCCTGCCGTTCCAGCGCCACGGCGACACCGACAACAGCAGCGGACTCGGGCTCGGCCTCGCTCTCTCGCGCGGTTTCACGGAGGGCATGGGCGGCATGCTCACGGCCGAGGCCACCCCGGGCGGCGGGCTCACCATGGTGGTCTCGCTCCCCGCAGCCGCGGCTTCGGTGACGGACGAGTGATGACTGTCCTTCCCGCCTCCCCTCTCCTCACCGCCATACGACACTCATCGGAGGGTGCATGAAACTCCTGATAGCGGACGATGACCCCCAGCTCGTGCGTGCGCTGCGCATCACCCTCGGCGCGCAGGGCTACGAGGTCGTGACGGCGGCCGATGGAGAGGAAGCAGTGGCGCAGGCGGTCGCCGAGCACCCGGACATCGTGATGCTGGACCTCGGCATGCCCCACCTGGATGGCGTGGAGGTGATCCACGCACTGCGCGGCTGGATGACGGCTCCCATCATCGTGGTCTCCGGCCGGACCGGGTCCGCGGACAAGGTCGACGCCCTCGACGCGGGTGCGGATGACTACGTCACCAAGCCGTTCCAGATGGATGAGCTGCTGGCGCGCCTGCGAGCAGTGTCGCGCCGCGCCCAGCCGGCCATCACGCCGACCGACCCCGTGGTGAGGTTCGGCGCGGTCGAGGTGGACCTCGCCGCCCACGTGGTGACCCGCGAGGACATCGCGGTGCATCTCACTCCCACGGAATGGCGGATGCTCGAGTTCCTGGCCCGCCACCCCGGCGCTCTCGTCACACGACAGGCCTTACTCAAGGAGCTGTGGGGCACCGATCAGGTGAGCGACACCGGGTACCTCCGCCTGTACATCTCGCAGTTGCGCAAGAAGCTCGAACGCGATCCGTCGCGCCCCGTCCACCTGCTCACCGAATCGGGAATGGGCTACCGGCTGATTCTCGACGCCGCATCACCGAACTGACGGAACGCACGCCGACGACGCGGTGCGCTCGTCCGTGACGGCGACGTCGTCCGTCATCCGAGGGTGCGGGCACGGGAACGGTCTCGGGCCTCCGCGAGCGCATCGATCAGGCGCGTGTGGAAGCTCGACGTGGAATGCCGCTCTGCCACCACCCGCTTCGCCTCGCCGGTGGACGCGACGATCGCCTGCCAGTCGGTGATGACGTGCCGCAGCGCTGAGACGAGCGCCGGAACGTCGTCAGGCTCGACCGCCCGCGCCGTCGGGACAGCGGCGATCGCCTCCTTCAGCCCCGCTCGCGCCGCCACGATCACGGGGCGCCCGGCCAGCACCGCCTCCACGGCGACGTTCCCGAAACCCTCGTCGAGACGGGACGGGACCACCAGCACGTCGATGTCCGAGAGACAGGGACCCACATCCGAACGGAAGCCCAGAAACCGGACACGATCGGCGACTCCCCGCTCCAGCGCTGCGGCGCGCAACTCGCGTTCGTACCACTCGTAGCCGGGGAACACCGCGCCCACGAGGTCCAGCCGGGCGTCAATGCCGCCCTCGACGAGGGCGGGCAGCGCGCTCACCAGCAGATCCACTCCCTTGCGCGGGGAGAGCCTGCCGAGATATCCGATCCGGAGGGTGCCATCGAGCTTCTGCCGAGCCGGAGCGACGCCGGACGGCACGGGCACGGGGTTGAGGACCACTCTGGTGCGGGCAGAAAGGGCGGGTTCGCTGGAGAGCAGATCGTCGCGGGTGAACCGACTGTTGCAGACGACGACATCGGCGGAGCGCGCGGGGAACGCGAGCACCCGTCGCACCAGGGCACCGGCGGCAGTCTCCGCTTCGTGCAGGTGCAGAACCACACTCGCGCGACGGCGGGAGAGCAGACACCACAGCGGCAACGTGATGGTCGAGACGTAGACGAGCTCGGCGCGATGCTCCGCAATCAGCCGCCGGACCCGTCGAACCTCATGAAGGGCGAGGCGCACCAGCAGCGACCATCCCGAGGGCGCCATCAGCGACTTGCGAAGGACGAGCAGATCCGACACCTGGACGTCGGCTCCGGCCTCCCGAAGCTCATCGGCGAGGGGACCTTCCTGCGGCAGAAGCACGCGGACGTCGGAGCCGGCCGCGAGCATCCCGCGCACCGCCTCGGCGAACACGCGGTCCGAGCCGTACTGTTCTGCTCCCGGGTGCACGGCGAGGACGCGATCGGGCAGAGGAGAGGAAGGCATCGGGACAGGATCGCAGGAACGAGTCCGCGGCGACGGGAGGAGTCCACAGCCCCTGCGCGCGGTGGTCGCCCGCGCGTCCCGCGCCGATGACATACTCGCCGCATGGCGAACCGCATCCGCACGGCGCTCATCGTCTCGATCGCCCTGCTGCTGACATCGCTCACCGGGTGCGCCCGAACGCTGCACGGGGTGGAGCTCTACCAGAGCGCCCAGCAGCAGTTCCTGAGCACCGCGACCACCATGCACCGTGTCCTGATGGCGATCCATCCCGGGGACTGGACCGTGCCGACGGGGGGCTACGGTGCCGTTCCGATAGCGTGCAGTCGGGGCTGGAGCGGGGACTTCGGCTACATGTTCTCCTATCGCCGTGACGTGGACGTGGACATCTCCGACGCCGCCGCTCTGCAGGAACGTGCGACAGAAGCGTTCGCGCGCGCCGGGCTGGAAAGCAGCTCCCCGGTGTACGGGACGGGCCAGGGTGCGGAGTGGAATGTCATCGCGGAAGACGCCTCGATAGGGCGGCTGGTGGTGACCGTCATACCCTCTGCCGGACGGGTCGAAGTGTCCGCCGACTCCCCGTGCGTGGCCGGCGATGCGGGCGAGCTGAGGTCGATGATCATCGAAGACGACACGGTGACGACCTGGCGATCGCTGCCCGCCTTCGAGGGGCCGACGTCGGTCCCGCTGTTCTATTTCCCCGCCGACGGTCCGCTCTACTTCCGTGAAGACGGCACCCCGATCGAGCCTCAGCCGGTCGTCACCGTCGCCCCGGTGTCGCCGTGGTCGACCCCCGGGCCGACCCCGTAAGAACACATCCGGATCGGCAACAGTTGACTTTTCGAACTGTTCGCGCCAAGATGTTTCAGACGGAAGGAGCGGGATGATGCTCAACACGACGAACACCGAGGACCCGCGGCTCCCCGCCGCGCAGTCCGCCGGCCAGGTCGCCGTGATGAGCGGAATGCTGGCATTGCTGGAAGCCGAGCGGCGCGTACGCGTGCAGATGCACACGGCGCTCAAGCTGTCTTCCGGTGAGCTGGCGGCGATGCAGACGGTGCTCCTTGCAGAGCCTCGCGGCGTCGTCCTCCGTCAGCGCGAGCTCGCCGAGCTCCTCGGCATGAAGCACAGCGCGATGAGCACGATGATCGACCGGCTGGTGAGTCGCGGTGACATGGTCCGCGACGCACATCCGGATGATCGTCGCTCCATCGCCCTGCGCATCACCGAGCAGGGCGCGGAACGCGTCGCGCGAACGATGGGAGAGGTGCAGAACGCCATCTTGTCGCGCGCGGCCGAGCTCACGGAGGACGAGCAGAACGCTGTGGCTCGCTTCCTCCACTCCGTCGCGGAAGATCTCACTGATCTTCGAACGTGATCACAACAGATCGGGAAAGGGACATCATGGGATTCATCGCTTGGATCATTCTGGGTTTCATCGGCGGTGCCATCGGTAAGGCCATCGTCGGAAAGTCGATGGGCTGGATCGGCACTCTCATCTGCGGTCTGATCGGCGGTGTCGTCGGAGGCTGGATCGTCGGCATGATCACCGACAGCGACAACGTGATGACGAGCTTCTTCTCGCCGTGGTCGTGGCTGGCATCGATCCTCGGATCCGTCATCGTGGTCTGGGTCGTGTCGCTGATCACGGGTAAGAGCCGCAAGGACGCCTGACCCGGGTTCCGGCAGGAACGCACATACGAACGTGACGGTGCCGTGGGGGATTCCCCCACGGCACCGTCGTGTTTGTGGGCCCGAGGTAGACGTGTGAACGACGCCGAGCAATCAACACCAAGCCAGCAACAGCCACACATCCACCGCCGGCCCCACCGGCTCAGACGTGCGAACGACGCCGAGCAATCAACACCAGGCCAGCAACAGCCACACATCCGCCGCCGGCCCCACCGACTCAGACGTGAGAACGACGCCGAGCAATCAACACCAAGCCAGCAACAGCCACACATCCGCCACCGGCCCCACCGACTCAGACGTGAGAACGACGCCGAGCAATCAGCACCAGGCCAGCAACAGCCACACATCCGCCACCGGCCCCACCGACTCAGACGTGAGAACGACGCCGAGCAATCAGCACCAGGCCAGCAACAGCCACACATCCGCCACCGGCCCCACCGACTCAGACGTGAGAACGACGCCGAGCAATCAGCACCAGGCCAGCAACAGCCGCACATCCGCCGCCGGCCCCACCGACTCAGACGCGTGAACGACGCCGAGCGATCAGCACCAGGCCAGCAACTGCCACACATCCACCGCCGGCCCCACCGACTCAGACGTGCGAACGACGCCGAGCGATCAGCACCAGGCCAGCAACAGCCGCACATCCGCCGATCCACAGCGGCAGCGTGTCGAGCGCGGCTCCGGTTCGCGGCAGGTTGCCCGCTGCCGGCGGGACCGAGGTGGCAGAGGCCAGGGGCGGCACCGACCGGGTCGGCGCTGCCGACACCGTGACGGGGATGCTTCCGACCGATACACCGTCGACGACCACCACGATGCGATGGTCACCGGCTGGAACGCTCGGAGGAATCGTGGCGCCCAGAGTGAACGATCCGCTGCTGTCCGTCGTGACCGTACCGAGGACAACCGGGTCGGAGTGCAGTTCGACCGTCGCCGGCACACGCGGCGCGAAGCCGGAACCCGACACGGTGATCTCGCCTCCGGCGACCAGATCACCGGAGACGGTGACCGTGGCCTCGCCCGCGGTCGGCTCCGGCGAAGCGGTGGGCTCCGGCGAAGCGGTGGGCTCCAGCGACGCGGTGGGCTCCGGGGAGCTGGTCGGCTCCGGGGAACTGGTCGGCTCCGGCGAGACCGTCGGCTCAGGGGAGCTGGTCGGCTCAGGCGAAGACGTCGGCTCAGGGGAACTGGTCGGCTCCGGGGAACTGGTCGGCTCAGGGGAACTGGTCGGCTCCGGGGAACTGGTCGGCTCCGGGGAACTGGTCGGCTCCGGGGAGCTCGTCGGCTCCGGCGAGACCGTCGGCTCCGGAGAATCCGTGGGCGTCGGAGTCGGCGAAGCGGTGGGAGAAGGCGTCGGTTCGGGTGTGACGGGGTGCGCGAGGCGATACTCCGTCATGTATGCGAGCTTGCCCGGCTTCGTCTCGCTGTACGGCTTCGCGAGCTTGGCCCACTCCCCCTTGGTTTCACTCTTGCCGTCGTTCCATGCGCCCAGCACGCTGAGATCACCCGCCGTGTAGCCCGACTGCGGGTCCACGACCGTATCGGCGCCGAGGGCGACCTGTGCCTCGCTGATCTGACGCACCAGGGCGAGGGACGCGGCCCAGTCGTCCTGGTTCCAGCCCGCCACGTCGATGTCGTCGCGCGTACGCAGCCAGGTGCCCCAGTAGAACTCCTGGAACGGCACGGCGCCGTCGGCGATGTAGCCGATGTCGCGGGCAAAGTAGAGGATCGAACGGTAACGATCGTCCTGGAAGTTGGCGAGCCCGACAGTGGAAGGAAGCTGTGCGGGCGTGATGGGTGCACCGTTCACGTCGCGCAGCCAGGTCCACCGATTGTCCTGCATCGCCTGCCAGAAGTCCGCTTCCGACAGACCCGACAGGTTCCCCAGCACCCGCAGCCGGACATGCACATCCGGGCCGGCGTTCTCCTGGAACGAGGTGAGGGTGTGGTGGCCGTCCGTCAGGTACAGCGTCCCGCCGGGGCCGATCACGACAGTCTTCATCGGTGCGATGGTCGCCGCCGTCTCCGACCCGACCGGCACGGTGCAGGTGAAGGTGGCGGGATCCAGCAGCGTGGCATCCGGCTCCGCCGATGCCGCATCTTCCTGCCCGTTCGCCTCGCACCAGTCGGCGAAGCGCTTGTTGACCGCGTCCTTGCCGATCTCGGAGTCATAGCGGCCGAGCTTGTAGAACACCTCGTCGTAGCCGAGGGACGGCTGCGTCGGATGGACGTCGCCCACGCGCACGTCGAGCAGCGTGCCGAGCTCAGCACACAACGCACGGCCGTCACCGGCGACGCACGACGAATCCTTGACGTCGGTCGGCGAATCGACGGCGTGGGCGGAGGACACGGGCAGGCCGAGAAGCACAGCAGCCGCAGCGACGGCACCTGCTCCGAGCGCGGCGAGGGGACGGGCGATCTTCACTCCTCGATGCTGACCATCACAGATGAGCACCGGATGTCGCCGTGGTGAACAGACGGTGCCGTCTGGCCCTCTCCGCCGAGGCGGGCAGCTGAGGCCCTCGACGCAACCCGTGCGAATCGGCGGAGGCCATGCGGGAGAATCGAAGAATCATGACTGCTGCGCCGCTGGATCCCTCCGCCCTCCGCATCGACGGCGCCGCGCCCGAACCCGACGCGATCTACGAAGCCTTCGTCACCTGGGCCGAGTCGACCGGCCTCTCCCTCTACCCCGCCCAGGACGAGGCGGTCATCGAGATCGTCTCCGGCAACAACCTCATCCTGTCCACGCCCACCGGCACGGGAAAGTCACTCGTCGCCATCGGCGCGCACTTCGCCGCGATGGCCGATGGTCGTCGCACCTACTACACCGCACCGATCAAAGCGCTGGTGAGCGAGAAGTTCTTCGCACTGGTCGATGTCTTCGGCGCGGAGAACGTGGGAATGGTGACGGGCGACTCCTCGGTGAACCCCGACGCGCCGATCATCTGCTGCACCGCGGAGATCCTCGCCAACCTCGCGCTGCGCGGCGGCTCGGACGCCGCGGTGGGACAAGTGGTGATGGACGAGTTCCACTTCTATGCCGACCCCGATCGCGGCTGGGCCTGGCAGGTGCCGATTCTCGAGCTGCCGCAGGCGCAGTTCGTCCTGTTGTCGGCCACGCTCGGTGACGTCACCGACCTCGCCGCCGACCTCACGCGCCGCACCGGCAGAGAGACCGCTGTCGTCACCGGTGTGGAGCGCCCGGTCCCCCTGCACTTCTTCTATGAGACGGCGCCGATCCACGAGACCATCGAGGAGCTGCTGCACACCGACCGCGCACCGGTCTACATCGTGCACTTCTCCCAGGCGGCCGCGATGGAACGCGCGCAGGCTCTGTTGTCGGCGAAGATCGCCAGCCGCGAGGAACGCGACGCCATCGGCGAGCTGATCGCCGGATTCCGCTTCACGACGAGCTTCGGGAAGACCCTCAGCAAGTTCCTCCGCGCCGGCATCGGCGTGCATCATGCGGGCATGCTGCCCAAGTACCGGCGACTCGTCGAGCAGCTCGCCCAGCGGGGATTGCTCAAGGTGATCTGTGGCACCGATACGCTCGGCGTCGGAATCAACGTCCCGATCCGCACCGTGCTGCTGACGGCGCTCACCAAGTACGACGGAACCCGGATGCGCCAGCTGAACGCGCGCGAGTTCCACCAGATCGCGGGACGCGCGGGACGGGCCGGCTACGACACCGCAGGCACGGTGATGGTGCAGGCTCCCGAGCACGAGACGGAGAACCTCGCGGCGATCAAGAAGGCGGGGGACGACCCGAAGAAGAAGCGCAAGATCATTCGCAAGAAAGCCCCCGAGGGTTTCGTCTCCTGGGGTGAGCCCTCGTTCCAGAAGCTCATCGGTTCACAGCCGGAGACTCTCGGCAGCAGCATGCAGATCACCAGCGCGATGCTCCTGAACGTGATCGGCCGAGGCGGCGATGTGGTGGGAGCGGTGCGTTCGCTCGTGTTCGACAACCACGAGCCGCGACACCGCCAGTATGAGCTCGCCCGCCGCGCACTCGGCATCTACCGCACGCTGCGCGAATCAGAGGTGGTGGAGGCGGGCCCGGACGGGCAGCCCCGCCTCACCGTCGATCTGCAGCCCCACTTCGCCCTCAACCAGCCGCTGTCCCCCTACGCCCTCGCCGCCTTCTCCCTGCTGGATCCGGAGTCGGCCACCTATGCACTGGACATGATCTCCATCGTCGAATCCACGCTGGACGATCCGCGAGCCATCCTGAATCAGCAGGAGTTCCGTGCCCGGGGCGAGGCGGTCGCGGCGATGAAGGCCGAGGGCATCGAGTACGAGGAGCGCATGGAGCTGCTTGAGCAGATCACCTATCCGAAGCCCCTCGAAGAGCTGCTCGCGGCAACGTTCGAGACATTCGCGTCGGCCCAGCCCTGGGTGCGCGATTTCGAGCTGCACCCCAAATCCGTCGTGCGTGACATGTATGAGCGAGCCATGTCGTTCGGCGAGTACGTCGCGTTCTATCAGATCGCCCGCAGCGAAGGCGTCGTGCTGCGCTACCTCTCCGATGCGTACCGAGCCGCCCGGCAGACCATCCCCGATGAGCTCAAGAACGAAGAGCTCTGGGACATCATCGAGTGGCTCGGTGAACTGGTGCGCCAGGTGGACTCGTCGCTGCTGGACGAGTGGGAGCAGCTCGTCTCGCCGACGACCACGGAGGATGACGACACCCCCATCGTCCCGCCGGCTCCGAAGCGGCTCACCGCGAACACCCGTGCTTTCCGCATCCTGGTGCGCAACGAGTTGTTCCGGCGCGTCCAGCTGGCGGCGCGCGAGGACATGGCCGCGCTGGCGGAACTGGACCCCGGCTTCGACTGGGAGGGTGCGCTCGACGGCTACTACGCCGAGCACGACACCATCGGCACCGGCCCCGACGCGCGCAGCGCCGCGATGCTCCTGTTTGAGGAAGGCGCCTCCGAATGGCGCGTGCGCCAGATCATCGAGGACCCGGCGGGAGATCACGATTGGGGGATCTCCGCGGTGGTCGACCTCGCAGCGTCGGATGAGGCCGGCGCTGCCGTCCTGCAGCTGAGTGCGGTGGATCGCCCGTAGCGAGAAGGGCGTCGGCGAAAGAACTCCCCTCTCTTCCTCGACCGAGCTCCCCGCGACGCTCTTGTGGCCACTCACGGAGGACAGACCTCGGATTCTTTACACCGAACGTAAACTGCGTCGTGTTTTGCCGCCTGAACCCCACCCATCCGTGCACCACCGGCGGGATCCTGGAAGGGATTCAACCGCGGGCCGTGCCGATGATGGCACCCGCGCGACACACACCACAACGCAGGAGCCACATCATGGACCGCAGCACCACCACTTTCGACGCCGACGCCCTCGACTTCGCCGCCACGCCGGCGTGGTACGACCGTCACCCCTCGCAGGCTGAGGGCGCCGACTTCTGAGTCGCCCCCACGGCACAGCGCCCGTCGTCTCCCGGAGGCGGCGGGCGCTGTGCCGTTTCACATCACCACGGATGCGGCTTGTAGTCCTTCAGGAATACGCCGTAGAGATCCTCACCCGCGACGCCTCGCACGACCGGGTCGTACACGCGAGCGGCGCCGTCCACGAGGTCCAGCGGAGCGTGGAAGCCCTCCTCGGCGAGGCGCACCTTCGTGAAGTGCGGACGCTCGTCGGTGATCCAGCCGGTGTCCACCGCCGTCATCAGGATTCCGTCCGACTCGAACATCTCGCCCGCCGATGTCCGCGTGAGCATGTTCAGCGCGGCCTTCGCCATGTTGGTGTGCGGGTGGCCGGGCCCCTTGTAGCGGCGGGCGAACTGGCCCTCCATCGCCGAGACGTTCACCACGTACGACCGTCCGGCCGCGGCCATCGCGGGGCGGAGCCGGTTGATGAGGATGAAGGGAGCCGTGGTGTTGCACAGCTGCACTTCCAGCATCTCGAGCGGATCCACGTCGCCGATGTTCTGCACCCAGGTGTTCACGCGCTCCACGTCGGGCACGAGGCCGCCCGCGTCAATCGCAGTGCCGTCGTGGTGCTTGGCGAGCGAGGAGGAACCGGGCGCCATCGCGAGGCGCGTGAGCTCGTCCGCCGTGATCGCCGGTGCACCGACGCCCACCGTGCCTGCCAGGGAGGCCACCGACAGCAACGGGTGCTCGGCCACCGAGGCCTGCAGCGCATGCGGGTGCAGGTCGTTGGTATGACCGAAGGTCTCCATCTCCGGCAGGGGTCCATCCGGAAGCGGCTGCAGCTCGGCGTCCGCGAGGAGCGAGTACGCGCCCGGCGACCGGCGGACGGTCTGGGCGGCGTTGTTGATCAGGATGTCGAGCGTCCCCTGCGCCGCCACCGAGTCCGCCAGCCCCATCACCTGGGCGGGGTCTCGCAGATCGATGCCCACCACGCGCAGCCGGTGCAGCCAGTCGGCGGAGTCCTCCAGCGCCGAGAACCGCCGCACGGCGTCACGAGGGAAGCGCGTGGTGATGGTCAGGTGAGCACCATCGCGCAGCAGGCGCAACGCGATGTGCATGCCGATCTTTGCACGGCCGCCCGTGAGCAGCGCGCGCTTGCCCGTGAGGTCGGCCCGTGCGTCACGACGGCTGTGGTTGAAGGCAGCGCACTCCGGGCACAGCTGGTGGTAGAAGGCGTCGACCCGCGTGTACGGCTGCTTGCAGATGTAACAGTTGCGGGGTTTGCGCAGCTCACCGGCGGAGGGTGCGGCCGTGCGCGTGGAGATGTCGATACCGCGGGTCTCGTCGTCGATGCGGTCAGGCGAGCCGGTCGCCGTCGCGGCCACCACGGCGCGGTCGGCCTCCGCGATGGACTCGCGGATCTCCTTACGCCGGGCCCGCTTGTGCGCGCGGAACATCCCCGCTGTGGCGCGCCGAACGCGGATGAAGTCGGGGTGCTCCGGATCGAGCTCGGTGGTCTGCGCGAGCACGCGCAGCGCGATCTCGAGTTCTTCGGGGTCAAGGCCCGATTCGGGGGCGCGCTCGGACTCGACGGAATCAGGGGTGGACACCCGTCGATTCTAGGCGGGGAGCCTGGACGAACGGCCGCGCGGCATCGAGACCCGTGCCGAAGGCATCACCGTGGATCGGGGTGAACGACGTGTGAACTTCACAGGGCGGTCCACGAAAATCGCCGCGGGCGCTCGCGGTGCAGGAGAACACTTGCCGACGTGACCGCCGAACTACTGATCCTGATCCTCGTGATCGTCACCGCCGTGGGCTTCGATTTCACCAACGGATTCCACGACACCGGGAACGCGATGGCGACCTCGATCGCCACCGGCGCGCTGAAGCCGAAGGTCGCCGTGACCCTGTCCGCCGTGCTCAATCTGGTGGGCGCGTTCCTGTCCGTGGAGGTGGCCGCCACCATCACGAAGGACGTGCTCACGATCCAGACGCCCGAGGGCTCGCTGGTTCCCGGGTTGTCGGCGGAGACGGCGATGATCATCATCTTCGCCGGTCTCGTGGGCGGCATCCTCTGGAACCTGCTGACCTGGCTGCTGGGTCTTCCCTCCAGCTCGTCCCACGCGCTGTTCGGCGGACTCATCGGAGCAGGAATCGCGGGCGCCGCCACCGTGAACTGGGCCGGCATCCTCGGCAAGATCATCATCCCGGCGTTCCTGTCGCCCGTCATCGCGTGCGCCGTCGCCGCGGTCGGGACGTGGCTGATCTATGCGATCACTGCCCGGGTCCACGCGAAGCACCGTGACGTGGGTTTCCGCTGGGGCCAGATCGGCACAGCGTCACTCGTGTCGCTGGCACACGGCACGGGTGACGCGCAGAAGACGATGGGCGTCATTGCGCTCGCCCTCATCGCTCACGGCACCCTCACCACCGAGCAGATCCACGCGGAGGGTCTGCCGATCTGGATCATCTTCGTCTGCGGCATCGCGATCGCCCTCGGCACCTACATGGGGGGCTGGCGCATCATCCGCACACTCGGTAAGGGCCTCGTCGAGATCGACTCTCCGCAGGGCATGGCGGCCGAGGCCGCATCCGCCTCGATCATCCTGACCTCGTCGGCGATGGGCATGGCGCTGTCCACGACCCACGTGGCCACCGGCTCGATCCTCGGATCCGGCGTGGGCAAGCCAGGCGCCACCGTGCGCTGGGGCGTCGCCGGGCGGATGGCCACCGCATGGCTGATCACGATGCCGGCCGCCGCCGTCGTGGGCGCCGTCTGCTACTTCATCGCCGCGGGCATCGGCGGGCTCCCGGGGGCCCTCGTGGTGTTCGCCCTGCTGCTCGCCGGCGCGAGCGCCTTGTTCGTGCGCAGCCGACGCCAGAAGGTCGACCACAACAACGTCAACGCCGACTGGGACGGCAAGGTCGTTCCGGACGCTGCCCCTGCCCGCTGAGCCGGAATCGAGAGGACGACATGAACATCGACATCGCTGAGATGGGTATGGCGGCACTGCGCGTGCTCGCGCTGGGCCTGGTCTTCGGTGCGGGCCTTCCCGCGCTGTTCGCCGTGGGCATGCGCCTACAGTCCGCCGGCACCGGCGAGATGGACGGCGAAGCGCCCGGCGTCCGCCGTCCCGCCCTGCTCGTGAGCGGGTACGCGATCTTCACGATCGTGGTGCTCGTCGCGCTGGCGGCCGTGCTGTGGATCACGCGCCTCAGCATCTACCACTACTTCGGCATCTCCCTCTTCGGAGCCGGTCAGTGAGTACCGGGCTGCTGTCGCAGGTGCTCGGCTGGCTGCGGGCCGGTTATCCGGAGGGCGTTCCGCCGAAGGACTACACCCCGCTCCTCGCGCTGCTGCGCCGGACGCTGTCGAACGAGGAGTTCGCGGAGGTCCTCGTGGCGCTGGAACGCGCGGATCAGGACCCGGTGCGGCTGTCTCACATCCGCGAAGCCATCACGCGCGTCACCCGTGAAGAGGCGGCAGAGGACGACGTGCGCACCGTTGCCGCGCGTCTCGCCGCTGCGGGGTGGCCGCTCAGCAACGGCGCGATGCGGGAGGCCGCTGCTGCTGCGGCCCCCGAGCCGGACCGGGACGAGGGAATCCTCACCCAGGTGCTGCGCTGGCTCAGCGCCGGCTATCCGCAGGGGGTGCCGCCGGTGGATCGCATCCCCGTGCTGGCACTCCTTCGCCCGCGGCTGACGGATATGGAGATCCAGATGGTGTGCGATGTCCTCATCGCACAGGCGGCCCCGGGCGAGCAGCTGTCCGCGGTTGACGCTCAGGTACTACTGTCGAAATCCCTCCACGAGCTGCCCTCCGCCGAGGACATCGATCGCGTGCGCGCCCGGCTCGACGCCGTGGGGTGGTCTCTGGTCTGAACCCGAAGACGTCGACCCGCGCGGTTCTCGCTCGGGCCGACGTCTTCGTGGCGTCAGCTCACGCCGCGCATGGCCTTCAGCACGGGCTTCGCGCCGAGGGCCAGGCAGGCTCCGATCACGATCGCGATAAGACCGAGGGTGAGGAAGTACGGCGTCTCGTTGTTCACGTCATAGAACTGCGCCAGCCACCCCGCCACCGCGGTGCCGAGCGAGACCGACAGGAAGAACAGCGCCACCATCTGCGTCTGGAACGCCGCAGGGGCGAGCTTGGTGGCCACCGACAGGCCGATCGGCGACAGCAGCAGCTCAGCCACCGTGAAGACGAGCAGGATCGCGATCATCGCGAGCAGCGGAGTGGAGTTCGCCCCGCCCCCGGCGAACGGGAGGAAGAGCAGGAACGCGGCACCCATGATCAGCGTGCCGAGGGCGAACTTGACCGGGGTCGACGGCTGACGAGCGCCGAGCTTGGTCCACAGCACCGCGAAGACGCCGGAGAGCAGGATGATGAAGATCGGGTTGATGGACTGCACCCACGAGACCGGCATCGTCCAGCCGAACAGGCTGCGATCCAGCTTCTGGTCGGAGTAGATCGTGAGCACGGTGAACTGCTGCTGGTACAACGACCAGAACGCCACGCTGGCGATGAACAAGGGAATGAAGGCGACGACCCGCGAGCGCTCTTCGCGCTGCACGCGACGGCTGGAGAGCATCAGCGCGAAGTACGCGATCGTGGCGACCACGACCGTGACGATCACGGTCAGGGACAGGTTGTCCGCCCGGATCACGCCCAGCAGCACCAGCACCACGATCAGCACGATCGCCGCCGCGGCGATGAGGAGCCAGAGGCCATAGCGGCTGCGGGGAAGCGGGTTGGGAACGCGCCGGGCGGCGTCGGGAAGGGCGCGGCGACCGAACGAGTACTGCACGAGCCCGACGGCCATCCCCGCCGCGGCGAGACCGAAGCCCCAGTGGAAGCCGAGGGTGCTCTGCAGCAGACCGGTGAGCAGCGGACCGAGGAACCCGCCCAGGTTGATACCGAGGTAGAACAGCGAGAATCCGCCGTCTCGTCGCGTGTCGTCCGCGGCGTAGAGGGTGCCGACCACGCTGGTGGCGTTGGCCTTCAGCCCGCCCGAGCCGAGCGCCACAAGAACGAGGCCGATGCCCACACCCCAGACTCCCGGGATGAGGGCCAGGGCGATGTGACCGGCCATGATCACGATGGCACTCGCGAAGAGCACGCGCTCTGCGCCGACCACACGGTCAGCGAGCCACGCCCCGACGATCGTCGAGAGGTACACGAATCCGCCGTAGGCGCCCACGATGCCGGCCGCGACGCCCTGCGGGATGCCCAGTCCGCCGTCGGCCACCGAGTAGTAGAGGTAGATGAGCAGGATGCCCTGCATGCCGTAGAAGCTGAACCGCTCCCACATCTCCACGCCGAAGATGTTCATCAGCGCGAGGGGCTGTCCGAAGAAGCGCGTGTCGGTCGGACGCGGCTTCGTGGGGGCGGAATTGTCAGGCATCATTCCAGGCTACGCCCGACGGCGGCCGACCTGCACAATGCATGACGGATTCAGGCCGCGATACCGTGCAACAGCATCTGCACGGTGGCCTCCACGCGCCCGGCGCTGACCGGGGTTCCCAGCAGCGCAGCGTAACTGGCGAGCGCGACGAGCTGATCGGCGACGACGGCCGCATCGACGCCCGGTCGCAGCTGGCCGGCTTCCTCCGCGAGTGCGAGCCGATGGCCGACCCACTCACGAATGGGAGCCGCCAGCCGCGCGTTCAGGCGCAGGCCCAGATCGGCGTCCGTAGCCGTCACGACGATCAGCGCACGGGCCAGTTCCGTGCTGGCGGCGTCCGCCTGGTGCGCGTACATGGTGGTGAGCCAGGCACGCAGGTCGGCCTCGAGATCGTCCGTGATCGCGACGGACACGTCCATGCCGGGGATCTCGCCTTCCAGCAGCGCCTCGCCGAGGATCGCGGCCTTCGACGGCCACCAGCGGTAGATCGTCTGCTTCGCGACCTCCGCTTCCTGGGCCAGTCCCTCGATGGTCACCGCGGCGTATCCCTCGGCCGCGAGCGCGCGGCGCATCGCGGCGAGGACAGCTTGCCGGGCTTTTTCACTGCGAGGACGAGGCACCAGCCCAGACTAGTGGGCGTACCCTTGAATAAGTAGACGCACCGTTGCGTTATCTCTCTCGAGCAAGGAGACACCATGGCACTGACCGCACACTCCACCATCGGGGACTGGCTGAACGACTCCGTCGGCGGCCCCCTCATCCGCGCGTTGTTCGAGCAGAGCGGCACGGATGTCGCCCAGCTCACGCCGGTGCTGGCACTTCCCCTGCAGCAGCTGGTGGCGATGAGCCAGGGTGCGATGCCGCAATCGGTCGTCGACGACCTGGTGCGCGCGGCCAACGGGGGAGAGCTTCCCGCGGAGGCTGCCGCATCCGGTCCGCAGTTCACGCCGGGTCGCTTCGCGGGCAAGACCGTGATCGTCACGGGCGCCGCCTCCGGGATCGGCCGAGCCACGGCGGAGCGCATCGCCCGCGAGGGCGGTCGGGTGATCGCATCCGACATCGCCGCCGACAAGCTCGATGCGCTGAAGTCCGACCTCCCCGACACCGACATCGTCACCGTCGCGGGCGACCTCACCAAGCAGGAGGCCATCGACGCCGTCGTCGCCGCCGCGGGCGGGAAGATCGACGGGCTCGCCAACATCGCCGGCATCAACGACGACTTCTCCCCCGCGGGCGAGACCAGTGATGCGGTGTGGGATCGAGTGATCGCCATCAACCTCACCGCACCGTTCAAGCTCATGCGCGCCGTCCTGCCGATCATGGCGGCGGCCGGACACGGCGCCGTCCTCAACGTCTCCAGCGAAGCGGGACTGCGCGGCAATGCCTCCGGAAACGCGTACACCGCCAGCAAGCACGGCATCATCGGTGTCACCAAGTCGGCAGCGTTCATGTACGGCCCGCAGGGGATCCGCGTGAACTCGGTCGCTCCGGGCGGCGTCGCCACCGGCATCCCGATGCCGCCGAACATGTCGGAGTACGGCTCCGGCCGTCTCGCGCCGTTCCAGCAGGCCATCCCCACCGTCGCCACCGCCGAGCAGCTCGCCGCATCGATCACGTTCCTGCTCAGCGATGACGGGGTGAACATCAACGGTGCCGTCCTCACCTCCGACGGCGGCTGGTCCGTTCAGTAGGCCCGGCCCCGAGGACCCACACGCCGTCACGGCTGTCACGGGCACACGCCATCAGCTGCCAGTCAGGTGCCCTCGAGACGCCTCTTCGTACGCGCAGTCACGACGTGCGTATGCGGATCCTCCGGCCACGGATGCTTCGGATACCGCCCCCAGCACACGCCATCAGCCGCCCGCGAGACGCCTCTTCGTACGCGCAGTCGCGACGTGCGTATGCGGATCCTCCGGCCACGGATGCTTCGGATACCGCCCCCACCAGCACACGCCATCAGGTGCCCGCGAGACGCCTCTTCGTACGCGCAGTCGCAACGTGCGTGTGGGGATCCTCCGGCCACGGACGCTTCGGATACCGCCCCCACCAGCACACGCCATCAGGTGCCCGCGAGACGCCTCTTCGTACGCGCAGTCGCAACGTGCGTGTGGGGATCCTCCGGCCACGGACGCTTCGGATACCGCCCCCACCAGCACACGCCATCAGGTGCCCGCGAGACGCCTCTTCGTACGCGCAGTCGCAACGTGCGTGTGGGGATCCTCCGGCCACGGACGCTTCGGATACCGCCCCCGCCAGCACACGCCATCAGCCGCCCGCGAGACGCCGCTTCGTACGCGCAGTCGCGACGTGCGTATGCGGATCCTCCGGCCACGGATGCTTCGGATACCGCCCCCGCATCTCCGCACGGACCTGTGCGTAGGGCCCTGCCCAGAACGAGGCCAGATCCGCGGTCACGGCCAGGGGCCTCCCGGCGGGCGACAGCAGATGAAACAGCACCGGCACCCGCCCCTGGACCACGCGCGGCGTGTCCACCAGGCCGAACATCTCCTGCAGCTTGACGGAGGCGACCGGCTGTCCGGCAGCGTCATCCGGGGCCGGATACGCCAGGCGCACGGTCGAGCCCGACGGGACCCCGATGCGTTCGGGCACCAGTTCGTCGAGCCGGGCCGCCTCCGGCCACGGCAGCAGACGCCGCAGGGCCGAAAACAGATCGACGCGCGACGCGGGGGTCCCGGCGGCAAGAGCGGTGATCTCCGGCTCGAGCCAGTCGCGAGCCGCACTCGCCAGGGCTCCGTCCGACACATCGGGCCACGGCGAGCCGAGCTCGCGGCGCAGCAGAGCCAGCCGTCTCCGGAATGAGATCGCGGCCTCCGACCAGGCCAGCGCCGCCAGTCCGTCCCGCTCCAGCGCCCGCAGCACGGCGGCACGCGTGTCATCGTCCGCACGCGCCTTCTGCGGGGTGCTCGACAGGACGAGGTCACCGAGTCGTTTCTCGCGCCGCACGACGATCCGCCCGTCCGCGAAGCCGGCCTCCGTGCGATCGGTGAGCATCGAGGCACCCGCGAGCAGGGCGATCTCCTCGTCGATCGCGGCGGCTGAGCGGATGACGGCTCCCGTCCCCGCTGCGGCCCGTCCCTGCGCGCGGCCGACTTCGGCGACCGCCAGCCAGGGCTCGGCGGCCAGGGAACCCGTCAGCCCGGCTCGCGTTCCCGAGGCGAGCTGAAACACCGCACCGCCGTCCGCATCGCCGACGCGCCGGGCGATGCGCTCGGGATAGGCGAGAGCCACGACGGCGCCGACTGCCACATCAAGAGAGGGCGACAGCAACCTGCCCGCCGGCACCGGGCCGCTGTTCTTGTCAGCCTCGGCCGGATGCGCGAGCCGTCCGTTCCCGCCCTGACCGCGGCCGTCGCCCGTGAGCCCGAGGAAGCGCCGTCTCTCCCGTTGCCACTCCCGTGTCCGCGGGTGTCGTCCGTCCCGGAGCGCCCGCAGCGCGGCCGACAGATCGGCGTCGTCCGTGCGGATCTCCCCGGCGACCAGAGCGATGACGTCGGCTGCGACCGGGGCGCCGACGAGCTCGGCGCCATCGAAGAGCGCTCGCGCGAGCCGGGGGTCGGCGGGAACGCGTGCAAGACGCTCGCCACGGTCGGTTGCTCGCCCATCCGCTGCGACCGCGCCGAGCGACTCCAGTGTGCGCTGCGCATCCGCAGCGGCGTCACCGGGCAGCGCGTCGGGAAGCCGCAGTCCGCGACCACCGGGTGATCCCCAGCACGCCAGCAGCAGGCACGCTTCGGTGAGATCGCTGGTCAGGATCTCCGGCGTGGGGAAGGCGGGCGCCGCCGCGTATGTGCGCTCGTCCACGCAACGAATCACCGTGCCCGGGCCGAGACGTGCGGCACGGCCGGCGCGCTGCACCGCGGCCGCCCGCGAGGTGGGAACGGTGACCAATCCGGTCATCCCACGGGCGGCATCGCGCCGGGGGACACGCGAGAGACAGGTGTCCACCACCACGCTCACGCCCGGGACCGTGAGCGATGACTCCGCGATCGAGGTCGCCACGATGATGCGCGGACGCTCGCCCGCCACACGCCCTGCCACCACCCGATCCTGTTCGGAGGCACTCACCTGGGCATGAAGCTGAAGCACCTCGGTTCCCGGGGCGAGCGCCGCGGCTCCGCGAGCGATCACACCCACCTCGCGCGCCCCCGGTGCGAACACCAGTGCATCGGCCGACGGATCGCGCGCGAGCACGCGGGCGTGTTCGGCGACGACGGTGGCCGCCACATGATCGAGGAAGTCCGGGGTGACACCACGCTGATCGAGTCGATCGTGTCGCGCCGGCGCCCAGCGCTCCTCCAACGGGTACGCCACTGCGGTATGAGAGACCACCGGTGCGGGATGGTCGCCGCCCAGAAGCGCGGCGAAGCGGTCCGCGTCGAGGGTCGCGGACATCGCGACGAGGACAAGATCGTCGCGGAGCTCACGCACCTCTCCGAGCAGACCGATCAGCAGATCTGTGTCAAGGGCCCGCTCATGAACTTCATCGAGGACGACGGCGTCCACGCCGTCCAGCTCAGGGTCAGCGAGCAGCCGCCGCAGCAGCAGCCCCGGCGTCACCATCTCGATCCGCGTCGCGGCGCCGACCTGGCGCTGCCCGCGAACGCTGAAGCCGACGCGGTCACCCAGCCCGCTCCCGTCCAGGGAGGCCAGCCGTCGGGCCGCGGATCGTGCGGCCACCCGACGCGGCTGCGTCACGATGACGCGTCCGGCCACACGGTTCGCCACGAGCGGCGGGACGAGCGTGGTCTTGCCGGTTCCCGGCGCGGCCGAGACCACCACCGTTCGCGAACCGTCGAGGGCGGCGGACACGTCAGACACAGCATCGGCGAACGCGAGGCCCGCACCGATCGTGGAGATGTCGAACGCCCGCATCCCTTCATCCTCGTACATGGCGACCAGGCCGGCGCCGCACTGCGCTGGCGGGGCCGGGACGAGATCGTCCGCCCCTGGCACGACGAGCGCGACGGCGCCGGCTCGGCTCAGCTGAAAACCTGTGACGAGAGCATCCGCACTCTCGGACGGCGAGAACTCCGAGGTCGTCCCGGCTCACCGAGGGGCTGGGGACGACGCTGCCCGCAGGAGCATGAGACCCGCCAGCAACTGCCAGAGGAGGAACGCATACACCGCACCGCGCTCCCACACCCCGTCCGGAAGCCCGGCGTGCAGCGAGAGGAGCACGGCACTGACGAAGCCGGCGAAGCCGAGGACCGGTCCCACCCACAGCGTGCGCCGCGACAACCCCGCAGGCGCGAGGGCCCAACGGGAGACGATGGCGGCCGCGTTACCCGCGCCGATCGCCGCCACCGCCCCCAGCGCGTGGATCGTGATCCAACCGAGCCGGGCATTCGTGGGCGAGCCCGGGACGAGGCCGACGAAGACGATGCCCGCGGTGTGCACGGCGGCGAGGATGAGGAACGCTATGCCCGGACCGCGGAGCCCGAGCCACGAGATGACGAGGATCGCGCCCAGCAGGAAGAACAGACCGGTGCCGATGAATCCCGCGTTCATCACCGCGGGGAGCGAGGACTCCAGCATCCTGCCCTGGAATTCGGCATGCTCGGGGACCCCGAGGTCGCTGATGTAGAAGCGCGCGTAGTCGTACCCGGGGGAAGGCGGCTGCCGCGACGGCCTCGCACAACAGGTACCAGAGGGGCGCAAGCACCCACAACATGCCGGCCGCGCGCAGAAGCGGCGGGACGGCCGGGGACGGAGCGGGGAGTTCCCGAGAGTCATGTACGCGCATACATTCATTCTCTCCTGCCTGCGCGCCGCTGGCTCCAATCACGGTCGCATCCGTGCGGGGCAGGTTCTCGCCGATACAGGCATTCGGCTCACACCCCGGCTGCCGACATACGATCCCGACGCCACCACAGCCAGGCGGATACTC
This sequence comes from Microbacterium sp. GXS0129, assembly GCF_044769785.1. NCBI lineage: Bacteria > Bacillati > Actinomycetota > Actinomycetes > Micrococcales > Microbacteriaceae > Microbacterium > Microbacterium sp. GXS0129. The sequence goes on along the minus strand of NZ_JBIZVZ010000004.1, from coordinate 13,920 downwards.
CCCCAGACACCCGCATTCCGTCCACACCCAGCTGCCGACATACGATCCCGACGCCACCACAGCGAGGCGGACACTCCCCCACACATTCCGTCCACGCCAGCTGCCGACATACGACCCGACGCCACAGCCAGGCGGATACTCCCCCAGACACCCGCATTCCGTCCACACCCAGCTGCCAACGCGCGATCCCGACGCCACCACAGCGAGGCGGATACTCCCCCAGACACCCGCATTCCGTCCACACCCAGCTGCCGACGTGCGATCCTGAAGCGACCACAGCGAGGCGGATTCCATGCAGTATCTGTTCGGCAACCTCATCGCGATCGTCGTGAGCATCGCGATCGCAGCGGTCATCGGCGCGCTCCTGCGACGCGCTCTGGACGGCCAGCCCGCGCGATGGCGCAGCTTCGTCCTGGCACTGATCGCGATGGTCGTGGTCGCGGAGATCGCGGGGCCGGTGGCGGTGCAGCTCGGCATCACGGCGGGCACGACACCCAGCACGCAGTCCGTGCTGTGGTGGCTGTTCATCATGCTCCTGGTGATCCTGGGAGTAGGCGTCGCCGCCCTGGGCGTCCTGGTGATGGGCGAAGCGGTGCTGCCCACGGGGCGCTACGGCACGTTCGCAGACATCGCCCGCTCCCTCGCGGGCGGTGCGCGTCGCTCGGTTCGCTATGTGTCGTTGCTGCGGGTCACCGCGGCCAGCCGGCTCTGGCGTTCAGCGCGCGGCGGCCCGGACTCCCCCGAGTTCGCAGCCGCCATCACGCGCACGCTGAGCGATGCGGGGCCGACTTTCGTGAAGATCGGGCAAGTGCTCTCCACGCGGCCGGAGCTGGTGTCTCCGGCGCTTGCCGCGAGTCTCACCACGCTGCAGTCCGACGCCCCCGCGCTCCCGGCCGACATCGTCGAGGCCGAGCTGACACGAGCCTGGGGCCGGTCGCCGGACGCGCTGCTGGCCGAACTGGACCGTACGCCGTTCGCGGCCGCATCGCTGGCCCAGGTGCACGCCGGACGGATGCCGAACGGCACGGAGGTGGTGGTCAAGGTCCGCCGACCCGGCGCCGTGCAGCAGGTGAGCGTGGACACCTCGATCCTGCGCCGCTTCGCGGTCAGCGCCGAGCAGCGATTCGGGTGGGCGCGCGACCTCGGCGCTGTCGCGCTGGCAGAGGGCCTCGGCCGCTCGCTCCTCGGCGAGCTCGACTACCGTTCGGAAGCCCGCAACGCGCGCGCCTGCAGCGCGGGGCTCGTCGGTGACCCGCTGATCACCGCGCCCGAGGTCATCACCGACCTCACCCGCGAGAACGTTCTGGTGATGGAGCGGTTCCACGGCGTGAAGCTCGCGGATGCCGCTGCCACGCTGACCGCTGAGAGACGTGCGGAACTCGCCGATGCCCTGCTTTCGCGCGTGGCGACGAGCATCTTCGTGGACGGGGTGTTCCATGCCGACCTGCATCCGGGCAACCTGCTGCTCCGGGAGGACGGCCGCATCGGCATGCTCGATTTCGGCGCCATCGGCGTCATCGACCCCGAAACGCGGCGGCAGCTCTCGCTCCTGCTGCTGGCCCTGCTCACCGGCGACGATCTCGCCGCAGCGACGGCCCTCACGCTCGCATTCGATCTCGGTGACCGCCGGCAGCGCGGCTCGACTGACGCGATGCGACGAGAGCTCGGCCGGCTCATGACCCTGCATCTGGCGGGCTCCCCCGACTTCACCGCGCTCGTCGCGGACCTGGTTCGGTTCCTCTCCCGCCACGGGATCGCGGTGCCGGGTGACGTGGCCGGCGCATTCCGAACGCTCGCATCTCTGCAGGGCACCCTGCGCGCGCTCGTTCCCGGCTTCGACGAGATCGCCGCGATGCGCGGCATCCTCCCCACCCTCATCCACCGTTCCCTGGAGCCGATTCAGCTCGCGCAGCACGCCGCCATCGAAGCGGCGCTTGCGCTCTCGATCGCCCGCCGGCTTCCCGAGCGCATCGAACGCGTATCCGACGACCTCGCGAGCGGCCGTCTCGTGGTGCGCACCCGCGCGTTCGCCGACGCGGATGACCGTCGCTTCGCGAGCGCGCTGGTCACGGATGCTGTGTCCGGCGTCCTGGCCGCCGTGCTCATCGGGGTCGGCGCCGGCCTGTTCACCGTGGCTGACGGACCGCAGATCGGACCCGGAATCGGCCTGCTCCCCCTCGTCGGCGCCGTTGTCGGAACGGCCGGCACCGCTCTGGCCTTCCGCCTCCTCGTGCGTCTCTTCCGCCGTCGCCCCGGTTCCTGAACGGGATAGACGACCAGGACCGTCACTCCCTGCGTGGGGCGACGCCTCCCTCGCGGAGCGCAAGCGCGCTGCCCGCGGGTTCTGAGCAGCGAGACGACTTCCCGACGGCCGCGGAACAACGCGGGGGCGCCCACCCGCCCGCGGTATCCTGGAAGGCCGTGCGGTGCACCCGGTGCCGCGCGGTTTCGGCCGAGGGGAAGCAGCGATGAGCGACGTCACCGCTGAACTCGCGCGCATCTCGGCGGCGACGCACAGTCCCACCCTCCGGCTGTTGCGCACGAAGCGCGCTCCCTTCGTCCTCACGGTCTTTCGCGAGGTCTTCGATCAGTCGGCGAAGTCGGTGAAGGCCGACCGCGTGCACGTGCGGGTGGACGCTTTCCTCGCCGAAGCACGCGAAGGAGGCTACGACGTTCCGCAGGGCGACGGCCGCTCGCTGTGCACCGCCTGGATGAACGCACGCTGGATCAACCGGGTTCACGACGATGACAACGACGAGGCGTACGAGCTGACGTCCGCCGCACTGGGAGCGCAGCGCGTCGTGGAGAGTCTGACGGCTGATCGCGCGTTGCTCAGCGAATCGCGACTGACGATGATCGTCGACGGAGTGCGCCGCCTCGCCGGTGAAGCCAATCCCGATCGTGACGCCCGCATCACCGCCCTCGACAAGGAGATCGCCGCCCTCACCGCTGAACGCAACCGTCTCCAGGCCGGGGGCGAACTGCATCGCGCCGGAGATGGCCGCATGCTCGAGGGCTACCTCAACATGCGTGACCTGCTCAGTCAGCTGCCTCGCGATTTCCGGCGCGTCGAGGAGTCCCTGGACGCCATGCGGCGCGACCTGATCAAGCAGTTCCGCGCCGAGGACCGCCCGAAGGGCGAGGTGCTGGAGGAGTACCTCAGCCGAAGCGCGCAGCTCTCGCAGGAGACCGAGGAAGGGCGAGCCTTCGAGGGAGCCCTCGCGATCCTCAACGATCGTGAGCTACTGCGTGCGTTCCAGGACGACCTCGCCACCATCCTCGACCACCCCTTCGCCGGAGAGATCCGCGCCGAGGACGCGCGAATGTTCCGCCGCTCCACCGACGTGCTGCGGCGCGGGCTACGGGATGTCCAGCACACGCGCACACGGCTGCACCGCGTGCTGGGCGAGCACATCACCAGTCACGATTCGGCCCAGGACCGCGAGGTGACCCGCCTGCTGGCGGCCCTTCACGACGAGCTCTCAGTGTGGATGGACACCGCCCGCGTGCGCGACACGGTTCCCGCGCTGTGGGAGCAGCCCGGGCGCATCGACGTCGATCACGTCAAGGAGAACTTCCACTCCCCCGCGAACGATCGTCCCGTCGCGCGGCTTGACCCCGCTTCCGGTGAGATCCCCGAAGGCCCCGACCTCGCCGATGTCCGGCTCCAGGGCGGTCCCCTCACCGCGGAGGTGCGCGCTGCGCTGACCGCGGGACTCGCCGAGGGGGCTGCCACCATCGCCGAGGCGTTCAACACGCTGCCCGCTGAGCTCAGCCGGCCGGTGGAGCTGTTCGGGCTGATGCAGATGACGGCCGACCTCAACCGCGACGAAGACACCGAGACCGTGCGCACGCACCGTCCCGACGGAACACCCCAGACCTTCGCGATCCCCCGCATCACGGCGGACGCGGAGACCCTGCACGCAGAGGAGGACGCATGAGCGACGACACCCGCGTGGACATGTGGACGGACGAAGACGCACCGGCCGATGAGGCACCCCGCGAACGCGAGACCGACGACGCCGCAGCTCAGGAGGAGCCGGCCAGCGACGCGGTCTCCGACGATGCGAACCCGCACGACGACGACATCCGCGTGGACATGTGGACGGACGAAGACGCACCGGCCCATGAGGCACCCCGCGAACGCAAGACCGACGACGCCGCAGCTCACGAGGCACCAGCCATCGGCGTCGCGTCCGACGATGCGAACCCGCACAACGACGACACCCGCGACGACGCCGCAACCTACGACGCCGACGCCAACGCCAATCGCACCGTCGGCGATAGTGCTGATACCGCTGCCTTCGAGGGAACGGACTCGCTGGAGGACGCCGCCCTGTCCGGTCGCTCCGCGCTCTGGGACGGCGACTCCGGCATGCTCACCCTCGCCCAGCGGCGAGCTCTGGTGCGCATCCTGAAGAAGCCCACGATCACCGCGACCGCCGATCCCGAGGCTTGGGCCGTGCTGCGTGAGGACGAGGCGCTCATCCGGTCACGCCTCAACGACCTCTTTCTGGACCTCCGCATCGATCCGAACGGGGTGGCCTTCAAGTTCCAGATTCGCTCCGAGACCGATTCGCCGGTCCCGCCGCTGCTGCATGAGGCCACTTACACGCGCGAGGAGACGGTGCTGCTGCTGCATCTGCGTCAGCGCCAGCTCACCGAGCGCGCGAACGGCGTGGAGCACGTGTCGGTGAGCGCCGAGGAACTGCTCGAGCAGATCGCGCTGTACCGACCCCAGGATGCCGGAGACAAAGCCGGAGACCGCAATCGCGCACAGAAGGCGATCGAGTCCGCCGTGAGACTCGGCGCCCTGGCCCGCACCACGGATCCGGACCGGTACCTCATCACGGCCGTGATCGAGTCCGTGCTCCCGGCGCAGAAACTGCCGGCGCTGCTGGCCTGGTTCCGCGAAGAGAACCGGCCGGGTGCCGCCCACGACAACGACCATCGCGGCTTTGCTGCGGGTGACACCAGCACCGGCACGGACACCAGCACCAGCGCAGACACCAGCACCAGCGCAGACACCGGCACCGGCAGGGACGCCGCGCCCGAAGCTGACACATACACCGAGGAGGAGGCCGAGTGAGCATCCCCGCACTCTTCGAGGGTTTCGACGACGCCACCGCACAGTGGCGTCTCACCACGATGCAGCTGGTGAACTGGGGCGGCTTCCACGGGCATCACAGCATCGACTTCGGCCACGACGCCACTCTCATCTCCGGCGGCTCCGGCACCGGCAAGAGCACCATCCTCGACGCATACCTCGCCCTGATGATGCCGACGAACGTGCCCTTCAACGGCGCATCGAACGACGCCACGACGGGCCGCGCGCGAAGCGCCACCCAGCGCAACGTGCTCAGCTATCTGCGCGGGAAGATCGACTCCACGCGGCAGGGCGACGAGATCACCGACACGGTGCTCCGCGGCGGCGACGCCCCCATCTGGGGCGCGATCGCGGCCACCTTCACCGACGACTCGGATCGCGTGCTCACGGTGATGCGCACCTTCATCGCCCCGGCCGGAGCGACGAACGCGGCCGACGTCCGCATGCGGATGTTCACCGTCGCCGCAGACGTCGACCTGTCCGAGCTCGACCGGTATGCCGAGACCCGCTTCGACGTGCGCCGCATGCGCGAGACGCTGCCGAGCATCGAGACGCACGAGACCCCGGGCAAGTTCCTCGAGTACGTGACCACGCGGCTCGGCATCGGCGGAGTGGACAGCGGAGACAACGCGCTTCGCCTCCTCGCACGCGTGCAGGCCGGCCACCAGGTGCGCACGGTGGACCGCCTGTTCAAAGAACTGGTGCTGGAGCGTCCGGCCACGTTCGGCGCAGCGGATCGGGCCCTCGAGCAGTTCCGGGCGCTGAACCAGACCTACGAGGACATCCGCATCGCGGAGGAGAAGCAGCGGGTGCTCTCCCCCATCCGCGATCTGTACAACGAACGACGCGACGCGCTGGCGCGCACGGAGCGGCTGGACCGGCTCGGCGTCAACGCGCACGAATCGGCGTTCGGGCTCTGGAGCCTGCTGACCGAGCGCGATCTGCTGGATCGTGATGAGAGCCGCACCCGTATCGAGAAGGAGCGCGCACAGGCCGAGAAGGCCGCTGCGGATGCGCGGATCTCCGCCCTCAACGCACAGCTCGAAGTCATCGATCAGGAGATCCGTGACAACGGCGGCAACGCGATGCAGGTGCTGGAATCGCAGCTGGAGCAAGCTCGCGCCGAGCTCGCGCGCAAGCAGCTCAAGAGATCCGAGTTCCTCGACAAGGTGCAGGCTCTGGCCATCGACGCGCTCGATGCCGATTCCTTCGCCGAGCTGCGCGCGGTCGCGCAGGCGCACGCCGGGTCGTCCTCCGACGCGTTCATGGCACTGCAGGCCGAGCGCGATCGCGTGGTCGCCGCCCGGGGCCGGGTCGATGCGCGGCTGCAGGCGCTGAAGGAGGAGCGCGCGTCGCTCGGAGCGCGCGCAGGCCGAGTGCCCGTGGAGCACGACGAAGCCCGCCGCCGGATCGCCGCAGCCGCCGGGGTGGACCCGCGCGATCTTCCGTTCGCCGCCGAGCTGATGGACATCGCCCCCGAGTTCGCCGAGTGGCGTCGTGCCGCCGAGGACACGCTGCGCGGCGTCGGTCTCACCATGCTGATCGACGAACGTCGCGCGCCCCAGATCCGTCGCGTGATGGATACCTTCGTGGCAGGTCAGGCCGGGGAACTCGGGCTGCGCCTGCAGAACCAGGCCGTCCCCGTCGACGTCCCCTTCCGCCGCCCCGCCGACACCCGCTACATCTCCGGTCGTCTGGTGTTCCAGGACGGGCCGTTCACCGGGTGGCTGGCCGAGCACGTCGCCAGCGATGCGATCGATCACCTGTGCGTGCAGGACGCAGCGGACCTCGAGGCCGATGAGCCGACGGTCACGATCAACGGCCAGACCCGGCGGGGCTCCCGCGGCGCGCACGGCCGTGCACTGCGCCAGCGCGACGTCCTGGGATTCTCCGGCGAGATGCGGATGTCCGAGATCGCCGAGGAGGCCGTCGCGCTCGACGGCGAACGTACCGCACTGGCCGCGCAGCTGCAGGAGTGCGATGAGCGCCTGGACGCGCACAACCGCCGTTCGGCCGCCTTCGGCATCGTGCTGTCCACCGCCTGGGACGACATCGACGCTGCCACGGCGGCGGAGCAGGTGGCAGGCCTGCGGGAACAGTACGAGGCGCTGACGACCGACTCCGACGCATTGCAGCAGTTGCAGGCACGACGCGCGGAGCTCGTGACGGAACGCGAGGATCAGCGGGCGGTGTCGGTGATCGCCGGCAAGGCGGCGATCGAGCTCGATGCCGAATGGGGACGCGTGGTCGATCGCAAAGACGACGTGGCAACCCTGCTCGATGCCATCGAACGGCGCGAGTCGGCGACGCTGGACGAGGCGGACCGTGCCTCGCTGGCGGCGGAATCCGTGCGCTTGGGCGGCGACTTCACCCGTGCCGACCTGCCACGGGTGATCGCGCTCGTCCGCGAGGCGGTCTCCACCGATCTGGCCGCTGCGGAACAGGCCGCGGCCCGCGCCGAGCAGGCCCTGATCCGCAGTTTCGAGATGTTCGACTCCCGCTGGCCCGACTTGAATCGCGGCTCCGGCATCGAGGCGTTCGACGAGTACGAGGCGATTCTCGACGAGATCGTGCGCAACGGTCTGCCGCAGCGTCTGGAGGCGTTCCGCCGCAGCTTCCAGAAGTGGTCGGGCGATGACCTGAAGCTGCTGAGCGACCAGTACCAGCGTGCGCTCGACGCGATCGACGAGCGCCTCGATCCGATCAACGACATCCTCCGCGGCACGCCCTTCGGTGCCGGAGGTCAGGATCGTCTGCGCATCGAAGTGCGTCACTCCACGCCGGACTACCTCCTGCGCTTCCGTCGCCAGCTGGATCGGCTGAGCTCCGCCTCCCTGGAATGGAGCGATGCCGAGGCGGAGAGCCGGTTCGTCGAGCTGCGCGACTTCATGACGCAGATCGACGTGGGTGTCAACGGATCCACGCTGGAGCGTGACCGCCTCCTCGACGTGCGCCAGCACATCGAGATCTCCGCGTCACGCGTGTCCTCCGATGGCCGTGTCGTGTCGACGTACACCGACATCGCCGGCAAATCCGGCGGAGAGACCCAGGAGCTGGTGGCCTTCATCGTCGGATCGGCGCTGCGTTACCAGCTCGGTGACGAACGACGGGCAAAACCCCGCTTCGCCACCGTCATCCTCGACGAGGGATTCGTGAAGTCGGACTCCGAATTCGCCGGCCGTGCCGTCACTGCGTGGCGCGACCTCGGGTTCCAGCTCATCATCGCCGCCCCGCTCGACAAGGTCACCGGTCTCGAGCCCCACGTCGACGTGATGTGGTCGGTCACCAAGTCCGCCGAGATGAAGTCCTACGTCACTCCGTTCCGCCGCGTCGCGGTGTAGGGGCCGGCCGTTCCTCCCCCGTACCCGAGCTGTGGACAGGCTCGTCGCGGCCTCCGCCGTTGCGTCTAGCTTCGGGGGATGCTGACACGACCCCGCCCCCGGTTCGGTCCCACGGCGTCCCCCGCCGCAGTCGGTGTCGCGATGCTGGTGAGCCTCGCGGCGCTCACGGGGTGCACGGCGGAATCATCCACCGCACCGACACGTCCCGCAGCCACTCCGATCTACCACCCCGCCACCCCAGCCCCCGCGTCCGACGCCGACGTGGAGGCGGCGGTCGCGGCACTCTCGAACTACACGGATGCGAGCAACCACATCGATTGGACGGATGCTTCATCGCTCGAAGCGTTCTACTCCCTGAGCACCGGCAATCAAAACCAAGCGGATCGGCGCACCTACTCGGAGTTGTTCGAGGCCGGCTGGCGAACGGAAGGCGCTGTTCAGTTTTCCGTCGTAGGCATCAGCCCGGATCACCGAGATCAGCAGGTCAGCTTGTTTGTTTGTGTGGATGTCTCGAATCTCCGCTTCTTCGACGCCTCGGGAACAGAGCAGGTTCGTACGTCTAGTTCGCCAGTGCGCGAGCGCACCGCTGTCGTTGTTCACGATCCGGACGGGCAGTGGCGCGTTTCCGATCTGGTTCGACGAGAAGGATCCACACCGTGCTGAGGAGCACAGCCGCGTTCATCCTCGTCAGCGCCGTGTTGGGACAGACAATCAGCCTTGCTTCAACTGCGAGTGAGTCGGAGAGCTGCGGCTATCTCGCCAACTGCGACATCACGAACGACGGTGGTGGCGTTGACATCGCGGGCGGAGGCTGGGAGCCGGTCCCTGGCCCATCAGACGAGATGCCGACCAGTTCGGAGCCAGGTGAGGGCACGGGCTCCGACGACGGTGACAGTGGGGGTGATGACACCACTCCGAACCCCGTACCGGCGCCGCCCGGACCTGGAGATCTCTGCTGGGACAACCTCACGCCCCTCGGCTGCACCACACCCGCACCCACAGAACCCACACCCACGCCCACACAACCCACCTACCCCGACACCATCTACAACACCGACCTCATCAGCTTCACCCCACACGACCCCACAGCCACGGTGCCCAATGAAGCCATGGCCCTCATCAACACACCCCTTCCCATCACCCTCACAACCACCACGCACTCCCTCACCGGCACCGTCCTCACCCACCCCGTCACCGTCACATTCACTCCCACCGGCTACAGCCTCGACCACGGCGACAACACCGCGCCCACCCACACTGCAGACAACCCCGCCACCGTCTCCCACACCTACGCGGCACGCGGCCAGTACCCCACCACCGTGACCACTTCCTACACCGCCACCATCACCTTTCCCGACGGCATCCCCCGCCCGGTCCGCGGCACCATCACCATCACCACACCCGGACCGACCATACGCATCCTCGCCGCACACACCGCGCCCGTACGCACCACCTGCACCACCACCCCCGCACCCGGCTGCTGACATACCGTCGTCAGCTCTCGCCACCGGTCGCCGGGCCGTCGTCGCCCGGTGGCGGACCACGTCATTTCCTCCTTTCCGTCATACCGGTCTCAATTAGTGCTGCCGGAGCGCAGCCGAGGAACAGAGCCTGAGAGCACTCACGAAGGTGGTCGCAGAATCTGCTTGGCGGTGTCCCAGGCACAGCACATTCTGAGACCACTCGACCTGCCCTGGGCTTGACCACAGATCACCACTCGATGAAGGTCGCCGGGCGCGCCGCAACACCGTGAACATGAGACAGCGGTCGCGCCACACCGCGAAGTTGGATAGCAGTCGTTGCCCAGCGAAAGCGCCCAAACCTGGTTGCACCAGCAAACGTAGGTCGCCGGCAGCCCACACTGAAAGCTCGGCAGCACAACGAAGGCAGTGCACCCCTCCGAACGCGGCTCACCAGACGGTGAAGCACCGGCAACCCGACTCACGCGGCACACCGCCGTGTCCGCTCGCCCCACGGTCAGAGTCGGCAATGGCGACGGTGAAACCGCCGACGCCTGATCCCACCAGCGAACGTAGGCCACCGGCAAGCACACACCGAAAGCCCGGCAGCACAACGAAGGCCCGGCGGCCCGACCCACGCGGCACACCCTGTGTCCGCTCACCTCATGGTCAGGGTCGGCGACGGCAACGGTGAAGCCCCCCCCTTCCCCCGCAGGGCACCACACGCTGCGCACAACGACGAAGCGCCGGCCCTCGGAGGAGGACCGGCGCTTCGTAGTGAATCAGATCACTCGCGCGGAGCGGTGACCGAGATCAGCGCTGCCGTGTTGTTCTGCATGGACTTCTTCACGGAGATCACCGTTCCGAAGCCGACGCCCGCGTCAGCGGGGTTGCCAGTACCGAGAGTGGTGAAGCCGAGGTCGAGCCCGTAGACGCCTGTGGCCGGAGTGCCATCGGGGTTCACCACACGGGTGGTGTACGGCGCATCGCCCACGGACGGGACGACAACCGACGCGTCACGCATGCGGTTGTAGAGCTGGCCGTCGCGAAGCTCAAGACCAGCCACCCAGCCTTTGTCGTCGGTGAAGGTGCTCACCGCCGGCAACGGACCGAAGTCGGTGCACGCCTCGTTGTAGTCGGCATCCACCAGGCAGTCACGCAGCGGGTACGTGGCCTGCAGACCGAACGCGGCGTTCGACGACTGGGCGCGGCTGGAGATGTTCTTCAGCAGGGACGGGTCGAGCGCAGCCTCAGCTCCCGTGCGCCGCAGCGGATCGAAGTGGCTGTCCACGAGGAGCAGACCACCCTTCGCACCGTAGCTCGGCAGCGCGGTGAGGTTCGCCGTGACCTGGTTGGAGCTGCCGTAAGTGGTGTCGCGGTACCAGACCAGCGCACCGGGGGCGTTGTAGGCGACCTTCTCCACCTTCCACGCGTCATCGCTGTACACGGTGGTGTATCCGTACTTCAGGCCCTCGTCGAAACCGTCGAGGTTGCGCCACTCCACCAGGTAGTACTGCGCCTTGATCTGGGTTCCGCTGTCACGCGTCCATCCGGCACCGGTGGTGTCGGTGAACGTACCGTCAGCGGCAGTCCAGCCGTTGTCACCCGACTCCACGTCGTCGCCCCACAGGGTGGTTCCGCCAGCAGTCAGCGAGAAGTCGTCGGAGAACCATCCGCGATCCATGTACGCAGCATCGGTCGCGTAGCGCAGACGGACCTGGATGTTCTGCCCGGCGAAAGCCGACAGGTCGATGTTGTCGTGACGCCAGCCGTCGGTCGTGCCCGTGAGGCCGTACTTCTTACCTCCGAAGTCAGCCATCCGGCCGTTCGGGTCCGAGTATCCGTCGTCGGTGGAGACGAGGTTTCCCGCGTCGTCATAGACCTTCTGCTCCGCCCAGGTGTTACCGCCATCGGTGGAGACTTCCACGAAGCCGTAGTCCCAGTCCTCCTCGATGATGAAGTTGTTCCACATCGAGAACGTGGCTCCGGCGGGAACACTGTCAATCGCGCGGGTGAGCGTCGCGTCAGCCCACGCCTGGTCGGCGTTGGAGTACCACATCTCGGAACCGCTGTGCGGCTCGGCGAGGACGATCTGCTTGTCCGGCAGGTTCACCTTGATGCCATCCTTCGTCCCCTTGGCGGGGCGCGATGTCTGGCCGACCTTGATGGTCTTGGTGCCATCACCCGGGTTGACCTCCTCAAGGTCTACCCAGCCGAGCACCCACTTGTCCCAGATGCCCATGTGGGTCGGCATCGACTGGAAGATCGGGCCGGAGTGGGAACCCGAGCTCATGAGATCCCAGAAGTCGATGTCCGAGTTGCCAGCGTTCGACGTGTCGTACAGGTCCGGCAGACCGAGGTCGTGACCGTACTCGTGGGCGAACACGCCCACACCGGAGTTCTCCGGCTGAACGATGTAGTTCTGGATCTTCAGGTCGGTGCCGGGAATCGGCGCGCCACCGGCGACATCGGACGAGTGCGCCCAGATGGCGTAGGTGCCCTCGGCGCCACCACCACCGGATTTGTCCTCACCCGCGTGAACGAGCACGACGTGGTCGATGATGCCGTCGGGTTCGTTCACGTTGCCGTCACCATCGACGTCGCCCTGGTCCTCGATGTCGTAGTCGGCCCACGGGAAGTCCGGGCTCTGCTCGGCCAGCGCGGCCACGGCGTCGATCGGCAGCTGGCCCGGTCCCAGTGGGTTGTCGGGGTGACCCTGCATGTCCTGCATGGGGCCGGCCTCATACGCGCCCGTCTCCGGGTTCAGGTGGCACACCGTGGCGCCGTAGTAGCCCTCGGAGTGCGGCACCTTCACCCAGGCCGTGGCCTCACCCGTCAGGGTGTACGCGCCGCGCGACATCTCCTCGTACATGTTCTTCATCGTGTAGCCGGAGATGTCGAACCCCGGCTTGCCGTCGGGCCCGGTGAGGTCGGTGCGGACACGATCCGTGATCCCGGTGCTGGAGAAGAGCATCTTGTTGAAGTGCTCGCTCGAAAAGTCCGGCACCCACATGGTGTTGTTGTCGGGGTGCGACGCATCCGCCGGGTTCGGGATGCCGTTGTGGAGGGTGGGACCCTGCACGTCGCCGGCCTTGCAGTCCGTCGCGCCGAAGCTCGTGGGCACCTGCAGATCGGAGAAGTCCTCCGTTCCGTCGAACTCCACCAGGATCGTGAGCAGTTTGGCCTGCTGCGTCGTCTTCGACTGCTTCAGGTTCTTGGGGCTCTTGCCGGTCTTCACCGCCTGGGCCTCGGTCGCCGCCAGCTGGCGCGCGGCCACCGGATTGCCCTGCGCGTGCTTCTGGTCGTTCTCCTTCGCCCGTTCGATCGCAGAGGCGCTCACGGCACCGCGGACGTTACCCTTCTGGTCGGCGACGACGTGGTCATCCGACGTGTCGAAGGCACCTTCCACGCGGGGCTCGACGTAGTTGATGTAGTGGTCATCGAAACCGGAGCCGGTGACCGCTGCAGAGCCGGTGGCATTCGACGCGGGCGCCGGGCTATCCCCCTGTGCCGGGTGAGCCGGCACCGCTCCGAACGCCGCCATCCCGGCGACAGTCAGAGCGAACGTCGACGCCGTTGCCGCGACACGTCGTCGTGTGCGAGCCGTCTGTTCAGACATTGCTTCTCCCTTCAGGCACCGCCGCGAAGGTCTCACGGCGGCACGGGTGTGGCGCGCCGATCAGGCGCGCAGAAACAACAAATACCGCTGGAACCCTGTGCCTGAAAATAGGGGTCGCTGAAAATGAAAGGACCCTAACGTTGGCGTGGGTCGTACATACGTGGCCGGGTGCCGCTTCCGGGTCAGCAGAAAACAAGAAACCCGACTCCGAGAGGCGCGAACAAGCGTTCGACGACGATCTCCGAAACGGGTGTGTGGTGTTGGGGGAATGACGAAAGCCCTGACCAGCGGTGGTCAGGGCTTTCGTGTTAAAAGGAGTCCGGCGGTGTCCTACTCTCCCACAGGGTCCCCCCTGCAGTACCATCGGCGCTGAGAGGCTTAGCTTCTGGGTTC